>JAKAHR010000014.1 GCA_021825365.1 Nitrospirota bacterium | reverse complement strand
GTCATTGGCTGTTGGCCGATGTCTATAGCGGAAAGAAGTTCGTCGACGGCGTGGAGAAACAGGAATCAAAGGTGTTGGAAAGGATAGCCGCCTGATGGCTTTTTACACACTTATTGACAAGACCCCGAGATGTCTTTCCCTGCCGGAACCATCTCCTCCCGGCACGGGTTGCCCGCAGTGCCGAACGCACGCATGATGTCATGCAGCCCAGCGCTGCATCCCCTATCTCATGGATTTCAACAGGTTAAGTATTTGACAGCGGTGATGATGTTTCCTTTTGTAATCTACACTCGGGAGTATACAAATGAAGAATTGTCATGAGGCAGGGGTCTGATGCAAGGACAAGGCAGGAAGGTCGTATCCCTGACCTTGACCGCACATCGCCGGCGTGGTCGGGGGATAGACCGGCCGCCGGAGACATGGATGGTGCGAGAGAGGGGAGTCGAACCCCTACGGTTGCCCACTGGATCCTAAGTCCAGCGCGTCTGCCAGTTCCGCCACTCTCGCACGCGTGATCGCATACGGATATCCGCGCCTGCTGAAACTTCCTTGGTCTCTACGGGGTGCAGGTAAAACCGGAGGGAGTTTCACCATACGCAGTCGATATCGTAATCGTATACGCCTTCGTGAAGCTGAACCACTCCGGCACGGAAATAAATCCTGTCATCGTCTGGCCGGGATTTACGGTATCGCAGCCCGTCCAGCTGCCGTCGAGATACAAGGTCCCCTGGCCGTTATACAAAAGCTGAAAGGTCTCGGTCGTCTGGGTAATTATGCCGCTTGAGATACAGACGATAGGATAGCCGAGGCTCTGCTGTGCCGATATATAGATCTTCCTGTTCGCAGGGTCAGGAGTAAGACGCAGAACATAGGCGCTGTTCCCGTTGGTCGCGATCGTGCTGTTCGTTATCGCTATGGTGCCGCCGCATCCGTCAAACGTTTCGGGCACGGCATCCGCGCCGGAGGCCTTGAGCGAAAACTTCATCAGCTGACTGTCCCATGCGAATTCCGCCCAGTACGTGCCCGGCCACCCCTCGACCTGCATCCCGGTCAGCTTGATGGAACTCGCGTCGGTGATCCCGATCTGGGCATTCGACAGATCGGCCAGATCGCCGCTCGCAAATGTCCTGTCAGAACCCATGACGAACAAGAAAATAAACACGCCACATAAAACAAGCTTCTTCATCCCTGATCTCCTTTTATCGAAAATAAATATACATGCAGTGGACGTCAAGTCCGTGTCCCGTGTCGTACGCGGCATCCCGGGCCCAAGCCGGCTCCGCATTGCCGTACCTATAGATTGTAAAGGTTTATCAGGGTGTTGTGCAATGGCAGAGGAAGAAATGGGTCCGGTGGAACAAGCCAACAGACACGACTGCTGAAGTCTGAAGTAAGTGCCACGTAGAAAGGGGCACCCTGCAGCGTGCCCCTTTTTGTCGCAAACAACACGTCTAAAGACTACTCATCCGGTGGGGGCGGATAGTCGGGCGGCGGATAGTCGGCTGGAGGCGGAGGGGCATACTGCCTCCTGACCGGTCCATACCCGCCTGAACGGCCGGACGACCGCCGGTAGCCGGGGATCTGGTTCCCCTTCGCGTACATGCACTGCAGATAGGCGTGATCGTAGCGACGCTGGGCCGCATAGTAGGAGCCGGACGCATAGCTGCTGCCGGCAGCGCTGCCATAGAGCAGGCCGGCGCCGGCGCCTATCGCCGCTCCGGAGCCCATATCGCCCGAGGCGCTGCCGATGGCAGCACCTGCCGCCGCCCCCAGCACCGTGCCTACCACCGCGCTCTTCACCGCGGCATCCTGCGCAGCCTGCTGACCCGTCACCCCGCCTACCTGCTCATAGGCAAAATGGCGACAGGTCGCATCGTCAGCGCGGAACTCTTCGAAACTCTTGCCCTCCCCGGGCAGGGACATGACGCTCGGCCCTGTCGGCATCGTAGCGCACGCCGAAAGAGATACAGTCATCACAATGAGCGATACTATCAGAACTCGACGCATGGCATCACCTTTCCTTCCCGGATGGCGGCCGTGCCGGCACGGTCCGCCAGCCTCCCGGGCAATTCCTTACATAAGGATAATAGGCCTTCGATTCCCGACAATAGTACCAGACCCCCGAAGGTGCGGGCGCATCGTCTGAGTACCGTTCCTGAGACCGTTCGATATATTCCTGCGGCTCTGCCGGTGTGGTCACGATCGGCGCAGGATACGGATAGCCATAGTAGTAGGGGGAGTACGGCATGTAGTAGGGGTAATACCAGCCAGGGTCCCAGTAAGGACCTCCGATCACCACCCCAAAACGCGGGCCGCCGTAGTAGCCCCAGGAGTACCCCCCGTAATGACCTCCACCGTGGGAGTACCCGCCGGAATGCCCACCGCCCGAGTGGCCACCTTCTGAATGTCCACCGCCAGAATGCCCGCCGCCATAGGATCTCTCCGCGGCTACTGCGCCGCCTGCACACACGACCATAACCGCCAAAGCCACCGCGAATGCAACTCTGAGTGGTCTCATCTTTCTTCCTCTTTCTCCTGACTGCAAAGGGAACAAAATGTGCGCATGCCGCCCGGCTTCACCGCAGGACGTGATGCATCACTTCCTGATTTCAAACTACAACGCCGGCCGGAGAAAGTCAAGGAAAGGGCCGCAGGGAAGAAGACGCCGGACCCGTCTGTTACCTGATGGCGACAAATGACTAAAAAAAATATAATAAAAAATGCTGACACAAGCTGTCGTATGGATGACGCTGGCGCTGATTTTTTATACGTGGGCCGTTTTCAGCGGACGTCGCCAGGGCCTTCACCGCAAGCACCTGATCATCTTCGGTGCAGGTCTGATCTGTGATTTTTTGGGATCGTATCAAATGAACCTGATCGCGGCCGCCTACGGCAAACCACCCGTGTGGCACTCCATATTGGGGATCGCTTCCCTGTCCGGGATGGCATTTCATTTCCTTCTGGCCCTGACCGCATCCTGCACAAACCGGGCTGAAGCCGCCAACGTGGTGTTCCATCGGGTCAGTATTTCCATTTACAGCTGTTGGCTCCTCGCTTTCTTCGGAGGGGCGGTCGCGGGGATGATGAGAATGAACATGATCCCCTGAAGCTGCGGGATCCGATCAGGCTGGGTGTGGTTCTCGGGTCGGATGGTAAGAAGGGGAGCCCGACAACAAGACTCTCCTCATCGTAGGTCAGCGGGATATTCTTAAGGAGGATGATGCGGGTTACGGGGACTAGCTCTGCTCAGCGGTCTTCGTTCTGATCACGATCTTGAGCCGCCTTCTCCATGAGCCCGTCTCCGGCCTGCTCGCCTTCTGCCGGTCCGCCTGCTGGAGCGCGTCCACGAGCCGCACCATCTCATAGAGGTCCCTTTCCGTCTCGATGGGAGAATGGAGCTTGGCGCGGAGGATGCCCTTTTGATCGATGATGAAGGTGCCCTTGACGCCGTCTTCTTCGCTGTTCTCCAGTCCGTAGAGCGCCTCGATCCTCTTTTCAGGATCTCCCAGGACGGAGAGACGATGCTTCAGGATGTATTTCTTGAGAAAGTTCCTTCCCGCAGGGACCTCATCACCCTTCTCCCTCACCAGGGCGACGACCTTCGTCCTCCTCTTGCAGAGGATGTAGTTCACTGTCCTGGTCTTGAAGAGGGGAAGTATGTCGTCAGGGTGGGAAAAGATGATGATCCAGCTTCCCCTGAAATCCCTGAGACTGATCGAGCTGTCGCCCACCGCTGTCTCGAAACAAGGGGCAGGCTCGCCGATCGCCGGACCTTGACCGTGTTCTACTGCCTCATCCATGGGGCACCTGCCTTGACGGATTCGGGATTGCAGAGTCGGGTACGGTGCTTCACATCAACTGATATATATGATTCAGTAATACCAGCTAAGATCATCAGCTTTAAGTATAGATATTTCGGCGCGTAAGTCAAGGGTAAAATTGACGCTGACAACGATGTGACCACGCCCTTTTTTTCCATGGAATAACCGTGGCGATAAGGGGCGGGAAGGGCCCACTTTTTCGAGGGGTTAAGGGCTTTTCAACATACTATTGACATGAAGGCATCAAAAATATTTCTGCTTTTGCTGTTTCATAACTCATTATGTTTTAATATACTGTGTATGCAGCCTGAGAAGTCGCTCAGGCATTCTTTTCATGTTCGCATGAAAGCAGGGAGAGTCGTATGGCAGTCATAAACAAGAAGGACAGCAAGGCAGCAAAGGATGCACTCGAGATTCTCCTGAACATCCTGCCGAAATCAGAGACGGCGATCCATAATATCGCGTATACCTTCGGCCTCATATCCCGCGAGGCAGGCATCGAATCCGACCAGGCGCTCATGGTGATCATGTCGTGGAGCGACCGGCTGAGGGCCCTGCCCAATTTCAAGGAACTCTATCCGCATCTGCGGAAACCGTCCCTGTACCGTTACCAGGTGCGCTATGCCCTGCAGAGCGCATACAAGAGGACCCAGGACAAGCCTTCGTCTCACTGGTTCAAGGCCCTGACAAACAAGAACGCGCCGGCCGCC
Organism: Nitrospirota bacterium; assembly: GCA_021825365.1. Lineage (GTDB taxonomy): Bacteria > Nitrospirota > Thermodesulfovibrionia > Thermodesulfovibrionales > UBA6898 > JAKAGF01. The sequence goes on along the minus strand of JAKAHR010000014.1, from coordinate 77,658 downwards.
TCCTTCTGGGATACCCACGAGCCGCCCAAAAAGGTCCGGAAGAAGAAGACTCCCGCCGAGTAGTGCGGCTGCCGGTCATCTCCCCCCGCGGACAGTCCGCCGGGGCTGCCGTGTGTATCAGTGGTCGTGTTTCTTCATGTTTCCCCAGAAGGTCTTCAGGTCCTTGTACATGTCCTCAAAAGACGCCTTCAGGGCCTCCTGAAATGTACCGGGTTTGCCGCCGTTCTTCGCCCTGAAGCCCTCCGCCTCCTGCTTCTTCTGGAACGCCCATTTGGCGCGGGAAGACATGACGCCCTCCTTCTTGCCGCCGATCACCCAGTAGGCCTTCTCCGCATCGATCAGCTGACGGGTGGTAAAGTCAGCGACCCTGATGGATTTCGGCATCCTGCCCATATTGAGGGACATATCCAGCGCAGCGCAACGCGCGCTGCAGGTTGCGCTGACTGAGCCGTTGTCGTATTCAACGAGGAACCGCGACTGGCTGAACATCTCCCTGCTCATGCCGCAGACCCTGCAGTTCTTCTGGGCTGCGATATCTTCCTGGACCTGGGCGTATGATGCCGCAGCAGCCAGAAAGAAGGCTGCGACGAGCACGACGACAAGAACTCTTCCCTTCATCATTCTTCTCCTTTTTCCGTACATTCGTCTCCGCGCGTCTTCCCGTCTTCTCCAAAAAAGACCCTGCGCGGATCGCTGTCATAAATATAAAGCATTTCCGCAAGCCGGGTAAACCCTGCCGTCGCCCTCTTCGTCGTATATCACCGGCGTCAACCTTCCGGGGATCGTCGCCTGTGGTATACTGAGCAAAATCTGCCTCCGCGAGAAGGAATCAGGGTTTCATGGATAGACGGGAATTGATCAGGCGGGTATTCCAGGGGGAGCGCAGTCCGCGGCTGCCCCGGGCGCTGTATGGCGCGGGCCGCTGGGCATACCGTCAGGCAGGGCTGAATATCAGCGGCCTCGCAGAAGACCCGGCCCGCTTTGCCGAAGGCCTCTCGCGCCTGTTCGGCGGACTCGATACGGATATCGTCTTTGCCGGATCAGGGCTGAACACCTTCCCTGCCGAGGCGATCGGGGGCGAACTCGCCTTTCGCGGGGAAGAGGCGCCCCTCCTCTCCTTCCCGATTATCCAGAAGACCGAGGATGCGCAGCACCTCGAAAAGATAGACATCTCCGCCTCCCGCCACACCCTCGCCCTGATCGAGATGATCGCAGGCATGAGGAGGCTCCTCCCTGACCGCTTTCTCTGCGTCACGACCTGGGGCCCCTTCACTTGGGCGATGATACTCTGCGAATGGAATTTCCTCAGGGACAAGACGGCGACCGACTGGAGCTTCGTACAGGAGGTATGCGGGCTCGGCGTCCGCCTCTCTTCCGCCCTCATCCGGCAGCTCGCCGCGCGCCGCCTCATCGACGGCATCGCGGTGCCTGACGGAGCCGCAACGCTCATCCCGATGGAGCTCTACCGGGACGTGGTGCTTCCCTGCGAAAGGGCGCTCTTCGAAGAGGCGAAGTCACAGGGTCTCCGGGTCATCTTCCACCAGTGCGGGGATATCCGGACACAGCTCGCCCTGTATCCGGAGACAGGAGCCGACTGCATCTCGATTGATGCCGGCGTCCGCCTCGGCGAGGCGTATGGGCTCTATCGCGACAGGGTCACGCTCGCCGGGAATGTGGATGTGATCAACACCGTCTTCGGCGGAGACCCCTCACAACTGTGCGCCGCTGTCACCGCGTCTGTTGCGGAAATCCCCGACCCGTTTCTCCGGTTCGTTCTCATGCCCTCCTGCGACCTGCCTGTCGATACCCCGCTCCGCAACGCGCGGGAGTTCCTCGCCTGCGCCGACAGGGTCGGACGATAAGTCCCGGCGGAGGCCGCCGTCACATCCCCCAAAGGCCCTCTGTCTTCATGAACGTTAAAGAAAATAGGTATTCCCGCCGATAGAGAACTGCAATCCACGGATCAGGGCGCCCGCCGGAGGTGCGTGTCCCTGTCCGCAAACCCGTTATGCAAGGAGGACATGGCCATGAAGACCTTCGTGGGATTACTGATACTGGTGAGCGCACTGTTTCCGTGCACTGCGGGCGCTGATTTCGCCTATGACTGGGTACTACCGGTCTCTGCCGGGGGAGGGGCGGCTGTTGCGGAAGACCCTGGTGCGGATTACCCGACCAGAGGCGCAGGCGCGACCGCTACCTATTCGATGAAGGTGGCGATCAGCATGCCCGCCGGAACAGCAGGGGCCAAACCGACCGTCCTGCAGCCTTCCAATACGAAATTTTCGCCCTGTGTGACCGGGAAGGTGGATGCCGCCACCTTCACTCTCACCTATAATGCCGGCAGTCCCGCCGACAAGGACGTGTACCTGCTCATTTTCGAGCCGGCTGCTGACGGCGTCACCACACCGAAATTCTGCGCGATGAAGAAAGGGACCCTTACGACTCCCGTAGGGTTCATTCCCCGCCTGACCGCATCCGCGATCGTGGCGGCGACTGATATCTATCTGGAGATGGCTGACAATCCGGGCGGAACGATAACCGAGACCTTCCTCGGCGGCTCGATCCTGCTTGACGGGGTGCGAACAGGCACCTGGCAAATAATCGGGATCGTAGCGGACAGCACGACGGTCAACTTCAATGACCCTACGACATGGACGGCGTGGGACTCGGCGACGATCATGGTGGGAATGCCGTGGACCGGGACAGGGGCCTTCGCGGCCTGCCAGTAGAGATAAGCGGCAGGCCGGACCCGTACGGCATCGCCTGCACCTCTTCCCCGTCTGCCGGCCTTCCCGCGGCAGAGGGGGGTGAGGGGCTTCCCGTGGGGGGGGGTAGGAAGCCCCTCGTTGGGGGGAGCTCAGATATGTCTTTCAGGCGACCTTCTCAGAAAAGCGGGAAGGTCGATCGCCTCTTCGTAGTTGATAAAGTCACTCGTCGCAGGGGCGTCAAACGACAGGCTCTTCGAGAGCACCCTGTCAGAGCCCTTGAAGGTCAGCGGCTCTTTTACCGGCGTCCACTTCTTGATCTGCGGCAGTTCCACCTTCTCCTTCTTCTCGGTAAACCCGGTCGCGATGACCGTGACGCGAACCTCGCCGCTCACGTCCGGGTCGATCACCGCCCCGAAGATGACGTTGACGTCCTCGTGCGCTGAATCGTAGATCAGGGCGGTCGCCTCCTGCACCTCGCTCAGGGAGAGCTCGAGCCCGCCGGTTATATTGATCAGGATCCCGCGGGAACCTTCTATGGACGAGTCTTCGAGAAGGGGGTTCGAGATCGCCTTCTTGGCCGCCTCGAATGCGCCGCCTTCGCCGCTGCCGGTCCCTGACCCCATCACCGCGCGGCCGGTATTCTCCATGATCGTCTTGACGTCGGCGAAGTCGACATTGATGAGGCCCGGCACCAAGATGATGTCGGAGATACCCTGGACCGCCTGCCGCAGGACGTCATTCGCTAGGGAGAAGGACTTGAGCATCGGCGTGCCCTTGTCGACCACGAGGCTGATCCTGTCGTTGGGGATGACGATGAGGGTATCGACATATTTTGCCAGCTCCCTGATGCCCTCATCGGCGTTCGACAGACGCCTCTTGCCCTCATAGAAGAAGGGCTTCGTGACGATCCCTACGGTCAGGATGCCCATCTCCTTGGCAAGGCTCGCGATGACCGGTGCGGCGCCGGTGCCGGTGCCGCCGCCCATGCCCGCGGTGATGAAGACCATATCGCATCCGTCCATCGCCTCCATGAGGCCCGTCCTGTCCTCCAGGGCTGCCTGCCTGCCGATCTCGGGGTTCGAGCCTGCACCCAGCCCCCTGGTCAGTTCCTTCCCGATCTGGACCTTGCGCGGCGCCAGGGAGGTCTCGAGGACCTGCAGGTCAGTATTGACGCTGATGAATTCTACCCCGTGCAGGCTCGATGCGATCATGTTGTTTATCGCATTGCCGCCCGCACCCCCTGCACCGATAACCTTGATACTCGCCTTTTGTCCCCTCACTTCCTCGATTTCAAACATAAAGAACCCCCTTCCTTTTTGTATGCATGCATTAGATCACCCAGTCTGAAAAAATCACTCACCCGCTGCTTCACCTTCCCGGCAAGGCCGGCCACGGATGCCGCGCAGGATTCAACGTATTCTTCGTCATGCTCCGCCATCGTCAGGCCTATGCCGGTCGCGTACGGCGGCCCTTCCACGAGAGACCTGCGGCCCCCGATGCCGGCCGGGTTCCCTATCCTCACCGGTAGACCGAGTATCGACGATGCGAGCCTGCGGAACCCCCCGAGAAGGGAGGCGCCTCCGGTCAGGACTACGCCGCATGCGGCCGCCCCGTCGCCGAACTTCACCACCGCCTCCTGAATGAGCTGAACCATCTCTTCGCACCGGGGCTGCATGATGCCGATGAGGTCCCCCCGGGGGATAGCCACGACCTGCTCATCAGGGAGGGTGATCTCGACCCCCGCGTCCCTGTCCGCCCCGGCCTCAAAGGCCGCGCCCTTCGTCTTCTTGATCCGTTCCGCCTCGGCGATCGTCACCTTCAGTCCTACGGAGATGTCGTTGGTCACATGGTTTCCGCCCACCCCGATGACGCATATATTGCGCAGGCTCCCGTCGCGGAACAGGGCGATGTCCGTTGTGCCGCCTCCGATATCAACGAGCACGACGCCCGCCTCCCGCTCCTCGTCCGTCAGGACGGCCCGGGCGGACGCGACCGGCTGAAAGACCAGGTCTTCGACCCGCAGGCCGGAGCGTTCGCAGCATTTCGTCAGGTTCTTCAGCGGCGCCGCCTCTGCGGTGATGATGTGGACCTTTGACTCAAGCCTCACCCCGCACATGCCGACAGGGTCGAGTATCCCCGCCTGCCCGTCAAGCAAAAACTCCGTCGGCAGCACATGGAGGACCTCGCGGTCAAGCGGGATGTAGACCGTTCCGGCCGCCTCGATCGCCCTCTCCCTGTCCTCCTCGCGTATCTCCCTGCCCTGAATCCCGACCGCACCCGCGGAGTGAAAACCGGTCACATGGCCGCCGGAAATGCCCGCCGTGACCGATGATATCCTGACGCCTGCGGAAAGCTCCGCCTCCCTGACCGCCTTGGCGACCGCTGCTGAGGCTGCCTCCATATTGACGACCGTCCCCTTCCTGATACCCGAGGAGGGAGAGATTCCCGCTCCCAGGACGCGCACGCCGCCGCGGATCCGTTCCGCGACCACCGCGCAGACCTTTGTCGTGCCGACGTCGAGCCCGGTGACTGCGGCCGTCTTTTTCACCTGACCACCTCGTTGACCGGCTTGACGATGATCCGGTTTGCGAACCGCACGTCGATGTAGTCAACGGGGATGCGTCTCGCCTTTATCTCTTCTTCAAGCTCCAGGAGCCTGCCGAGTTTGTCGTCGTATTCCCCTGCGCCGATCTTTACCACAACCCCGTCGATGTTCACCGCCAGTTCCGTCGGCCTGTGGGCGATGATCTCGATCCTGTCCTTGCGCGACTGAAGCCCTGTCCTCCTGATCGCGGCCGCCAGGCTGATCGCCTCGGTATACGCCGCCTTTTCATTGAAGGGGTTCCCGGATATCACGGGCAGAAAAGGCACGGGGGTGTCTTTCAGCTGCTCGAGCATCCTGCCCTGGTCATCCACGATAAAGAGCCTGCCCTTCATGTCGAGAAGGGCGAAGGGCTCCGCCTCCCTGATCAGGACATGGAGGCTGTCGGGGAACTCCTTCCTGACGGATGCGGACCGTATCCACGGGGATTCGAGCATCTTCTTCGAGACGGAGCGGGCTGAAAGAGAGAAGAGGTTGTCTCCCGACTTCAGGCAGGAGATATTCCTCAGCTCCTCGTCCGGCAGATGGGCGTTGCCGGTAAAGACGACCCGGTTGAGGGGGAAGGCAGACCGCGCAGCCATGCTGAAGAGATAGATGACGACACCGGCCGCGATGACCGGAAGGACGAGCACCGCCGCGGTCTTCACCTTTCGAAGAAGGGACCCCGCAAGCTGACGGGTCTTTGCGCCTCCCGCCGCCTTTGTCTTGCGTCTACCCCGCACCGATGCCTCCGAGGATCTCCTCGAGGAGATCGGGGAATGCGAGACCGGCCTGTTCCGCTATCTTCGGCAGCAGGCTCGTCTCCGTCATGCCGGGGATCGTGTTGACCTCCAGCACGTACGGCCTGCCCCGCTGGCTGATGATCAGGTCGACCCGCGTTGCGCCGGAGCAGCCGAGCGCAGCGTGCGCCTGGAGGGCGATGTCCTGTGCGCGGCGGTACGTCTTTTTGTCGAGCTCGGGAGGGAATATGTACTCCGTAAGGCCCGCCGTATATTTCGCCTCATAGCTGTAAAACTCAAGCGACGGCCTCACCTCAACGCCGCCGAGTATCTTGTTGTTGAGTATGCCGATCTGCACCTCTTTGCCTTTTACGTAACCCTCGATGATCACCCTGTCGCCGTATGAAAAAGCCTTTTTCAGCGCCCTGCGGAACTGTGCGGGCTCCTTCACGATCTCGACGCCGACGCTCGATCCCTCGGCAGCCGGCTTGACGACGAGCGGCATGCCCGAGGGCATCTCCGGAATGCCTTTGCTGCTCACCGGACCGTGCAGCACCACAAAAGGCGGCACCGGGATGCCGTGGTGGACGAATATCTTCTTCGATGCCTCCTTGTCCATCGCCAGGGCTGAGGCGAGGACGCCGGAGCCTGTATAGGGAATGCCCATCACCTCAAGGAGGCCCTGGATCGCTCCGTTTTCACCGTGGCCGCCGTGCAGCACGATGAACGCTATCCCGATCCCCGATTTCTTCAGCTTCGCGCAGAGGTCTCCGCTGGCATCGATCGCGACCGCCCTGTAGCCGCGACCCTTGAGGGCCTTGAAGACCGCCGTGCCGCTCCTGAGCGACACCTCCCGCTCGGACGATGTCCCGCCGAGGAGGACCCCTATCTTTTTCTTCCGCAGTTCTGTCCTGTTCACCGTTTGCCCTCCTCCTTCTTTCAGGCCTTCCCCACCACGCGTATCTCCGGCTCGAGGACGACGCCGAACTTGCGGTGCACGGCGGATACGACCTCGTCCATGAGATGCAGATAATCGGCAGCGGTACCGCTTCCCCTGTTAATGAAAAAATTGGCGTGCAGACCGCTCACCTCGACGCCTCCGACGCGCATGCCCTTGCAGCCCGCCTCATCTATCATCCGGCCGGCCGATCCTGCCGCCGGGTTCCTGAAGACGCATCCGGCCGATCTTTCAGAAAGCGGCTGTGTCTTCTTCTTTTCATTGAAAAAGCCCTCTGTGCGCAAGGCGACCGCCTGTGGCTCATCCCGCTGAAGCCGGATGTTGGCGCTCAGGACCACGTCGGTCTGACGGACGCCCGAGCTCCGGTAACCAAACCTCATCGCCGGGGCGGCCAGCCGGTCAAGCCGGGCAGCAGAATCCATAAGGGCAACGGACACGACAACGTCCTTCATCTCGCAGCCGTATGATCCGGCATTGCCGGAGATGGCTCCGCCCACCGTGCCGGGGATGCCGGCAAGCCCTTCCACGCCCGCATATCCCTTCTCCTTGCAGAAGTTCACGAGCCGCTGCAGGCCGGTGCCCGCCTCCACGAAGAGTTCGGCATCCGCATTGCTCTCCCTGATCACCTCGATCCTGTTCAGGCCCCTCAGCGAAATGACGACGCCGTCAATGCCCCCGTCACGCACGAGGACGTTCGTGCCGCCGCCGATGACAAGGAAGGGGATTCCCCTGCGCTCGAGGACTACCAGCATATTGCGCAGCGAGACCGGCTCCCCGGGTTCCGCAAGGACATCGCACGGCCCGCCGATCGCCAGGCTCGTCCGCTCCTTCAGGCTGACCCCGAATTTCACGTCGCCCCTGAAGCTTCCGGCGAAGGTTTCCTGCCATTCCCGCTCGTCAATCATGGAGCCTCTCCAGCACCGCCTCCCCCAGCTTCCATACATCGCCTGCGCCGAGGGTGAGCAGGATATCGCCGCTGCGCAGCTCTGCAGCAAGATGTCCGATCGCCTCGTCCCTGTCCTTTTCGTACACAACGTTCGACTGGCCCACCCGCGCGATCCGGTCGAAGAGCGCCTGGGACGTGACTCCCGGGACCGGTCTTTCTCCGGCAGGATAGATATCCAGAAGCACCAGCCTGTCTACACCCGAAAAGGAAGAGGAGAAGGTATCCATGAGATCCGCCGTGCGGGTATACCGGTGGGGCTGGAACACCACAAACAGCCGGGGGCCTCCGGTGAGATACGCCAGGTTGTCCCTCGCGGCCGCGATCGTCGCCCTGACCTCGGTGGGATGGTGGCCGTAGTCGTCATAGACCCGCACGCCCTTCGCCTCGCCCTTGAATTCGAACCTCCGCTGAATCCCGCTGAAGGACGCCAGCGCATCCCTTATGTCGTGCACGCTCATCTGGAGTTCGAGCCCGACGCCGATGCAGGCGAGCGAGTTGAGCACGTTGTGCATCCCCGGCACCGGCAGGGTAAACCTGCCGAGGTTCTTCCCCCGGTAGGAAACGTCGAAGGAGGCGGACATGAACGCCTTCTCGATGCGGTCGGCGATGATGTCGCACGACGCGCCGAAGCCGTAGGTGACGAACCTCCGGTGTATCTGGGGCATGATCTCCCGGAGATGCTCGTTCTCCGCGCAGAGGAAGGCGACCCCGTAGAAAGGGACCTTGTTCACAAACGAGAGAAAGGCGGCCCTGAGCACCTCCATGCTCTTGAAGAAGTCCATGTGCTCGCGGTCGATGTTCGTTACCACGGCGATGGTCGGAGAGAGGGTGAGGAACGAACCGTCGCTCTCATCCGCCTCGGCGACGAGGAAATCGCCCCGCCCGAGGCGGGCGTTGCTGCCGATGCCCTTGAGCTTCCCCCCGATGATGATCGTCGGGTCGAGACCGCCGTGGCCGAGGACCGTCGAGATAAGGGATGTCGTCGTCGTCTTCCCGTGGGCGCCGGCAATGAGGATGCCGTACTTCAGCCGGGCGAGCTCCGCGAGCATCTCGGCGCGGGGGATGACCGGGACAGCGCGCCGCGCCGCCTCGAGCACCTCGGGGTTGTCTTCCCGGACGGCGGAGGAAACAACGACAACATGGGCGCTGTCGATATTGTCCGCCTTGTGGCCGATGTATACCTGTATGCCCATGTCCCGGAGCCGCCTCGTGGTCTCGGATTCCCGGAGGTCAGAGCCTGTCACGTCATACCCGAGGTTCGAAAGCACCTCGGCGATGCCGGACATGCCGACGCCTCCGATACCGACAAAGTGGATGACCTTGTACCGTTCAAACACGGGAACCCTTCGCCTCCCTGGCCGCCTTCCGTCCGTTCCTGCGCTCCTTCACCAGGCTGAGCGCTATGTCGACGATCCGGGAGCAGGCATCCGGCCTGCCCAGGCCCCGCGAGGTCTTCTGCATCTCGTCCCTGAGGGACTCGTTGTCATAGAGGTCGCGAATCTGGCGGGCAAGCGCCTCGCCGGTGAGTTCATTCTCCATGAGCATGAGGGCCGCGCCCATCTCCCTGAGCTTCAGGGCGTTGAACTCCTGATGCCTTCCCGCCGCATAGGGATAGGGGATGAGGATGGCGGGTTTGCCGATCGCCGTGATCTCGGCGAGGGTTGTCGCGCCCGCCCGGGAGATGACCACATCGGCCGCGGCATACGCCTCCGGCATCTGGTAAATAAAGGGGGCGACCGTTCCCCGAGCGCCCGCCTTGCGGTACGCCTCCCGGATATTCTCGTAGTCCCTGTCGCCGGTCTGGTGGAGGAACTGGATCTTGTCCCTGAGGTCGGCCAGATGGTTCAGGGCGTCCACCATCGTCCTGTTGATCGACCGGGCGCCGGAACTGCCGCCGAAGACGAATACGGTGAAGAGCTTCTCGTCGAGGGAGAAGAGACGGAACGCAGCCTCACGCTCTCCCCTGAGTATCCTCGGCCTGATCGGGTTTCCCGTGAGATATGCCTTGCCCATCGGAAAGGAGGAGATGCTCTCCTGGTAGGTGACGCAGACCGCGCGCACGAACTTGCCGAGGATCTTGTTGGTGAGACCCGGGACCGAGTTCTGCTCGTGGACGAGAGTCGGCAAAGACTTCATATGGGCCATGAGCACGATCGCGCCCGAGGCGTACCCTCCGACGCCGATAACGATGTCCGGCCGCACCTCCCGGAGGATCCGTTTGGCATCGAACATCGCCAGCATCAGTTTGACGGACGAGCGCGCCTTCTTCAGGAGCGATCCGCCGACAAGACCTTCCGCCCTGAGGAACTGAAGGGGATACCCTTCTCTCGGCACGATCCGCGCCTCGATGCCGTGCTCCGTTCCCACGAAGACGACCTCCGTGCCGGCATCCCTCCGTCTGAACTCCTCGGCCAGCGCCAGACCGGGGAAGAGATGGCCACCTGTTCCGCCTCCGGCGATGATCACCTTCACCGGCACCCCTTCCTGCTGTAGATATTTCTCTTGGCGATGATCCTCGCCTTCAGGTTCCTGTTGTCTTCGGCCGGCTGCTCGTCGTCCCCCCGGGATATCCGCAGCAGCAGGCCGATGGCGGCCATGTTCACGAGGAGGGCGGAACCTCCGTAGCTCATGAACGGCAGGGGGAGCCCCTTTGTCGGCACGAGGCCGGTGACCACCGCGAAGTTGATCAGCGCCTGGAGGGATATCATGAGAGTCAGGCCGTAGGCGAGATAGCTGACGAATTTATCCCTCGTCGCCGAGGCGATCGAAATCCCCCTGACAAAGAGGAAGATAAAGAGCGCGATCAGGACGGACGCGCCCACGAGGCCGAGTTCCTCCCCCACGAGGCAGAAGATGAAGTCCGTGTGCGAGGCGGGCAGGAACGCCAGCTTCTGGCGTGATTCGCCCAGACCGAGGCCGGCGATTCCGCCGCTGCCCAGGGAGATGAAGGACTGCGCCAGCTGAAACCCGCTGCCCAGGGGGTCCTTCCAGGGATCGAGGAAAGAGGTGATCCTCCGCAGCCGGTACGGCTCGAGGGCAAGCTTGTAGATCACGGGGATCGCCAGGACGAGGACGGATGCTATGTACCTGAGTTTCATGCCGGAGACAAAGAGCATCGCCAGGGTAAGAAGGGCAAGGCTCATCGTGGAGCCGAAGTCCGGCTGCTTCAGAAAGACCAGCTGAAAGACCGCCATGACTACCAGCGGCTTGATGAAGGAGCTGAACTTCTCGGTATTGTAGTCCGGCAGGGACATGTACCGTGCGAGGAAGATGACCATGGCGAGCTTTACCAGCTCCGAGGGCTGGAAGGTCGTCGGCCACAGACGTATCCAGCGGCGCGCCCCGCCTGCCGTCACGCCGACATGCGGCAGGAAGACGGCGAGCAGGAGCACGAAGGAGAAGACGAGAAGAGGGACCGCCGCCTTCCTGAGCACGGACGGTTTCAGCCGGTATGCAAAGAGCAGGGCGAGCGCTCCGAGCAGCATCGTGAAGAGATGCCTCTTGAAATAATAGAACTCGCCGATGTGGCGTTTCGCAAAGACCGGGGTCACCACCGAGGTCGAGCTGTAGATCATCAGGGCGCCGAAGGCGACGAGCAGGAGCATGATGAACAGCAGCAGGCGGTCATAGGTCCTTGCCACAGGCGCCTTGACACATGCCGCTCGGGTGTCCGTCATCCGTTGAGTCCTCTCACGATCTCCTTGAACTGCCGTCCCCTGTCTTCGAAGTCCCGGAACATGTCGAAGCTTGCGCAGGCGGGAGAAAGCAGGACCACGTCGCCCGCTGCCGCCCTGCTGCGGGCTATTGTGACCGCATCGCCAAGGTCCCGGGCGAGGACCGCCTCGGTGACGTCGGCCAGGGCGTCGCGTATCTTCCCGGACGCCTCTCCGATCAGCACGAGGGTCTTGACCCGCTGCGATACCAGGTCCCGCAGGGCGGAAAAATCACCCGCCTTGTCCCTGCCCCCTGCGATAAGGATGAGGGGCTCGGTAAAACTCTCCAAAGACTTTATCACCGCGCCGACGTTCGTGCCCTTCGAGTCGTTGAAGTAGCGGACGCCGCCGAGCTCCCGAACGAATTCGAGTCTGTGCTCGAGTCCCCTGAATTCCCTGAGCGCATCTATGACCGCCCCGTCGGGGCAGCCTGCAAGGAGAGCCATGGCCGCGGCGGCCATGGCATTCTCCAGGTTATGGACACCTTTAATGGCGACCTCTCCGGCCGCCATGAGCCGCCTCCGGCCTGCTCCGCCCCCGGCTGTGAGATCGGCATAGATAATCCCGCCGGAGCAGTAGACGCCCCTGACCTCCTTCATCCGGCTGAAGAAGAAGACCTGCGGCATGCCCGCCACCCGCTTCTTCTCCTGGTCCGCGCACAACCGCACCGTCTCAGGGTCATCCGCATTCAGCACGAGAAGGTCATGGTCGTCCTGCCTCTCGAATATGCGCGCCTTGGCAGAGGCGTATTCCGCGAGGGAATGATACCGGTCCAGATGGTCCGGGGTTATGTTGAGCAAAGAGGCGACATGGGGCCTGAACTCCCGGATCGCCTCCAGTTGGAAGCTCGAGACCTCCAGGACAACAAAGTCAGGCAGCGGCGCTTCCTTGCCGGCGGTGCCGAAACCCCGTTTATTCAGCTCCTCGGAGAGGGCATTTCCGATATTTCCGGCAAGGATCGTCGAAAAGCCGGCCTTTCTCATGATGAAGTCAAGGAGCGTGGTAGTCGTCGACTTGCCGTTGGCGCCGGTCACCGCAAGAAAGGAGTCCCTTGCACGGGTCCCTTTCTCCTGACAGATTTCATACGCCAGTTCCAGCTCGCCGATGACCGGGATGCCGCGAGACCTCGCCAGGCCAAGGGGTGCGATATCCATCGGCACGCCGGGGCTCACCACCACCAGGTCGGCTGCGGTGAAAAGCTCTTCGGGATGGCTGCCGAGGCTGAGACGCACGGACGGCTGAAGCATCGCCGCCTGTTCCCTCAGCTGCGCAGCAGGCTTCCTGTCCGTTACCGTCACCTCGGCCCCTCTGCGGGCGAGCAGGTTGGCGGCGCCGACGCCGCTGCGGGCCAGACCGACGACCGTGACCTTTCCGGCGTTACGCTCCATCGTCCCCCTGCCCGGTATCCTGTCTGATCGCCTTTCGGTTTTTCGCGAGGACCCGCGACTTCTTCCTCTGCCTTGAGGCGAGCTTCGTCTTTGACGCTGACTTCTTCTTTGCATAATGCGCCTTGTGCTTGCGGGCCTTTGCCTTCAGCTTGACCTTGTGCCCGGAGGCCTTCTTGCCGTAAGAGGCCTTCATGACAGCCGGTTGCGCGTAGTCCGTCTTTGCGAGATAGACGACCGGCTCCTCTGTCTTGTTCATCACCTTTGCGCCGAAGGTGAGCAGTTCTTCCGACTCCTTCCAGAGCAGTTCCCTGCTGGGCGCTCCCAGGAGTGCCACGATGATCGTATCTTTATCCCGCTCGCCGGCGCACACAAAGCAGTGGCGGGCCTGTCGCGTATAGCCGGTCTTGCCGCCGAGGAGTTCCTCGTCCGACCAGAGCAGCCGGTTGGTGTTCCTGATGAACATCTTCTTGCCTGTCTCGGTAGAGACCTCGGTGATCCTCGTCCCGAGCACCTCCTTGAGGATCGGGTACCTGATCGCCTGGCGCATGACCTTGGCAAGGTCGAAGGCGGTGATGTACTGTCCGTCTCCCGGCAGGCCGTTGGCATTGATGTAGCGGGTGTCATTGGCGCCGATGGCAATCGCCTTCCTGTTCATCAGCTCGACGAACTTCTCCTCCGACCCTGCCACCGCCTCGGCCAGGGCCACGGCGGCATCATTCGCCGACTTCATGAGGGCGGCATAGAGGAGGGACTCGACCGTGACCCGGTCGCCCGCCCTGAGGCCCACGCGCGTGGCGGATACCGAGGCAGCGTACTTGCTGACCGTGACCACGTCCTTGAGATTGGCCCGCTCCACCACCACAAGCGCAGTCATGAGCTTGGTGGTGCTGGCGGGCATCAGCCTGAGGTCCGGGTTCTTCGCATACAGGACCCTCCCGGTCTCCGAATCCATGACAACAGCCGCCCGGGAGAGTATCTCACCGGCAAGGGCCTCGCCGGCGACAAGAGCGGCCAGCAGGAAAAACGCCGCTGCAAGGAGAAGGATATGGTGCCCGTTCCTCCTGGTCTCTGCGCCGTGCTGTTCTTGATGTTTCTTCATGATCACCTCAATTTCAGTGTTGCCAGGCTCAGCAGCGCCAGCATGATCCCCACGATCCAGAACCGGATGATGACCTTTGATTCGTGCCAACCCTTCAATTCGAAATGATGGTGGATCGGCGCCATGCGGAATATGCGCTTTCCGGTCAGTTTGAATGACGCCACCTGAAACATGACGGAAAGCGTCTCGATAACAAAAATCCCTCCAACAACCGCCAGGACTATCTCGTGCTTGGTAATAACGGCCAGGGTGCCGAGGGCGCCCCCGAGGCCGAGTGAGCCGACATCCCCCATGAAGACATCGGCAGGGTATGCGTTGAACCAGAGAAAGCCGAGGGAGGCCCCCAGCATCGCGCCGCAGACGACGGTCAGTTCGCCGGTCCCCGGGAGGTAGAGCACCTGGAGGTACTGGGCGAACTTCGCATTTCCCGAGATATAGACGAGTATCATGTTCGCAAGCAGGGCGATGCCGACAAGGCCGACCGCCAGCCCGTCGATCCCGTCGGTAAGGTTCACGGCATTGGAAGAGCCGACGATGACGAGTATCGAAAAGGGTATGTAAAACCAGCCGAGGTCCACGAGCCACCTCTTGAAGAAGGGCACGCTCAGGACGTCGTTGTAGGGGTCTTTGGGATTCATGTACAGGATGACCCCGATGACCAGGGCGAGGCCGATCTGCGCCCCGAACTTATACCAGGCCCGGAGTCCCTTGGGGTTCTTCCTGATTACCTTGAGATAGTCGTCGAGCAGGCCGATCGCCCCGTAGCCGACGAGAGACGCCAGCATGATCCAGACATACTTGTTCTCCAGGTCGCCCCACAGCAGCAGAGTCAGGAGGATCGAGACGATGATGATGAGCCCGCCCATGGTCGGCGTCCCCGATTTCTTCAGATGCGTCTGCGGCCCGTCGTTCCTGATCTGCTGGGTCAGGCTCACCTGCTTCAGCCACCGGATGATCCCCGGCCCGATCAGGAGAGAAAGGAGCATCGCGGTGATGATCGCCAGCGCGGTCCTGAAGGTGATGTACCGGAAGACATTCAGCGGCGACATGAGTTCGTGGAGGCTGAAGAGGAGCTTATAGAGCATGGTTGCCCTCCTTCGGAACCGCCGCACCCCGGCCCGCGAGCACCCGTTCCATGCGCATGCCCCGGGAGCCCTTCACGAGGATGGTGTCCCCCTCCCTGCTGATGCCCAGGAGGATGTCCCGGGCGGTATCCGAATTCTCGGCCAGATAGGCGGTGCCCGAAAATCCGGCTGCAGCCCGCCTCATCTCGCCGCCCACCGCGATGAGGACTCCCACGCCCTCTTCAACGAGCCGGCCGATGAGCCGTTCGTGAGCAGCCACGGAGTGGCTGCCGAGTTCGAGCATGTCGCCGAGCACCGCGATCGCCCGGCCCTTTCTCAGACGGACCAGTTCCTGCAGCGCGGCCTCCATGGAGGCGGGGTTGGCGTTATAAACGTCGCTGATCACCGTCGCGCCCATGACATGCCTGATCTCCATCCGCAGGGGCACGCCGGAGAACGGCTCCAGCCCGCGCCTGATATCGTCCTTTCCCATGCCGAGTTCCGCGCCGATGGCGGAGGCAGCGAGGGCGTTATAGACATTGAACCTGCCGGGGATGGAAAGTCTGATGGCGATATCGCCGCCGTCACGAAAGCAGAGCCGGAATGCCGCACCGCTGTCCCCTTCCGCAATATCGCGGGCCATGACATCCGCCTCGTGCCCGATGCCGTAGGTGATCGTCTTGCCGCTGAAGCCTTTCAGTCCTTCCATCAGGAAACGGTCATCAGCGTTGATGACGACCGTTTTCGCATATTCGAGGATCTCGAGGTCCGTCTTTCGGACAGTCTCGATGCTGCCGAATCCCTCAAGATGAGCAGGCCCCACGTTC
This sequence comes from Nitrospirota bacterium, assembly GCA_021825365.1. Lineage (GTDB taxonomy): Bacteria > Nitrospirota > Thermodesulfovibrionia > Thermodesulfovibrionales > UBA6898 > JAKAGF01. The sequence goes on along the minus strand of JAKAHR010000014.1, from coordinate 61,634 downwards.
GTCACCACCGCGTAGCCGGGGAGGCCCACCCCGCAGAGCAGCCGGATGTCGCCTTCGGCGTTGGAACCCATTTCGAGCACCATCGCCGTTTCATCACCCGCCATGTTGGCTATGCAGAGGGGGAGGCCGATATGGTTGTTGAGATTACCGGTCGTCCTGAGGACCTTGTGCCTCCGGCCGAGGACCGCTGCGATCAATTCCTTGGTTGTCGTCTTGCCGTTGGTGCCGGTGACTCCCACCACGGGGACATCGAACTTCCGGCGCAGGTGACGGGCGATATCCTGGAGCGCGGTGAGTGTGCTGCCTACGAGGATGATCGTCTTTCCCTCGGGCCGCTCGGCCGGTGGTCTTTCGACGATCGCTCCGCTTCCCGTCAGGGATGCGGTGATAAAATCATGGCCATCGAACCGCTCTCCCCTGATGGCGATGAAGAGTTCCCCGGGGTTGATGCTCCGTGAATCTATGGAGACGCCGGTGAATGCGGACGCACCACTCCGGAGCACGGTTCCGCCCGTGGCCTTCAGTATCTCTTCAACAGTCAATACCCCCATACTCCCTGCTCCCATGCCCCCTTCTTTTTGTAAACGTCTACCTACTTCTTTTCAGACAGACGATGTATCGCCTCTTCGAGGACCGCGCGGTCGCTGAAGGCGATACGGGTCCCCGCCACCTCCTGATACTGCTCATGCCCCTTGCCCGCCACCAGGACGACGTCATGCTCGTCCGCCATCATCACCGCCTTCCTGATGGCGACCTGCCGGTCAGGCTCGATAAGGTAATTGCTCCGCACCGCGCCTCTTTCGATCTCCCGCAGGATCTCCAGGGGATCTTCAGACCTCGGATTGTCGGTTGTCATGACTACGAAGTCGCTGTATTTCGTCGCAAGCGCCCCCATCCGGGGCCTCTTGCCCCTGTCCCGGTCGCCTCCGCAGCCGAAGACGGTGATCACCTTGCCGTCGGTAAGGCCGCGGGCCGTATAGATAAGCCTCTCCAGGGCGTCCTCCGTATGGGCATAGTCCACGACAGCGAGGAAGCTCTGCCCGGCATCGATCTTCTCGAAGCGGCCCTTCACCGGGCCGGCCTGACTGACCCCCTCGAGGATCACCTTCCAGGGCACTCCGATGGCCGCTGCCGCTCCTGCCGCTGCCAGGATGTTATAGACATTCGGCAGTCCCGTGAGGGACGAGACGACTTCGTGGCGCCCGTCGCGGCTGAACAGCGCGAACCTCAGTCCGTCGAAGGCATTGTCGATGTCAGCTGCCCTGATATCGGCCCCTGTCTCGAGGCCATACGTAACGACCGTCCCTGCTGAAACACGGGCCATCAGCCTGCGGCCCCATATATCGTCATAGTTGATCACCGAGGCGCCGCCGGGATGCAGGAGGTCCCTGAACAGCCGTTCCTTGGCGTCGAAGTATGCCTCCATCGTCCGGTGAAAATCGAGATGGTCCCTGGTGAGATTGGTGAAGACGGCTGTGCCGAAGACGGTATCGTCCACCCTCCCCTGGGCAAGGGCATGGGACGAGACCTCCGAGACGACGTGGCTGCAGCCGGCATCCACCATCTGCCTGAGCATCGCCTGGAACTCAAGCGCCTCGGGCGTGGTGTGGTCCGCCCTGAAGACCTTCGTGCCGACCATATATTGTATCGTGCCGATGAGTCCCACCTTCCTGCCCCAGGTCTCAAGGATCGACTTGATCAGGTAGGAGGTGGTGGTCTTGCCGTTCGTCCCGGTTATGCCGATCATCCCCAGTTTCTGCGAGGGTCGTCCATAGAAATTCGCGGAAAGGGGCGCAAGTGCCCTGCGGCTGTCCTGGACGCGGACGAGCACCGCACCGGACGCGGCAAGTTCCGGCTCCACCTGCGGTTTGTCATAGACGACCGCAGCAGCGCCCCTGCGGACGGCGTCGGCCGCGAAGACGTGGCCGTCGACATGCTCGCCGCGCACGGCCACAAAGAGATTGCCCTTGCCCGCCTTGCGGGAATCGTAGGCGATACCGGTGATGTCGACGCCGCTGTCTGCGGGGCTGCCTGTCATTGCAACTCCCTCCAGGAGCATGCCGAGTTTCATCGTGCCACCAGCAGGAGGTTCTTCTGGGAACTATCGTCCCTCGGCACGTTCATATACGAGAGCGCCTGGTCCGTAATCGCCTTGAATACAGGGGCCGCAACGACGCCGCCGTATATCTGTCCCTTCGGCTCATAGACGACGACAATCAGGGAGAACCGGGGGTTGTCGGCAGGTGCGAATCCGACGAAGGAGCTGACGAAACGGTCCTTTGAATAACGCTTCGTGTTCCTGTCCATCAGCTGGGCGGTCCCGGTCTTGCCTGCGACCTGGTTGCCGTCGACTGACGCCTGGGTAGCCGTGCCGCCCTCTTCGACGACAGACTTGAGGATATCCCTGAAGACCTCCGCGGTCTTTGCCGATATCACTCTCCTGCCCTTGTCCTCTCCGTACTTGAATATGGTCTGGCCTTCATGCGTCCGTATCTCCGAAACCAGGTGCGGCTTCACGAGAAGGCCTCCGTTGGCTATCGTTGAATATGCCCGTACGACCTGAAGGGGTGTGACGGCAACCTCCTGCCCGATGGGTATGGCGCCGATCGACGTCGCTGACCATCGTTCCGGGCTCCGGATCCAGCCGGACACCTCGCCCGGCAGGTCGATCCCGGTCTTTTCGCCCACGCCGTACAGCTTTGCGTATTTATACACCGTCTCTTTGCCGAGCCGCAGCCCGATCATGATCGACCCGACATTGGACGATTTCTGGATCACTTCCTTGAAAGAAAGCTGGCCATGCCGGTGGGCGTCATGGATCACCTTGCCTCCCACTTCAATAGACCCGCGACTGCAGTCAAAGGTGGAATTCAGGGAAGCGGCGTTCTCCTCGAGGGCAGCGGTCCCGACGATAATCTTGAAGGTCGAACCAGGCTCGTAGATGTCGGTGATCGCGCGGTTCCGCACCTCGTTCTTGCCGGAGCGGCCGATCTCGTTCAGATCGTACGAAGGCCGGTTCGCCAGGGCGAGGATCTCCCCGGTGAAGGGGTCCATCATGATGGCCGACGCAGCGACCGCCCGCCATTTGAGCATCGCCTTGTCCAGTTCCTTTTCTACGATGTACTGCAGCCCCTCGTCGATGGTCAGCAGGATGTCGTTCCCCCGCGCCTCCATCTCAACGCCCGGCGAGAGCATCTTCCCGCTTGCATCGCGTGAGAAATAGACCTTGCCGCCTGATGTCTTGAGATGGCCGTCATACTTGAGTTCGATGCCTTCCAGCGGCTGGTTATCCAGGCCGACTGACCCGATAATGTGGGAAGCAAGGTTGCCCTTCGGATAGAAGCGTTTCGCCTCCGGCATGAACCCGAAACCCCTGGCGGAGGTGTCTGATTCCTTCTTCTCCATGCCAAGCGCATTTTTCACCCGCTGGACAGTCTCGGGTGCGAGCTTGCGGTTAATCCAGGTGAATCGCTTGTCCTGCTGGAACTTGGCCTGTATGACCCCGGGGCTTACGCCGAGTGCGGCGGAAAGGCGCGCCATGCGGTTGCGGTCTATGGTCACCTCCCGGGCATCGCAGTACAGGGACTCGAGCTCCATGTTGACGGCGAGATCGCGGCCCCGACGGTCATAGATGTTGCCCCGCGTAACACGGATCTCCTGTGCCTTGATCTGCTGGGACTTTGCCTTCTCCGAGAGGATCCGGTGGTCAAAGACCATGAGGCCGGCCAGGCGGAAAAAGACGATGAAGAAACCGAAGACAACAGCCGTATTGAGGATGATCGTCCGTTTCTTGTTCACCTGACCTCACTTTCCATGATCACGGCCCCGACGTCGCCGCACCCGTATATGATGCCTTGTACGGCTCCTGCCCTTTGCCCCGCTTGACGTGTATCACCCTCACCCTGTTGGAGAAGATGTTCTCGCCGGCAACGGTCCGCGCCTCGCCCTGTCCGGGGCCGCGAAACGAGGCGTTGATCTTCTCGATGGACGTGAGCTTTGCACGCTCGGCCAGAAGGAGCTTCGTCTCCTTGAGGGCATCCATCCTCTGTTCTTCGAGGGTCCTGAGGTCGTATGCAGCGGCGATGATGCTGGACCTGAGCCAGATAAGTCCGAACAATCCGGTAAGCAGAAGTACGACACACAGCGGTTTTCCCATTAATGATAACATATTGCCGCCACTTTTGGGATGCATCATAGTCTCTCCGCTCCTCTCAGTTTGGCGCTCCGCGAAGAAGGGTTCTCCCTCGTCTCGCCCGTGCCCGGGACCACCGGCTTTTTCACCAGCGGCCTCAGCAGTCCGTTCCGTGCATTGTCCCGAATGAAGTTCTTCACCAGCCTGTCCTCGAGGGAATGGTACGCGATGACACAGAGTCTCCCCCCGGGCCTGAGGACCTTCAGAGAACTGTGCAGTCCCGCCTCCAGTTCCTGCATCTCCCTGTTCACCTCGATCCGTATCGCCTGGAATGTCCTCGTCGCCGGATGCGTCCTGCCGGACCTTCCCACGGACCGCATGATGATTTCGGCGAGCTCCGCACCCGTGTCTATCGTCTTCTTCTCGCGCGCCCATGCGATCGCCCGCGCTATCCGGGGCGCCCGGTACTCCTCGCCGTATTCCCTGAGCACCCTGATAAGCTCCTGCTCGCTGTAGCCGTTGACGACATCCCACGCGGAGCAGGGGTCCGTGCCGTCCATACGCATGTCCAGCCGCTCCGTTGACAGAAAACTGAAGCCGCGGGCCGTGTCCTTCAACTGCATCATGGATACGCCGAGGTCAAAGAGGATGCCGTCTGCGGAGGCGACCCCGAGGGAGTCGAGCAAGGTCTCCAGGCCGGAAAACTTCGCCTGCTTCAGAATAAGCCTGCTGTCTTGCAGCCTTTCTGCTGTCCTGCGGAGAGCCTCGCGGTCCCTGTCGATGCCGATGACTTTTCCATCCTGGCCGATCACCTTCAATATCTCCTCAGAATGTCCCCCAAGTCCTACGGTTGCGTCTATATATATGCCGCCCTCTTTTGGCGAGAGCAGCTCAATCACCTCCCTGACGAGTACCGGGAGATGCTGTATCACGGGTCAGAGCCCGTATGCTGCGAGCTTCTCTTCAACAGCCTTCCGGTCGACACGTGCCGGGTCGACGACGCTGTCCCATTCCTTCCGGTCCCAAAGCTCGATCTTGTCAATCTGCCCCACGATCACGATGTCTGAGTCGAGCCCTGCATCCTCGCGGTGAGTCGCCGGGATGAGTATTCTGCCCTGCTTGTCCAGTTCAACCTCCTGGGCCGAGGCGATCACTCTCCTCTTCAGGAATCGCACCTCCTCCAGCATGCCCGGCAGCTGCCGCACCTTTTCTTCGAACCGGTTCCATTCTTCCTGGGGAAAGATGTGAAGGCATTTATCAAATAACGCATTGACAATGAAGAGCTTGGCGTTGTAATTTGATGAAATGATTTCCCTGAAAGGAGCCGGTATGATGATTCTGCCCTTTGGGTCCAGGGTGTAATAATATTTTCCGGAGAAAGCTGGCACTGCTTTACCTCCACTTTATTCCACTTTTTACCACTTCAATATAAAGTAGATGAAATATTATGTCAAGGGGAAAAAGAGACGGGAAGGGATCACAACTACATATTGTGTGTGGCTTCATTAAAGACAACCAGATATAGAAATATGCTATCAGGAGGAATAATGTCGTGAAAAATATTGTTGCTGTCGTGTTTTGTCTCGTACTGCTCATAGTTGCTCCCCTGGTTCGTGCGGCAGATACGCATGCTCCCGCCAGCCAGGAAGGAAGCAACGAGACGGTGAAAGAAGCGGCTGAGAAGCCGGAAACAGAAGATGCGTTCGCGAAGGAGCTGAGGTTCAGGGCACAGCTGAACGCCTACAACATAAAGATCAGCAATGCGAGGGGCCTGGGGAGGGTCGATGAAGAGTGGGCGTTGCGCGTTGAAAGAGATAATCTCAAGTCAACTGTTCTAAAGACATACGGAAGCCTTCCTGCCTGGTGGGAGGAAAAATAGGCCCTGCTGCCGCGCCCCTGCGGCGAACAGGCCGACTACAGAATCGGCTGAAACACGGCGAAAGACGGCCTCGGATGACGAAGACAGGTCAGGAGTCCAGCGCCTTCATCTTCGCATCAAGGATGCTCGCTCCGTCCTGATAGAGCGCAACAGGGTTAAGATCAATCTCCTGAAGCAGTCCTGTTGCCATCAAATCGGAAACCGTCTGGATGACATGAGAGAGGGACGACAGATCTGCAGGCGGTTTCCCCCGGTATCCCTTCAGGAGCCGTGCTCCTCTTACTCTTTCGATGAGGCCCATGGCATCCTGCCCCGAAAGCGGCGCGAGGCCAAAGGCCACGTCCCGGAACAGCTCAACAAAAACCCCGCCCAGGCCGAACATCACGACAGGCCCGAACTGAGGGTCAATGATACCGCCGACAATCACCTCAATGCCCGGGGGAGCCATCTCCTCCACAAGGACCCCTTCCGCCCCATCGATCCCTGCCAGGCGGCCGACAGCATCCCCCAATTCCTTCATGTCGCGGATGCCGGTCACCACACCATAAACGTCGGTCTTGGATGCGATCCGGGATGAAGAGACCTTGGCGACAAGGGGATATGACAAATCCCTGGTCTTCGACAACAGGGAATCCGGCCCATCATCCCTGAGCAGGACAATGCCGCGCGGTACGGACAGGCCCGCATCCCTCAGCAGCCCCTTTGCCTCGTGCTCGAGAAAAACCGTCCTGCCCCGTTCACCTTCAAGAAATGAACGGAGCGCCCGGGCTGCGGCGGATGAGGCGACTGCATCTTTCATCGTCTACTGGTCCTCCGGAGTATTTCTCCACCCCATTATACCATCGAGAGCCCCAGGGGGATCATACAGCCGCTGCGTTTCGTCGAGGATGAGTTGCATGGTCAATATAATTTCATTAGGTACCATCCGTGCAGTGGAAGAGGAGGCAAGAGGGGTAACAACAGGCCCATTCAGTCCGGCTACGGCGTGCGAAACGGAAATAAAAAAGTGGTGCTTGCTGCCCCTTGATTCCCGGTAAATCGCTCACTTCGGTTTCACAGCCTCTGGACTCTTCAGTCCTGCCGCTTCCCCGGACTTCACAATCTTCAACCAGTGCCAAGAGGAGCAAGACCACCACTTGCGATGACTCATTCCTTGCCTCCATTAAACGCCTTTTCCGGGGAGTTGTCAAGTTCTTTTTGACAACAGTTCTTTTTGACAGCAGGATGTGACACGGAAAAATATCTGCATCAGCCTGTCGCCATGGCGCTGCACGGTAACCTCTCCTGACTTTTGTGATAGACTGATCACAGAGAAAGAATCTGCCCGATCAATGTGGTCCATCAAGGAGAATATAACGTGAAGAACATGTTCATCATCCTTTTTGTCATCCCCCTTTTGTCACTCCTGGCCGGGGAGTCCGTGGCCGGGAAAGAAGCACCTCAAAGCGGCATCCCTTCGAACACCCTGAAGGTTCGCTTCGACACAGCCCGCCACCTTGTCAAGGGCGTCTCAGAGATCACGCTCCCCCCCGGCAGAACCTGGGCGATAGACTTTTCAGGGCTGACCATACGGAAGGCATCTATTAACAATATGGCGCTTGCCCCGGATAAGAACGCGAGAGTGTTGTCCGTGCAGACCGGCGCTGCGGCCGACATCCTGCGCATCGAATACGAGGCCGCTTTCACCTCCACCCCTGAGGCTGATCGGGAGAAGAACCCCGGCGTCGTACAGGGTAATCTTGTCGGCGAAAAAGGCATCTATCTTTCTGACGGATGGTACCCCGCGGTGCAGGGGCAGTCACGATACCGGCTTACCGCAGCCGTCCCGGCGGGATTTGAGGCTGTCTCCGAGGCGGATGAAATAACTGCAAGGGACCTCCCGGGTGAAGGCAGGGAGTTTTCTTTCTCCTTTGCCCATCCTGTCAGTGGCATTACCCTTGTAGCTGCACCGTATAAAGTCGAGAAAGAAGTCTCCGGCAATATACAAATCTACACCTACTTTCTCCCCGAGGACGCGGGTCTTGCCGCGGGGTACCGTGAACACACGAAAAGATATCTCTCCCTGTATGAAGGCCTTCTCGGCGCCTACCCCTTCAAGAGATTTTCCGTTGTGGAGAATATCCTGCCCACCGGTTATTCACTGCCCACCTTCACCCTCCTGGGGAGGGAGGTTGTGCGGCTGCCCTTCATCGTCGAAACGTCCCTCGGTCACGAGGTCCTTCACCAGTGGTTCGGCAATCTTGTTTATATAAGTTCTCAGGGAGGGAATTGGGCCGAGGGGATCACCACGTATCTTGCCGACCACCGGTATGAGGAGGAGAAGGACAGGGGCCCGGATTACCGGAAGCAGGCCCTTATCTCCCTTGAGAGCTACGTGAAGGCTGATAACGATTTTCCCCTCACCGCCTTTGCGGGCAGGACCGACTGGGCATCCAAGGCGATCGGCTACGGCAAGACTGCAATGGTATTTCACCTGCTCAGGCGTCTCGTGGGTGATGACCTGTTCTATGCATCACTCAAGACCTTTGTCGGGCAGTACCGATTCACGCCGGCATCGTGGGATGATATCAGAACGGTCTTCAACAAGGTAACCGGCAAGGACCTGGGGTGGTTCTTCAGGCAGTGGATCGAAGGAAAGGGGGTGCCCGGGATTGTACTGAAAAACGCTTCGGTGCAGTACCGGGGGGCGAAGGCAACGGTCTCCTTTGATATCGTTCAGCAAGACAAACAATGCAGGATGCAGGTCCCTGTCCTCCTGAGACTCAGAGACGGTGAGGTGAGAAAGACCTTTGAGATAGAAAAGGAGCAGACAACCCTGTCGATCGAGACGGAAGGCCTGCCGGTAGAGCTGATTATCGACGATCAGTACGACATGCTCAGACAGCTGGTCAATCAGGAATTTCCCCCGGTGGTCTCAAGGCTCCTGGGGGACCCGAAAAAGACTTTTGTAGTCCCTTCAGGGAAGGAAGGCGACTATGCCGGCATATCCGCCTATCTCCGGGGAGAAGGATATGCGGAGAAGAAGGAGAAAGATGTCACCTTTGAGGACATGAGGGATTCCTCTCTCGTCATGATCGAAGGGACGGCATTACAACTGAGGTTCTTCGCAAAGGCCGGTCCGGCCACAGGAGATTTCTCAATTTCAATACGAGAGAACCCTTTTGGAGGTAAAGGCGTGGTCGCCCTCATCAGCGTCCGCTCGCCTGAGAATCTGGCCTCATTTCTTCAGCGCATCACCCACTATGGAAAGTACAGTGTCCTGTCGTTTGAAGGGGGGAGGAATACGCTGAAGTCCGTCGCCGAGAGCCAGAAAGGCATCAGGACGATTCTGTCTCCCGAGGTTACGGGAGTCAGAATCCCCCGTATGGTCGACCTGGCTGAAGTGATCCGGGAGGCAGCGGACAAGGAAATCGTCTATGTGGGTGAGGTACATGACCGCTTCGCCCACCATCGCGTGCAGCTGGAGGTGATCAGGGCGCTGCGCAAGGCGGGAAAGAAAGTGGCTATCGGCATGGAGATGTTCCAGCGGCCCTTTCAGAGCGCTATCGATGACTTCATAAACGGCGTGATCGGAGAGCGTGAATTCCTGAAGAAATCAGAATACTTCAAGCGGTGGGGGTTCGATTACAGACTCTACCGCGAGATCCTTCTCTTTGCCCGTGAGTACCGGATCCCGGTCATCGCCCTTAATATGAGAAAAGAGATCGTATCAAAGGTCTCGAAAGAGGGGCTCAACGCCCTCACCGAGGAGGAACTCGCCGAAATCCCTCCTGACATGGACCTCACGGACAGCGTCTACCGCGACAGGCTCCGCCAGTTCTTCGAAGGCCACCAGGAAAAGGGAGAGCGGAACTTCGACTTCTTCTACGAGGCGCAGGTCCTCTGGGATGAGTCCATGGCACACAACCTCGACCGTTTTGTCCGGGAGCATCCCGATTACCAGGTAGTGGTTCTCGCAGGTGTCGGTCACCTCGCCTTCGGCTCCGGCATACCGAGACGTGCCCACCGCCTTAATGAAAAAGGATACTCCCTCATTCTCAATACCGATGACGTGGAAAGTTCCATCGCTGACTTCGTCCTTTTCCCCGAGCCCGTCCCCTATGACAAATCCCCTGTCCTGGGGGTCATGCTTAAAGAGATTGACAAGAAGGTGGTGATATCAGGCTTTGCTCCCAACAGCGTCGCCGAAAAGGCAGGACTGAAGGAAGACGATCTGATCCTGTTCCTGGACGGCTCGCCGGTCGAATCGGTGGAGGACATGAAGATCATCCTCCTGGACAAAAAAAGAGGGGAAGAGGTTGTGGCAAAGGTGCTCAGGAAACGATTCCTCTTCGGGGATGAGGAGAAGCTCTTCAAGATCAGCCTCTGAGGGTCGTCCAGCAGACGCTTCCACTCCCTTCAGCGCCGTGCCGGAGGCTGGTCCTCCCGTTGGGTACATCCCCTTTCTTGAAGAATCCCGGGGAGGTGCTAGACTAAGAAAAAGGAGGTTGCCATGAATAAGAACCTGAAGATTCTGTGTATGGCTGCCGTCCTGCTGGCAGCGTCTCTATCCGCCTCCTGCATGTCAGGGGTACGCCTGAATACGCCGGGAGCGCGGGACTCAGAGGTAGCGGGGACTTACAGCGTCATATTCTTTGGCTGTGGCTTCAATAACGACTTCGAGACAGTCGCCTTCCTTGATAAGGAGGGTGATGGCTATATCTTCGACCCCTTTGCTCCTGATTTCAAATATCGGGTAAAAAAAGGGGTAAGGGCAGCGGATGCCCTTTCAGAGGCAGAAAGGTTTGTTAGTTGCAGCACAGCCTTCAGGAATGTCCAATTGTACAAGATCATGGGACCGCAGGGCGAGATACTCGGGTATGAAGTCAGGCCACTGTATTACACCTTCGTGTACGGAGCCGATGATGTTCTCTCTACGGGGTATACACTGAGAGGCGATAAGGTAGTCATCACTGTTAGCCTCGCGCCCTGGGTTGAGAACATGATTTCTGGCGGCAGCTCGAGGGAGGGGAGAGACTGATCGGACAGCAAAGGCATAAGATGCACCTCATTGGAACAAAAAAAGAGAGGACCCGGAAGGGTCCTCTCTTTTGCACATCAGTGAAGCCTTATTATTTCTTCGGGGCTTCAGCGGGCTTCGGAGCCTCTGCAGGCTTCTCAGGAGCCGGGGCCGGGGCCGGAGCCTCAGTGGGCTTCGGAGCCTCTGCAGGCTTCGGGGCCTCAGCAGGCTTCTGCTGGCAACCGACGGTAAGAGCGATTGAAAGAACAAATACCAACGAAAGAACAATAGCCAGAATTCTCTTCATAGTCTCGAACACCTCCTTTCATTGAAAAAATTAAGCAAATCAACTGCGCAATCGCACAATTTAAGTTGAAGAAATATTATACCTTTATTCCTTTTCTGTCAACAAGAAAGTGGGGTTTTCCCGACTTTCTCCCTAGACGGAATAATTTATATTGCATGGATTGTGCCACCTTTGGAAATGCAGTTATTATCCGTGATGTTCATCCACAAAACATCCTGATTTGAGAAAACCCATCCCTATAACGGAAAGGAAAGCAACGCGAAGCTTGTCAACAGGGGAACGCAAAGGTATAATCCTTTCATGAAAATTGCCCTCAGCATCGCCGGCTTTGATCCGACCGGGGGAGCCGGCCTTCAGGAAGACCTGAAGGTCTTTCGTGCGCTCGGTATCTACAGCCTCTCCGCTGCCGCAGCCCTGACCGCTCAAAACACGCGTGGTGTCGAAGCTGCCATGCCGGTGGAGTCGCGTTTCCTCAGAAAGCAGCTGGACGTCCTGCTTTCCGACATCACGCCGGACGCGGTAAAGATAGGGATGCTGTACAGCGTCCTGAACGTGCGGGTGGTCGAACGTATCATACGAAAGCATTCTCTCCACAACATTGTTCTCGACCCGGTTATCCGGCCGTCGCGGGGAAAGAGGCTTGCAGAGGCCGGTCTGCCTGCCGCGATTCGAGATATCCTCCTTCCGCTTTGCACGGTTGTAACGCCGAATCTCCGTGAGGCGGAAATCCTGGCCGGTATGCGGATACGGGACATGAAGGATATGGCCTCCGCAGCCGTAAAGATCAAAGAGTTCGGCCCGGCCTGCGTAATCATCACAGGCGGCCACCTGGAAGGCGAACCGGCCGACGTGCTCTATGACGGGGGATATATCAGTCTCCGGGGGAAGAGATACCCGGGAGAATTTCACGGGACGGGATGCACCTTTTCCTCTGCCCTGGCCGCGATGCTCGCCCGCGGGCACAGCCCTCGTGAAGCCGCCCGTCGAGCCAAAAGGCACATGGGGACGTATTTCGCGCGCACCGTGGCTCCCGGCAAAGGCATGCGGCTGTTTAACCCCTGAAAGTCGGCTCTTCTCTCATTTCCCTTCCATGGCCCAAACAGACTATAATGATCCTGTGAATCCCGGGCATGCAGGCAGCGTCTTTTGGCAAAGGTAAAGACCTTCTTCCAGTGCCAGTCGTGCGGTTTTTCGAGCCCCAAGTGGCTCGGTAAATGCCCTGACTGCGGCGGCTGGAACACTCTTGTTGAGGAGAAATCCTTCTCCGGCCAAAGGCAGGCTGCCTCGTTCGCGTCCCACGGCAAGGTCGAGCCGGTGCCTCTTCAGACGGTGGAGGGGACCTCCGGGAAGAGAACAGGCACAGGGATCAGCGAACTCGACCGCGTCCTGGGCGGCGGCGTCGTCCCCGGGTCTGTGGTCCTTGTAGGCGGCGATCCGGGCATCGGGAAATCGACCCTTCTTCTCCAGGCCTGTTCAGGCCTTTCCGCAGCTGCAGGGAAGCTCCTCTATGTCTCCGGGGAGGAATCGCCCCAGCAGATCAAGATGAGGGCGGAGAGGCTCTCGGTGAAAGCGGAGGGGATTGTCCTTCTGTCCGAGACCGGCCTTGAAGGAATCCTTGATGCAGCTGCCAAACTCTCGCCCGGCGCCATGGTCGTCGACTCGATACAGACGGTCTATACCCAGGAACTTATCTCTGCTCCCGGCTCTGTAGGTCAGGTGCGGGAATGCGCCGCAAAACTCATGCTCTTTGCGAAGCGATCCGGGATACCGGTGTTTATCGTCGGTCATGTCACCAAGGAAGGGACGATAGCAGGGCCGCGCGTGCTGGAGCATATCGTTGATACGGTCCTCTATTTCGAGGGCGACAGGGGCCATTCCTTCCGCATACTCCGTACGATCAAGAACCGTTTCGGTTCAACAAACGAGATCGGCATATTCGAGATGTCCGACTCAGGGCTCATCGAGGTGGACAACCCCTCCGAACTTTTCCTGTCGGAGCGGCCGAAGAACGTATCCGGCTCATCAGTCGTTGCGAGCATCGAGGGGACGAGGCCGCTCATGGTCGAGATCCAGGCCCTCGTCTCCCAAACAAACTTCGGCATGCCGAGGAGGACAAGCATCGGCGTTGACTTCAACCGCGTAAACCTCCTCATCGCCGTGCTCGAGAAGAGGGCGGGCCTGCACCTGGGCGGCATGGACGTCTTTATCAATGTCGTGGGGGGATTACGCATTATCGAACCTGCTGTCGACCTCGGCGTCATCGCGACAATCGCCTCCTCCGCGAGGGATGTGCCGGTTGACCCCAGGACCTTCCTCTTCGGCGAGGTCGGTCTCTCGGGAGAGATCAGGGCTGTTGCCCAGGCAGAGGCCCGGCTCAAGGAGGCTGCGAAGATCGGTTTTGCCCGCGCGGTCATCCCGGCGGGAAACGCGGAGAAATGGAGAGGGTGCAACGGATTGACGATAACCGGAGTGAAAGATGTTGATGAATGCCTTGAGGCTGTTCTGGGTTAGCCTACTCGTTACGATGGCGGCGTGCGCGCCGGCGCGGGTCGTGGCGCCGTCCCTCGAAGGGAGAGATCTCAGGGAGTACCTTTCTGCGCGCAACGGGATCTCCGAGATAGAGACGCAGTTTTCCATCCTCTTTGAGCGCAACGACAGCGACATGCGGGGCGACGCGGCCCTGACCATCTCGAAAAACGGGGACATGAGCCTTCGTGTTTATTCTTTGGGCTTCCTCGCCATGGAGGTGAGCTCAAAAGACGGCGTGACGAAGAGCAGGCCTCACCTGGACAAGGGCCGGACGGACCTGTTGACGCGCGGACTCAGGGATTGCCTCTTCTGGTGGGACGTCGGCGACTATACGATTACCGACGAGGGCGCCCGGTATGTGGTGAGGAACGCTGAGCGGGAAATCTGGCTCAACAAGAAGACCCTCCTTCCGGAGCGTCAGCGCATCTGGCTTGACGACGACAAGGAACTGACCGTCTCCTACAGTGATCCTGAAGAGAGAAACGGGGTATGGTACCAGTCGAAAATCAGGATAGAACTGATGAAATACTCCGTGACGCTGCGTGTCAAGGAGATGGCCTTCAGGGCCTGAAGAAGGTCAGGATTCGAGCCCCAGGTCCACGGCAACGGTCTTTATGGTGGACTCGTCGATGACGGGGTTCTTGAAGAGAAAGCCCTCGAGAAGGGCGTTGTCGCAGATGGTGTTGATGAGCCTCGGGCTGCCGTTGGAGTATTTCCATATGAGCTGGATGGACCTGTCAGAAAAGATATCGTTTGAGCATCCCGCGACCTTCAGCCGGTGTTTTATGTAGTCACGCGCGTTTTCCTGGGTGAAGGCGTCAAGCCGTATCCTGACGGCCACCCGCTGCTTGAGGGGCTCATCCAGGCTGAGGACATGATCGAGGTCCGGCAGCCCGAAGAAGACGAAATTGACCAGCTTGCCCTCCGGGCTCTCCATATTGAGAAGGCCCCGGAACTCCTCCATGATCTCCCGGGAGTTGAGCATCTGCACCTCATCCATGAGCACAACCGCCTTCTTGCCCTCTTCGCTTATCTCGGCGAGCCGGCGGTATATCTCGCTGATCAGCTCTATCTTGTCTTCCCTGATGTTCTTGACACCCAGCTGTATCGCGAATTTCTTGAAGAGCCACTCGGAGCTGACAGAGGCGTGAATGATAACGAGGAGCGCAGCCTCATAGTGTTCCTCGTCCAGTTCTTCCAGGAGCTTGCGGGCGAGGGTCGTCTTGCCCGCGCCGATATTGCCGATGACAACGGCGAGCCCTTTCTTCGTATCAATGGCATACTTCAGCTTGGTTATGGCAGCAGACTGTTGCGGACTGTTATAGTAGAACCTACTGTCCACGACATTCGAAAAAGGGTGTTCACTGAGCTGATAATATTCCAAGTAATCCATGCAGGATGTGTCTCCTCCGCAGACAAGTCAGTGACTATTGTAGCAGATTCCGTGGGATTTGAGAACGCAGAAGACTGATCAGAGGTAGGAAACCCGGTCCTTCTTCGTTTTCGGCTGTCCCTTGGGTTCCTCGTGAGGCGGCTCCGGGGCCGGTGACTCCTGTCCTCCCGGGCGACCCCCTTTGAACTGTCCGAGTCTCTCGGAAACGCTCCTGAACCGCGCATTCCAGCCATATACCTCGGTGAAGAGACGGAGCGCCTCTTTGGTATTGCCCGCCTTTTCGTATGCATCGGCAAGGTCGTACTTGACGGCCCAGTGGGTCTCATCCCCGGCGGGCAGCTCCTTCAGCAGCGCAGCGAGGACGTCCACCGCAAGGGAATACAGCCCCTTTTCCATATAACAGACGCCGAGCATGGTGGAGGACTGCACCACCCGTTTCGGGTCAGACCGGGAGGTCTGAAACTCCTTGATCGCATCGTCGATGAGACCCATTTCCTTATAGGCGATGCCGAGGTTGTAATGGGTCTCGGAATCTTCATCCCCCAGTTCCTTCTCCAGGCCCTTCTTGAATTCCTGGAAGATCTCGAGCACATCGCTGTCAAGGGCCGGCTCGGGCATCTCCTGTGCGTCCATCAGGTCCTGATCGGTAAGGCTGAGGTCTTCGAACTCTGCAGGGGGCACAGCGGGCTCCCCCTTCTGTTCGACCGAAACCCCTTCTTCCTTTTCGACCGAAGCCCTCTCCTCTTCCGGGAAATCGACCCCCGAGAGGGTCTCCTCCAGCCCCCCTTCCATCTCCGAGAACATGCCGGTCATCTCAGCCGATCCGGTCATCTCGGATATCTGTCCGAGACTGTTCAACCGTTCCTTGATGTTCTTGTTGTCAGGGAAAAGATCATGCAGTTTTTCGAGGATCTTCGCGGCATCCTGGACCAGTCCCTGCCTGACATAGAAATCCGCCTCCGCGATCTCCTCCTCATATTCCTCTATCTGGGGCCCCTCGGCAGCGCGCTCCGGCTCCTCTTCCCCGCGGTATGACGTGGGCTCCAGAAAAGAGGCACGTGCGCGTTGGGCAAGGCGCGGGTCTTCGGGAGAGATGGCAAAGGCATCGTTGAGCATCTCCTCTGCCCGCGCCTCATCGTTGCGGCGTCTGTGCAGTTCGGCGAGGATGAGGCATTCGGTAACCGCTGATTCCTTGTCCCCCGACTCCACGTAGAGGGACCTCAGTCTGGTATGCAGTTCCATATTCTGCGGGTCCCGCGTCTTGAGGCCCTCAAGAATCTTGACCGCCTCGTTTACCAGGCCGTACCGGGAGAAGATATCGGCTTCGATGAATATCTCCTCAGCGGTCTTCTCGCCTGCTGCCACGACGGCGATCGACTCGGGGACAGCCCCCGGCCCCCGCCCGGCATGCGGCTCCTCAGCGGCCGGCTCGGCAACCGGCTCCGTTGCGGGCGACAACTCATCAACCAGTCCCCTGAGCTGTTCATCGTCAGGGGTTATCTGGAGCGCCTCCTGATAACAGCTCAGCGCCTCATCCCGCATCCCCTGCTCCTTATATGCGCCGCCCAGCATGATGAGTGCGGAAACAACCCGGGCGTCATCACCCGTCTGCCGGTAGAGCGATACCAGTCTCTTTCCCGTCTCCAGGGGATCGAACTCCCGGAAAGGGTCGAGCAGTTCAACCGCCTCGTCATAGCGTTCAGAGGCGATCATCTCATCGATGACCGGGAGATATGCGCCCCAGGCCGCCTGCGTGTCCCCTTCTCTCAGGAGTATATCTCCCAGCAGCTTCCGGGCCCGCATGTTGGACGGCTCCATGCCGGAGAGTTTTTCGAGGGCAGCCCGGGCAGAGGCGGTATCGCCCGTCCGGAAGGAGAGTCCTGCAAACCGGAAGGCGATGTCAGTGTCCTCCGGCATCAGTTTCATAGCCTGTTTGAGATAGGCAGCCGCATTCGCCGCATCTCCCGACTTCTCGTACAGATCGCTGATCCCCAGGAGTCCTTCCTTGTTGCCGGGAGCTAATTCCAGCACCTTCTGGTAGTGCTCAAACGCCTTCGGCAGCTCCCCCTTTTCCGCATGCAGGCCGGCCATGTAGAGGTATTCCTTTGCCGCATCTGTCAGGAGTCCTTCCTTGAGGAACATCTCGGCGATCTTGTTTCTCAGCGGCATGTTCGACGGGGAAAGGGAAAGTATCTTTTGATAGACACTAAGCACCTTGTCCTTCTTCCCTTCCTTCGAATAGGCATCAACCGCGGCGAGGCAGTATTTGATCGCATCGGTGGCCAGACCCTTCTCCTCGCTCAACTCGCCGAGCGCAAAGAGCGCGTCCGCGTCTGCAGCGTTGATGTTGAGCACCTTTTTGTACAGCGCGAGGGCCTTGAGGGAGAAACCCTCCTCCCTGAAAAAACCGGCTGCATGGTGGAAAGAATCGACGGCGTTCTTCCTGTCGCCCTTTTTCAGGTACAGGTCGCCGATGATGTTGTAGACATTCCCGTCAGGCGATTCCTTCAGGAGTTTTTCCCATTCGGAAATGGCCTTGTCGACCTGGCCCTTGGCGAGATACTTCTGAGCCTCTTTCATTATCAGGGTTTTATCAGCCATGGATGTACCTAACATATTATCGTACCCTTCCAAATAGTGTCAATTATTACATAACGTTAGATAATCCAAAGGAAATGCGGCATGTGGGCGATTGTTTGACAGCCTTCGACGTATTATGGTTAAATAATCTGCCTTTAAACATAGCACGGTGAGGCTAGGAAGGCAAAGGAGTCAGCGTGAGCTGCAGCCCGGACAGACAGTCTGCATCTCTCCCCCTGCGTCCCGACGGGTGGCTGCATCGCCGTCCATCGCAGTTCCTTCACAGCCTTCCTGCCGCCGTCATGGGTTTCTATGCGAAAAGAACTGCTTGACAAGAAAGACATCGAACGGGCCATAACGCGCATGGCCCACGAAATCATCGAGAAGAACAAGGGAGTCAGGTCGCTCTGCCTTGTGGGCATTCAGAGGGGCGGGGTGCATATCGCCCGGCGGCTTTCAGCAAAGCTCAGGGAGATAGAGGGCCTTGACATTCCCGTTGGTTCCCTGGACATCGCGCTGTACCGTGATGATATAAACGTCCGCAAGGAACAGCCGGTCGTACGGCGGACCGAGGTGCCCTGCGAGATATCCAACAAGAAGGTGGTGCTCGTCGATGACGTCCTTTTTACCGGAAGGTCTATACGGGCGGCCATGGACGCCGTCATGGACCTGGGCAGGCCCGCAGTCATCCAGCTTGCGGTCCTCGTTGACCGCGGCCACCGGGAACTTCCCATCAAGGCCGATTTCGTCGGCAAGAATATCCCCACCTCCCTGAACGAGACCGTCACGGTCGAACTCAGCGAGGAGGGACGCGCCGACAAGGCGGTGCTGGAATGGGCCTGAAGACAAAAGACCTCGTCGGCATCAAGGGGCTGGACCGGGACGACATCGAGCTCATCCTGGAGACCGCCTCAGGGTTCAAGGACGTTTTGGGGAGGGACATCAAGAAGGTCCCCGCCCTCCGCGGCAAGACAACGGTGAACCTCTTCTATGAGCCTTCCACGCGGACCCGCACCTCTTTTGAGCTGGCAGCAAAGAGGCTGAGCACCGATGTCATCAATATCTCGGTTTCGACCAGCAGCATCGTCAAGGGTGAGACCCTCCAGGATACGGCCCTGACGGTACAGGCCCTGGGCGCCGATTTTATCATCGTGCGCCATGCCTGCTCCGGGGTCCCCCATTTTCTTGCCCCCCGCCTGAAGGCCTCTGTCGTCAACGCGGGAGACGGCACCAACGAACACCCCACGCAGGCGCTGCTCGACCTTTTCACCATCAGGGAAAAAAGGGGAAAGATCGAAGGGCTTGACGTGGCGATTGTCGGCGATATTCTCCATAGCCGGGTCGCCAAGTCCAACATCTATGCCCTGAAGAAGCTGGGAGCCCGGGTGCGGCTCATCGGTCCGCCGACCCTTGTCCCGCGTGAGCTGGGGGAACTGGGGGTCGAGATATATTCTGATATGGACCGGGGGCTTGAGGACGTCGACATCATCATGATGCTGAGGATACAGATGGAGAGGCAGGGCAAGGGTTTCTTCCCGTCTACCGTCGAATACTTCAGAAACTGGGGGCTGACGAAGAACCGCGCCGACCGTGCAAAGAAGGACGCCGTTGTCATGCATCCGGGCCCGATGAACAGGGGCGTTGAGATCGCATCAGACGTTGCCGACGGTAAACGCTCGGTGATCCTGGACCAGGTGACCAACGGCCTTGCGGTCCGGATGGCGGTGCTCTATCTGCTGGGAGGGGTCAGGGGATGAAGGTGTTCATACAAAACGGTCATCTGGTCGATCCCCGGCAGGGCATCGATGGAATCTGCGACATCTACATCGAGGGCGGCAGGATACAGAAGGTGCGGAAGAAGAAAAACCCGGCCGTCCGGTCTGCACGGCTTCCCGGCTATCGGGTCATCGATGCGGCCGGCATGTACGTGCTCCCGGGCCTTATCGACCTCCATGTCCACCTGAGGGAGCCGGGATATGAATACAAGGAGACGATCAGGACGGGGACCGAGGCCGCTGCCCGCGGCGGTTTTACGGCGGTCTGTTGCATGCCCAATACCCGGCCGGTCAATGACAACGCCAGCGTCACGGAATTCATCCTGAGCAGGGCCAGGAACGAGGGCACCTGCACCGTCCTGCCGATCGGCGCCATCTCGAAGGGTCAGAAGGGCGAAGAACTGGCGGAATTCACCCTCATGCATGAGGCGGGGTGCGTCGCCTTTTCCGATGACGGGAGGCCGGTCATGGACAGCCTGCTCATGCGGCGCGCACTCGAATACTCACGCGTCCATGACCTGCCGATCATATCGCACTGTGAAGATCTGGCCCTTGCGGGCGGCGGAGTGATGAATGAGGGGCTCCTTTCGGTGACCCTCGGCCTGCGGGGCATACCCGCGCAGGCGGAAGAGATCATGGTGTCACGGGACATCAGCCTTGCCGAACTCACCGGCGGGAGACTGCATATCGCCCATGTCTCGACGGCCGGATCGGTCGCTGCCGTCAGGGCGGCGAAGAAGCGGGGGCTTGCAGCGGTGACCGCGGAGACATGCCCGCACTACTTCAGCATTACCGAGGAGGCTGTGCGGGAGTACGACGCCAATGCAAAGGTGAACCCGCCCCTCAGGCGAAAGACGGATGTCGAGGCGATCCGGGAAGGCCTGCTCGACGGCACCATCGACGTGATCGCAACAGACCACGCCCCTCATCACCGGGATGAAAAGGAAGGGGAATTCGACCTCGCCCCATCGGGTATTTCCGGCCTCGAGACGGCGGTAGGGCTTGCGATGAAACTCGTGGCAAACGGTATGTTGAGCATGACAACGCTGGTCGAGAAGATGGCGGTGAACCCTGCCCGGATCGTGGGGTCCGGCGGCGGGACGGTTGCGCCGGGCACTGATGCTGACCTCGTCATCATAGACCCGCGCAGGGAATACCGGGTGGATGCGGAAAAGTTCGCGTCAAAAGGCAGGAATACGCCCTTCGGAGGATGGGTCCTGCCGGCAGTGCCTGTTGCCACCATCTGGAAGGGAAAGGTGTATTCATGGGAATAAAGGCGCTGCTCGTCCTCGCGGATGGGACGGTATTCGAAGGGTACGGTTTCGGCGCAGAGGGCGAGACAACGGGGGAGGTGGTCTTCAATACCTCAATGACCGGCTATCAGGAGATACTCACCGACCCCTCCTACAAGGGACAGATCGTGATGATGACGTACACCCAAATGGGGAATTACGGCATCAATGAAGAGGATATCGAATCAGCGGGCGGCATTAAAGCTGAAGGGTTCATCGTCAGGGAGGCGTGTCCCTTTCCGAGCAACTGGCGTTCATCCGGCAGCCTCGTGGAGTATATGGAGAGGCAGGGCATCGTCGGAATTCAGGATATAGACACCCGGGCGCTGACCCGTCATCTCAGGACGCACGGCGCCCAGATGGGCATCATCTCGACCGCCGATCAGGACCCCCTGAGCCTTCTCGCCAGGGTGCGGGCCCATCCCGGCATCTCTTCTTCCGACCTGGTGAAGGAAGTGACCGTTGCTCAACCATACGCATGGAACGAAGGCTGCTGGAAGTGGTGCTCACCCCCCCACCCTTCCCTTGCCAGGGGAGAGGCTGAGCCGGTGCTGAAGGTGGCTGTTTATGACTTCGGCATCAAGTTCAACATCCTGAGAAACCTGGTGGAGGCCGGGTTCGGCGTAACGGTATTTCCCGCGCAGACGCCAGCGGAGGCTGTCCTCGAGACAAACCCTGACGGCGTTCTTCTGAGCAACGGTCCGGGTGATCCCGAGACCGTCACCTATGCGATCGAGGCGGCAAGGAAGCTGATGGGGAAGAAGCCGGTCTTCGGCATCTGCCTCGGACACCAGATCCTCGGGCTCGCCCTGGGCGGCAGGACCTATAAGCTGAAGTTCGGGCATCACGGCGGCAACCATCCGGTCAAGGACCTCGCCACGGGCAGGGTGGAGATAACGTCGCAGAACCACAATTATTGCGTCGACGTCAACAGCCTGGGCGGCAAGGTGGCGCTCACCCATGTCAACCTCTATGACGGGACAGAGGAGGGAATGAGACACGTGGACCTGCCGGTCTTTTCGGTGCAGCACCACCCTGAGGCCGGCCCGGGTCCGAATGACTCTACCCATCTGTTCAGGAGGTTCAGGGAACTGATCGAGGGTGTCGCCGTCTGATGCCGGCCGCAGACAGAGGCTTCAGCATCCGCAGACAGGACCGGACACTGGTATTCAGGACAGCACTGTTCTCCGCTGAAAGAGGCAGCGTCCTGCACAGCGGGATATACAACAGGGAGATGGCATCCATCCTGGTATCCTTTGCCGTAGCCGGCCTGGTCGCCGTGATACTCTCCAGGGCATACGGCACGATGCCGGCGTTAAGCGCGGTCTTTCTGACGGTCTTTGTTGCCGGTTTTCTCCTCCTGAGGTGGTTTGTCTTCAGGGAGCGATACCTCGAGGCCGTCTTTGATGCCGAGGGCAGGACGGTTACGGTCGGGCTGCACGGGGGCGTGAAAGACCGGCCGGAGACGATTCCCTTTGGGAAGATAGAAAGGCTGCTTATCCGGAAGAAGGAGATCGGGATCGAGAATCCGGACGGCGTCGCCTTTGTCGAGAAGATATCCGCGCAGCACGGGACGGTGATACCCGGTTTCGGCGAGGAGAAGGTCTTCTATGTGCTGGAGCTGTCTTTGTCTGAAGGCGGGTCGCGCACTCTGTTCGCAGGCAGCCGGGCTGAGGACGCTCTTGCGGCATATGACGAGATCAGGGGCTTTTCAGGACTGCCCTGAACAAAGAAAGGAAGAGGCGCAATGGAAGTTCCCTATGACGAAATATATATATCCACGATGCGGGAGATGGATGTCTGCAGGGACAAGATCAGGGAATGTGAGCGGATCATCGCAGAGATGGAGCGCTCCTATGGGATTACAACCGGAGACTTCCTGAAAAGACATGCTGCGGGCGAGATGGCCGGCAACGCCGATTATGTGCGCTGGTACGAATGCAGCGAGGGTTTGAAGAGCTGGACGGAGCGGCTGAAGGGATTTGAAGAGATACTCAAACACAGGAAATAGCGAAATGACTACACGAGGTGAATGTGCCTAAGCGGGAAGATATCAGGAAGATACTGATCATCGGGTCAGGGCCGATCGTCATCGGCCAGGCCTGCGAGTTCGACTATTCCGGGACGCAATCCTGTAAGGCGTTGAGGGATGAGGGCTATACCGTTGTACTGGTGAATTCAAACCCCGCCACTATCATGACGGATCCCGAGACAGCCGACGTCACCTATATAGAACCGCTCACCGTCGAGGTGCTGGAGCTGATTATCGAGAAAGAGCGTCCCCAGGCGATCCTCCCGACGATGGGCGGCCAGACCGCCTTGAACCTGGCCGTGGACCTCTCCGAAAAGGGCATCCTCGAGAAATACGGGGTCGAACTGATCGGGGCGAAGCTCCACGCTATCAAGAAGGCCGAAGACCGGGAACTCTTCAAAGAGGCGATGGTCAGGATCGGCCTTGATGTGCCCAAGAGTGCGGTGGTGACGAGCGTCAGGCAGGGGATCGAGGCGGTGAAGGAGATAGGCTTCCCGACGATCCTGCGGCCGGCCTTTACCCTCGGCGGCACCGGCGGCGGCATCGCGTACAACCAGGAGGAGTATGTGGAGCTCCTCGACAAGGGTCTCAAGCTCAGCCCGGTGAACCAGGTCCTGATCGAGGAGTCAGTCCTCGGCTGGAAGGAGTACGAGCTGGAGGTGATGCGGGACCGGAAGGACAACGTGGTGATCGTCTGCTCCATCGAGAACTTCGATCCCATGGGCGTACATACCGGAGATTCCATCACCGTGGCCCCTGCCCAGACCCTCACGGACAGGGAATACCAGCGCATGCGGGACGCCTCCATCGCCATCATCAGGGAGATCGGCGTCGACACGGGCGGGTCGAACATCCAGTTCGCCCTCAACCCCGCAGACGGCAGGATGACGGTCATCGAGATGAACCCCCGTGTCTCCCGGTCATCGGCTCTGGCCTCGAAGGCAACGGGCTTCCCCATCGCCAAGATCGCCGCAAAGCTTGCGGTCGGCCTTACCCTGGATGAGATACGAAATGACATCACCCGGGAGACACCGGCGTCCTTCGAGCCGGCGCTCGACTATGTGGTGACCAAGTTCCCGCGTTTCGCCTTCGAGAAGTTCCCCGAGGCTGATCCGGTCCTGACCACCCAGATGAAATCGGTGGGAGAGGTGATGTCCATAGGCAGGACGTTCAAAGAGTCCCTGCAGAAATCCCTCAGGAGTCTCGAGAGCGGAAGCTACGGACTCGAGCCGGTAGAGGCCCCTCTTGACAAGATCAAAATGAAGCTGAAGATACCGGGGGTGGAACGACTCTGGTATATCGCCCAGGCGATGCGTGCCGGCATGTCCGTCGAGGAGATAGGCGACTATACAAAGATCGACCCGTGGTTCCTCAACCATCTGAAGGAGATCGTAGGGATGGAGGAACGGATTGAGGTCGCAGGCAGGGCCGGGGTCACCCCTCACCTGTTGCGCGAGGCGAAGAATGCCGGCTTCTCCGACCGGAGGCTCAGCCGGCTCCTTGGCAGGGACGAATCCGAGATCAGGCGGCTGCGGAAGGAACAGGGCATCGGTCCGGTCTATAAGATGGTGGACACCTGCGCCGCGGAGTTCGCCGCCTATACGCCGTATCTGTATTCGACGTACGAAAGGCCGTTTTACACCGTGGGTAGGGGCGGGGTAACCCCGCCCCTACAGCCGGAATCAGAGGCTGCGCCGACAGGCCGCAAGAAGATCGTCATCCTCGGCTCAGGCCCCAACAGGATCGGCCAGGGGATCGAGTTCGACTACTGCTGCGTGCATGCGGTATTCGCCTTGCGGGAACTCGGTTTCGAAACGATCATGGTGAACTGCAATCCCGAGACGGTGAGTACGGACTATGACACCTCCGACCGACTCTACTTCGAGCCCCTCACCATCGAGGATGTTGTCAATATCATCGAGACGGAAAGGCCTGTGGGCGTGATCGTGCAGTTCGGCGGGCAGACCCCGCTGAAGCTGGCGGTGCCTCTGGAGCGGGAGGGGATCAGGATACTCGGCACGTCTCCGGACTCGATAGACAGGGCGGAGGACAGGAGACGGTTCAAACAGCTCCTCCACAAACTGGACCTCAAACAGCCGGAGAGCGACACCGCCATGTCAGTGCAGGAGGCCGTCGACGCGGCCCGCACGATCGGCTATCCCGTGATGGTACGGCCGTCCTATGTCCTGGGAGGCAGGGCGATGGAGATCGTCTACGACGAAGACTCGATCCGCGGCTACATGGAGCGTGCGGTGAAGGCCTCGCCGGAGCACCCGATCCTCGTCGACAAGTACCTCAACGATGCGCGTGAGGTGGACGTGGATGCGGTATCCGACGGTGATGATGTGGTGGTGGGAGGCGTGATGGAGCATATCGAAGAGGCGGGGATACATTCAGGCGATTCCGCCTGTTCCCTTCCCCCGTACTCCCTCAGCGAAGAGATCACGGAAGAGATCAAGCGCCAGACCAGGGCCCTTGCAAAGGAACTGGGCGTCATCGGTCTCATGAATGTGCAGTTTGCGGTAAAGAAAGACGAGATCTATATCCTCGAGGTGAATCCGCGGGCCTCGCGCACGATCCCCTTTGTGAGCAAGGCGACCGGCGTCCCCCTCGCCAAGATCGCGGCCAAGGTGATGGCAGGGAAGACGCTGAAGGAACTCGGGTTTACGTCGGAGAGGGTGATCAGCCATGTCGCGGTGAAGGAGGCGGTCTTCCCGTTCGATAAGTTCCCGGGGGTTGACACGATCCTCGGACCCGAGATGAAGTCTACCGGCGAGGTGATGGGCATTGACGAGGACTTCGGCAGGGCCTTTGCCAAGGCCCAGGCCTCGGTGAATAACAGGCTTCCCCTTTCCGGCAAGATCGTCATCAGCATCAGGGACGAGGACAAGCCGGGCATCTGCGATGTCGTCAAAAGACTGTATGCAGCCGGTTTTTCCGTGATCGCCACGAAGGGGACCGCCGCGTTTCTCGACGGCAAGGGGCTTCCGGTCGAGATGATCAATAAGGTCGCCGAGGGGAGGCCGCATATCGTCGACCTTATCAAGAACAAGGAGATCGTCTTTGTCATCAACACCGTAAGCGGCGCGCAGGCCCAGAAGGACTCCTTCTCGATCCGGAGGTCTGCCCTGCAGTACGGCGTGCCCTACACCACGACGGTCGCCGGCGCCCGTGCCGTGGTCAGCGCCATCGAGGCGCTCAGGAAAAAGAAGGTCACCATAAAGCCGATCCAGGAATATCACCGGAAAGGATAGCAGGGAGGAGATCGTCATGGAAGTCTCTTTGGCATTACTCGCCGACTGCGCGAACATCTCCCGCGAGGGCAAGCTGAACATCATGGGCATATTCGATCGCATCAACGCGCAGAGCATCCCCGTCGTCCACCCCCAGATGCAGCTCATCATGACCCTCGAGGCGGACAGGGCCGAGGCGGACCGGGAGCACAAGATCGAGGTCGAACTCATAGATTCGGACGGCGCCAAACTATTTGCGATCGGCGGCCATATACAATTCGGCCCGCCCCCTCCCGGAGAGCGGGTGAAGGTCAACCATATCATCCAGCTCAATAATGTGCAGTTCAACCGGTTCGGGGTCCATGAGTTCAAGATCCTCCTCAACAACGAGGTCCGCAGAAGCGTCCCGCTGCATATCGTCGAGGCCCGGAAGGAATCCCCGGCGCAGCAATAACCCGTGGGCAGCACATCGCGGTGCGAACGCCGGCGGGGAAAATCCTCTCTTGCAATAACTCCCTTAGTCCATTACTATTTATCTGTGACAAATACATTCAGCGAGTGACCGAGGAATCGCCGGAGGTCCCATGAGCACTGTTGATCCGAGACTGCCTGTTGTCCAGAACGCGCCGATCGAAGGCAAGGTCGTCCTCGTCCGGTTTGACCACAATGTGGTGAAGAAGGGGCAGATCCGCGATCCCTACCGGATCGACCGGACACTCGGCACCCTCTATAACATCGTGGAGCGGGGCGGAAGGCCGATCCTCATGACCCATATCGGAAGGCCCCGGGACAAAAAGACCGGCGAGGTGCACTGCCGTGAAGAGGAATCAGTCGGCCCGATCGTCGATTACCTCGAACGCAAGCTCCACATCAAGTTCCATATCCCTGAATTTCATATCGATCCGGCTGCCGGGATCAGCGGCATCGACACCTCCATCAACCATGCGATCAGGGCGCTCAGGGAGCGGCGCATCGGCGGTATCTACCTGCCCAATACCCGGTGGTTCCGGTCTGAGGAGACAAAGGACGATGCGAGCAGGAAGCTTGCGCTCCAGCTCGCCGGACTGGCGGACGTCTACATCAACGACGCCTTCGGGTCCTGGCAACCGCACGTCTCCACCTACGATATCACGAAGCTCCTCCCCTCCTTTGCCGGCTTTCTCATGCAGGAGGAGATCGTGAATCTGGATTATGTGCTCAACCCGGCCCGGCCCTTTACCGCGGTGGTGGCGGGATCCAAGTACGATACCAAGATCGGCCCGCTGTATGCGATCTATCGAAAGGCGGACCGTCTTATCCTCGGTGGGGTCATCTACAACACCTTCCTCTGCGCCAAGTACGACATACGGATCGAAGGGGTGACTGAAACAGATGTCGAGGCCGCCCGGGAACTGGTGGAGATGGACAGGCAGGAAAAGAAGATCGTCGAGATGCCGCATGTCGTCGAGTCCGACCTGCCGGATGAAAAGGTGGAAGGAAAGTACCGTACCCTCTCCCTGAAGGATTTCAGGAAGGGCGCCCGGTATGGCTACGTCCTCGACATAGACCACCGTTCCTTTGCCGACGAGAAGGTGCTCGAGAGCATCCTGAGTTCCAACACCATCTTCGTTAATGCGGTGATGGGCTACACGCCCCACTTTACGGACGGGTCGAGGGCCCTCGATGAGACGATCGACCGGAATACCCATGCCAAGAAGCTCTACGGAGGGGGCGACACGCTCCAGGAGTTCAAGAGCCTCTGCCCGGGCCTCTACCTCTCGGTCCTCGACAATGCCCAGTACTATTTCTTTACCGGAGGCGGCACGGTCCTGACCGCGATCGAGCAGGGGAGCCCCTATGGGCTGAAGCCGATCCATGCGCTCATGAAAAATGGGGGAAAACCGCCACTGTGAGCGAAGTCGCCGACCAGTTCGGCGCGGTGACTGCATGAGGTGAATCACTGCGATTGGTAACGCCCCCCAACCCCCTCTTAAGCTAAGAGGGGGCGAGGGGGAGTTATGGATACTTGTTCGTCTGCTTATCAATTTATTGGAATAAACATCGCAAGGAGGATTGTATGGCGTCTATCAAGAGAATCGGTGTCATCACCAGCGGAGGAGACTGCGGAGGCCTTAACGCTGTCATCAAGGGCATTGCACGCGAGGCCTTTTCCAAGGGGATAGAATCGGTCGTCATCCCCAACGGCTATGCGGGTCTCTACAATCTCATCGACATGGAGAAGGTGGTGCTTCTCAACGCCGAGCGGGTGAGCAAGATAGAGGCGTCCCTGGCGGGGTCCGAGGCGGGCCATTCGCGGGTGAAGATCAGCAAGATCAAGGACGACAGGAAATATGACCGCATCAAGGACGGCCTGAAGAAGTTCGGCATCGACGCGCTGGTAATCAGCGGCGGAGACGATACCGGCAGCGTGGTGGTGGATCTCTCGGGGCAGGGGATCCCCTGTGTTCACGTGCCCAAGACGATGGACCTGGACCTTCAGCCCTACAGCGTCGGCGGCGACTCGGCCATCAACCGCATCTCCCTTTTTGCGCGCGACCTCAAGACCACCGGCATGAGCCACAACCGCATACTGGTGATCGAGGTCTTCGGCAGGTACGTCGGCCATACGGCCTTCCGCGGCGGCATCGGCGCAGAGGCCGACTGCATCCTCATCCCGGAAATACCGGTGGATTTCGATGAGGTCTATGCACATATGAAGAGCACCTATTTCAACCGGATCGAGCGCAGCGACGTGAAGGCGGGGACGTACATCATCGTGGTGGCGGAGGGCCTCAAGATGGCCTCAGGCGAACTCCTCTACGACGAGTCCGCGGGGGTGGATGCCTTCGGCCACAAGAAACTGGCCGGCGCCGGCAAATATGTACGGCAGCAGCTTGAAAAGCGGCTCAAGACAGACCCGGATGTCCCTGCGTTCATGAAGAAGACCGGCATGTACGCCCCCGGGGTCTACGAATTCCCCGAGGTGCGGGAGGTGACGCCCGGCCACCTGGTACGCTCCGGGGCATCCTCTGCCTTTGACGTCAACTTCGGATACCGGGCAGGGGCTGCGGGAGTCCTCCTGCTCCTGGCAGGAAAGACCGGCCATACGGTGGTGGACGTGGAGGGGGAGAAGGTCATCTACATGGCGACCACCGAGGCGATCAAGCGGCGCGAGGTGGACATCAAGGAGATCGCCCTGTTCGAGAGCCTCGGCACCTGCTTCGGAAGGAAGCCGCAGAGCTATGACTGCGAGTTTGTCGAGATGAAAGGAACGGTGGACCGCCACCTGTAGATCCGTGCGAGGTAGGCAAGGCGGACCTGCCCCAAGACAGTGCAGCATGCGACGAATAGATAGGATGAAAAGGGCCCGTGGGAAACCACGGGCCCTTTTTTTATTTCCTGTCGATGAGGGCCTTCAAGGCATTTGCATCCCGGTAGCCGGAAACCAGCCTGCCGTCGGGCAGGATGATGGCCGGCGCTCCGGACACGCCGATCTTCTTGGCGAGGCTGATGTTGTCATCGACCGCGGTCGTCTTGCACGCGGGTTTTGGAAGCTGCTTCTTGGCGAAGGCATCCTCGAGCAGGGCCATGGATTTCTCGCAGACAATCGCTTTTGCCTTGTCGTACGCCTCCTTGTGCATCGGAAGCGGGTTCATCTTTATGAAGAAAGCGATATCCTTCCTCTCTGTTACGATCTTCTTCATCTCCTGATGAAGTTTGGCGCAGAAGGGTCAGTCGGGGTCGTCGAACACAATCACCTTGTGTTTGGCTTTCCTGTCTCCCATGACAAGCGCGTCCTTGAGGGGTATCTTGCCGACATCCACTCTGTTGAGGTCGGTAAAACGTTCCTCCGTGAGGTTCTTCTTCGCCTTGATGTCAACGAGGTTCCCGGAGAAGAGATACCTCTTCGAAAAGTCGATGTACAGAGGGGCCTTCTTGCCGTTGGACTCCACATCCACCTCCCACATCGCCCTGGTGGGAGCGATCTTGATATCGACGATCTTCGGGTTAGGGATGATCTCCTTGAGAATGGCTGCAGCCTCGTCCCTGGTAAGGGTGTGGCATTTAGAGCAGTCCTCACCCTTATTGCTGAACCCCCATGCAGAAGGAACGATAAAGAACAGCATCAGTACTGCTGATAGAGAAAACGTGCGCATGGTTTCACCTCCTTTGCCCTCACCCTTGCCCTCTCCGTTGGGGAGAGGGGTGGGAGAGGGTGTATCCTGATTCTATTGCAGGACATTCCTGTCATTGCCTGATATGCACGGACGGCTTCACGTCTTTGTCGAAATCGAGCCCGCTGAAATACACCCCGATAGCGGAGCGATACTCTCCAATGAGCCTCATCGCCTGGCGCGCCAGCTCAAAGCGCTCCCTGAGGCCGATCCTGCCCCCCTGTTCCTTCAACGCCGTGATGAAGCCCGCATACTGTGACGGCGAGGTGAGGACGGCGATGCTGTGCCAGTTCTTTGCGGACGCCATCGTCATCGCAGGCCCGCCGATGTCGATATTCACCCGCGCCGTTTCCGGTGTCGTGTCCTTCTTCGAGACAACGTCCGAGAAGGGGTAGAGGTTGCCGACAAACACGTCGAAATAGACACCCGGGCTGCCGCCCATTCCGGCCAGGGTCTTGTACAGATATTCCTCATGGGCCGGGTTGCCCCGCTCCGCAAGCAGGCCGGCGTGTATCTTCGGATGGAGGGTCTTTACCAGGCCCCCTTCCATTTCAGGGGCTCCGGTGAACTCTTCGACTGCGGTATAGTTGCCGGACCTGTTGCCGAGGATCTCCTGTATCTTCTTGCCCGTTCCGCCCGTGGAATAGAAGCGGGCCGCGGGGTTTACCTCGAGGATGCCCCTGATGAGGCCTTCGAGCCCTGCCTTGTCAAAGACGCTGACGAGTATATGCTCCGGCCTGATGAGGTCAAGTACCTGATAGACGTTCTCCCTGATGGCCATCTCGATGCCCCCTGTGTGGTTCAGATTGTGTGGGAATTATAATAATATACTTCGCCCGATTATTCAAAGCGGGGTGAATACGTGATGCAGGTCACGGTCCGCCGACGATGCGGCGGCAACTCATCGGGCCCTCGTCTCCCGGGGCGGCCGTGGTATCAGGACTGTCTGCCGGGCGGTGACTTCCTGTCGGGCACGGTGATTCCGAGAGTCCTGACGCGGACGGTCAGGTCGGACAGGTCGATCGGCTTTTCATAGTAGTGAAATGCCCCGGCCTGGTAGGCCTTTTCCTCTATCTCGTGCGTCCCGTAGGCGGTCATGATGATTACTTCCGTCTTCGCATTGAGCTTCTTGACATAGGAGAGCAGCTCAAGACCCTCGACGCCATCCATACCGGTCAGCCGCAGGTCGGCGATGACGAGATCGAAAGCGTAATATTGCAGCGCCGCCTCCGCCTCCTCCATCCTCTCACAGGTGATGACCGTCGTTTCCGCATTGCCCAGGAGGTGTGACAGGGTCATCAGGATGGTAGGTTCGTCGTCAACGATCAGTATCCTCTTCATCTTCCCTCTCTCCGGATCTGTCCGGCCGGCAGCGGGCATCCCGCATCATCCCCTCATTTCGATGATATACTTTGCTGAATCAGGGCCAAGGTGTCAATACTACCCAGGTAGGGGGTCTCTGCGGTTTCGGATATGCCGTCGTGGCTACCCGGTTATCGAATCCGGGAGGGTCAGAAGCGTGCTCGCCAGCCCGAGCCTGTTTTCAACCCCGACCTTGCCGTAGACATTGCTGAGGTGGTCCTTGACCGTCTGCTGCGTTATATCGAGGTCCTCGGCTATTTCTGCGTTCCTCAGGCCGTCAAGTACGCGCCTCACCACGTCGGTTTCCCTGCGCGTTAGCCCGAACCGCTGCCGTACCTTGTTCAGGTCGAGTTTGTCTGACACCGCCTCCTCCAGAATGAAGACGACCACGAAGGTGTCGGTTCCCTCGAGGATATGGACCCTGAACAGCCAGTTGCTCGGCGAGCCCACGCATTTCTTTGCGAGGTGTATCTCCCCGGGAAAGAGGTCCTTCAGCCCTGCCTTGCCGGCTGCGCCGAATATCCTTCTGCTGACATTCATCAATTCGGCGGGAAGCTCGTATCGCTGCAGAAATTTGTTTGCCTGCCTGTTGCTGAAGCATACCTTCATCGCCTTGTCCAGGACAATGACTCCGGCTGGTACTTTTTCGAGGATAAACTCCATCATCTCATTCATCTGCATATCAGGAGCCCCCCGGCTCGACGGGCATCTCGTATCCCGCAGCTTCTGCACGGCAGGCTGTGCCCGGATGTCCCGCCGGACATGCTGCCATGCTGAAGATGAAACTCAGGCCCGGTTACAGGGCCGGGCCGAAATCTTTTCCCAGGTTTTTTCGTCGATCTCGTTGATGTAATCGGCGAGTCCGAATCTCTTGCCGCAATCCTTGCAGCGCAGGCTGACGCTCCTTCAGCCGAAGTTGAGGATCAGGAGGCCGGAGCAGTCCCTGCACCGGAGCGGCTTCTCGCTGATTTGTCCGATCTCAATCATACGTGACCTATTGTAGCGAATTAACGTCTTTTTGTGAAGACCATTCCTTCAACTGCCGCGCTGAGATGCAGTATAATGGGTAGGCAGCAGGAAGCACGGGGGAGAACAGATGAAGATACATACGGTAATCGTCGGACAGCTTGATGTCAACTGCTACATCGTCTCCGGAGATACCGGCACGTCGGCGATCATCATCGACCCCGGGGACGAAGCCGAGAGGATCACCGGGCAGGTCGACGGAATGGGGCTGAAACCGGAATACATTGTATTCACCCATGCCCACTACGACCATGTCTGCGCCATGCGGGAACTGAAAGACGCATACGGCGCGCACGTTGTCCTGCACGAAGAGGAAGCCGACACCTACCGGATGACACGAGACCTGTGCGTATCGTGGGGATACGAGCCCGAAGACTTTCCCCCGGCCGACAGGCTCGTGCGGGAGGGAGACACGATCAGGGCCGGGGGGCTCGAATTCACGATCATCCACACCCCGGGCCATACACCCGGCGGCATCTGCCTCTTCGGCGGGGGGGTCGTTTTCACCGGAGACACCCTTTTCAGGGGTTCAATCGGCAGGACCGATCTTCCCGGCGGAAATACGGAGCGTCTCATGCAGTCCCTGAAGCGGCTTGTCGCGCTGCCGGCTGAAACACGTGTCTTCTGCGGCCACGGTCCGGAGACGACAATCGCCGAGGAGTCGGCGCGGAACCCGTACCTGAACAGCCGTTTCAGGCTGAAGTTTTTCGGATAATGAGAAGGGACTTCACGGTGCGCCGGTACGGGCTTTTTCAGCATGCCCGCCACCATAGACAGGTCGCAGGATGAAGAAGCCCCTGTCTGTTGAAGAGTACCTCGACCGCACGGATGACTACCTCCGCATCTCGTCCTTTTTTGCATTGCACGCGGCGCAACTCACGCCGCTTCGTGCCCTTGCCCGGGAGGTGGCGGAACTCACCGAACAGACCGGCGCGTTTATCCAGGCCCACACGGCTGTCGTATGTCCCTCCTGCGCGAAGGTCTGTTGCGCCACCCGCCATTCCTACCATGAGGTCGCCGACATTATCTATCTATGCGCCCTCGGCGAGGCGATCCCGGTGTACGAGAAAGGGAGGGCGGGCAGCGACCCGTGCCAGTTCATGGGCGAGCGCGGATGCCTGATAGCCCGATCACTGCGGCCTTACCGCTGCAACTGGTATTTCTGCACGCCTCTGCTTGAGCATATGCAGTCCCTATCCGCCCGGCGATATCGAAGATTCATGGAGATGACGACGGAACTGGGCCGGAAGCGGGAGGCCCTGCTGGATATCTACCGGGAGACGGAGAAGGAGTAATCGTCGCTGTTGCCCTTTTCAGGGAGCTGCAGGTCCGCCTGTTGCGCAGTGCCTACGGATGCCCCAGCTGCTGCGAAACCGGTATGATCCGCTGGTATTCCTCATAGGGGATCTGCGAATGCCACTTTCCCCCGATCATGGCGGCGCCGATCACCAGGTAAAACACGATAATCAGGATGGCTGGATAGAGGAACGGACTGAAAGGCCTGCGGACTTTTCCCGCCCTGACCGTCACCGCAAGGGCACCCGCCTCCGGGCAGTGGCTGACACAGGTGAGGCAGCTGAAACACTCGGGGGAACTGACCACAGAGGACTTCTCCACATCCAGCAGGCAGGGGCAGTGGGCGGTGCATGCCCTGCAATGTTTGCAGCGGCTGTCGTCCCTCTGTATCTTCACCGGACTTACCTTGCTGAACAAACCGAGGAGAGCTCCGTACGGGCAGAGGTAGCGGCACCAGACATTCTTATAGATCAGGGAAAGCCCTCCGGTGACAACCAGGAACCACATGGCCGCAGAGGACATCTCCGTAAAGAATTTCATCGTCTTCACGTCGGCCGCCTTATAGTAATCGGAAAGAAAGAAGAGGACCATCATATTGGGGGCCATGGCAAAGCCGATCAGGAGTATGAAGAGCGCCATAAGCATGTACTTGGCCGACCGCAGGGCGATATCCGTATATTTTTCAACACGAAAATTCCTGCCAAAAACCCGCTCCCCTGCCATCCAAAGGTACTGGGAGATGGTGCCGATGGGGCATATCCAGCCGCAGAAACCTTTCTTCAGGAGCAGCGAGACGCCCGTTATCGCCACGAACATCACGAGGGCTGCCGGATGCATCGGCTCGATGATCCCGGTAAACAGGAAATACTTGAAGGACATGAACCCGGCGATCGGCAGGAATGCGTCCACGGAGGGCGGCCTCCCGACAAAGGGATGCCCGGGCGCCTCGAAGTGAAGCACGAACTGGTAGAACCGGTATCCGATAAAGACGGTGAGCAGGAGGAAGGCGGCCTGCACCCCGTATCTCAGCATCCTCACGTGTTGCCCGCGATTTCTCATAAATGTATGATAACCCGCCGCTCCGGGCGGTGGTATGACGCAGGTCATGGTCCCGTTTTCCCCCCTGGGGTAGGCTGGACCATGAGCCTGACGGTCTATAGACGCATCACCCAGGTCGCCTTCATACTCCTGGTCTTTCTCCTGCCGGTACTCGACATCTTCCGTTATGATGCCGCTTCCCGCGAATTGATCCTGTTCGGACAGGTCTGGGGCCTCGGACTGAAGGATGCCTTCTACGCCGAGCAGGGGCTCACTGCCTCTTCACACGTGGCCCTGCAGATCTTTCTCCGGGCGATCCTTCCGTGGCTCTTCGCCCTGGCCCTCTTCCCGCTCTTGGGGTTTCTTACCGGGAGGCTCTTCTGCGGATGGCTCTGCCCGGAGGGCGCTCTCTTTGAGCTGTCCGATTGGCTGACGGTAAAGATCATCGGCAGGAGGAGCCTGTACCGGTCCAGGCCGAACGATCCTGAACCCGGGCCCGTCAACAGGGTTGTCTACCCAGTCCTCGCCCTCCTGTGCGCGGCGGTAATCCCGGTGGCAGGCGGCATGGCACTGACCGGGTATTTTGTCGCCCCACGGACGATCCTGCACCAGGTGATGACCGGAGACCTCACCTTCGGCGTGAAGGCCGGCATTATCGGGGTTTCGATCTACATGCTCACCACCTCGATCCTCGTCCGGCACGCCCTGTGCCGTTATGTCTGCGCGGCAGGACTCATGCAGATGCTCTTCGGATGGGCAAGTCCGGTCTCCCTGCGGGTAGGCATGGATACATCGAGGGTCGATGAGTGCACCAACTGCAGGGGGTGCGACCGGGCCTGCTTCATGAACGTGACACCGCGCAGAAACAGGCGGGACATCTCCTGCGTCAACTGCGGGGCCTGCATCGAGGCGTGCCACAGGGAACTGAACGGTCGCGGCCTCTTTCATTTCTCTTCAGACGGGGGGATCATCCGTCCTGCCGGAGAAGCCGGGGCAAAGCCGGCATGCAGCCGCCTCACCGGGCCTGCCGGCGATACCGGCCTCACCGGTCACTAGCATATGCTGCCTGGTATTTTCAACCCCTGATCCCCTTAACAACCACCCTGCAATGAGGTATGCTTCTATCGCAGGGTAATCACTACGCTGCAGACAGGGAGGGATTGAGAATGACTGAAGGCCTTCGTTCCTTTCGGAGCCTGCCGGCCCGGGATCGTGCCGGCGGAAGGCCAGGCACGCACCTGTTGAAGGAGCGCTTTCGTACCGTAGCCGGGATACTTTTTGTGGTTCTCGCCTGCGGGGTGACGGCATATGCGGACCGTACCGCCTCCGCGGCGGCGGACGGCCTTGACCGCCATCCCCTCTATTCGAAGTATGAGTTCAGGAAAAACTCCCGGACCATCTATTTCGGCTCGCAGCCTCTGGCCGCGCCCTCCGGCCTCATATTCGAGGTGATGAAGCATGACGCGATCCTCAGGCAGGACCTGAAGAAGCGGGGATATGAAATCGTCTTTTATCCTTTCTTCAAGGGGCCTGACATCAACTATTTCTTTAAGCGCGGGGAGATCGACCTCGCAACAGGCGGGGACATGCCCTGTCTCGTCCTCGCCGCAACATCCGAGGTGACGATAGCCGGGATTATCAAGCTGGGCGATGCATCGATCGTCACGACGAACCAGTATCGGCAATTGTCCGACCTTCGGGGCAAAAGGATCGGGTTTCCCGAGGGCACCACAGCCCAGTACGGCCTTCTGATCGCGCTTGAGGCCGCCGGCATGAAAGAGTCCGACGTCCAGATGGTAACCATGGAGGTCCAGGACCTGCCCCAGGCCCTTGCCGCAAGAAGGATAGATGCCTTTTCGGCATGGGAACCGATCCCGTCCCTGGCGCTCGCAAAGGACAAGAATCTGGTGACCATAAACAGCTTTCTGAATACGAGCTTCATCTATTTCCGCAGCCGGCTGGTGCGGGAACAGCCGGAGGTGGCGGAGATCCTGATGGCCTCATACCTCCGCGGTCTCCGCTGGATGAAGAAGAGCGACAGAAATCTCACGACAGCCGCCCGGTGGAATATCAAGGCAGCCGAACAACTCCAGGGGAGGCCTTTTACACCCTCCCCCGACATCATCAAGGCTATCACCGCGCATGATATCCTCCGGCATGCAGCGGCGCCATTCATCCCTGAAGGCGAATTCAGGGAAAACGGCTTTATGCGCCGGGCCTTCGAATTCCTGCTCAAGAAGGGAAAGCTGCCCCCCTCGGCTTCATGGCAGCAGGTATTGAAGAGCCTCGACAACTCCCTGATGAAAAAGGTACTCGCGGATCCGGTGAAATACCACCTGGATACGTTCCGGTATGAATGACCGTTTGACCGGCATGCCGGACAACAGAAAACGCCGCGTGCCTGCAACGATCCGCACCAGGATGACTGTTGTGCTGTCGGTCAGTATTCTTGTCGTCTTCTCCGCCATGATCCTGGTGAATATCTTCGGGCTGCCCTTCGGCCTGTACCGGGGCGAATACCGCAGCCGGGAGGAGGACGCGGTCGGCAGGCTGTCACTTTTTGCCGATGACCTGAAGCGGCAGGTGACCTCGTGGTTTGGCGAGCGCCAGAGCGATGCGCGAGCTTTTTCGGAGAACTCCCGGAATATCGCGACGATCAATTCCCTTATCCGAAGATACCGGGCGGGAGGGGTGACCCCCGGTAAGATGGCTGATGAGTTCCGGGACCTTGCCGAGCAGATCGGCATGATACGGAGTGTCTACTCCATCTACGACGCGATCGACATCGTCGACCCCGCCTCTGGCGACGTGGTCCTCTCGACGGACGAGCAGCGGTGCTGTAAAGAGGCACCCTACGGGAAACAGCTTTCAGGCCTGCTGCGGGGGGGGCCCGAGAGGATGTTCTTCAGCGCCGATGGGAATCAGTCCTCCCCGCACCTTAACATATGCCACCTGGTGAGCGGCGATGGAAAGACAGGACGGACGGACAAGGCGATCGCGGCCGTTGTCTTCCGGATCCCCGTGACCGACATGGCGGACCAGCTCCTGAGCCCTTCGCGGGCGCTCGGCCTTTCAGGAGAGGTAGTACTCATCGACATGGAGCGATTGATCCTCTCGCCCCTGCGCCACCATCTTCCGGAGGGCGGCAGCGCCTCTCCTCTTGCCTACCGGCTTGAGACAGAGGAGGCGCGGTATGCCGCCTGGGGCATCGCAGGGGCGATGTATTCAACGGACTACCGGGGTATCCCGGTACTTGCCGCGGTCAGGCACCTGCGCCTGGCCCCTGATTTCGGCATCGGCATGATCGTCAAGCAGGACCGCAGCGAGATCATGGCCCCGGTCTACCGGAGCATCTTCTCGCCCGTCTTCATCATGCTTGCAGGGCTTTCGCTCGTCGTTGTCACGCTGTATACCGTAACGGCAAAGCTGCTGCGGCCCCTCGAAGACTTGAGCAACACCGCAACGCGCATCGGTAAGGGCGATCTCTCCGCCCGCTGCAGCATAGGGGGAACCGATGAAATCGGTATCCTCTCCGCATCGTTCAATTCCATGGCCGACAGGTTTCAAAGCCGCCACCAGGAGATGGAGGCGGAGATCCTGAGGCGCACTGAGGCGATGAGCGAGAGCGAACAGAAATACAGGACCCTGTTCGAACAGGCCGGGGATTACATCCTCATCCTCGAGCCGATCGAACGGAAAGTCCTTATCATCGCCGATGCGAACGAGGCCGCATGCGCTATCCACGGATACGCCCGAGATGAACTCCTCGGCATGCCCATCACCGCTATCGACGAAGGACTCGACGAGGACTCCATGCGGGAGCTTACGGGCAGGGCATTGGCAGGCGAGACGCTGCGGTTCGAGACAATGCATTCCAAGAAGGACGGGACGCGCTTCCCCGTTGAAGTCTGCAGCAGGCTCGTTGAGGCGAAACAGGGACGCCCCTTCTTCCTTTCCATCGAAAGGGATATCACCAGCCGCAGACAGGCGGAAGAAGAGAAAGGCCGGCTGCAGGACCAGCTGATGCAGGCCCAGAAGATGGAGGCGGTCGGCATCCTGGCCGGAGGCGTTGCCCACGACTTCAACAATATCCTCTCCGCGATCGTCGGGTACGGATCTCTC
Organism: Nitrospirota bacterium; assembly: GCA_021825365.1. GTDB lineage: Bacteria > Nitrospirota > Thermodesulfovibrionia > Thermodesulfovibrionales > UBA6898 > JAKAGF01. The sequence continues at coordinate 22,485 of JAKAHR010000014.1, read as the reverse complement.
CTGCATCTGAAGATGACGGACGGCGATCCGCTGCTGCAGTATGTGGATCACATCCTGGCGTCAACAGAGAGGGCATCGGAACTCACCAAAAGCCTGCTGGCCTTCAGCAGGAAGCAAGTCGCTGAACTGCACCCCCTGAACCTCAACGAGTGCCTCTTCCGGTTCCACAAGATCATGGCGCGGATGGTCGGCGAGGACATCGACTGCAGGCTTAACCTCTGCGGCGAGACGCTGATCGTGTCGGCGGACAGGGGACAGCTGGAGCAGGTCCTCATGAACCTTGCGACAAACGCCAGGGACGCCATGCCGGGCGGCGGAAGGCTGCAGATCGGGACCGAGCGCGAGACCGTTGAAACCGACCGCGGCGACATCACGCGCGGCTCGTATGCGGTCGTCTCCGTATCAGACTCCGGGTCCGGGATGGACGATGCAACGCGGGAGCATATCTTCGAGCCCTTCTATACGACGAAGGAAGTCGGCAAGGGAACAGGGCTGGGACTCGCAATCGTCCACGGCATCGTCAGGAAGCACAATGGTTTCATTCATGTATACAGCGAGCCCGGCGGTGGAACAACGTTCAGGATATGGCTTCCCCTGCTGCCGACGACGGAAATCGAGCAGATCCCGCCGGAACAGGCTCCCCTGCCGCGGGGAACAGAGGTCCTTCTTCTGGTGGAGGACGACGCGGGCACTCGGCAGGTCGCCAGACATCTCCTGGAAGAATACGGATATACCGTGCTCGAGGCGGTGGATGGGGAGGACGCGGTCAGGATGTTCCGTGAAAACAGCGCACGGGTGCAACTCGTCCTGTGTGATGTGATCATGCCCAGGAGAAACGGCAGGCAGACATATGAGGAACTCAAGAGAATACAGCCGGACGTCAGGGTGATCTTCATGAGCGGGTATCCCGCAGACATCATTTCGCAGCGCGGGATACTGGAGGAGAATGTCAGGATCCTTTCGAAACCGCTGAACCCGACGGAACTGCTCACGGAGATAAGGGATGCCCTCGCTGCCGGCGGACGGTAGCCGGCTCCTCAACCGGAGCGCCCGGGGAGGCCTGTCTATGCCTCGCCGTCGCCCCTGCCCTGTCCCGGTGCGGCAGCCTTTGCAGCTCTATCGGCCTCCGGCAGTGCTGCGGCCCGCTTCCTTCTGAAGACCGGGAGGCGGCGTTGGGCCAGGGCGAGTTCAAGGTCATCGAGCAGGGAATATACGACCGGGGTGGCGATGAGGGTGAGCAGCAGCGAAAGGGTCTGTCCTCCGATCACCACGACCGCGATCACCCGCCGCTCTTCGGCCCCCGGCCCCGTGCCGACGGCAAGCGGAATCATCCCCGCCACTAAGGTAAGCGTTGTCATAAGAATCGGCCGCAGACGGTCCCGGTTGCCCTGAAGGATCGCAGCCGCCCTTTCCATCCCCGCTGCCCGCAGGTTGTTCATGTGGTCTATCTGGAGGATCGCATTCTTCTTGACAACACCGAAGAGCACCAGGATGCCGAGCGCTGAATACAGGTTGAGAGAATTCCCGGTGAGCCAGAGCGACAGCAGCGCAAAGGGCACGGTCAGCGGAAGCGACAGCAGGATGGTGAAGGGATGGACCAGGTTTTCGAACTGTGAGGCGAGGATCATGTACATGAATATGACCGACAGGCCGAAGGCCCAGACAAACTCGCCGAAGGTCCTTTCCAGTTCCCGTCCCCTCCCGGAAAGGGCGGTCGTGTAGGAACTCGGCAGGTTCATGCCGGCGACAGAGGCGCGCAGGGCGGCAAGCCGGTCGGCAAGGCCGTACCCCGGAGCCACCGAGGCACGCAGGCGGACCTCCCGCTGCCGGTTGAGGCGGTCGATGCGCGAGGCGGTCTTTACCCTCTCGATCCGTGCGATGTTGTCGAGGCGCACGAGACCCCCGTCGGCGCGGGGGACGATCAGGCGCCCGATGGCGGCAGGGTCGGAGCGGTCCTCTTCCCGGAGCCGCAGCTGGACGTCGTAATCCTCATTAATGACCGTATCCCGGAACCGCGACACCTCCTGATCACCGCCGACCAGGATGCCGACAGCAGAGCCGATGTGGCGCGGATCAACGCCCAGGTCGTCGGCCCTGGCCCTGTCGAGCCTCACGCGTAATTCAGGCTTATCGAGCTTGAGTGTCGTGTCGGCATCCATGATGCCCAGGGAGTCTGCCCGGGAACGCAGGTCCTCTGCTGCGGAAGAAAGCGTCGCCAGATCCGGCCCCCGGAGCACGAAGTCGATATCAGCGCTGCTGCCGCCGATATTGAACCCGGCGAGGTTGCGAACCGATACGCGCAGGTCCCGAAATTTCTTCAGCCTCTTACGCACCTCCTGCATCACCTGTCTCTGGGATGCGGTCTTGCGGAAGGCGTCGAGCGGTTTGCCGGCCATGATATAACGCGCCAGCAGCCCCAGGGAAAATACGCGGTCACGGTGAGGGGCGAGCTGCACGTAAGCACGTCCTTCGCTCACCCCGCCGATGAACCCGCCCCCCGCGGTGCTGAGCACCAGCTGCACCCCGGGCACCGCCCTGACTTCCCTGTCGATGACGCTCATGATCTCGTCCATGCTGGCAAGGCTCGTGCCCTGGGGCGCAGAGACGTTGATCGTGAATTCGCCCTCATCCACATTGCCGGGCAGGTAGTCCTGCCGGAGGAGCTTATACAAAGGCACCGTCAGCAGGATGATGGCAAGGGACACCACGACCACCGGAAGCCGGTGGCGCATCGCAAAGGAGAGGACCCTGCTGTACGCAGAGTCGATCCTGTGGTAAAAGCCTCCGCGGGATTGCGGCGTCTCCGCGCCGGTTCCCCCCCCATGCAGCAGCCGGGCGGACATCATCGGCGTGAGGGTAAAGGAGACGAGCAGACTCACCATCACCGCAACCGCCGCCGTGATGCCGAACTGGTAGAGGAAACGGCCCGAGATGCTCGACATGAACGACACCGGGATGAAGATGACCACGAGGGAGAGCGTGGTAGCCATGACGGCAAGGCCGATATCGGCGGTAGCGGCGCGCGCCGCCTCGAAGGGCTTCATTCCCTTTTCTTCCACGAATCTGAAGATGTTTTCGAGAACCACGATGGCGTCATCGATCACCACGCCCACCATCAGCACCAGGGCGAGCATGGTCACGCTGTTGAGCGTAAAGTCCAGGGCCTTCATCATGCCGAAGGTGGCGATCACCGAGGCGGGAATCGCCACGGCCGCGATTGCCGTCGTGCGCCAGTTGCGCATGAAGGCAAGGACGACGAGCGACGCCAGGATGCTGCCGATGACCAGGTGCAGGTTGATCTCGTGGAGGGCGGCGTAGATATAACGGGACTGGTCCTGGATAACGGTGAGGTCAACCCCGTGAGGCAGTTCGGCCATGGCGGCGGCGATGTTCTTCTTCGCGTCCTCGATGACCGCCACGGTGTTGGACCCAGACTGGCGCCGGACCTCGAGGATCACCGTGGGAACACTGTTGAGGCGGGCGGTCGACCGCTGCTCCTTTGCCCCGTCCTCGGCCCAGCCGATGTCGCGAAGGCGGATCGAGGCCCCGTTGATGGTGGCAATCACCAGGTTGTTGAAGGCGGAGGCGTCGGGCAGCTTGCCGATCGTCCTCAGCGTCTCTTCGCGGGGCCCGCGGGTGACGTTCCCTCCGGAGGCGTCCGCGTTCTGCTGTGCAATCGCATCACGCACGGTCGTGATCGGCAGCTGATAGGCCTCCAGCCGGTCCGCCTCGACCCAGAGGTTCATGGCGCGGCCCAGGCCGCCGACGATCTGCACCTCGCCCACCCCGGAAGACCTCTCCAGCCGGACCTTCACGATCTTGTCCGCCAGTTCGGTCAGTTCCCGCAGTGACCGGTCGCCTGAAAGCGCCACGGTCAGCACCGGCTGGGCGTCGTTATCGGACTTGGCGATGAGAGGCTGGGTCGCATCGTCAGGGAGGTTCTTTATGACGGCGGCGACGCGGTCCCGCACGTCCTGCGCCGCCGTGTCGATGTTCCTGCCGAGGTTGAAGGTTACGATCACAACGGAGGTCCCCGGTCCGGAGATCGAACGAAGCTCATCGATCCCTTCAACCGTGTTGACCGCCTCCTCGATACGTTTGGATATCTCCGTCTCCATCTCCTCGGTGGAGGCGCCCGGCCACTGCGTGCGTATGCTGACGGTCGGCAGGTCAACAGAGGGGAAGCGGTCGACGCCGAGGCGGATGTAGCCGGCCGCGCCGACGACGCAAAGCGCCAGGATGAGCATCGCTGCAAAGACCGGCCTGCGGATACAGATTTCGGCGAGCTTCTGCACGGCTTCTATTTCGCCACGGAGACGGCCTGTCCGGCGCTGAGGTTCCCGGGCTCCGCGATGATCATTTCTCCGGATGCAAGCCCCTCGAGAATTTCAACGCGGTCGGCGGAGCGCCGTCCGCACCGGACCCTGCGCTCGGTAACGCGCCCGTCTTTTACTGCCAGCACCTTTTCGATGCCGGCGAAGGTGACGATCGCCGCGGCAGGCGCCAGGACCGCCTGCTGGGACGCATCGATCATGATCTCCGCCCGCGCAAACGACCCGGCCTTGAGCTTGCCCTGCCTGTTGTCCACCTCGGCCTCGACCGCGAGCGTCCGGTTCTGTTTCTCAATGACAGGGCTCAGGCGGACGACGCGGCCCGGATGATCGGCATCACTGCCTTCAACCCGCACCCGCACCGGCTGGCCGACGCGAACATCCGGGGCCTCCCGTTCCGGCACCGCCACCCTAAGCCGCAGGGGATGAGACCGTACGAGGCCGGCGACCGGAGCTCCGGTAGCCAGGAACTCTCCCACCGAGACCTTCTTCTCACGCACCGCGCCCTCCATCGGGGCATACAGGACCGTATCGGAAAGCTGCTGCCGTGCAAGCTCAAGCTCGCTCTTTCTCTGCGCAAGAAGCGCCTGGCGGTCGCGGACCTCTTCGAGGCTCGCCTGATAACGGCCTTCGGCAACCAGCTGACGGGATACGGCGGCGTCGAAATCGACCTTCGAGATATAGTCTTTCGCAAGGAGCTTCGCCATGCGGTCGCGGTTGATGCGGGCCTCATCGAGCACCGCCCTCGCCTCCCGCACCGGCGCCGTCTGTTCAGGGTCGACACGATCATCAGTGCCCTCGGGCGAAAGCCCCAGGCGGGCCCTCGTCTGGCGGAGAGCGGCGGAAGCCTGCTCCACCCTCAGGCGGAAATCTGTCGGGTCGAGCCGGGCCAGGACCTGGCCTTTGCCCACGTGGCTGCCGAGATCCACCGCCATCTCGCTGATCCTACCGGGCACCTTGAAGCTGGCGAGCATCTCCTCGTCGGCCGCAAGCGTGCCGGTGGCGGTCACGGTGCGCGGAAGCCTGCCCTGCTCTGCCGCGACGAGACGGACCGGGTGAGGCCCCTTCGCCGTGGCAGAAGGAGTTGCCGGACGGCTGCATCCGGCGAGGACCACACCAAGCGCAAGCACCGCCGAAAGAACGATACCTGCCGCTCTATCGGTCCTGTATTTCACCACTTTCCGCGGGGGGAATGCAGCTGAAGTCTCCTCATGACGTGCATGAACAAAAGTAGCATGGCCCGCTACCAAAAGACAAGGGTATTTCACAGCGCGGGAAACGCACACGACACGGCCCGCGGACCGGGACGGATCGCTCTGATTGCCAATTTCCGCAGGCATCTGGTACCGTTTAATAGTATGTGTTCGCGGCTCGGCATGTGGTTCGTGCCCGGCGGCCTGCCGGAGGATGTCCTGGATCAGCTGATCCGGGAGGCGTCTTGCATCTCCGAAGCAGGCGAAAGGGTCGCGTTCATCTCCCGCAGGTTCCTCGGCACTCCCTACCGGGAATCGACCCTCATCGGCGACCTGAATACTCCCGAGGTCTTTGTCATTAATCTGAAGGAGATGGACTGCCTCACGTTTCTCGAATATGTCGAGGCGATGAGGCGCTCCTCATCGTTTCAGGGGTTCCAGGACAATCTCCTGCAGGTACGCTATCGGTCGGGAACACCCGATTTCCTGAGCAGGAACCATTTCTTTACCGACTGGCCTGACACAGACGGGAAGTTCGTAAGGAACGTTACCCAAGACGTCGGCGGGGAGGCGGTTCTCTCGGTGCAAAAGACCCTCAACCGGAAGGCCGACGGCACCTTCTTTCTCCCCGGAATCGAACCCCGGGAACGGACCGTGCAGTACCTCCCGACAGCACGCCTGAAAGAACCCGTCATCTCCCGGCTCTTGACAGGGGATTATGCAGGGATATATACGGCAGAGGCAGGGCTCGATGTCTCCCACGCCGGCATCGTGATCAGGGAGCAGGAGAGGGTCTTCCTGCGGCATGCCTCTTCGCGGGACAGGCACCGGCGGGTGGTTGACGAAGACCTTGCTGCCTATCTCCGTGGAAAGCCGGGCATCACCGTCTTACGACCGCGGTAATTCCTTCTCCCCCAGCCCGTCGATGACGGGCCGCAGCCGCCACAGGAGAAGCAGGCCCGGGATCCCGAAGAGAGTCGAGATGAGAAAGAAGACCGGCCACCCCGCCGATGCAGCGACATACCCTGAGGTGGGCGCGATGAATATCTGGCCGAGCGCGGCAAAAGAGGACAGGAGTGCGTACTGCGTTGCGCTGTATTTCTGGTTGCAGAGCACCATCAGGAGGGAGAGGAAGGCTGCGGTGCCCATCCCCCCGGTCAGGTTCTCGGCGGCTACGGCGATGATCATCAGCGGATAGCTCCTGCCTGCCAGGGCAAGGGCCACGAAGGTCAGTATCGAGACAGACTGCAGGATGCCGAACGCCATGAGCGAACGGTACAGGCCGAGCCGCACCATCATCGTCCCGCCCACCGTGGCGCCGATGATCAGCGCCGCCAGGCCGAACGCCTTGTTGACGGCCCCCACGTCAGTCGCCGTAAAGCCGAGTCCCCTGATCAGAAAGGGGGTCGTCATCGCCCCTGCATAGGCATCCGCCAGCTTGTACAGGACGATCAGAATGAGTATCATCCCGGCCGCGCCTCGCGAAAAGAAGTCCCGCAATGGTCCCCACACCGCTTCCTGGAGGCTGCGCGGCGGCATCACCGTCTTTTCCGGCTCAGGCCCGAACAGGGCAGCTCCCGTGCCGACCGCCATGAGCCCCGCCATCACGAGGTAGGTGTTCCGCCAGCCGATCCGGTCCGAAAGGATGAGCGCCAGGGCGCCTGAAACGAGCATCGCAACGCGGTAGCCGGTAACAAAGACCGCCACCCCTGCGCCGCGCTCGGGTTCCCGCAGGATGTCGGTCCGGTACGCGTCGACGACGATGTCCTGCGAGGCTGACGTGAATGCCACGAGAAGTGCCAGAGCCGCCATGAACCACGGCGCCTCGCCCGGGGACCCGAAGGCCATCAGGCAGATCCCCGCCATGAGGCAGAGCTGCGTGATGATGATCCACCCCCTCCTCCTGCCGAGCAGCGGCGGGACGAAGCGGTCCATGAAGGGAGACCAGAGAAACTTGATGATATAGGGCAGGCCGACAAGGCCGAAGACCCCGATGGTGCGCAGGTCGACTCCGGCGACCGCCATCCACGCCTGCAGAGTGCCTTTCGTGAGCGCAAGGGGAAGGCCGGAGGAAAAGCCCAGGAGCACCATCACGGCGATGCGGCGGCTCCTGAAGACCTCGAGATAGACTGATGCGGATGCTGCCATGAGAGGCCGCGCGGTCAGGTGACCGCGACCACCTCTTCGTAGGTAGTGATACCCTCCAGCAGTTTCTTCGTCGCCACGCGCCGGAGGTTGAGCATACCGTCGGCCCGCGCTATCTCATAGAGCTTCCCGAGTTCGATATCATCCGTCAGGGCGGCCCGCAGCCGGTCGGTGAAGTCCATCACCTCGTAGACGCCTGTCCTTCCGCGGTATCCGGTCCCCCTGCATTCGAGGCACCCCTCCCCGTACGAGACCTGATACTGCTTCTTCACCAGCTGGAGGTTCTCGATCTCGTCCTCGGTCAGCCTCCGCTCCCGTCTGCAGTGGGGGCATATCTTCCTGACGAGGCGCTGGGCCACGATGCCGACGATCGTGGAGGACAGGAGGAAGGAAGGCACCCCCAGGTCGAGGAGCCGGACGATGGCGGACGGCGCGTCGTTCGTGTGCAGGGTGGAAAGGACGAGATGGCCGGTAAGGGCCGACTGGACCGCATTGTCGGCTGTCTCCTGGTCGCGGATCTCGCCCACCATGATGATGTCCGGGTCCTGCCGGAGGATCGTCCTCAGGATGTTGGCAAAGGTGACGCCGAGGGCCGGCTGCACGCCCACCTGATTGAACTCCTCGACGACCAGTTCGATCGGCTCCTCGATCGTAACGATGTTCACGTCCGGAGAGGCGAGGCTCCTCAGGGTCGAATAGAGGGTCGTCGTCTTGCCGCTTCCCGTGGGGCCGGTCACGAGGATGATGCCGTTGGGCCTCCGGATAAACGAGTTATAGATCTGGAAATCACGGGGATAAAAGCCGAGGTTGTCCAGGTCCTGGAGAAGCACCTCCGGGTCGAATATCCTGATGACCACCTTCTCGCCGAATGCGACGGGGAGCGTCGAGACCCTGAGTTCTATGTCCTTGCCCCGGTAGTTCGTCTTGATCCTGCCGTCCTGCGGCCTCCGCTTCTCGGCGATGTCCATGCGGGAGAGCATCTTGATCCTTGAAACGATCGGAGCGTGGATCGGCCTCGGGACGGTATGGATATAATGGAGAAGCCCGTCTATCCTCACGCGTACAAAAGACTTGTCCTTCTTCGGCTCGATGTGGATGTCGCTCGCCCGCTGGTCAAATGCGTACTGCAGGAGATATTCGACCGCGTTGACGATATGCTGGTCGGTCGCCTCAATCTCCCCCTGCCCCTTCAGTCTGACGAACTGCTCCAGGTTTCCGAGGTCGACGCCCGGCGTCATCTCCGCCTCAGCGGCGGTTATCGAGGCGCGGAAACCGAAGAACTCCCGTATCGTCTTGAGAATGTCGCTCTTCGATGAAAGCACCAGCCTGGCCTGTATCCTGCGGGCTGACTTGAGGCTTTCGATAGCATCGAGGTTGAAGGGGTCGGCAACCGCGAGCGTCACGACGCCGTCCTTCTGCTCGACCGGGATCACCAGATGCCGCTGTGCAAAAGGCCGGGGGATATGTGAGGTGACCACCTCCAGGTCGAGCTTCAGCGGATCGATCTTCCTGTATTCAAGCCCCGCATCGGATGCCAGGACCTCGGTGACCAGGTCTTCGGTCACCAGGGACCCCTTCTTCCCCTGGACCTCGAAGGCAAAGGACGCGATGACCTCTGCCGGAGACACCGGATAATGGGGCTGCTGGGGCCTCTTCTGGTACGAGGCATCCTGGAGCTTCTGCAGCCGGGCGCGGTGCACGTTCCCCTTTGATATGACTGCGCGGTAATTCTCGCGGGAGATAAGGCCCCGCTTCATCAGCACCTGGGCGGCATAGTCTATGGTCATTTGCCTGTTCTTCATCGTCAATCCCGTGAACGGGTCAGCAACCCGTGCTTATTGTACCATCACCGTGCCGGTTCGTGCAGCCGCGGCGCGGCAAGGGGACCGGCAGGACAAACCCCTTCGTCTTCAGGAGTAGGAAAAAACAATGATTTCCGTATACAATACGGAGAAGAGGCCGACGCACCTGCAGCCTGCTGCCGGTTCTCCGGGTTGCCCTACAATGACCGAATTCTTTACAGAACAACTGGATTACATCGAATTTACGTACGGTCTTGCCTTTTTCCTTCTCGCTGTCGTCAGCCTCATCCTGATGAAGCAGAAGCACCAGCGACTTCCATGGGCCTGGATGCTGTTCTTCGGGGTCCTCCACGGGATGAGGGAATGGTCAGACCTGCTCGTTCCCCTGTTCGGCGGAAGCCCCCTGATGCAGACCTTCCCCATCGTGCTGTTCATCGCCTCCTTCATCCCGCTTGTTGAATTCGGAAGGTCCGGGACTGTCACCCTTCGCGGCAGGGGCCCCGGACGATGGATTTTTGCCCCCCTGGTTGCCGTGGTCATGGCCGGAGGCCTGTCAGGCTGGCAGGGGATGGAGCAGGCTGCCCGCTACTCCCTCTGCCTCGTCGGCGGACTGTGGTCCGCCTGGGTCCTCTACCGGTCGGCGTCCGCTTCCTCCGGACCAGCCAGGGTCTATCTTATCGCCGCTGCCATCGCTTTAAGCCTCTACACCCTCACTGATGGACTAGTGGTACCAAAAGCTGCGCTGCTTCCCGGCCTCACGATGAGCAGCGAGCGCTTTTTGAACATCGCCGGCATTCCCGTCGCCCTGGTGAAGGCGGTTTCCGCCATGGCTGCTGCCGTTTCGATCTGGTATTATTCGCAGGCCCCGTTATCCGCCACCGACCTTTCTTCTGGTCCGCTCTCCTCATACCGGAGGTCGGCCTTCCCCCCTGTATTTATCATCATGGTCGTCATCGCCGCAGGCTGGGCGCTCACCGCGTTGGCCGGCAACCATGCCCGGGATCAGAAGCTGAAGGAAGGAAATCTCCACGGGGCCATGTTCCTGAACTTCCTGAATGATGAACTGCAGGAGGCCGCCCATATGGCAGTCGAGAGGGCCTCATCGCCGCTGCTCCTGTCGGCATTGAACAGCCGCACGGCGGCTGATCTGCAGAAGGCCTCCGACCGGTTCAATGACAGCGAGTACGGGTTTGACTCCGGGGCGGTGTCCTGCAGGCTCAGCGACCGCAGCGGCAAGACGGTCCTCTGGTTCAACCACAGCGGCAGGGAGCGCGAGGGCAACGCGACGCCGTACTTCATGAAGGCCCACTCCCGGACAATCGAGTCAGGGAGGGTGAACGGGTTCTACGCGGTCGATGGAGAGACCCTCGGCAGGTACTACTACGTCAACTCTCCCGTTGTGGACAAGAAGAGGGGCATTGTCGGCATGCTTACCGTCAAGAAGAGCCTTGAAGACATCGAGGAGGGTCTGCGCCGCCACGTCACGGTCTTTCTCGTGGACCCTCATGGGGTGATCTTTCTGTCAGGCCGGAATGATCTGGTATTGAGGGCATTATGGCCGATAAGCGGCGAAGCCCGGAAGGAAATCCTGGGTACAGGGCAGTTCGGCAGCGGCGGTTTCAGCCCCGTGCTGTCGCAGGAGCCTGTTTCCGGAACATACGCAGTACTCGACGGTGAGCGCTATCTGGCGACCCGGAATTATGTGAACCGCGACGGGTGGTCGATCGTACTTCTCAGCTCAGTCGGGCTCATCAGGACATACCGGATATTTACGATCTTTACAACCCTTGTTTTTTGCGGTTTTGCCGTCATCTCCTTCGCTGCCATCTACTTTACGCGCGAATCCGCCGAGCAGATCGCTTCTTCCGAACGGCGGTACCGGAGTCTCGTGGAAGGCTCGCCCAACTGCGTCATCCTCTTTGACCGGTTCGGCGCCTGCAGCGCGGTAAACAGGGCCGGACTTGAGCTCATGCGTTGCAGCGAGGCGGACCTCCTGGGGAAGCGCCTCGACCGCCTCACCCCTCTGGACCCGGTCAGGGGCATGGACGATATCATGAGGCAAGCTCTCAACGGCACCCGCTGCTCCTTTGACGCCGAGAGCGTCCATTCCGACGGGAAGAGGGTCTTCTGGAGCGCGGTGCTGAACCCTATCAAAGACCTCTACGGGGACGTGATGAATGTGGTCGGCATTCTGGTGGACATCACCGACAGGCAGCGGGCGGAACAGGAGTTGCGCATGTACCAGCGGCAGCTGGAAGATCTGGTGCGGGAGCGGACCCGCGAACTGACCGACACGAACCAGCGGCTTCAGCTGGAGGTCTACGAAAGGAAGAAGGCGGAAGAGGAACTGAAGAGGCACCGGGAGCACCTGCAGGAACTGGTCGCCGAGCGGACGGCGGACCTGACCGTTGCAAACGAGTTCCTGCAGCTGGAGATATCCGAGCGGAGGAAGGCGGAGGAGGAGCTGAAGAACTTCTCGAAGCGCGTCGAAACGGTCATCAACTCCTCACAGGACATCATCATGCTCAAGGACTCCTCATTCAGGCTTCTTGTCGTGAACAATCAGGCTGTCCGGTTCTTCAACGTACCCGCAGCCGAGCTCGTCGGGAAGACGGATTTTGATCTTATGTCCGTCTCTGCGGCCGAGATATGCCGCCGGGGAGACGAGGAGGCCCTCCTGGAAGACGGCCCCCACGAGACCGAAGAGGAAGTGGCCGGCCGCTGGTACCACGTCTTCAAGCAGAAGGTGCTGGATGCCGAGGGCAATGCAGCCGGCATCGTCGCGGTCATTCGGGACATCACCGACCGGAAGAAGGCGGAGGAGAATCTCAGGGAATACCAGACGCATCTCGAAGAAGAGGTGCTGAGGAGAACAGCAGACCTGTTGCGGGCGAACGAACGCCTGACCCTCGAGATCGAAGAGCGCAGGCTGGCCGAAATGAATCTCGGGAAGGCGCTGGTCACGGCCCAGGAGGAGAAGGCCAAGACCGAGGCGATCATAGCGGCCCTCGGCGACGGCATTATCATGCAGGACCTCGATTACCGGGTCATCTATCAGAACCAGGTCCAGAGGGAGCGGTTCGGCGACCATACGGGGGAATTATGCTATAAGGCATACGAAGGCCTCGACAGGATTTGCGAGGAGTGTCCGGTGGAGATGTCATACCGGGACGGCAGGATCCACCGGGTTGAACGGAAGGTGGTGACCGACACGGGAGTGCTCTACATAGAACTGACCTCCTCTCCGCTGCGCGACGCATCGGGAAAGATCATCGCGGGGATCAAGGTGATCAGGGACATGACGGAAAGGCGGCGCGCAGAGGAAAACCTCAGGCTCTTCTCGATGGCGATCGAGGAGGCGATGGACGGGGTCCAGATCGTTGACCTCAACGGCTTCATCGTTTACTCCAACCGGGCTATGGAGGAGATATACGGATTTACTGAAAAAGAACTGTTGGGAACCCATGTCGGTCAGATGAACGCCGATCCCTCTTTTGCCGAAGCAGTGATCCTTCCGGCCATACGGGATCGGGGGAGCTGGAACGGTGAGCTCTCGGTCAAACACAAGGACGGCAGGGAATTCCCCGTCTGGCTGTCCGCCTCCGTGGTGAAGGACGACAGCGGCAACCCCCTGGCTATGCTCGGCATCATCAGGGACATGACCAAGCGCAGACAACTCGAGGCGGCTATCAAGGAGATCAGCCGCCAGCAGGAGGCGATCCTCAACAATATCCCGGACCTCGCCTGGCTCAAGGACAGGGAGAGCAGGTTTATCGCGGTCAATGAGCCCTTCAGCAAGGCATGCGGCATGAAGGCGGAGGACCTGCAGGGCAAGACGGATTTCGACATCTGGCCCCCTGACCTGGCGGAGCGGTACATGCAGGACGACCTCGATGTTATCAGAAGCGGCAGACCGAAATATGTTGAGGAGCCGTTGACAGACAGCGAGGAGCATATGCGGTGGGTACAGACGATCAAGACCCCCATCTATAATGATCTTGGGGAGGTGATCGGCACGACAGGCATAGCCCGGGATATTACCGAGCGCAGACTGGCTGAGGAAGAACTCAAGAGACATCGCGAACACCTCGTGGAACTGGTGGAGGAGCGCACCGTCGAGCTCAAGACCGCTGTCCAACTGCTCACCAACGAGATCAATTTCAGGAAGAGCGCGGAAGAGACGCTGAAGGAGAGCGAGACCAGGTACCGCAGGCTGTTCCAGGAGTTTCACACCCTCCTCGACGCAATTCCCGACATCCTCCTGCTCCTGTCGCCGGAGATGAAGGTGCTCTGGGCGAACAGGGGAGCAGCAGCCGCATTCGGCAGCGATGTCGAGTCCCTGACCGGAAAGACCTGCTTCGGGTTATGGCATGGCCGCTCCGAGTCGTGCGACAACTGCCACGCCCAAAAGACCTTCTATACCGGAGAGGCGGCCACCGCCCGGCGCTCAGCGCCCGGGGGCCGCATCCTTGATTCCCGGGCGTTTCCGATCAGGGATGACGAAGGAAAGGTGCAGAACGTCATCCTGGTAGTGACCGATATCACGGAAAAGACCTCGCTCCAGGCAGAGGCGATGCGCGCAAGCCACCTTGCCTCCCTGGGCGAGCTGGCAGCCGGCGTCGCCCACGAGATCAACAACCCGATTAACGGTATCATCAACTACGCGCAGATCCTTCTCAACCAGGCGACAGAGGGGAGCAGGGAAGGCGACATCAGCGGACGGATCATCAAGGAGGGCGACCGCATCGCCGGGATTGTGCGGAGTCTCCTCTCCTTCGCGCGTGAGCGGAAGGAGGAGATGACGTCCGTGGACGTCCGGAAGATATTGGGCGAGACGCTTGTCCTCACGGAGACGCAGATCCGCAAAGACGGCATCCACCTGGCCGTGGAACTGCCTCTCGACCTTCCGCGCATCACCGCGAACCCGCAACAGCTGCAGCAGGTCTTTCTGAACCTTATCAGCAACGCCCGGTATGCCCTGAACCAGAAATTCGCCGGCGCCAATATGGACAAGCGCATGTCCGTATCCGCCTGCATCGCCGGCACGGATGAAGGCCCGATGATGCGGCTCGTCTTTGAGGACAGCGGGACCGGTATCCCCGGGGAGATCATGGACAGGGTGATGAACCCGTTTTTCAGCACAAAACCCAGTGGACAGGGTACCGGGCTCGGCCTGAGCATAAGCCACGGCATCATCAAAAACCACGGGGGAAAGATCCTGGTAGAGAGCGAGTACGGACATTTCACGCGGGTCGTGATCGACCTGCCGCTGAAGGAGGAACATGGACGCTAGGAAGCGGATCCTCGTCGTCGATGACGAGGAGAGCATCAGATTCACCTTTGAGAATTTTCTTTCAGAGGCGGGATACGCGGTGAATACGGCAAAGGATTACGAGGAGGCGCTGGCGCGGCTTGCAGCCGGCGAGCATGACCTGATCATTGCCGACATCATCCTGGGCGGCAGGACGGGCATCGACCTCATGCGCGAGGTCAGGACGCGCCGCATTGCCTGCCCGGTGATCATGGTGACCGGGGCGCCGAATATCGAGACCGCCTCGGAAGCGGTCAGGCTCGGCGCCTTTGACTATATCCCCAAGCCCGTATACCAGGAAACCCTCCTCCGCGTTGCAACCCTTGCCCTCAGGCACAAGGCCCTGTCGGACGAAAAGGAGAGGTACCGCTCGAACCTGGAAGCGATCTTCCGCAGCGTAAAGGACGCGATCATAACGGTGGACCGGGAACTCAGGCTCGTCGAACTCAACAGGGCTGCGCAGGACCTCTGCGGCCTCAGTCGTGACATGATCGGCATGCCCTTCGGCATGCTCTCGGCCACCTGCAGGCAGAACTGCCTCCAGGCCCTGACCGAGACCCTCCGGACGAAGAACCCGGTCGAGGTCTCCCGTCTGGAGTGTCAGCAGAGGACCGGCCCGGTCCGCGTGGTAAGCCTTTCAACGGCTCCCCTTATCGACCAGCAGGACCTCTTCTCAGGGGCTCTCATTGTCGTTCGGGACGAGACGAGACTCTCTGACCTCGAACGGGACCTGAAGGAGCGTCTCCAGTTCCATAACATCATCGGCACGGGACCAAAGATGCAGGAGTTATACGATCTCATGGAAAACCTGGCGGACGTACAGACAACAGTCCTCATCACGGGCGAGAGCGGAACGGGCAAGGAACTCGTCGCCGAGGCTCTGCACTACAAGGGGGCGAGGAGTCTCCAGCCGCTTGTGAAGGTGAACTGTTCCGCTCTGTCCGAGAGCCTCCTCGAAAGCGAACTCTTCGGACATGTCAAGGGGGCCTTTACCGGCGCGATCAGGGACAAGGTCGGCCGGTTCCAGAGGGCGGACGGCGGCACGATCTTCCTGGATGAGATCGGGGACATCTCACCGCAGACACAACTCCGCCTCCTGCGCGTGCTCCAGGAGATGGAGTTCGAGCGGGTGGGGGATTCTACCCCCGTCAAGGTGGACGTACGGGTGATCGCAGCGACGAACCAGGACCTGACGGCAAAGGTGAAACGGGGCGATTTCCGCGAAGATCTGTACTACCGTCTGAAGGTGGTTGAAATCAGCCTGCCGCGGCTGAGCGAGCGCACGGAGGACATCCCCCTGCTGGTCGAACACTTCATCGGGAAATACAACAAGAAGATGAACCGGGAGATACGGGCCGTTTCCACCGACGTGGAGCGGCTCTTCATGAATTATCCGTGGCCCGGCAATATCCGGGAACTCGAACACATCCTCGAACATGCCTTTGTCCTGTGCCGTCAGGACACCATCACCGTAGAGCACCTCCCCGCAGCTCTTCGGGGGTTTGCGGCGGGGAGGTCTTTGCCGGACAGCGCGTCCTCTGCCGATGAGGAAGAGGCTGCCATACTCCGGGTCCTTGAAAAGACCGCGTGGAACAAGGCGAAGGCTGCGCGGCTGCTTGGCATGGACAGAAAGACGCTCTACCGCAAGCTCGAAAAATACGGGATACTGAAAGAGACCGAATAAAGAATAACCCGTGGCGCGCCACACTAGTGGGGCGATAGCTCCTGCCCCATGCCACACCCGCCTTCATGCCGACGTCGATGTGATCATCCGCCCATCCCTTTTAACTATCTGATATTAAAGACAAATAAAATATAGCCCTTTCTTGTCCCCTCCGGCATGCTTCTTGATTATTGAGGGCTGTGATGACCCCGCTTCGGGGAAGGAACGTTGCTGTAAGGCGGTAGGTGAGATGATGATTGTTACGGAAAGAGACTGGACGACGGAGAAAGACATGCCTGACCAGAACATATCAAAGGTGCTCTGCCCCTATATCCATAAGCCGTTCGAAAACTGCTACTGTGCCAGCACCAGCAGCCTGTATGCAGAGGCGACGATCCGGTACTGCGGCGGAGATTTCCGGGAATGCTCGATCTATCTGAAACATCAGGACATGGCGGGGGAAGGGAGATGAGCTGCCCCCTGCTGATGGACTGGGTTATCTCTTCGTGCAGGGGGCACGTGAAGCCCTATGTTCCGAGCCTCCTTGAACTCAGGGAATACTGTAATGCAACACAGCACGACCGCTGTCCCGTATTCCAGGGATTTTATGTGGGGGAAGAGGGAACTGCGCGTGGAACGCACTTCTCGGCGTGCGCGGGCAGCGGGATCGGCAAACTGACGTCATCCTGACGAAAGCCGCGGAATAATGGCCGAGCAACAAGACAGGTTTCTATTTTTACCTATTCAGGAATATAGAGGCAGAAGGAGGCATCATATGGGTATCAAGGGTCTGGTGGAAGGAATTATCCTGCAGTCGCTGGAAGATCTGTGGCACGAGAGCTACCGTGATGACAGTGTGGCGTTCTTCAAAAGCAAGGACTTCAGCATGTGCGCCGATATCGCCGGCATGGACCTGGACGATCAGGTCAAGATGCTCAAAATGGTCAAAGGCGTTGTCGACAACGAGAAGAAGCGCACCTCTGCAAAAGGCACGGTGCACCACCGGGAGCCGAGGCCGAGACACCACAAGTGGCACGGCAGGGTCGAGGTGGCTTCCTGCAGGTAGGGGGCGGCCCTACCCCTTGTCGTCCAGGACCTCGTGCAATGCGTCGCAGAGGTCCGAGATGGTATAGGGCTTGGCAAGGGACAATTTGAACCCGAACTCCCTGAAATCCCTCATGGCGGGCTTGTCCGCATAGCCGCTCGTCACAATGGCGCAGGCCCGCGGGTCCAGCTCGCGCAGTCTGCGCATCGCCTCCTCCCCGCCGATCCCCTCTGAGATAATGAGATCGAGGATGACCGCGTCATACGGACGTCCCTTGTCCATCGCCTTCCGGTAGAGCTGCAGCATCTCTTCCCCGTTGCGGGCGAAATCGGCGACGCAGCCGCACTGCGTCAGCATCCTGTCCATGACCGTCCTGATCAGCTCCTCATCGTCCATGACGAGGACCTGTTTCTTCCCGACAAAGGCCTTCCTCCTTTTTTCCTCCCGGGGAGCGCTTCCGGCCCGTAACGCCGGCAGGAAGAGGTGGAAAGTGGCGCCGTCCCCCGGCGTGGAGTCGGCGACTATCTGACCGCCGTGGTTCCTGATAATGGATGCGGAACTCGTCAGTCCTAGTCCGATGCCGCCCTGCCGGGTCGTGAAGAAGGGTTCGAATATCCTGTCGAGGTTCCCTGAATCGATCCCCGGCCCCTGGTCGGCAACAGAAAGGCGCACATAGTCTCCCTCCTTCAGGGAAAGAGACGATCCGGAGGCGACCTCGCTGTTCTCCGCACGTATGGTGATCGTGCCGCCGGAGGGGGTTGCCTGGGCCGCATTTTCGATGATATTATCGAGCGCCTGGTGGATGAGCGCCTCGTCCACGTCGAGATACCAGAGACCCCCGCTCTCCTGGATATCATACCGCACGTTCTCGCGCCGGGCGTGGGAACTGAAATAGTCGTTGAGCACGTCCCGCACGGAGATCGCAGTCCGGGTCATCGTCCTGTCCTTCGCAAAGGCGAGCAACTGCCGGGTGAGACCCTCCGCCTGAAGGGTCGCCTTTTCCGCCTCGCAGAGGATGTCCGAGACCTCTGATTCGGGCTTCGCGTACATCTTGGCCAGCAGGATGTTGCCGGAAAGGGCGGTGAGGATATTATTGAACTGATGGGCCATGCATCCGGCCATCATCCCGAAGGACTCGAGTTTCTGCGCCCTGAAGAGCTCGTCCTGCATCTTCCTGCGGGAGGTGACATCAATGAGGGTCCCCATGATCGCCGGTTTGCCATCATACACCGTCTGGGTGCCGTGGGCCTCGACGTCGATTACCGTGCCGTCCGCGCGAAGCCCCCTGAAGGTATAATGGAGACTCCCGACATCCCCGCTCATGCGTCTGCGTATGTTCTCCGTGACAAGCGGCCGGTCTTCCTCCGCGATGAAATCCAGCACCGAAGGGGCGGAGAGTATCTCATCCACGGCATAGCCGAAGATCTCCGCGCATTTCGGGTTTACATAGACGAGTCTGCCGTTCTGTATGATGTAGATGCCGGTGATCGACTGTTCCACCAGAGAGCGGAACTTCTCCTCTGCCGCTCGCAGCCCCTCCTCTGCCTTCCGCCGCTCGGTGATGTTCCTGACGATCTCGATGCCGGCGACGATCGCACCCTTCTCATCCCTGAGGGGTGAAGCGGTGATCTCGACGCGCAGGATGCCCTTCTCGATGGCCCCGTCCTTCTCGATGATATGGATGTCGCCGTCACCGAAGCACAGGGCCAGCGGGCAGTTCTCACAGACGGAATCCTTGTTATTGTATGCACGATAGCAGATTTCCCCCGTGTGCACGCCGACCAGTTTCTTATGGACCTCGTTCTGGTAGAGGACCCGGTAGTCGGTATCCTGGATGCTGACCGCATCTCCCATGGCCGCGAGGAACGCCTCCGTCTTCGCCTTCTCTTCTTTTGCCGAAAGGACCGCCATCCGCATCGCGTCCTCGACCTGTGCGAAGTCCTCACGGACAGACTCCAGGTCAGCGACTTTTTCACGGAGCCGGCGCAGTTCCTGCAGGAGTTCTTCCTTTGACTTGTTCCGGTCAGTCATGGGCGATGCAAGGCGAACAGACAGTGGAGGCGTGGTCCCTGATACACATATTTCAAGATTACCATTAGGGCCGGACCCATTGCAACGTCAGCCGCTGCGGTGAAATGGAAGGGACCGCGATGTCCCGGCAGGGACAGCAATCCGGTGGTGGAGGGTCAGTGGTCGGGGCGAGAGGATTCGAGCGAAAAGCCTTATTCGTAACCGCCTAAAAGGAGACCTCAGAGGTTGCCGGCCTTCTGAAAGGCATCCCGGAAGACATACTGCTTTTTTGTATCCCTTGGGATACCTTCCCCCCGAGCTTATTTTCTGACGCTCTACGTATGCCTCAGCTTACAGCTAATAGCTGACGGCTTATTGCTTTCATCGTGGCGATGGCCGGAGGTGCGGGAGGAGAGGGGGTTAAGCTGCCTCACTTTATGAATGAGCCAGGTGCTACGATAACCAGATCAAAGGGCAGGGCCTCTATTTCGAGGAGGTCCTTATCCCCCGTAATGAGCAAGTCTGCCCTTGCCGCAAGACAACATTCCAGGACCATGTTGTCCTTGGCGTCCCTGCATAAGCGAATCTTCTGCCGCGGATAGACGAGCTGCGCTGAGCTCACAAAGGCTGCGATACCGGCGATGAGGGCCTTGAGCTGGACATGATCGATCTTCCCTGCTGCTTCGAGTGCCAGAGGCACTTCCCGGTATTCACCTAGAAGAGCCGGTGAAGCGCAGATGGACGATAAGGCAAAAGCCTTCTTAACCGCTGCAGCCGGAATACCGCCAAAGGCAAAGGCGGAGATAAGGACGCCAGTGTCTACAACAACCCTACTTCTTCTTTTCGTAGGCCTTTCTCCTCAAGGCCTTAACGGCATTGTCGATGTCTTTCACGGTCAGCTTGCTTTTGCCGAAGGCCTCGCGAGCCACGTCAAAGGCCGCGTTCAGACGGTCCTCAGGAGAAAGGGCGGAGAGAATAAAATCCTCAGGGTTCACCTTCTTTGCCGCGACTCCCATTTGATTCCTCCCTTGTTCTTGATAAAAAATTATACCACATGAGGGACTGCCAGCCGGCCTGTTTCATAGATAAGGCTTGCCTGCAGGGTCAAAGCCAGAGGTTGGGTGAATTGCACGGAACAAGACCCGCTTACGCTCTACCTGTGCCTCAGCTTACAGCTAATAGCTGACGGCTTATGGCTTTCATCGTGGCGATGGTCAGAGTTGCGGGGGAAAACGAATTTCATGGTGAAGGGTGTCATCTCTTGTTGTACTTTGTGGCATTGTCCTTAGCCAGTTCGACGGGATACTTCTTTTCATTCACCTCGATTTTGCTCAGCACTGCCTGTTCGATGTCGACGCCTATGACAGGATCGGGCTCGAAGCGGGCGTCTTGACCCCTGTACTGCAAGATCTTCTGCCTGAGCGCCGCAAAGTCGCTTGTGCCATTCTTTTCCCCGAATGCCTCCCATGCCAGAGAAAGAGGGACAAGAGAGTGCTTGACGAAGAATCCTCCACCGGCGATATAGTTATCCGGAGCGTGAAGCTTGAATAGGAATAATTCACCGGGGCTCAGTGCTCTGAAAGTTGCTGTTCCTCCTGGCTGCCAGAAATTGACCTCATCAGGCCGCAGAGCGGCTAGAAACTCAAACCATGAGTTGTCCGTCACAGCAACATAAAGCTTCCTTACTCCATCCACTTTATCCCATCCTCTGCGACAAGTCCGAACATTTCCACGGCAGCCTCACTCATCCACGCTCTCTCGAAAATTATCCAGAATAAGTAGCCTGTTGTACCCTTTTTCAGTGCCAAAGTCGACCTTCTGACCCCACGCCACACATTTGAGTGGCTGGCATACAGGAAGTAGGTTGTTTCGCAGTTCTTTCTCCAGCCCCATAATCGCCTGAACCTGCCTTAACCATCCCTTTTGTTTGCTAAATTCAGTACCTAGGCGACCTCTTGGATTACAAGCCCCTCAATACTTCCTTTTCTTTCTGGTCAAACGCCTCAACACACCCTGCAAAATCCCCCAGACCCTACCGCCCTTGGGTTCATCAAGGGAATGATAGACCGTAAGGAACCCATTCTTGTCTGCTTCAAAATACCTCTTCCCCATGACTCATTATATGAGCCACACCCTATTTCTTCCTCACCAGTCTATAGACAATCAGGACAATCAATGCCAACACAATTGCTGGCAACAGATGGAATGACATAGGGATTAGCGGGAAGAACAACAAAATCACTAAACCCAGCAGTATTGCTAACAGTACCCCCACGACAAGCAAAGAAGGAATCAGCACGACCATCACGACAGCCAGCACAATCAGCCCGACATAGGCAGCAACATAACCAGCAGGACTTGTGACCTGCTTGCCGTTCACCATTATGGTGGTGCCGGTCATCAGGTTCATCACGGACATCAATACCACTATCCCCAGCACAATCAATAAGATTTTCTTCTTGCTCATGACTCTATATTAGCAGTTCGCAATATCAGCCGGATATTTCCTGCTGGCAGTATGGTATAAATAATCATGAAGAAGTTCACAATGACCGGCATGGCAATAGGCTCTGTTGTAGGCAGTTTTATCCCCTCTCTTTGGGGTGCTGGGTCTTTTTCTGTGTCCTCCATGTTGTTTTCTGTTGTTGGTGGTGTTGTTGGGATATGGGCAGGATACAAAATAGGACAAAATTTTGTGTAGGCAATCTGTATGGATGATTTAATCAGCTTCCCAGATACAGGCACAACAATGCCAGCTCTCTTTGTGGGGCATGGAAGCCCAACAAACGCTCTGGAAGACAATGAATTCAGCAGGGCGTGGGCTGAAGCTGGCAGGACTTTACCAAAACCAAAAGCAATTGGAGTTCCCCCCATTCGGTAGACAGTTATAAGCTACCACAGGCAGCCTGATTTTCGTACTCATAGGGGCTCAGCTGCCCCAGATAGCTGTGACGCCTGACCCGGTTGTAGAAGACCTCTATATAG
>JAKAHR010000013.1 GCA_021825365.1 Nitrospirota bacterium | reverse complement strand
TCCGATATCTGGCCATAGCCAGATTATGCCAAATCTACCTCCGCGACGCCAGTTGCACTGGCTTTGCTCCGGGCGGCCATTCATCCCCGAGTTTGAAAACTCGGGGTTTTCTGGCCAGCCTTATAAACAACGACTTTGGCATTCTTGTCCGCAATGATCTCCTGCACGTGCTCTGATTCAGAAATGTGCACTTTTACGTCTCCGCCGCCTTTTCATCGGCAGCAGCCTGCTTCCTTTTTCGCGGGCCCCTTTCGCCCGGATACGTCCCTTTCCTGGTGACAGGGCAACACGCGGGCGCGGGGAGCTCCTCACCATGTTCTTTTTTGATCACCTCAATGAGGTCGGGGATCATCGGGTCCCTGAGGAAATAGCAGCGGAGCCTTCCATCGATGAAGTAATCGACGATGTCGTATCTCCTCAGCAGCGAAAGATGCTGCGATATGTTGGACTGGCTTATGTCCATGGAATCCTCGAAATCGCTCACGCACTTGACGCCCTGAAGAAGCTCCTCCAGGATCTGAAGCCGGCTGGGATGTGCTATGACCTTCAAAATTTCTATCTTCTCCAACAAAGAATGCATCAGCCACCCCTTCTCATATCGTTATATTGACATATTACAATGTTAGCATGCAATAGTCAATACAAAATAGCAATCTGCTTGCCTAAAGCATACAACATATTGATTTAATGACTTTATTATGAGACAGGCCACGAGTGCACGATCCCCACACTCATGGCAAAGAGATGTGCTGACTCGATTGTCAGGATTACGGCAAGGGTTTCTTCAAATATTCGGCGACCGTCAGGCCGTCGTCGCTCTTCAGCGCCTCGGCATAAGCCAGTTCCCCTCGATTGATCCTGCCGAGCACTTCCTGGCTGGGCACCAAATCAAACCTCTTCGAAACGCCGGCAGTCACGACATAGGCGGTCCCGCCTATTCTTCCGCCGTCAAGGATCTTGGCCGCCTTCACCGCCCCCTCCCCGATAATCCTGGCGATAAAATCCATCAAAGAATCAAAATTATAGCTCAGATTGCGCTCGTCGAACTGAAGCTCATACCGTCCGCCCTCCGGAGACCTCCGGATGGGACACCTCAGCGGGAGGTGGTCCCTCCTCACGCCAGAACAGCTCCGCACAAAGGTGTCATAGGACTTCTGCACCTCTTTCTCATCCAATGCCGAAACAAAGGTTATCTTCTTGTCGAAGCCTTCCTTTTCTCCGAGCAACATAACGCTGTATCCCATGTCGTACTTCTCCTTTGCCCTCAGAATAGCGCGCCGCAGACAGCGCTCATAGCCGCGTCATGCTATGGTATCCCTACTCTTATCGTCATATGTCGAAAATAACTTAACCGCGTTCACGATCGCCCCCGCATTTCAGCAGGTCCGTGCCTTTCGTGTAGAATAAACCATGCCGGAAGAACTCCAGGGACAGCTGGAACGCATCACCTTCCATAACGAGCAGAACCACTACACCGTGGCGAAGATGAAGGTCCAGGGCCGCAGGGATCTGGTCACCGTCATTGGCAGCCTTGTGTCGGTCTCCGCCGGAGAGGTCCTTCGGATGCAGGGGACCTGGGAGAGCCATTCCCGGTACGGTCCTCAGTTCAAGATCATCTCCTACGAGACCGTCGCCCCGGCGACGGCGGAAGGGATCAGGAGGTACCTCGGCTCAGGCCTCATCAAGGGCATAGGTCCGGTCATGGCAAAGAGACTCGTCGACAGATTCGGAACCGGGACACTCGATGTCATAGAAAACGACTCACGCAGGCTCCACGAGGTTGAAGGCATAGGGACCAAGCGCATCGATATGATCAGGCAGGCATGGGAGGAGCAGAAGGACGTCCGCGAGGTGATGCTCTTCCTGCAGGGCCAGGGGGTGAGTTCCGCCTATGCGGCCAAGATATACCGTCAGTACGGGAAGGACTCGATCCGGGTGGTGAAGGAGAACCCGTACCGCCTTGCAACGGACATCTTCGGCATCGGGTTTCTGATCGCCGACAGGATCGCCTCCCAACTGGGCGTGCCGAAGGACTCGGCCCTCAGGGCGGAGGCGGGCATCCTGTATGCGCTGGCCAAGCTCTCTGAAGAGGGCCACATCTATTATCCCTACGAGCCTCTCCTGGAAGAATGCCATACCCTGCTTGACCTCGAAAGGGATGTCCTCGCAAAGGCGGTGGCAACGGCAGCTGCAGAGGGGAAGGTCATTATCGAAGACCTTGAGGGCTCCGCCGCGCTGCCGAACCATAAAGCCGTCTACCTTGCCCGATTCTACTCAGCCGAAACGGGAATCGCAAAACACATGGAGGCGATCATCAACGGGCCGAAGGTCTTTGCCGGCTCGGACCCTGATGCAGAGGCGGCCTGGGCACAAAAGGAACTGGGGATCACCCTCGCCCGCAACCAGCTCGTTGCGGTAAAGGCAGCGCTGACGGAAAAGATGCTGATCATCACGGGAGGACCCGGTACCGGGAAGACGACGATCATCCGGGCGATCCTCAGGATATACCGCAGATACGGCCAGAGGGTGGTGCTCGCCGCTCCGACCGGCAGGGCTGCAAAGAGGCTGTCAGAGGCGTCCGGGCAGGAGGCAAAAACGATCCACCGCCTCCTTGAATTCAGCCCTCAGGGCAGCGGGTTCAAGAGAAACATTGAAAACCCGCTCGAGGCGGACCTCGTCGTGATCGATGAGGCATCGATGATCGACTCCCTGCTGATGCATCACCTTGTGTCCGCTGTCCCGCAGGCAGCGACCACCCTTTTCGTGGGTGATGCCGACCAGCTTCCGTCCGTGGGGCCGGGAGCGGTGCTGAAAGACATGATGGGCTCAGGGGTGATCCCCCTGGTAAGGCTCAACGAAATATTCAGGCAGTCAAGCACAAGCAGCATCATTGTCAACGCGCATCGCATCATCCACGGGGAATTCCCAATTCTCTCGCCGGACGCCGGGCAGAGCGGTGATTTTGTCTTCATCCAAATCGAGGACCCGGAAAAGGTGAAGGAAGAGATCATCAGCCTCTGCTCGCTGAGACTTCCCCGGGAATGCGGCCTGGACCCCCTTGATGACATCCAGGTGCTCACGCCCATGCACCGGGGAGTGATAGGCACGATGAACCTCAACGCCGAGCTTCAGAAACGCCTCAACCCCTCGAAGACGGAGTTCACCCGCGGTGGAAGGACATTCAAGCCCGGCGACAAGGTAATGCAGGTGCGGAACAACTATGACCGCGACGTCTTCAACGGCGACGTCGGACGGGTCATCTCGATCGACGAGGAAGAGCGGGAAATGATTGTCGGCTTTGACAGCCGGAGGATCTCCTATGACTTCAATGACCTGGATGAAGTCGTCCTGGCGTATGCGATCTCCGTGCACAAGAGCCAGGGGAGCGAATACCCGGCCGTGGTGATCCCGATCCTCACCCAGCATTACCTCATGCTCCAGAGGAACCTCCTGTATACGGCGGTCACCAGGGGAAAGAAACGGGTCGTCGTTATCGGCACGAACAAGGCGCTGGCGATCGCGATCAGGAACAACAAGACCCAGATGCGGTATACGGGCCTGAGGAAGAGGATAGCCCGCCTGAAACCCTCAGGGGGTCATGCGACAGGCCAGCTGGCGATGCTGCCTGATCCGTGAGGGCAGCCCTGTTTCTTTCTCACTGCCGGCACAGCCGATGCGGCCGCAGGCCGCCGGACAGCCTCCCGCACCTCCCCCTGATATCCGGCAGACGGTACGGTAAAGTTTACCACCCGTCATGCCGATAAGAATAATGGAGGCAACGGTATGCCCAGGACAGCTCTGGTGGTTGATGATGCCGGTATCGTGAGGCAGGTCTGCACGATGGCGCTCAGACGCGAGGGGTATGAGGTGATCGAGGCGGTAGACGGCAAGGACGCCCTGGTCAAGATCGAGGGCAAGGGTCTCGATCTCGTTGTAACCGATATTAACATGCCCGAAATGGACGGCATCGAACTCATCAAACAACTCCGCCTGCGCCACGAGTTCCGTTTTGTACCGATCATCGTGCTTTCAACCCTGTCCCAGAAACACAAGGTACAGGAAGGGAAAGATGCCGGAGCAACCGGCTGGGTCTTTAAGCCCTTCGATGCAAACAAGCTCCTCGCTGCGGTAAGAAGACTGGTCTGACCCCCGCCCAGGGGGTGCGGACGGTAAAGAAACTTCCTCCTCCGAATTCTCTCTAATGTCTGAAGCGGCCTGTCCTGTACTGTTCTTCGAGCCTCCTGAAGATTTCGCGGTCTTTTATCGCCGGAAGGGCAAAATCACCCCTGAGGTCCCATTTGTCCCGGTACGGCTCGAGCCCCTTTGCTGCAGGCCCGCCGCGGGGCCCCCTGAAGCCGGTCACACGAAGCCCCTTATCGTCCGCAACGATCACATACTCCCCGTCTTCAACGTCCTTGTATGACCCGCCGCTGAAAGGGACTGTCACCCTCTGGCCAGTCGACTCATGGCAGCTACCGCACGACCTCGCACGGCCTGTTGCATGGGCGACCCGGTCGAGGTTCAGCCACACCATGACATCGCGGTCATTTTCATCGACCTCCTTTGCGATGCCGGTAATCGCGTATGCGTCGCCGGACCGGTAGAGCCGGTCAACCGCTGCGTCCGGCCGGTTCCTGAAGATAAGACGGGAAGAGGTCTTCACCTCGCCTGCCTTCACGTTTCCTGATGTATGGGGCACCACATGGACAGGTATCCAGATGCCCTCGGGGTTCCTGACAAGCACCGGCGGGACCGCCGAGGTCGTGTAATCCTGTATCCTCGTAAGGGGGTTCTCCTGCCCCTTCATCCCGGCGGCTGTCCAGAAATTAAAGGCATACCCTCCGATGAGCGGGGTATGGCATGCTGCGCAGTCCACCTTCCGGTGGGGCCCTTTTCGATGTTGTTCGACTGCGCCCCTATGGCACCTGCCGCAGTCCACGCTGCGCATGAGGTCCGCATGCCTGCCGTCCTTCTTCTGTGCGTGGCATTGAACACAGGTCACCTTCTTTTCGTAGTGCACGTCCGGCCGCCTGTTGAGGATGTCGATCCCTTCAGGCGCTGCCTGGGTAAACTCACCGCGGATATAACCATCTCCCCTCCTCCGCTCGAGCGGGCCTGCATGACAGCTGAAGGCCCGTCCCCCGCCGTAGCAGGCGAGGGGTGAAGGAGATGCGGTAAAGGTATGCGGCCCCTGTACGGGGTTGCCGTCTTTTTTCCTCACCTCGAGGTGGCAGTCGAGGCACCCCACATGGCACAGGTTGCAGTTGCGCTGGAGATTAAACGCAGCAGCCTCACTGACAGGCATGGTCGAATGCGCGTTAAAATTTTGCACATTCGCATCGCCGAACTTACCCTGGTCAGGCTGGGAGAGTGCCCCGACCCAGAGACCGCAGCTCTGGGGACCGGAGGGCCCGGTCCATGTTGTATACTGACTCTGCGTGTGGGCGCCCGTTGCCCCGCCCATAGGCGTCTTGAGGAATCCCCTCACCTGGTCCTCATGGCATTTCCCGCACGTGTCCATCGCTGCGACCGGGTTGAATGCAAAAGTGCCGGGGTTCTTGTCGTGGAGTATGATCGCGCGGTAGCCGGGATTCTCCGTCACCTTGCCGTCGTGAGCCCGCTTCGGCATGAGCCGGGTATAGCGCCGATCTCCCCGCGGCTCGAGGACTGTCCATCCTTGCCGGTCCTGCGTATCCATGGCGGTCCTTGTCACCGCCTCGAACGTCCGCTGTCTCACCGCCCTGACGGTAAGTATATCCTTGTGGGCATCCTTCGAATCATGTGCAGCCGGGTCTCCCCGGTGGCAGTCCGCGCACAAGACTCCCGGCATCCTTGTCTGACGCGCTGCGTCTTCAGCCGAAAATACAAATTCCGGATGTCCCAATCCGGTCATTTTCGCCTTGTTGCCATGACAATCGCTGCAGCTGTCCGCACCCACGGCCGGCGGTAAAATAGAGAAAAAGAAAAACAATGCTATTGCCAATTTCCTCATACCAGCAGTATAGCAACTGATTGTCCTCCTGACTATGTACCGCCTTCAAACGGCAGGCGCAGAGGAGCTTCCGATGCATGCCTTTTCCTGTCTGCATCAGCAAGATTAACTTGCCTTAATCATTAAGGTAATTTAACTGGTATTCTGTTATTCCCTGTGAAAAAATACATCAACCGGAATGATAAAAAAAGATATGGGGAGGTTCCATGAGAGGACTCGGGTTTTATCAGGCATTCGCAGCCGCGCTGTTCGCCACGATATCTGTTGTACTGTTCTTCAGGACATCTCATG
The DNA here is from genome assembly GCA_021825365.1 of Nitrospirota bacterium. Classification (GTDB taxonomy): domain Bacteria; phylum Nitrospirota; class Thermodesulfovibrionia; order Thermodesulfovibrionales; family UBA6898; genus JAKAGF01. The sequence continues at coordinate 81,660 of JAKAHR010000013.1, read as the reverse complement.
CTTCGAACATGCTCGTTGACGCCAACCATCGCTCCTGTGAAACCTGCCACAGGATGCCGGAGAGTCTCATCAGCGATAACAACCTTTTTCCTCCGGGCATTGATCCCTCGACAATATGTCTTGACTGTCATCATTACCACGAAAACCATCACCCGGTAAACTTCGTTCCCCAGGCAGCCGACCCTGACGGTGTCTCCCTGAACTCCTTTCCCCTCTTCAACGGCGAGGTCAGGTGCCTCACCTGCCATGACCCGCATGCCGACTCCGGTAAGGCGGGCAGGCCGAAACTGCTCAGGGGAGGACCCTATGCCTCGAGGACGGAAATCTGCTTCAAATGCCATGATACCGATCTCAACACGCGGGTAGACCCGCACCTGATGTTCGACGAGTCTGGCCGCATCAAAAGGGCGGACGGTCAGCCGGTATGTCTCCTCTGCCACGCCTTCGTGCCCGATCTGAAGAAAGATAAAGATAAGGTCAAGGTCACCTTTAAAGCGGATATCGCCTTCCTCTGCTGGCGTTGCCATCCTCCCATGGGCGGACAGTTCTTTGATAACCATTTTCTTGTCAAGCCGTCGGCAGCGACGCGCAGCCACATGAAGAAGGCCTCGCGCCAGACAGGGGTCGTGTTCCCTCTCCTCACCAGGGACCGCATCACCTGTTCCACCTGCCACAATCCCCATCAGCAGGGGGTGATGCCCTATGGTCCGGCACGGGACGGTGCCGACTCGCACGACCGGCTCAGACTCCCGCCGGAGACGATATGCAGCGGGTGTCATCCGATACAGTAGAAGGGCCTCAGCAAAAGGAGGTAGTGACATGAAAACGTTTCTTCAGTCAGCGGCATGCGCCATCATGTTCCTCTTTATCGTCGTCGGCAGCCCGGCACCGGCTGCCCCGGATGAGGAGGGATGGAAGGTCATCAGGGAAGGCATCTCCATAAACTCCGGGAGTGTCGCTTATCCCTCGCCGCACATCGCCAGCCTCTGGGTCAGGATCGTGCCGGAAAAGGACAGCAGCCTCTATGTGGCAGCCAGGACCGCGCTGCGTGCAGGCGGCAGGAATTACCGGGCATACCGGTATACGGCGTTCCTGACGGAGATAGACTGTTCACGGAACAGCCACCGGGAATTGTCCATCATCTTTTATACCAGGGACCGGAACATCATTCACGCGGTTGACGGGCCCGGTTCCGGATGGAAAGACATCCTGTCCGACGGCAGCTTCAGCCTCATACGGAATGCCGTCTGCAAAGAGGAGCAGACTGCGGCCATCGGCGGCGGCAGCTTTGATATGGATTAGGTCCGCGCCCCTGAGTACCGTCAGGTTCCGAACCGGCCGGCCTCCCTCCGTCCTCTTCGGGAGGTGCGTTCAAACTCGGCGATGACCTGTGCGCCCAGGAGGAGTATGACGGCGAGCGCCTCTATGCTGAGCAGGGTCACCACGGCGGTGGCGAGAGAGCCGTATATTACATTCACCAGGGACAGGGACGAAAAGTACCAGACCAGACAGCGGCGCGTCACCTCCCACAGGAGCGTAGCGGTAACACCGCCCACCAGGGCATGGCGGAAGGTGATGCGACCGACCGGCATCACGAGGTAGAGGGACGTCAGCATGAAGACCTCGCCCGCCATGCCAAGGACATACAGGACGAAGCCGGATGTCCCATCGAGGCTGAGTTCGTTCCCGAGAAGCATCATGCGCTTTCTTTCGAGCGTCTCGAAGGCGCCCGCGATGAACGATACCAGAACGATGCCGAGACCCAGAAGGAATATATAGACGTAGGGTATGATGGCCGATACGAGGAAATGCCTCCTTTTTACCCTCACCCGGTGAAAGAAGATGACGGACATCGCATTCTCCAGAACCGTAAATGCCATGGAGCTGAAGAAGAGCATGACCAGAAAGCCGACCGCGCCGACAACATGGCGGTGTTCGAGAAAGACGCGCGCCTGGTCCGTGAGGGTCTCCGCATAGCTCGGGACGACCATCGAAAGATGGGTGGATATGATCAGGAAGAGATCCGACTGCTTCATGAAGTGCGAGAGCACGATCAGGGTGAGGATCAGGAGGGGGACGATCGAGAGCAGCGTGTAGTAGGCGACGGCTCCGGATAGCAAAAGGCCCTGGTTGCGCCTGAATCCGCGCAGGACATCAACGATGAAGCGGCCCGCCCTGAACCGGTTCTGCGTCAGATCACCCGCCATAGTTCACTTGTAGCACAAAACGGCGAGTAAAGGAAGGCGGCAACAGCGGCCTGCTACTCGAAGCACTCCATCGCCCGGTGCTTGTTCATCTCCGCGTGCTTCTTCTCGCACCAGATGTACCCCCGTTGCGGGGTCTCCCCGGAAGGCTTCACTATCTTCGCCTTCCTGCATTCAATGCAGTGTCTCACCTTTACCACGATCCGGGGAACGAAACAGGGGACCTGACGGTTCCTGGCCATCTGCAGCCTTCTGAGAGAGCACCAGACCGTACCGGCCGAGGTCCGCTGGCCGTCGGGCTTCAGATCATGGCCGTGTTTACAGGCGGAGCAGACCTGTTCCACTGCATTGTCCGGGAGTAAAGGGGATCATCTCAGGTCCACCGCCTCCTTCAGCAGCCCATTGAGCCATCCGGCAAGGTCCTTCTCGGAGCGGGTGAGTTTCGCCCGTATTTCCGCCCTCGCGTCCTCGTATTTCCTGAAGAGGGGGCTGGATACCGGCTGAAGCATCATGAACTGTTCTTCCGTGAAGATATTGCTCACCTCCCGCTCCCTCAGCCCCTTGATCTTGTCCCTGACCCACGTAGGCAGATCCTCCACCCTCACCTGCTGATAGGAGACACGGTCCGGATGGCTCCGGTAGATCTCCTCAAGGGGCTTGCCGGCCAGCGCATCCCTCTGGAGTTCCGTGACGAGCTGGACGCTCGAACGTTTGTCACCGGATGCAAGGGGCAATACCAGCTGTTTTACCTGTTTTTCCGTCCTGCCGGAGGCAAATTCATTCCTGTTCTTCTCATAATATTGTTTCATCTCCTGTTCATCAGGCCCCTTCATCCGCTGCTTCACGACAGCATCGGCTACCAGAAGTCTCTTCAGGCTATCCAGCTCCCGATCGCTGAGGGCATATTGTTTCGCCAGGGACGTCGCCTCTGCCGACTTTTTCTGAATCTCGTCCGGATCCGCCTTCGCACACAGGACACGCTCTGCAACAAAATTCCTGAATGTATCCCCGCTCCTCCAGGAAAGGCCGGCAAGATTGACCCTCTTCAGCACGCGGTCGGCGATCGCCTCATCCTCGTCGATCCGGGCCTGGGAATATGTCCCTTCCCCGATCCTCACTACCGGCCGCTCGAACCGCTCCAGTCTCTCCCGCAGTGGCGCATTCTCCGCGATGAGTTCCCGGTTCTTCTTTTCAAGCGCCTCCGCCGCTGCCCTGAGCGCGAGGTGTTCCTCCCTCATCTTCTTCAGCTGTCCGTCGTCCTCACCCGGCTCTGCCTTCCGATTACGAAGCGCCTCGGCGTCAGCGCGGAGGCGCTTCGTCTCGGCCTTCTCCCTTTCGTATGCATCCTTCAGCCCGTCTGCTTCAGCCCGGAGAGATTGAAGCTCCCCGGATTGCTTGTCATATGCCGCCTTCTCTTCCGAAAGGGCCTTCAGCCTCACGGTCGCCTCTTCGTATTTCTTCTCCGTATCCGAGAGCCTCTGGCGGAGGTCCGAAACCGTCTTGTCACCCGACTCCCCGGGTTTGCCCTGTACCCTGAGGGCATCCCGTTCCGCCCTCAGCGACTGCAGCTCTTTCTCCTTCTCCTGCCTGAACCGCTCCCATCTTTCCTCAAGGGCCTTCTTCTCCGCCTCAGTCTCGCGCGCCTTGCGCGCGTATTCATTCAGTTCGCGGAGCTCCCGTTCCTGCTCCCGGATATCTTCTCCAGGACCTCGATTCGCATCGCCTGTCCTGGTATTCCCCGGACCGGCGGGGGCATCCTCCCTTTTCCGGGTGAGACCGGCGATCTGCTCCGCCGTCTTCCGGGCCTCTTCGGCGGAAGCGGCCAGCTTCGCCTCCAGGTCAGCCACCCGCGCCTCAGCCGCCTTCTTCTCTTCCAGGAGCCTGATGTTCTCCGCGCTCAGAGTCTCGTTTGACTCTGCCCGCGCTGCCAGGCCGTCAGCCTTTTTCCCGGCCTCCTGAAGGTTCCGTACGAGAGCGGCATGCTCCTCCGTCTCCCGGACAAGAGACTTCCGCAGCCGCCTGTTCTCCGCGTCCATCTCCGTCACCCTTCGCTCGAGCGTCCTGATCTTCTCGGTCATCGCCTTCGCGGACTTGTTCCCCTTATCCGGCCGGGCGTCAGTCGATTTTGCCTGTCTCACCGGCTCCTCCCGCATCCGCCGGAGTTCAGCCTGTTCCCCCGCGATAAACTCCCTGAGTGGGCTGTCAGGGAACTTCTCCGCGAAGGAAGAAAACAGGCGGCCTGCCTCCTCGGTCCTGCCGGACTGGCCCAGCGACTTCGCCTTCCAGAAGAAGGCTGCATCAAGCGCAGAGCTTTCCGGAAATTCCTTTATGAACACGTCGAAGGCAGAGGCCGCCCTTTCCGGCTGGTATGAAAGATAGAGGTTGTAGGCGCGTTCAAAGAGTTCGGCCTCGTCCCCTGCGGCAGCAGCCGTTCCCCCTGCCGGCGGCATGACAAGCAGAAAGAGCAGCGCCGGAACCAGTACGCTTAATAGATGGTTATGGTTGAGCCGTCCCACAGCGCCTTGATCCAGTTGTCGTACATTTTCTCCCGTTTTCCCCTAAAGACCCTTCGCACAATCTCCGGCCTGACCTCCTCGAGCGGCCGGTAGTCCTGCAGCCTTCTTTCGAGCCTGAGGATAAACATCCCCTCCTTTAGCCAGAGGGGCCGGCTGATCTCCCCTTCCTTCATCGATGCGATCCTTTTGTCCAGCTCGGGCCTCAGGTCTCCCTTCCTGAATTCACCCAGCATCCCGTCATGGGCCTTCAGCGCATTCTCCGGATACAGGGAGGCGAGCACATCAAAGCCTGTTCCCCTCTTCAACTCCGAGACAAGCCTCAGGGACCTGATCTTAAGGGCCGTCACCTCCGCCAGGGACGGCCTGTCGTCAAGCCTGAGGAATATCGCCTTGACACGGACACGCTCGGGGCCAGTCCTGAAGAGTGCCTGCTCCTGCTGATAATAATCAGCTATCTCGGCATCGCTCACCAGGACCTTGCGGTCGACCTCCTGATCGATCGTCTTGGCCAGGACGATGATATTTTCCTTCAGCCATGCGCGGTAGTCCCTGAGGGTCATTCCCTGCGCCGTGATCTTCTCCTCGAATTGCCTGTCTGTCATATTGTTCCGCTGCAGGAAATCGCGGATTCCCTCATCCACCTCGTCATCAGTAACGGAGATGCCTTTCTTTTTCGCCTCCTGGATGATGAGCCTCTCCCGGATCAACCCCTTCAACACCTCCCTGTCGATCGTGCCGGATGGGGCCGCCGGCGATACCTTGAGAAGGAAACGGCGGTAGTCGGCATGGGTCACCCGTTCACCGTTTACCAGGGCAAGGTCTTTTTCCGTCTCAGCGGCGTGAGCAGCTGCAAAAGACAGGAGGGACAAAAGGATCATAGACAGCGAAAAGACGGCTGTTGTCACCCGTGCTGCGGCCGTCCGCCCGGCCGGCGTTACCTCTGCATCCCTATGCATGTTGGCCGGGATCACGAAGGCTGATTCAGGAGGGGATGCAGGGTATCATACGTCCTGAGGAGGTGCTCGGGGATGACACGCATCTCGCTGATGACGGTCATGAAACTCGCGTCACCGGCCCACCGGGGAACGATATGCATATGCACATGCTCGCCCAGACCGGCGCCCGCGACAGTGCCGAAATTGATCCCGATATTAAACCCCTCAGGGGACATCGCCTGCCGTATCGCATCGAGGGACCGCTGCGTCACCTTCATGAAGTCAAGAAGCGCCTCGTCTTCAAGCCCCTCGAGGGTCGAAATATGCCGGTAGGGAAGGACCATGAGGTGGCCGTTATTATACGGAAAGGGATTCATCACCACGAAGCTGTGCGTTCCGCGGTACAGCAGCAGATTGTCCCTGTCCCGGTCGGTTTCGAGCTTTTCGCAGAATACGCACTTCGCCTGCTTCTTCTTGTCAGGTGACTTTATGTACTCCATCCTCCAGGGTGCCCATAGGACGTCCATCTCATTCCTCCTGATGCCGGCCCGCCTGCCGGCTGCATAGAATTTTCCTTATAGATGCTCACCTATCGTGAAAAGAGAGCTGGCATACAGAATAAGACCCATCTTCCGAACGGCTCCTGCGCATACACCGGATTTGCTTGATCATGGGTTCAGAAGGGAAGGTCATTTCGCCGGCCATCGTTTACTTCAACCCTATCCGCTCCATAACCTTCTGCGCATCCGCCCATGTCTTCCACTTGTCACCGGGATTCCTGAGCAGATAGGCGGGATGAAAAGTCGGCATCAGGGGGATGCCCCGGTAGTCGCAGAACTTTCCCCGTGCGGCGGTTATCCGGAGCTTCGGATTGTCCAGAAGGGTCTGCAGGGCGATCCTCCCCAGCGTGATAATCACCTCGGGTCTGATGATCGACACCTGGCGTTCGACAAATCCCCTGCAGGTGGCGATCTCGTCGTCTTCCGGGTCGCGGTTCAGGGGAGGCCTGCACTTGACAATGTTGGCGATATAGACATCGCTCCTCCTGAGCCCCATCTTCTCGATCAGCCGCGTGAGGAGCACGCCGGCATCTCCCACGAACGGAAGGCCCTGGAGGTCTTCCTCCTTGCCCGGCCCCTCGCCGACAAACATGATGGCCGCACCCGGGTCACCGTCACCGTACACGATCTTCGTCCGGTGCTCCGAGAGCTTGCACCTGACACAATCGCCGATCTCCTCCCTGAGCATTGCGAGCTTTTCTCTTTTTTCGTCCGTTGTCGGCTCGGCAGCCGCCGTGTCCTGCCGCCTCGGCCCTTTTCCGGCTCGCTTTGTCGCGGCAAGCGTTACCGGGATGCGGTCAATGCCCATCGCCTCAAAAAATTCAAGAACAGACCTGATGTCCCGCACCCGACCGGAACCCATCAGAGCGCCCTGCCTGAGACGCCTTCGCCCGGCCGCATCAGCGTTCTCCCCATTTGAGCTTTGTCCTCAGGATCTTGAAGTAATCGCGTTCTTCCGGGACAATGAGCCTTGTCTTGAAGTCAGACCTGCTGATCTCGAGCACGTCATCCATCCGCAGGGAAAAGCCGACCTGGCCGTCGAGGGTCAGGTAGACGTCTTCGCTCAGCGTCTTGAGGGACACCTTGATCTCCACATCATGCGGCAATACGAGCGGACGGTTGGTCAGCGTGTGCGAACATATCGGCGTCAGCACGATACTGTCGAGGGTCGGGTAGATGATCGGTCCGCCGGCAGCGAGGGAATAGGCCGTGGAACCGGTCGGCGTCGAGATGATCAGCCCGTCCGCCTTGAACGTCGTCACATAGGTGCCGTTGATAAAGGTCTCCATGTCGATGATGCGGGCGAGCGCCCCCTTATTGATAACCACGTCGTTGAGGACCGTGTAGGCGGAGACCTTTCCCCCGCCCCGCCTGACAGCCGCCGTGAGCATGAGCCGCTCTTCTACGGAAAAACGGTTCGAGACAACGCGCCCGACCGCCTCGCGGATTTCGTTCTTGTTGATCTCGGTGATGAACCCCATGCCCCCCAGGTTGATCCCGAGAATGGGGATACCCTCCTGGGCCACCAGCCTGCTGACGCTCAGCATGGTGCCGTCTCCGCCGAGCACGAAGACAACGTCGACGGACGAGGCGATCTCATGCCGGGAGAAGCCCTTCATATTCAGGACCGCAGCTGTTTCGCTGTCAACAAAGGTCTCGTGTCCCAGCTGACGCAGCCAGGGGAGAAGATCCCTGAGTATGTCAGGAGGCTCAGGCCTTCCCGGTTTGCAGATGATGCCGATCTTTTTCATCCAGGCCCTCTATGACGATCTCGCGCATGTCATTCCCTTTGTGCCGGAGCCGCACTCTGATTGCCTTGTCAAGGACAGCCTCTCCGATCTTCTCCGGCCACTCGATCACGGAAACGCCGCTGCCCCCCAGGCACTCCCAGAACCCCGTCTGCTCCAGTTCCTCCTCGCTCCCGATCCGGTAGAGGTCGATGTGATAAAACGGCCGCGCCCCCGGATATTCCGCAACGATCGTAAAACTGGCGCTCGTCACGTCCCTCGGGTCGATGCCGAACGCCCGGGCAATGCCCCTGACCATCGTGGTCTTGCCTGCCCCGAGATCGCCGTACAGGGCGACGACGTCGCCTGCCTTTAAAACCCCTGCAAGCCTGAAACCGATCTCCTCGGTTTCATCAGCGCTGCTGCTGACCAGCTTCACCGAGGGAGCCCCGTATGACATCCATCTTGCCGATGATGCCGACGATCCTTCCTTGACTCATGACCGGCAGGAGATGGACGTTCTTTTCCGCCATGATGGTGGCGATGTCCTGCAGCGAAGTCCCCGTCTCGACCGTGATCACGCGTTTTGAACATATCTCCGAAACCCGCGAGGCGGACATCGTCCTGATCTCCTTCTCTACGGCAGAAGAGGTCTCCAGAGGGATCATCGCATCGAAGATCCTGATGAGGGTGGGAATATGGAACCGCTTGTTCTGCCTGATAAGGTCATTCTCCGTGACGATGCCGACCAGCCGCTTCTCCGCATCGACAACGGGAGCTCCGCTGATGCCCTTGTCAATAAAGAGCCTGCCCAGTTCCTCGATCGTCATCTCCGGCGTGACAGTCACAACGTCCGTCCTCATGATGTCTTTTGCCTGTATCATATAACCCCTTCTGTTTTTTAGATAATTCTACCATGTAGCCGGAGAAAAATGTCATTCCTTCCACTTCGGAAACTCGATGCTGAAATACTGTTTCAGGCACGCGCGGTATTCATCCTCTGATTCAAGCTCCCTTGACCGCTTCCTGCTTCCGTCAAACAGGACGAGATGACGGTCGATCAGCGATACCCTTCCCCCTTTCGTGGCGATCGTGATCAGCCTGCGTCGTTTAAAATCAGACTCTGCCGCCGTCTGGTGATAGACATTCATCGGCTCGAAATCCGCCTGCAGCCGGGGTGTCGTGCTGAACAGAAGCCGGGGGACCCATGCCTTCCCCGGCAGGCTCCGATACAGGGCAAAGGTGCCGTCGCTCACCCCTGCACGATACACATATCCTTCCGCAGCGGCGGTGGCTGATCCGTCGATGCGAAGCGGCTCCCTGCAGAAATGACCGTTCCCCACGTCGACCAGGTAATCATGATCCAGGGATATGCGCAGGACCATATGATCGAACTCCGGACCTGTCGAGCCGGACCTGACGATCCGGGCTGACAACAGGTGCACCCGGAAGCCGAGAGTCTTCAGCAGATCAGAGAAGAGGATATTGAGTTCAAAGCAGACGCCTCCCCGACCCCTCTGCACAATCTTTTCGAAGATCGCATCTGATGACAGGGTTATCCTCGTGCCGAGGTGTATGTCCAGGTTCTCAAAGGGTATCGCGTACAGAAAGGCGAGCTGAAGCGCGCGAAGGGTCTCGATGCCCGGCTCCGCCGGTCCGTCATATCCTATCCTTTCGAGGCATCTTCCGGTATTTATCATCCTATTTCCTGAAGGTCCTCCAGAGCGGCCCCCCGCGATACAGGAGATTGAGCAGGCGGTAGCCGATTGTCGAACTCCAGTCCCTTCTGCCCGGAAAAAACCAGTTCCTCCTGCCGCCGACCGACTCATATGCGGTCTTTACCAGTGACTGCGCCCCCATGGAAGGGAAATAGAACCGCGGCTCCAGGAGGGACTGTCCCGGCCGGATCAGCCCTTCTTCACGGGCAATCCGCTCCATCTCCGTAGCCGGATAGATCCGGATGCCCGTCATCGCGATGGCGGCACGCGGGGAAACCTCATCCATCAGTGCGACAGTCTCCCGGATCGTCTCCGCAGTCTCTCCCGGTCCGCCGAGGATCAGGGAGTGGCAGAAATCCAGCGCCTCCCTCCTGCAGGCCCTCGACACCTTTCTTATGTCATCAACCGTAAAGGGCTTTCGCAGCGACGACAGCAGCGCAGGCGAGCCGGAGTCGGTCCCGAAGTCAACGGCAACGCAGCCCGCCTTCTTCAGGAGCCGGAAGATCGCGGGGTCGCTCATCTTCGGCTGGAGATAGCAGGAAAAGGATATCCCGGGGCCCATCGATGCGATTTTTTCGAGGACGCTGACCATATGCCCTTCATCAGCGTTGAACAGCGAATCAACCACGAAAAATCTCCGTATCCCGTAATCCCGGTGCAGCATCGCGATGTCCCCGGCCACGCCTTCAGGAGAACGCGGCCGCCTCCGTCTTCCCTCAAGGGACGGATAGGTGCAATAGATGCACTGGTTGGGGCATCCACGCGACGTCTGGATGCCGATCGTCCTGTATCTGCGAAATCCGGGGAACAGCTCGCCGATATTTGTCGGAAATGAGATACCCGGCGCATCAGCCCATCCCGGGGCAGCCACCCTGCCCGTGTCGAAGTCCTGAAAGACCGGCGCTGCGTTTTCTCCTTCACCCTGTACTCCGCTGTCGGCTCCCAGGCTTGAGCACATCTCCTCAGGGAATAGCGAGAACGCCGAGCCTCCGAGGATGATCGGGGAATCGCTTGAGGCACGTATCGAATTCATGAGGGAGGCGTATGAGGGAAGATAGAAACGGACTGCAGGGTAGGCGGCGTTGTCGACATTCCGGAGTGAGACGCCGATACGGTCGGGCCGGAAGTCCGTAATCTCCCTGCGCAGGGACTGCCCGAAAACGCGGCCCCGCATGTCGGCTATCCGAACCGTTGCCCCGGCCTTCTGGAGGGCATCGGCAACATAGACCGGCCCGAGAGGGAATACGGGTTCAGGGAAGGGTTCCCTGTTGGCCGATATCAGGAGGATGCGCATGAGGCCTCACCGGAAAAGGCGATCCATCAGAGCATCCCGATGAAAGCGCCCTGCCTGCCGGTCGGACCTTTTGCATACCGGTAGGAAAAAAATCTGTCTGGGTTGCAGCTGGTGCAGACATCTGCGACCCAGATACGGCCGGCAGGGATCCCGGATGACAGGGCCTGGTGTTTGTTGGCTGACCGGAGATCGAGGAAGAATTTTTCTCCGATGGAAAGATGATAGTCTCCCGGCCCCGTTGCCCTGACCACCGCTTCCTTCACATCGTGATCAACGGCGTAGCAGCATCTTCCGATGCTCGGGCCGATCGCAGCGGAGATATCTGCAGGCCTGCAGGCAAATCGGTCGGACATGAACCGGATCGTCTTGGCAAGAATGCCCGTGGCGGTGCCGCGCCACCCCGCGTGGACCGCGGCGATGACGCGCCTTTCGCTATCGAACAGGAGGACCGGCACGCAATCGGCGACCTGCACGCCGACGAGCACGCCCCTCCTGTCCGTCACGACGGCGTCCGCGATCCGGGGTTCCCTCGTGCCGTCGAAATACATCACCCTGTCGGTATGTTTCTGGATCGGCAGATAGACGGACCCGACATCTATCTTCATGAGCCGCGCGATGACGGGGATATCCGCGCCCGGGTCCTTGCCGGTGAAAAAGGCGGTGACCCGCGGCCCGAAAACCCCGGGGACGATCATCCTATGCATTGACGAGCTGCTGAAATGCCTTCGGAAGGAACTCGATCAGATCCCCTGCAATCATCGAATGCAGGCCCTTTTCGGATACGGCAAGATCAGCGGCGGAACCGTGCAGGAAGACGCCGAGAAGGGAAGCGTCAACAGGATTGAGCCCCTGGCCGATAAGGCCGGCGAGAAGGCCTGTCAGCACATCGCCCGACCCGGCGGTCGCCATCCCCGGGTTTCCGGTGGGGTTGATGAAGGTCCTCCCTTCAGGAGAGGCGATGACGGTCGGGGCCCCTTTCAGGACGACACAGACCCCATTTCCCGCAGCAAGGCGCGATGCGGTGCCGATCCTGTCCCGCTCGACATCCGCCTTCCTGCCGGCGGACGACAGGAGTCGCGCCATCTCACCCGGATGCGGGGTGAGCACCGCCGGCGCCTTTATGCTCTTCAGGACATCCCGGTCACGGGCGAGGGCATTGATCGCATCGGCATCGATGACCATCGGGACGGTTGATGAAAGAAGCGTGCGCCGCACAAGACCGGTGATCTCATGATCGCAGGTGAGACCGGGACCTATCGCCAGGACATCCGCCGTGGTGTTCAGAAAATCCATCACGCCGGCATAGGCCCTCTCGGTCAAAACGCCCGAGCCGTTGTCCGGCAGGGGAAGCAGCATCTCTTCGGTCACCGCTGCCTCAAAGACCTCAATGAGCGACTCAGGCACGCCGATGGTGACGAGCCCCGCGCCCGCCCTGAGGCAGGCGCGGCCGGTCATCAGGGCAGCCCCCGTCTTGCCGCGGGAACCGGCCAGCACAAAGACATGTCCGTAGTCGCCTTTGTGGGAATAGGAAGGGCGTTCGGGGACCAGGGGAGAGACATCAGAACATGACAGGATGTCCACGGCAATGCCGTCCGAAAGCAGCAGCGATGAAGGGAAGCCTATCTCTTCCACAAAGAGCCTGCCGCCGAAGGCGGAGCCGGGGTGGAGGAAATGACCGCGCTTAGGCAGGCCGAAGGTGACCGTATAATCCGCCCGCATCGCCTCTCCCATCACCTCTCCGGTATCTGAAGAGATTCCCGAGGGCATGTCAACCGAAACGACCGGGGCCCCCGAGGCATTGACCGTATCGATGATCCGGGCGATCGCGGGCTTCACCGCGGCCGAGAGACCGGTCCCCATAATAGCATCGATGACGATCGCGCTGTGCAGGTCCCTGCTGTTGATCTCTGTCCTGAATTCGACAGGCACCCCCATCTTCCGCGCGATCCTGTATTGGGCGAGGCAGTCGGGGCTCAGCCGGTTCTCCTTCGCCAGGAGAAGCAGCTTCACCTTCCACCCCCGGTTAAAGAGGTTCCGGCCGGCAACGATCCCGTCGCCGCCGTTGTTCCCCCCCCCGGCGACAATGATCACCTTCCCCCGGGGGAAGAGCTCCTGCACCCTGCCGGCGACCGCCAGACCTGCCCTCTCCATCAGCACCGCGCCGGGTATCCCGAACTCCTCTATCGTCCTGCGGTCGATCTCCCGCATTTCAGCGGCAGTGGCGACCCTCATCCCCGTCCCTCGAGCACAACGCAGGCGACCCCGTAGTCCTGCTCATGGCTGAGGCTCACGTGCGCGCAGCTGATCGACTCCCGTGCGAAGAAAGCCCCCAGGTCCCCCTTGACCGAGATGGAGGGCCTGCCGGATTCGTGGCTCTTCACCTCGATGTCCGTCAGCCGCACCGGCGTCCCCTTGCCGAGGGCCTTGATCAGGGCCTCCTTGGCGGCAAAACGGACGGACAGCGACAGGTGCGGCTGCTTCCTGGCGCGGGAATACGCGAGTTCGGATTCGGTAAAGACCCTCCCGAGGAAGCGCTCTCCCCACCTCTCCATCGCCTCCTTCATGCGCTGCGTCTTGACGATATCGATGCCGACGCCGTAGATCATGATTCCTTCGCGCCGCCTGCCTGAGACAGAAGGTCCTTCATCTCGCGCACCGCGCGCTCCATGCCGACGAGTACTGCGCGGGAGACGATGCTGTGGCCGATATACAGTCCGCGTATCTCCCTGATCTCGGCGATCATGCTGACATTAACGTACGTAAGGCCGTGGCCGGCGTTCGCCTTCAGACCCGCATCAGTCGCCTGCTGCACGGCGCGGATCACCCGCGCCAACTCCTTCTCCCGCCGGTCGCCCCGCGAATTGGCGAAGTATCCGGTATGTATCTCGACCATGTCCGCGCCGATCTCCGCGGAGGCGGCAATGTCCCCTGCATCGGGATTGATGAAGAGGCTCACCGGCAGCCCGGCGCCTTTGAGTCTGTTGAGAGCATCCTTCAGCTGCCGCCTGTTCCTCTGTACGGCGAGCCCGCCTTCGGTCGTCAGCTCCGCCCTCTTCTCCGGCACGATCGTGACCAGGTCAGGCAGCTTCTTTACCGCGATGCCGATCATCTCCCTGGTCGCAGCCATCTCGAGGTTCAGCTCGACGGGCACCCATTCCCTCAGCAGGTTGAGGTCACGGTCGTTGATATGCCTCCGGTCCTCGCGCAGATGCACCGTGATGCCGTCCGCGCCTCCCAGAATGGCGAGTGTCGCTGCCATCGCCGGCTCCGGCTCGATTCCGAGCCTCGCCTGCCGCAGGGTCGCCACGTGATCGATATTAACTCCGAGAATCATACGCTCTCTGCTTCCTCCCCTGATCGAATTTTACGGCACAACCGTAACGTCGCTGACGGACGCCGACACCACGAAGATCCTTATATTGTTGACGTTAGAATCTGCCGGGTAGAGAAAGAACCCCCTGGTCCCGTCGACCGGCTTTGAAAGGAAAAATCCCTTTTCCCAGGGGACCGACCCGTCGAGAAAGCCGACAAGTGACTCCCCGTCCTTGAACTTGATGAAGGCCCTGCGGCCCCTGTTATGAGAAATACCGTAGGTCTTCTTGTCCCTGTACTCGTGGTTGCCTTCAAAAGACTTGACGAAGAAGACCGCCTTGAGATCATCAACCCTGACCGTGTGCATCGTGCCGGTCCCGTCTTCCTCCAGCACCGCATCCGCCGCCTGCGGAGAGAAGTCCCGCAGATATCCCTTCAGGACCTTTCCGTCACTGAATCGCACAACAGACTTTTCCCTGTCTTCCATGGCAGCTTCCCCGATCCTTACTTGAGATTAACCCGGATGGAGGCGGTCTGCTTCTTCCCCTCCAGCCACCGCGAAAAAACGGTCTCGTTCTTCTCTTCCCGAAGAGCGGTCATGATCTGCCCCTTCACCTCATCGTACCCGGCCACCTTCTCCTTTTCCCGGTCCTTGACCCTTACAAGGAAGAAGTCCTTCCTTCCGCGGTAAGGCCCCCCGAACTGCCCTACCCTCAGATTCATTATAGCCTGCGCCAATTCAGGGGAAAAGTAACCGGGCCTGACCCATCCGTATTCGATCACCGTCGCCTTGCCTTCGGCCGCAAGGCGAGCGGCCATGACGTCGAAATCAACCTTGTCCCTGAGCATCTCCCGGGCTGCCGCCCGGGCGGCGTCTTCGGAATATATCTCGATCATCTTGACGAGGGACCGGGGCTGCGTTACGAACGGCTTCGGACTGTTGCGATAATAGTCGCGCATCTCATCTTCGGTCACCGGGTCCTCCTGCGAGAGGGACTGCCTGAAGCGGCCGATAATCAGCCGGTCCCGCGTCGCCTGCCGGTACGTCCCGATGTCGTACCCCCTGTCCCGCAGATACTGCTCGAACGGCCCATCCCCCATCGACCGTTTCACCGCATTCATCTCCGTCTCCACCTCATCCGCAGGGACGCTGATACCCTTCTTTGACGCATCATCCAGGAGCATCCGTTCGATGATCAGCTGGTTCAGGACCGACAACCGCAGTCTCTTCATGTCAGGCTGCACCTTCTGGAGCCGGTGCTCGGCCACCTTCTCCTTCAGATGCCTGTCAAACGTCTTCTGCTCTATCGCCCTGCCGTCGACAACGGCAACAGGCTGCTGCGCGCAGCCGGCCGCACAGAGGACGGCGCATAGCATCATGGTCATCCGGAGTGCAAGTCGGAATCCCCCTGTCAGCATATGCGTGGCAACTGCCCCCCTGAAAGCATGTCTACTATTCTAATACCGCCTAACCCTGTTTTCAATAAGACCGTCCGGCGGGGCTCCTCCTTCACCTCGCCGATCACCACCGCCTCGGCTCCGGCTGCTGTTGATCTCATCGCATCGACGACGCGTCCCGCATCACCTGCCGGGACAAAGGCGACGAGCACGCCCTCGTTTGCAACATACAGGGGGTCGAGACCGAGGAGTTCGCATGCCCCCCTCACACCCGGTCTGACGATGACGGTCTCTTCATCGATCACGATAGAGTATCCGGAGGCGTCCGCGAACTCCTTCAGCGTTGTCGCCAGGCCGCCGCGCGTCGGGTCCCTCATCGCCCGCACTTCACCCGATGCGGCGAGAATGGTCTCCGCCAGGCCGTGGAGGGGCCTCGCGTCGCTGAGGATCGGCGGCTCGAAGCGGATGCCCGACCGCTCCGCCATGACCGCCATGCCATGATTTCCTATGGACCCGCTGACAATCACCTTGTCGCCCGGTCTGATCTTCTGAGGGGAGAGGTCCAGCCCGTCGGCAACGACGCCGAACCCGGTGGTGTTGATGAAAACGCCGTCGCCCTTGCCCCTGTCCACGACCTTCGTGTCACCGGCGACCACCTTCACCCCCGCATCGCGGGCCTGGGCACTCATCGAGTCAAGGATACGCCTGAGGTCTGCCAGGGGAAAACCCTCCTCAATGATAAAGCCGGCGGTCAGGCAGAGGGGAGACGCCCCGGAGACCGCGAGATCATTGACCGTGCCGCAGATGGAAAGCATGCCGATATCGCCGCCCGGGAAGAAGAGCGGGGAGATGACATAGGAATCCGTCGTGACGGCTATCCTGCCCCGGACCTTCTGCCCTATCACCGCGGCATCATTGAGGGAATCGAGTTGAAAGGCGGGGACAAAGTAGTCGCTGATCAGCTGATGCATCATCCTGCCGCCGCTTCCGTGTCCGAGCTGTATCAGGTCCATGCTCTCCTCCGGGGATTCGTGCGCCTCATCCGCCCTTTTCCCACTGCCCGTTGCAGAGCGAAGGCCGCTGAGGGGTGGCGTGGAAGGCTCCGGTGAATACTGCGCATCCGTCGGGAATGTCTACAGGATATATCTGCTCAGGTCCTCGTCCCTGACGATATCGCCCAGCTTCTGTTTCACGTAGACACGGTCGACGTCGAGCTTTACCCCCCGCATCTCGGGCGCGTCAAAAGAGACGTCCTCCAGAAGTTTCTCGAGGATCGTGTGAAGCCTCCGCGCACCGATGTTCTCGGTCTTATCATTCACCAGGGCGGCGATCTCCGATATCTCATCGATCGCCTCGGCAGTAAACCGTATCTCCACCTCTTCGGTTGCCAGGAGGGCCGTATACTGCTTTGCGAGGGCGTTGTGAGGCTCCGTGAGTATCCTGATGAACTCCTCCTTGCCGAGCGCCTCGAGTTCCACCCTTATCGGGAACCTGCCCTGCAGCTCCGGGATGAGGTCCGACGGCTTCGCCATGTGGAACGCGCCCGCGGCGATGAAGAGGATATGCTCCGTCCTGACAGGACCGTATTTTGTAGTAACCGTAGAGCCCTCGACGATCGGCAGGAGGTCCCGCTGTACGCCTTCACGGGAGACGTCGGGCCCGTGGGCCTGGCCCCTGCTGGCTATCTTGTCGAGCTCGTCGACAAAGACGATGCCGTTTTGTTCCGTCCGCTCCACTGCCTCCTGGGTAATCTTGTCCATGTCGATGAGCTTCCCGGATTCCTCCTGTTCGAGGATGACAAGCGCCTCCGGCACCTTCACCTTCTTGCGCTTGGCCTTATCCGGCAGGAGGTTGCCGAGCATTGATTTGAGGTTTATCTCGAGGTCCTCGAGCCCCACGTTGGAGATGACGCCGAAGGGCATGGACTTCTCGTGCACTTCAATATCGATATAGCGGGAGTCGAGTTTCCCGTTCCGGAGCTGCTCCCGCAGCCGCTCGCGCGTCTCCTTCGTCTTTTCCCGCTCCGCCTCGTCCACCTCCGCCCTGCCCATCCGGGGCTGGGGCAGAAGGAGATCCAGGAGCCTCTCTTCGGCAAGGGTCTTTGCCCTTTCACGGATACGTTCGAGATGCTCCGCCTTGACCATGGTGACGGATATCTCGACGAGGTCCCTGATCATCGACTCCACATCCCGGCCGACGTAGCCCACCTCGGTGAACTTGGATGCCTCGACCTTCACAAAGGGTGCGTTGGCGAGCTTCGAGAGCCTGCGGGCGATCTCGGTCTTGCCGACGCCGGTGGGACCGATCATGATAATGTTCTTGGGGAGGACCTCGTCCTTGAGGTCAGGGGAGAGCCGCTGCCTCCTCCACCGGTTCCTGAGGGCGATCGCCACCGCCTTCTTCGCCTTGCCCTGTCCGATGATGAACCGGTCCAGTTCCTCGACGATCTTCCGTGGGGTAAGGGTATCCATCTATGCAAGCTCCTCAATATCGACATTTTCGTTGGTGTAGATGCAGATGCCGGATGCGATCTTCAGGGACTTCTCGATGATCTCCCGCGCTCCGAGGCCGGTATTATGGCAGAGCGCCTGCGCCGCCGCCTGTGCATAGGGGCCGCCGGAGCCGATGGCAGCGATCCCCTCCTCCGGTTCGATCACGTCCCCGGTGCCGGAGATGATGAAGGTGTGCTCTTTATCGGCGACGATCAGCAGCGCCTCGAGCCTCCGCAGGACCTTGTCCGTCCTCCAGTCCTTGGCGAGCTCGACAGCCGCCCTCGTTATGTTGCCCCGGTATGCCTCAAGCTTGGCCTCGAACTTCTCAAACAGGGTGAAGGCATCGGCAGTCGCCCCGGCAAAGCCGGCGATCACCTTGTCGCCGAAGAGCCTTCGGACCTTTTTTGCGTTATGCTTGAGCACGGTATTCCCCAGGGTGACCTGTCCGTCGCCTCCGATGGCGACCGTGCTGTCTCGTCGTACACAGAGTATCGTTGTTGCGTGGAACATGACCGCTCCTTTCGACAATTGCTTATTGTACTAAAAAACAGGGTATCTGTCATTAACACGCGGATGAGAGATAGATACTTGCTCCTTCAGTGGAGCACCTCTCTCAAGGCTCATTTTTTCTTTGCGGGGCTTCACCCCTCACTCAAGGCGCTTTTCTGTAAGGAGCTTTCTTTTCAAAGTAACGCCCCCTCTTACCCCAAGAGGGGGGAGAACGATACAGCTCAGGCCAGAGGCGTTATGTTTTCTTCCCTCAGTTCTCATCCCCCCCCTTGGGTTAAGGGGAGGTTAGGAGGAGTTACTCAGATATCCCGTTTACTCTTCCTCTTTTGAAAGCGGATGGGCCTTGTCGTAGATATCCATGAGGTGGGTGACGTCGAGGTGCGTATACTTCTGCGTCGTCGAGAGAGAGGCATGGCCGAGGAGCTCCTGGATGACCCGCAGGTCGGCCCCGCCCTGCAGCAGATGCGACGCGAAGGTGTGCCGCAGGGTATGCGGCCCGATCTGTCCGCTGATGCCGATCTTCCGCGCGTACTTCACCACGATCCTCCGTATCCCCCTTTCGGTCAGTCTGCCGCCGCTCCGGTTGATGAACACGGCCGTGTGCCTCTTCCTCAGCAGGATCTTCTCGACGAGATACGACTTGACCGCATCCACCGCCTTTGACCCCACCGGCAGAAGCCGCTCCTTCTTCCCCTTCCCTCTCACCTTCACCAGCCCCTCACGGGTATTGATGTCGTCCATATTGAGCCCCGCCACCTCACTCACCCTGAGGCCGCTCGAATAGAAGAGTTCGAGGATCGCCCGGTCGCGGACAGGGATGAACCCGATGCCCTCCGGCTTTTCAATGAGCGAGAAGATATCATCGACCGAGAGAAACCGCGGAAGGAGCTTCTGCGTCTTCGGCGTCGAGACGAGTTTCGCGGGGTTCGACTTTATGTATCCCTCGCGGTGGAGAAACTTCAGAAAAGACCGGACACTGGCGAGCCGCCTTCCGGCAGTGGACTTGCCCCTGCCGTCTTTTATCTGCCGGGCGACAAACCCCCGCACATCGATGAGCTCGATCTCTTCCGGCTTTTTCTTCACCTGCGCGCTAAATGCCTCAAGGTCTTTCCGGTACGCCCTGATCGTGTGGGGAGAGGCGTCCCGCTGGACCTCGAGAAACCGTATGAACTTGTCGATATATTCCTTCACGCCTTCATCTCCGACTGGAAGCCATCCTCAAAAAGGCAGGATATGGATGCTGAAAAATGGATTGTCTGCGACTCCTTGCCGCCATCGAAACGGACGAAGCATATGACAGCCACAAAGGCAGCCACCGGTTACAGCATGTCCGAACAATATTGAAGATCAAGTCGTCATTCAAGACTTTTTCGGTATCCATATCCTGCATCTTCCTCATTCACCATCTCAAGGTAGCGCCCCCAGTCTTCAAGCGCCTTCTCAGCAATCATCTGCCGCCTCCTCTTCTTGTCCCTTATCTTCAGAGCCGCCGCGGGAACCGGAAACAGGCCGAAATTGATATTGCTCGGCTGGAAATGTTTGCTCTCAGATTCGGTTATGTGGCGCACAAGGGCGCCGTGCGAGGTGGAAGGGGGCACGACGGGGACGTCCAGGCCCTTCATCATGCGCGCAGCATTGATGCCTGCCAGCAGCCCCATTGCCGTTGATTCTATATAACCCTCCACCCCCGATATCTGGCCGGCGATGAAGAGGGTCTTTTTCATCTTCAGGGTGAGGTCCCTGCCCAGGAAGAGCGGAGCATTGATAAAGGTATTCCGGTGTACGCTGCCGTATCTGAGGAATTCGGCGCGCTCGAGTCCGGCGATCATGCTGAAGACCCTCTTTTGCTCAGGCCATTTCAGACGCGTCTGGAAGCCCACCATATTGTATGCCGTCAGCTCATTATTTTCCGCACGGAGCTGCACAACCGCAAAGGGCTCTTTCCCGGTCCTGGGATCAGGAAGCCCCACCGGCTTCATCGGACCGAACCGGATCGTATCCACACCCCGGGCGGCCATCACCTCGATCGGCATGCACCCCTCAAAGACCCTCTGTTCCTCAAACCCCCGCGGGGTAACTTTATCAGCCTCCAGCAGGGCCTTGTAGAACGCCTCATACTCGTCTTTCGACATCGGGCAGTTTATGTAATCATCTCCGCCCTTGCCGTACCGGGAGGCACGGTAGACCCTGTCGTTGTCGATCGAATCAGCCGCGATGATGGGGGCGATGGCGTCGTAGAAATACAGATACTCCCCGCCTATCAGGCGGGCGAGAGATTCGGCCATTGCGGTTGAGGTGAGGGGTCCGGTGGCGAGAATGGCGGGCGTATCAGGAAGCTCGGTTACCTCCCTGCGCACTATTTCAATATTCCCGTGAGAGGAAAGCCTGCTGCTGATGAATTCGGCAAAGATATTCCTGTCGACCGCAAGCGCCGAGCCGGCGGGGACGGTCGACGCATTGGCCGCCTCCATGATAAGAGAACCCGCCATGGACAGCTCTTCCTTGAGCAGGCCGGGGCTGCTGCCGGGATCTTTCGAACGCAGGGAGTTCGAGCAGACAAGTTCTCCGAAAAGGCCTGTCCTATGGGCCTCGGTCCGGCGCTCCGGCCGCATCTCATAGAGTCGCACCTTTACACCCCGCCGTGCCGCCTGCCAGGCCGCTTCGGAGCCTGCCAGCCCTCCGCCTATGACGATCAATGGATCAGACATGATTGATTTTACCCCAAAGGGCGGCGGAAAAACCCGGGCGTTGCTATTTGCAGGTACACGTGCCCATTTCCTCCGAAAGAGAAGCGAAGGGCAGGCCTTTCGGCGTCAGCCGCACGGTGCTTGATAAAGGTCTTGTTGTCGCAGGATTGGGACCTGCCTATTGCTGCCGCAATACATTACCCGCAAATCAGATAATACGTATTGCTCTCGATGGGAATATCGGCGAAAATGACTATATGCTTTATTCATTTGGCAGCTACCATGATTGGAGATGTTTGATGCCTGAAGAATCAACCCTTGCCGCTGGACACGGGCAGACAGAATTTGCCGGAGGCCGATGAAAAAATATCTGACAACAGGCCTGATGCTGATCGGAACTATTCTGGCGATCCTATTTTGGCTCCTGGATGCGGCTGTCGACGCCCTCCTGATCCGCAAGTCTTCGTTTCTGCATCAGATTATTGCCCCTGATGCGGGGGAGCTTTGGATGAGGCTCTTTGTACTAATTTCCTTCCTGGGATTTGGTTTCTACGCGGGGATCATCATTGCGCGTGCCGAGAGGGCTGAAGAGATGTCGCGGCGGGACAGGGAATTCGCGGAATCCGTCCTCAACGGAATGAATGACTCTATTTCGGTAATCGATGTCCGCGACTTCAGGATCGTCGATGTCAATGCGGCCTTTCTCCTCGATAGGGGACTGACCAGGGGTGAGGTTATCGGGAAGACCTGTCATGAAGCGACGCATCAGTCATCAGTCCCGTGTTCGTCGCCAGGCAATCCCTGTCCCCTTTGCGATACGGTCAAGCTCGGCGGATTCGCCACCTACGAGCATGTCCACTTCCGCTCCGACGGCACGAGGGTCCAGACGGAGGTTTCCACCAGTCCGATAAGGGACGACAGCGGCCGGGTCGTCCGGGTAATCCATGTATCCAGGGATATCACGGCGCGAAAGGCTGCGGAAATACAGATGCGGAAGCTTTCGACTGCCGTGGAAAAGGCCGCCGATATGATCGTGATAACGGACAACACGGGGATCATCGAGTACGTCAACCCGGCCTTCGAGACCGTAACCGGCTATAACAGGGAGGAGGCCATAGGCAAGACCCCCCGCATACTCAAGTCCGGCATTCACGGAGAGGAGTTCTACCGGGAACTCTGGGATACAATCCTTTCGGGCAGCATATATCGCAATGTCTTCGTCAATCGGAAGAAAGACGGGGAACTCTACTATGACGAATGCACCATCACGCCCATGCGCAATGAACAGGATGTAATCACCCATTTTATCGCAACCGCAAAGGTAATTACGGATCGGATAAGGGCCGAAAACGCCCTGCGGGAGAGCGAAGAACGCATGCGCGCCATTACACAGATGGCCGCCAACGCCATCGTGATGATAGACGCCGGCGGGGCGGTATCATTTTGGAACCCTGCGGCTGAGAGGATGTTTGGGTTTTCGGCGGAAGAAGCGATCGGAATGGACATGCATCGCATTATCGTCCCGCAGCGGCTTTGTGATGATTTTCTGAAAGGGTTCGCGCGGTTTACGGAAACAGGGGAAGGCCCGGTGGTAGGAAAGACCCTGGAAATGCCCGCACGGAAGAAAGATGGGACGGAATTCCCGGTGGAACTCTCGATATCGGGCATCAGGACCAAGGAACAATGGCATGCAGTCGGAATAATAAGGGACATCTCGGAAAGAAGACAGGCCGAGCGCAAGCTGAGGGAATACGCGGAAAAGGACGCGCTTACCGGGGTCCTGAACAGAAGAAGATTCTACGAGGTCCTCGAGCAGGAGAAAGAGAGGGCCGTACGATACGCCAGATCGCTTTCCCTGGTCATGTTCGATATCGACCATTTCAAGGCCGTCAATGATACCTATGGCCATGCGGCCGGAGATAGGGTGCTCAGGAAAACTGCATCCGTAGTATCCGATCACATAAGGAAAGGGGATGCACTGGGGCGTATCGGCGGGGAGGAATTTGCGGTCCTGGCTACGGAGGCAACGGCTGAAAGCGCGTTAGCCCTTGCCGAGAAGATCAGGGGTGCGGTAGAAATGGCGGACCATGACCATGCAGGGAATATCACGATCAGCATCGGTGTTTCCACCTATGACGACGGCCTTACACTCGATGAATTCGTTAGACGTGCCGACGAGGCCCTCTACGCGGCCAAAAACAACGGCAGAAACAGAGTGGAATGCTACGGCGCCTTGAGGGACAGGGATACGCAGGCCCCGCAAAAATAGGCACCGGACAGGGGCACATCCTCTGCTCACGGGGCGACCATTTTCCGACGACCGTTGCGCACGCAGCACCGCAAGCGGAAGTTCGTCTATTCAGCCACGGGAACCGTTTCGCTGCGTCCCCGGAACTTCCTGCCCTTCCAGATGAGGTAGATGGCGGGATAGATCGTCAGCTCCAGGATCTCCGAGGTCACCACGCCGCCGATCATGGGGGCTGCGATACGCTGCATGATATCCGCCCCGGCGCCGTGGCTGAACATGATCGGGATAAGGCCCGCGAGGATGACGCCGACCGTCATCAGCTTCGGCCTGATCCTCTTGACCGCTCCGAACATGATCGCGTCCTTGAGGTCAGCGATGCTGTTGAGCCTGCCCTCTTTCTTCCACTGCTCGTATGCAAGATCGAGATACAGCAGCATGACGACGCCGGTCTCGGCGTCGAGGCCCGCGAGGGCTATCATCCCGACCCAGACGGCGATGCTCATGTTGTAGTTCAGAAAATAGAGGAACCAGAAAGAGCCGACCAGGGAGAAGGGGACGGCCAGGAGCACGATAACTGTCTTGGTTACGGACTTGGTGTTGAAATACAGAAGCACGAAGATGATCATCAGTGTAAGGGGGATCACCAGCTTCAGCCTCTCGTGGGTCTTCACCAGGTACTCATACTCGCCGGACCACTGCAGGCTATAACCTGCGGGGAGTTTCACCTTCTCCGACACGGACTTCTTCGCGCTCTCGACATATCCGCCGATGTCCCCGCCCGAGTAGTCCACATAGACGTAGTTCACCAGCTGGCCTTCCTCGCTCTTGATCGAGGTGGGCCCCTGTACAAGGTTCACCTCAGCCACCTGCCCTAACGGCACCCACGCCAGAGATGCCGGCGCAGGGGCTGCCGGCGCCATGCCGCTGCCCGAGCCGCCCCCGCCGGACATGTTTGCAGGGACCAGGATGCGTTTGATCTTTTCGATGTCGTTTCTCAGCTCCCTCGCGTACCGCACGTTGACCGAATACCGCTCCCTGCCCTCAACGGTGACAGTGGCGTTCATCCCGCCCATCGCCGTCTCAACCACGTCCTGCACATCGTTGATCGACAGGCCGTACCGCGCGACCTCCTGCCGTTTGGGCACAATGTCGAGGAAGTACCCGGTCATGACCCGCTCCGCATAGGCCGACCGCGTCCCGGGGATAGCCTTGATGATCTCCTCGACCTGCCTTGACAGTTTCTCGACCTCAGCCAGCTGGGGACCGATCACCTTCACGCCGACGTTCGTCCTGATGCCCGTTGCGTTCATATCGATGCGCGCCTTGATCGGCATGGTGAACGAATTGGCAACCCCCGGGATGGTAAGCACGTCATTCATCTCGTTCTTGAGTGTCTCGACAGTCATCCCCGGCCGCCACTGCGACTCGGGCTTGAGATTCACGACCGTCTCGAACATCTCCAGGGGCGCGGGATCAGTAGGCGTCTCGGCCCTCCCCCCCTTGCCGAAAACCTGTTCCACCTCGGGGATGCCCTTCAACAGTCTGTCCTGCATCTGCAAAAGCTTCGATACCTCGGTAATCGAAGCCCCGGGCACGGTGACCGGCATGTAAAAGAGGGTGCCTTCGTAGAGCGGGGGCATGAACTCCGAGCCGAGCTTCATGAACGGATACAGGGTGGCTACCATGATCAGCACCGCAAGGACGATGATCAGCCAGGGCCTGTCGAGGGAAAAATGGACGCGCGGCCTGTACAGCTTCTCGAGAAAACGGATAAGGGGATTCTCGGACTCCGGCTTTACCGTGCCCCTGATAAAGAGGCTCATGAGCACCGGCGTCAGCGTGACCGCCAGGAAAGAGGCGAAGAGCATCGCGAAGGTCTTCGTATACGCCAGGGGCTTGAAGAGCCTGCCCGCCTGCGACTGCAGGGTAAAGACGGGCAGGAACCCCACCGTGATCACCAGGAGCGAGAAGAAAAGGGAAGGCCCCACCTCCTTGGCCGCATCGATGATCACATCGAGCCGCGTGCAGTGCTTCTTCGCCGGTTCGCACTGCCATTCCTCCATCTTCTTGTGGGCGTTTTCGACCATGATGATCGATGCGTCCACCATCGCGCCGATCGCGATGGCGATGCCGCCGAGGCTCATGATGTTCGAGGTGACGCCGATGTAGTACATGCAGATGAAGGAGATGACGATGGCGACCGGCAGTGTCAGGATCACCACCAGGGCGCTCGGCAGGTGAAAGAGGAAGACGAGGCAGACGACACCCACGGCGACGGACAGCTTGATGATCTCTTCCTTGAGGGTATCGATCGAACGGTGTATCAGGTCCGACCGGTCGTACGTGGTGACGATGCGCACGCCCTTGGGCAGGCCCGGCACGATGTCGTTCTTTATCTTCTCCTTCACCCGGTCGATGACGTTCAGCACATTTTCCCCGAAGCGCACGACGACGATGCCGCCGGCAACCTCACCCTTTCCGTCCAGTTCGGCGAGTCCCCTCCGGATATCCGGGCCGAGCTGCACGGTGGCCACATCGCGGAGATAGACGGGCGTCCCTGCGCCGTTGGTCGCCACGGAGATGTTTTCGATATCAGCAACGGTCTTGATATATCCCCTTCCCCTGACCATATATTCAGTCCCCGAAAACTCAACCACGCGGCCTTCCACGTCCTTGTTGCCCGAGCGCACCGCTTCGACGACCTTCATCAGCGGCACATTGAACGCGGCCAGCCGGACGGGGTCGATGTTCACCTGGTACTGCCTGACGTACCCGCCGACGCTCGCCACCTGCGATACGCCCGGCACGCTCTCGATGGCGAGCTTCAGGTTCCAGTCCTGGATCGAGCGGAGCTGGGAGAGGTCGTGCCCGCCGGTGTCGTCCACCACGGCGTAGCTGAAGCCCCATCCCAGGCTCGTGGCATCGGGACCGAGCACAGGGGCAACGTCCGGGGGGAGCTTGCCCTTGACCGACTGCAGGTACTCAAGGATACGGCTCCGCGCCCAGTAGATGTCCGTACCTTCCTCGAAGATGACATAGATGAAGGAACTGCCAAGATAGGAGAATCCCCGCACCGCCTGCACCTTGGGCGCCGCAAGGAGGGTCGAGGTGATGGGATACGTCACCTGGTTTTCGACCAGGTCGGGGCTCCTGCCGGGCCAGTCGGTAAATACGATCACCTGGGTGTCGCTGAGGTCGGGGATGGCGTCGAGGGGGATGTGCTTGATCGCCCATATCCCCCAGATGCAGAGGAAGCCCACCATCAGGAAGATGATGAACTTGTTCCGCGCGCTGTATTCGATGATCCTGGATATCATGTATCAGTACTCAGCTTGCGGCTACGCTGCGAGACGCGGGCGGGGCTCAGTGTTTATGCCCTTCCAGGGGCGTCACGTTCTTGAGCTGGGCCTCGGAGTCGATCAGGAAGGTAGCTGATGACGCCACCTTCTCCCCTGCCTTCAGTCCCTTCAGCACCTCGCGGAAGCCGTCCGCCCTGATGCCCAGGGATACCTGACGCGGCTCGAAGTTCCCTTCGCCGCGGTCTACATAAACGATTTGTCTCGTCCCGGTGTCGATGACCGCGTCATCGGGGATAGAGAGTCTCTTCCCCAGGCCGATGTTTATCTCGACGTTCGTGAACATCTGGGGCTTCATCTGCATACCCGGGTTCGGAAGCGTAAAACGCACCCGCGCCGTTCGGGTCTCCCCCGAGAGCGTGGGATACACGTAATCAACGCGGGACGTGAACTCCTTCCCCGGAAAATAACTGAGGCTGAGACGCGCGGTCTCGCCCACCTTGATGGAGGAGATTTCCGCTTCATAGACGTCTGCCGTGACCCATACGGTCGAAAGGTCGGCGATATCGAACAGCCTTTCCCCCGGCATGACCCGCATGCCCTGCAGCGCCGCCTTCTGGACTACATAACCGCTCACCGGGCTATAGAGGGTGAGCGTCCTGACCGGAGTGCCGCTCTCCTCGATCTTCCTCACCTGGACATCGGAGATATCCCACAGCTTCAGCCTCTGCCGGGCCGCCTCGATGATGCGCCCTGCGTCGCCGGTGAGCATATCCTTCACTCCCCCGCCTCCTCCCCGGGAGGGGGCGGGGCCCTGCCACTTCACCGCATTGATCAGCTCCTGTTGCGTCGCCACGAGTTCCGGGCTGTATATCTCGGCAAGGGGCTCTCCCCTTTTCACATACCGGCCGGTGTAATCGACGTGCAGCCGCTCTATCCAGCCTTCAAACTTCGTGTTGACCGTTGCCAGCCGCTTTTCGTCATATTCGATGCGGCCGACCGTCCTGATCACCTTATGCAGCTGCCGTACCGCTGCCTCGGTGATCTTCACCCCGATCATCTGCTGCCTGTCCGTGGGGATCTCGATGGTGGGGGCCTCCGCTTCCGTCGTCTCGGCAGCGTCCTTCTGCGCCGCTGCCGGTTCCGCATGTCCCTGGTGCCGGCCCGCCTGCTGCTGAGTTGCAGCGGTTTCTACAGCCTTCTTTGCCGCAGCCGGTCTGTATGGATATCCGGTCTTCCAGAGCACAAACGCGGCAGCAGCGAGGACGACCGCAGTCGCCAGCATAAGCGCCTTCTTTTTCATCGGGTACCCTCCTCCTTTGCATCGGCCGCCCTGCCGACTATGGCATGCAGCCGGGCCAATGCCTTCCCGCATTCTGTGAACTGCGCCCAGTACAGCAGTTCCGTGTCGACGAGAGACTTCAGCCTGCTGATGACGGTCAGGGCATCGGCCTTTCCCGAGGCGTAGGAGGCGAGGGAGGACTCGAAATCCTGCTGCGTCTTCGGGATCAGCCCGTCCCGGTACAGGTCCATGAGCCGGGTAGCGGTCCGCGCCATCGACGCATTGTCGCGCACCGTTGAGGCAACCATCAGCTTCGCCGCCTCCAGCTCCCGCGTCGCCTCGGCAACCGATGCCTCCGCCTCGAGCACTCCCTGCCGCTGCTTCGACCGATAGAAGATCGGGATATTCACCGCAGTCGTCAGGCTCCACATGTCCATCATGCCTCCGCCACGCATGCCGTAGTTGGCTGTCACCGTAAAGTCGGGGTAGTACTCCTTCTTCGCCATCCTCACCTTCGCCTCTGAAGCGGCCTTCATACGCTGCCTCGCCCTCACCTCGGGGGATGACTCGTAGGCGACCCGGACAAGCTCCTCGGTCGGGGCCCCGGCAGAAACAACAGGCGGCTCCGCAGGTCGTCCCAGCGGCGCATATGTTTCACGGCCGAGGGTGGCATTCAGCATCGCCTCAAAGGACTGGATCTTCTGAAGCTGCATCTCCTTCCGCTCCAGAAGCATATATTTTTCGGTCTGCGCCATCAGGACCTCCTGCTGCATGCCGGTCCCTGCCGCGTAACGGGCCAGGGCCGCATCCTCAATCCGGGAAAAAAGGGCCGTCTTTTCCTGGAGCAGGTCGATCGTCTTGTGGGCGAGGAAAAGGTCGAAGTAGAGCTCCTTCACGCGTTGGACGGTCTTGAGCTTCACGGAATCCAGGGCAGCCGCGGCAGCAGCCGCGTCCTGCTCCGCCATCTCCCCCTTGATTCCCAGCTTGCCGGGAAAGGGGAACATCTGGGATGCGGAGAACATCACCTGCGCGTCCTCGCTCTGGCCGTAGTTGATGCGGCTGAAGCCCTCGTTCTGGTAGCCGATCATGAACATGGGGTCCGGAAGGCTCTTTACCTGGGGGATCCTGAACCGCTGCGCCTCGGCCCTGGAGGACGAGGCGCGTATCTCCGGACTGTTCGTCAGCGCCTCGGCGATGAGCGCTTCGAGGGTCACCTCCCCCGCCGCAGCCGGCGAGGGAACCAGCAGGGGCATGATCACCACAGTCAGACGGACAGCCCGGCCGACCGTCCTGAAAAGGACCCTCCTGAGGGCTATGCCCATGACCCCCTGCAATCCATTATATTAACGGGCATCTGCGTTGAACTTCATTGACGCCGTCTTGCCGCCCCTGGAAATCTTGACCGCTATGTTCCAGGGCCCTGACATGGAGAGGTTCATCGTCGCCTTATATTCGCTTCCCTTCAGCGTTGCATCGGTCTTGTAGTTCATCGCCGGCATTCCGGGCATCGCCGGCATGGAATAATCCACCTTCACCTTCGCATCCGTCACGTCCTTGCCCGAGGCATCCTTGACCGCAACCGTCATGTTGTTGTCTCCCACGACAGGCGGGTTCTTGTCTATCGTTACGACAACGTCGTATTCTCCGGCCTTCTTCCTGACTTCATAGCTGCCCGCATAGGCAAGGACTGCAACAAAAAGGATCATCAGAACCATCACTGCAACTTTTCTCATCACACAATCTCCTTAATAGTTTGGGTAGTAATCACTTTCCTTCTCAACGGCATCCCGCATCTAATTTACCGGATACCCTTCTTCTACGGCTCGAAGGCCTGCAGGGCCTCCCAAGACAAATGTCTCATACAGCAGTATGATTGTCAACAAGATCGACAGACATAAAACACCTCCTCTTCGCTGCTTTTGCGTCTACGATACCAGTCAAACTTGAAGCAAATATGAAGATAAGAGGGGAAACATAGGGAGAACAGCGCCTTTCTGTCAGCGTATCAGCCGGGACCGTTGACACGCGCCGCGTCTGAGTGGGTATTGCGGGATGGACTGAAACTACGGAACAAGACCGATCCGGAAAATCATCGCACAGCCGCGCGGACTCCCTAGGCCGCGGAATAGACCTCTCCCGACTCCGCAGGGGACGTCGTTTCCGTTGCCGGAACTGCCGCCCAGTAGAGGCCCAGTTCTCCCTTTACCGTCAACCCGAAGCCGATCTTTTCACGCAGGAGGAGGGAAACGGTGCAGGCCAGGTCATCCAGCTTTTCGAAGACCCCCCGCAGGGAACGGTCTTCGATATCATACAGCTCCAGGATATCGATGATCTCCTCCGGGTCGCCCGTGTTATAGCATTCCAGAAGCACGCCCTCGCAGACCCCGTCGGCGGCAGAGATGCGCCTCTTTGCATTCCCAATCTGAAACCTCAGCCTCGCGAGGCAGAGTCCGTAAAACTTGGCGTCTTGCATGGTCAACTCCTTACACCGTTATTTTGTTGCTTACCGGCCATAGAGCAATCGGCATACCAGCCGCAAAAGGACGCGAAAACAGCCCCTTTGCCGTGCGCACTCCCCTCCGGTTGAGTATTAATTGTTCATGGTGTATATTACGTATACATGCTGACCATCGCCGTGATGACCGCAGACCAGGCCCTCAGGAAGGAGATCACGGGGATCCTGCCCCGTGGATACCGCGCTGCGCAAAGGACAACGCCGGGAAAGAGCGACTTCATCTTTTACGACATCGATACGCTGAAGCCCGGAGGCATCAGGGACCTCGGTGACGAGCACTTTATCGTGGCGATCACCGGCCAGAAGCGGACCGGCCCGGTCATCGAGGCGGCCTCCCATGGCGCCTATGAGGTTCTGCAGAGGCCGCTGAAGGAGGCCGCTGTCCTTGCGGTGCTTGACGAACTGAAGAGCTTCAGTGAAGAGATCCACGACATCGTACCCGCTGCAAGCCTGCCGCCGACTCCCACCTGCGCCATCGTCGGCCACTCCTCCATTATCATGGACGTCTGCAAGAAGATGGCGCGCCTTTCGCAGGTGGACTCCCCGGTATTGATCACCGGTGAGACGGGCACCGGCAAGGAGCTTATCGCAGAGTCGATAGCCCAGCTGTCTTCCCGCTTCGGAAAGCCCTTCGTGGTACTCAACTGCGCAGCGGTGCCTGAGACCCTCCTCGAGTCGGAGTTCTTCGGTTTTGAGAAGGGTTCCTTTACGGGCGCTGTCTCTGCAAAGGAGGGGATGCTCAAGATCGCGGACACCGGCACCGTCTTCTTCGACGAGGTGGGCGAACTGCCGCTCCCCCTGCAGGGCAAGCTGCTCCGTTTTCTCCAGACGCAGACCTTCTATCCACTGGGCAGCACGAGGGAGATGCACGTCGACGTGCGGGTCATCTCGGCTACGAACCGGGACCTCTCTTTGATGGTCAGGGAGGGGAGGTTCAGGGAGGACCTCTATCACCGGCTGAGCGTCACCTCCATCCACATCCCTCCCCTTCGCGAGCGGAAGAAGGACATTTTGCCCCTGGTGCATTTCTTCATCAACAAGTACCAGCATACCGCCCCGCGCCGGATTCGGGGCATCACCCGTGAATACGTAAAGAGGCTCACCTCGTACGACTGGCCGGGGAATATCCGCGAGCTTGAAAACATCATCCGTTCCTCTCTCGCCCTCTGCAAGTCCCACTACCTCACCTCACACGAGCTGCGCGAACTGCTGGGACGTTCCGTTGCCGTACGGCCGGCGTCATCGCCCGAGTCGTTCGCATCCGTCCTCGTGCCCTTTATCAAGGACGCGATCGAAAAGGGCGAACCGCATGTCTATGAGAAGGTCCTGGCGGAGGTGGACAGGTGCTTGCTGGAATACGTCCTGTCATACACCAAGGACAACCAGTCGGAGGCTGCGCGCATCCTCGGCATCAACCGCCTGACCCTCAGAAAAAAACTGGGGCTCTATCGATAGTTCATTCGAGAAACAATATCGCAGGTGATGTAAGTGAGGCCCTTGTTGTGGATTATTTTCCAGAGGTACTTATTGTTGGTGAAAATAAGAACGTAACCACCATGCCGGCGATGATGGTCGGAAACAGCCTGGCCTTATCAATCTTCCGTCAAGATATTCAAGATATTATAGTCAGAATTTGATATTGACAGACTTAAGACGGTGTGATCAAATAAACAGCAAATATGCAGATTTAGCCTCATCAAGCTGAACAGAAGGGTGAATGCGAGGGCATCAGCAGAAGAACAATTAACCCTTCACGTGGGGAAATGAAGTAAAGGAGGAGAGACTCTATGAAGCAGGACGTAACTGTTTTTTTCATAATTCTGGCATTTATAGGACTTTGTTTGGGTATATCATCGGCGGTCCCGGATACTTCCAACACGCTACTTGGTGATTCTGCAGGTTATGGCCTCTGGGATGGAGGCACGGGAACCTGCAACACCTTTATCGGACAAGCTGCTGGTTATTGGGATTATATAGGTTCTGGCAACACCTTTGTTGGCTGTCAGTCTGGCGGTGCAACCGTTGGCAGCGACAATGCCTTCTTCGGCGTGAGTTCGGGCGCATATAACGACACCGGAGCGCGTAACGTGTTCCTCGGCAAGGAGTCCGGTCACAACAATCATTCAGGATCGGACAATGTATTTGTGGGCTATAAGGCCGGATATGGCGAGACAGGTTCAAACATGCTCTACATAGACAATTGTCATACCCAAGGCCCCGGGGTCTGTGATCAGCCGCTTATTAAAGGTAATTTTGCGGCACGCACTTTTCAGATCGACGGTGCGGTAACAGCAACATCTTTTTCTGGTGATGGCTCGGGATTGACGGGAGTGCTTAAGACAACCCTGACAACTGCCAACAGTACTTTCCTCGGAACCAGTGCCGGGGCGGCAGTTACAACCGGAACTCTCAATACCTTCATCGGCGCGAATGCGGGAAATGCCGACACTACCGGTTCAAGCAACACCTTTGTCGGGCGTGAAGCAGGGAAAACGGTGACAATAACAAGCAACAATACCTTTATCGGCGATTATTCAGGTGCCTGGGCAACCGGGGGCGATAATACCTTTGTCGGCAAGGATGCGGGCCTGAACACCAGCGGTAGCCAGAACTCCTTCTTTGGCAGTGCGGCGGGGTTTGCAAACGGAACAGGACAGTATAACGTATTTATTGGACTGGCCGCCGGCCAGAGTAATAATCAAGGGTCCTCTAATACCTTTGTCGGAAGAGCTTCAGGCGTTTCTAATACCACAGGCTCATCCAATACATTCCTCGGCTTCAATTCAGGATATAGCAACGCGATCGGCTCACGCAACGTGTTTCTCGGGGATAGGGCAGGCTGCAACGAGACAGGCTCAGACATGCTCTACATAGACAATTGCTATACGGGAGGGTCCTGTGATCAGCCGCTTATTAAAGGTAATTTTGCGGCCCGCACCCTCCAGATCGACGGCAGTCTCACCATGGTAACTGTTGCCACACCGTCAGATGTCCGCTACAAGAAGCATATTCATCCCCTGGAATCGTCCCTCGTAAAAGTGCGTAACCTCCAGGGAGTGACCTATGAGTGGGACCAGGACAGGATCAATGGAGCCGGCTATAAAGAAGGCAAGCAGATCGGGTTGATCGCGCAGGAGGTTGAAAAAGTGCTGCCCGAACTTGTGCATACGGATGGCAACGGATATAAGACCCTTTCCTATGACAAGCTTGTGCCGGTGCTGATAGAGGCGATCAAGGAGCAGCAAGATACGATTTCGAGGCTCGAAAAAACTATCGAGACAATGCACCGGCGTCTTACTTCAATTGAATTTCCCTCAAGGACTGCAGCCGTTAAATAGGAATCAGACCGCTAAAAGGGAGTAGAGCCTCTGTTGCAACAAGGGAGATGCGGACGATGGATATCAGGAAGATCGGGCTTAGTCTCGTCGTATCCTTGTGTGCCCTTATCATCCTGTCGCTCCTCTATATCTGCCGTGCTGCAGATAACAATACCTTCACCAGCTGGCAATGGGTCTTCTCTCGAACAGGCATCCTGCAGGTATTTTTCTTCCTCATTCCGGCATTGTTTTGCGCGTACGCCCTTTCGCGCCTGCAGTTTTCCGGCCGCCATACAGGAACATGCATCTTCCTAGCGTCATTTGCAGCCACCATTCCTTTATGGCAGGAACCCGAGTTAATCGTTGATGCATCCAGGTATTTTGTCCAGGCAAAATACCTGAAAGAATACGGAA
This sequence comes from Nitrospirota bacterium, assembly GCA_021825365.1. Taxonomy (GTDB): domain Bacteria; phylum Nitrospirota; class Thermodesulfovibrionia; order Thermodesulfovibrionales; family UBA6898; genus JAKAGF01. The sequence continues at coordinate 47,235 of JAKAHR010000013.1, read as the reverse complement.
TAGGGTATTTCCTTGCTCAATGGGGAAACGAGGTCAATGCCTGGACGGACCTGCCACTGGTCCCGTCCCTCTATGGGGTTATCTTTGCAGTCTTGGGAGAGTCAAGGACTTATATTCAGCTGTTCACCTCGACGCTGTTTGCACTGACAGCCCTGCTGACATTCCTTATCGGGAAGAAGCTCTGGGATGGCGAGACAGGGGTTTATGCGGGACTGTTTCTTTTGGGGATACCATACCTGCTTACGCAGGTGCCGCTGATGCTTGTTGATGTTTCGACCATGTTCTTCCTGACGCTTTCGATCCATGCATTTCTGAATGCCATGGAAAAGGGAGGCCCCGGATGGACGGTCTTTGCCTCTCTCGCGGTATGCATGGCTGTCTTCTCGAAGTATTCAACGTGGCCCATGCTTTCAGTCCTTCCGGTGATCTCTGCCGTATTCATTAAAGATGCACCGAAAAAGATACTCGGCCGGTCATTGGCAGTCTTTTCTCTTGCAGGTTTGGTTGTGGGGATACTCATCGTTGTTCACTACGATCTTTTCCACAAGCAGATCATGATCCTGCGCACGTATCAGTTGGCGGGTCTTGAGCGCTGGAAGGAGGGCTTTCTCTCGACATTTCTGTTTCAGACTCAGGCATTTATCACCGTATTTGCACTGTACGGTATATACAGGGCTGTCAGGAACAAGGATTTGCGATTCCTTGTTGCAGCATGGTTTGTGGTGCTGGTGCTCGTCCTCCAGATCAGGAGGATACGGTATATCATACCGCTCTTTCCTCTCTTTGGACTCATGGCGGCATATGGGCTTCACCTCTTCAAAGACAGGGGCGTCAGACAATATGTTGCACTGAGTATTGTGGCATCTTCTTTAGCGGTTGCCTATTGTGCTTATCTGCCCTTCCTGAGCAGCTCGGGCATGGCAAACCTCAAACATGCCGGGCAATATCTCGACACCCTGAACTGTGACGCTGTGGAGGTCTTCGCCCTGCCGCAGAAAAGTTCATCCGGCAGCACCTTCGCGGCAATCCCGATACTCGATTACCACACAAAAAAAAAGATCGCAACCCCTCAGGACTGGCCTCATCTTCCCCAGGATGGCAGTGCGGAGACATCCTCGCTGCGGTTCACCTGGGAAATGGGGGAACCTGCTATTTATAGTCGGCCTGATGCTGGCAAGCGCTGCGCTGTAGCCGTAATTTCGAGTGAGGTAATCGAGAAAGCGCCCGAGGAGTTGACCCTCATCCGCCCCCGATTGCTTCGGGAGCTGGCAAGATTCGACTGGTCATCCGGGGCATTCAGATACCAGACAATCGTGACCATCTTCAGCGAGAATTGATCCTGCCGGCTCGCTGCCCGTTCCCTGGGCATTATATTTACAGCGACTTGTTCAAGTCAACAAATACATGCAGAAGCTAGGCCAAGAGCATTCCATGATCAGGCTGATCCTCACAATACCGGGCAAGAGACCTGCGCGATGCAAGCGGACCGTTCTATTGAGATAATCTTTCTTTACTTCTCGTCTACACACGCCCGGTCCAGAAGGATTCCGGATACCCAAACATCGGGCACAGGCAAGCCGGAATGACAAGCACTGAGGGCATATTTATGATTTAGTAACACCATGGCTCTGCGTCACCTTCATTTGCTTTGCCCCCCCTTCTGATATAGAGTAGATAATATGGCCGAGACAGTCCCCGTTGCACAGACCGACACCATCATCCTCCAAAACAGCACGACCCTGCTCATCGAAAGACGTGTTTCAGACGGGTCGGCAGAGGTGGTCATCAGCGGGGATTTTGCATCCCCCTGCCTGCTGCACTGGGGCGTTATCCGGGACTCGCGCGGCCCGTGGCAGGCCCCCCCTGATGCGTTCCGTCCGGAGGGAAGCACACCCGTTGGGGAAACGGCCGTCCAGACGCCCTTCCGCAGACAGGACGGCCGCGGCATGGTCGCCATCCGGCTCAACCCTGCCGACTTCCCGGTAATCGAATTCGTCCTCTTTTTCCCCGAGGAGAACCGCTGGGACAACAACCGGGGGAAGAACTACAGGATCGACCTGGGTACGAGGAGCGCCTTGCCGGGGGCGGTGGGAAATCTTGCGGAGATGGGCTGGATCCTGGGAGACCCCCTCCTGCCGGCGATCGCGGTCGAAATAATCGAGAAGGAGACAGGGAAGCATTCCTGGACCCTGATGCACCGCTTCAACCTCTGCTACGATCTTCTCGACAGAATCCACAAAGGGGTCGAGGGGATGGCGGTGATCTTCACCTGGCTCCGGTTCTCGGCGATCAGGCAGCTCGACTGGCAGCGCAACTACAATACAAAGCCGCGCGAACTGAGTCATGCCCTCGACCGGCTTACCTTCAGGCTTGCGGGACGCTACCTCGCCGAGCCGTCTGAAAGGGACATGATACGGCTCATCCTCACCACACTCGGCCGCGGGGGCGACGGTCAGAGGATCAGGGACGAGATCCTTAACATCATGCACCGACACCATATCAAGGAGGTGTCAGGGCATTTCATGGAGGAGTGGCACCAGAAACTCCACAACAACACCACCCCTGATGATGTCGTCATCTGCGAGGCGTATCTCCAGTTCCTCAGGCACAACGGGGACCTCGATGTCTTCAACAGAACCCTCGCCGAAGGCGGGGTGACCAGGAGGCGGCTGCAGGGTTATGAGAGGCCGATCCATTCCGACCCCGGTTTTATCCCCCACCTGAAGGATGCCCTCGTCCATGACTTCGAACACTTCCTCGGAGTCCTCAAGGCGGTCCATTCCGCCACGGACCTCGGCACCGCCATCTACATGGCCCGACGCCATTTTGACCCTGAACTCCACGGCCTCATGGATTATGTCTGGCACCATCGCACTGACCGCTCGGACGTCTCCGCCCTCGCCTGGCGGACAACCGACGGCCGAAGGCGGCTTTCCGGTCTGCTCTCGGGCGATGAGGCGAGGGTGCGGGACATCCTTCTGCTTGATATCGCACTCGAGGACTTCCTCCGGGTGACGGTCGAGCAGAACCTCCATGCACGCCTTGACCGCGTCCTCCTGCTGGACCTCGTCTCATCGGTGCTTGCGAATGTCCTGCTCTCAGGGGGCGGAGAGGAGTTCGGCTTCTGCGTGAAGGAATGGGAGCACCTCCGCAGCCGGCAGCCCTTTGCCAGGGAGTGGTCCCTTCATGCAAAGGCGGTTCTCGAACGTCTCGGCCGCGCGGTCGGATCATTCATCGACGCATACTGCCGGCTGCTCCAGCCGAAGGCGGAACTTCTCGGCAAGGCCTTCGGCGCCGAGGCATGGACCATCTCCCTGTTCAGCGAGGAAGTCGTGCGGGGACGCCTCGAATTCGTGCTGTCCCTGCTCATCCGCCATCTCGATCCGGTCCTCAGGGAGACGGCCGATCTGGGGGACTGGCAGGTGATCAGCCGCGGGTCGGCATCAGGCAGGCTGGAGGTTGTCCCCGCGCTGCGCGGGATACAGGGAAGAGCGTATGAGGAGAAGACTCTCGTCTTTGCGGAGGCGATCAGCGGGGATGAGGAGATCCCCCGGGGTGTCGTCGCGATCATCACGCCGGTGCCGATCGATATCCTGTCGCATATTGCGGTGCGTGCCAGAAATTCGGGGATCGTCTTTGCGACCTGTTTTGACGCGGAGACGATGCAGCGGCTGAAGGCGCTCGCAGGACACGAACTCTTCCTGCGCACGGACGTTCGAGGAGACGTTGTCTTTAAAGAAGGGGCGGGGCCTGACGTTGCACCTGCACGGACTCCCCTCCTCCGTACCGCGTTTCGGCAGCCTGTGTTCAGCGGATATGTACTGCCCCTTGCCGCATATTCCCGCGAAAAGGTCGGCAGCAAGGCCTACAACCTCAAATCCCTTCGCGGGGCGTTGCCTGCATGGATAGGCGTCCCTGATTCCGTGTCATTGCCTTTTGGTGTCTTTGAGAAGGTGATGGCAGATGATTCCAACCGCCGGCTCTCGGCCCGATACGGGGAACTCATGAATAATCTCGCCTCAGCGGCCGACAGGAAGACGATCGAGGACCTATGCCGCGATCTGAGGGAGACGGTCCTCGGCCTTCAGGGGCCCGAGGAACTCGAGTCATCCGTTATCGGCGCGATGCGGCACAACGGTATGGCCCTCCCGAAGAATTGGGAAGATGCCTGGACCTGCATCAGGAAGGTGTGGGCCTCAAAATGGAACCTGCGTGCCTGCCTGAGCCGCATGGCGCATGACATACCCCATCACGAACTCCTCATGTCCGTGCTCATCCAGGAGGTGGTCGCCGCCCCCTACAGCTTTGTCATCCATACGGTCAATCCCCTCTCAGGCAGTCCTGATGAAATCTATGCGGAAGTCGTCCTCGGTCTCGGAGAGGCCCTTGTCGGCAATTACCCCGGCAAAGCCCTCTCCTTCAGTGTGGGAAAGAAGACCGGAGAGTGCCGCCTCCTGTCCTTCCCTGACAAAGACGAAGGACTGTATGGAGCGGGGCTCATCTTCCGCTCCGATTCGAGCGGCGAGGACCTCGCAGGTTTTGCGGGTGCGGGTCTCTATGACAGCTTCATCTTCCCTGACTCCCGCAGGATGCGACTCGATTACTCGGCTGACCCTCTCATCATGGATGAGACATTCAGAAGGACATTCATGGAGGACATCGGCAGGCTCGGCAAGGAGGTGGAACGTTCCCTGTCCGTACCACAGGACATCGAGGGCGCCTGTTCGAACGGCCGGTACTGGGTAGTTCAGGCCCGGCCCCAGGTCGGCATCACATGACCTCGCCGAGGATACGGATCGGAAATCAGACCGCCTTCTCCGCATCATCGCCGTTTGAACCCTTTGATTATGCGGTCGCCAACGGCTTCGACGCCTTCGAGTGGTTTCCCGACAAGAAGGAATCAGGCGCAGGATGGAGAGTCGATGATGTCTCCGGAGAGACGCGTGCCTATATCCGCTCGACCGCTGAGGGGCACGACATAACCCTTGCCGTGCATGCCTCCCTCCATCCCGGACAGGGCAATGGCGACACCCTCCTGAAAGAGATCCTCTTTGCCCGGGATATCGGGGCAGCTCTCGTGAACGTCCACTTCCATGCGCCCGCAGGCGCAGCCGCCTTTGCGGATGCCCTGAAATCCGTGATCCGGCAACTCCCGGAGGGCATGAGGCTGTCGATCGAAAATACCGTCGAGACAGGACCGGATGACTTTAATACACTCTTTGACCTGCTCGCCGCTCGCCTCCCGGACATGTCTCCTCTGGGCATGTGTCTCGACATGGGACACGCCAACCTCTGCAGCGCCACCCGGAACAACTACCTTGCATTCGTCGACCTGCTCGATCCGGCGATCCCGGTGATCCACCTGCACATGCATGAAAACTTCGGGGACAGCGACAGCCATCTGCCGGTCTTCACCGGTCCGTCGGCGATGGACCCCTCCGGCATCTCCGGACTGATCAAGAGGCTCAGGAGGAGACACTTCGCAGGCTGCATGATCCTCGAGCAGTGGCCACGGCCTGCCGGTCTTCTCAACCAGGCCAGGGAGAGACTCCTTGATATTATCGGCGTAGCGCCGGGGCCCCCTCCTGTGTATCCGGATGACTTCGCCGGCCGGATCGCGGAGGCGGACGGGAGGTGCGGCAGCTGGCGGAATAAACTGGGATGGGTGCATGACCTCCTCATCGACGAGTCATCCGCCCTCGGCATGACCGAGCTCGCATACCTCGCCGTATATCTGCACTTCATCGGCACGGGCGAACTCCCCTGCTCGGAAGACAGCGGCCACTACCGGCCATCTTACCATGCGAAGATCGCGCAGCGGATATACAAGAGGCTTATCCGGATATCCACCCCTGAAAATGCTCTCATCATACGGAAGATCCTCCCCTGGCTCCCCTCGTTCGATGAGGCATTCGTGCGTGCAGAGCCGCTGACGCGGATCAGGGACATCGCCCACAGGAACGACATCCCCCAGGACCTGAAGCGGGAGATCAAGACAACCCTTCAGAACAAGCTCCACCGCTCCGCGGGGCCGGAGGACCTCGCCACATCCGCCGCCATCCTGGCGAAGATCACCGCCCCCGGCGCGGGGTATTCGCCGCCCTTTGTGGAGTCGTTCATCCAGTTTCACCGGGAGCTTGAGGAATTCTTCAATGCCCGCTCCCTCGATGATCAGCTCCGTCGCCTCGCCGGGTCGGGATCCCTCGACAGGAGTCTCGTTGAGGCGTTCATCGGCAGGAAGGCCGGGACTGACGTTGCATCAGGTGCTTCCGCCCTCAGCCTGCTCATCGGCATTCGTATGGATATCGGCAATCGTCCGCATGGCCGGACGGATGCGGAGGGACAGCGGTTCCTGGCGGCAGACATAGGGCTTGAGGGCTTCTCCTTCAGCCTCCTGAGCCGCCTCAACAACATCTTCGCCTCATCAGAGGAAACCATCGCCTGGAAGACCGTCCTTGACTGTCTGCGCCTCTCCGCAGCAGACCTCCGCCTGAGCGGCATCGATCAGGACGAATGCGCAGCCATCGAATCGGAAATCACCGCATGGCTTGCGGATTTCGATCAGGATGACCGCCTCCGCCTGCTCCGGCTCGATGCGACACTGGAGCGGTGCAGGAGAATGGCGGACGCGTACTGCGTCAGGATACTCGACATCTTTCCGGAAAAAGCGGAAAGGCTCGGCCGCGCGCTCGGGGTCCCTGATCATGCGATACGGGTTTATGCCGAATCTGAGATCAGGGCCCATCCGGTCTTCCAGGTGTCTCGCCTCGTCGACACCGTTTCCCGCTGGATACGAAGACTCGCCTTGCTCCCTCCCTGGGATGTCATCGTTCCCGGCCATGCATCAGGCAGGCTGGTCGCCGCAGCTGACATGGGGTCCGTGCAGGCGGGACCGGACGAAGCTCATGTCGTATTCGCGGAGAGACTGACCGGAGAAGAGGACGTCCCGCCGTGGCTGGCCGCACTCATCACCCCGCAGGAGACGCCTCATCTGTCTCATCTGGCGGTCCGGGCGCGGCAGGGAAATGTGGTGTTTCTCGTCTGCGAAGACAAGGACCTGTGTAACACGATGCGGGGACTCCACGGGCAGGTCATCTCCCTTTCCGCAGACAGGGAATCAGTGGGCTACGCTGTCGAAGAATCGGTCCGGCCCGGGGCTCCCGGGAAAATGATCTCTCTTTTCTCCCCTTCTGTCGCCGCATCCCGGGATGCGGCGCCTCTTCCCCTCGGAAAAGTGACGATCGAAAACAGCGGACAGAAGGCCTTCTCGCTCAAAAGGCTTCAGGAGCTGGCCGACAGGCCGGGGTCGGGCTTCAGGACGCCCGGCGCGATCGTGCTGCCCTTCGGCGTCATGGAGAAGGCCCTGTTGATTTCGGGGCCCTCGGCGACTCGATACAGGGAACTCCTTGACGACCTGGATCGGTCCTCGCCTGATCTTCCGGAAGGCACGCGGCAGCGGCTCTCCCGCCTCCTCGCCGGCCTCGAAATCCCCCGGGAGGTGGTCTCAGCCGCTTCCGCTGCCCTCGGCCGTGACCCGCGTCTCATGGTCCGTTCGAGCGCCTGCAGCGAGGACCGCGAGGGTTCGGTCGAGGCGGGTGTGTACAGCACTGTCGCCAATGTGTCTCTCTCGGGGATCACGGATGCGGTGCGCACGGTCTGGTCCTCCCTCTGGTCGCGAAATGCCGCGCTCAGCAGGATGAGGGCGGGCATCCCTCCGTCAGCCGCCTGCATGTCCGTCATCATCCAGGAGATGATCACCCCTGAGTATTCCTTTATCCTGCATACCCGGGATCCGCTGGGCAGCGGCAGGGACGAGGTATATGCCGAACTCGCCGTCGGTCTGGGAGAAACCCTCGCCTCGGGAAGAACGCCGGGAAGACCCTTCCGCCTCTCCTGCGCTCAGTCTGCGTCAAAGACAAGGGTCATCTCCTTCGCAAGCTTCAGTGAGGCGATCTGGCCGGGCAAGGCATCCGGTCAGGTGAAAAGGAGGATCAACTATGCTGAAGTCGGGTTCACGACAGACCCGGCCTCGCTGCTGACGACGGGACAACGGCTCGCCGCTGTCGGGAGACTCATCGAGGAGGCGTTCAGCAGTCCGCAGGATATTGAAGGCATACTGGCGGGCGAAGATATCTATGTTGTCCAGTCCCGGCAACAGGCGGGGCTCCGGGATGGCTGACTCACCCAAAGCACCATCATGTCCGCCTGTGCTCGGCCTCTTCCAAAAGAGGATAGAGGGCGACGATGCACTCCTCCGGCTTGCAAAACTCCGGTTTGAAGAGGCGGGCCTCGGCGCTGAATTCTACGCAGAGACGACGGCTGAGCTTGCCCATCTCCTCGACTTCAGGCCGGAGACGCCGCTGCCGTCGGTCGCCCACCTGCCGCGCTGGATCGACCTCTTCGATAGAAGCCACAGGCAGTTGATCGGGGAGTTTGCCGAGGCATCGAAGGACCGCATCATGGGGCTGGTAATCCATGACCAGGGCCGGGCCGGCTCGCAGATGGATGACTACACCTCTTTCCTGAGGGGGATCGACGCACGGCTGCAGGAGACAGGAGGGCCCTTTCTTTTTGTCGAATACGCGCATGGCCTTGACCCGGAAGTATTCTGCAGGCTCTTTGAGAAGATGCGGGACCTCGGCCGGATCAGCTGCTGCGTCGACGTGGGTCACCTGGCGATCCGGCTGGTACGCGATGTCTTCGGCAGGACGCACCCGGGGCTCGATATATTCTCCGTCCGGCCTGAGACCCCTGAGCTGCCTGATCTTATCGACGACCTGCAGGCGGCGGTGCAGGCGGCGCGCCCCCTGGCGCTTCCTGTCATTGCGCGTCTCTGCCGGATCGGCAAGCGGATGCATCTTCATCTGCACGACGGCCACCCGCTATCCACGGCGAGCCCTTTCGGCGTATCCGACCACCTCGGCTTTTCAGCGCGGATACCCCTGCCCTTTTCGTATCAGGGCAGGAATTGGCTTGATCCCATCTTCGGTCCCGCCGGCCTTGCGGAAATCATCAGGCTCTCTCTGCACCTGCTCGGCAGCGCAAGGCTCACCTTTTCACTCGAAGTCCATCCCGAAGGAGGTCGCCTGCCCCTGGGCGAGGAATCTTCCCTCTTTCGCCACTGGACGGACCGGACAAACGCGGAACGGATGAACCACTGGCTCCGGCTGCTCCAGGAATACGGCAGGCTCGTACAAAAAATGTGCACAGAAGGAGTTTCCCTTGAGACAGCATGAAAAGATGATCATCTACAATCTCTTTCCCCTCCTGGCGGGCAAATTCTCCGGATGGGAACCGCACCTGGCGCGCGCCGCTGATATGGGCTTTACCTGGGTCTTCGTCAATCCGATTCAGAAGACCGGATCTTCGGGGAGCCTGTATTCAATAGCCGACTATTTCGACATCAACCCGCTGTTCGTCGACCCCTCGGCCGGGGGGACCGCCCTCGACCAGGTGCGAGGCATGATCAGGAACGCGGAGGGGCTCGGCCTGAAGGTGATGATCGACCTTGTCATCAATCACTGCAGCGTCGATTCCCGCCTGACCCGCGACCATCCGGAATGGTTTGTGCGGGAACCCGGCGGAAGGATCAGCCATCCCTTCGCCTTCGAAGACGGGAAGAAAGTGGTCTGGAAAGACCTCGCCAAGTTCGATCACCGCAACAGCCGGGACAAGGAAGGAATGTTTCTCTTCTTTATGAAGGTCGTGAGATTCCTGGCTGACCTGGGATTCAGGGGGTTCCGGTGCGATGCGGCCTATCAGCTGCCGCGGGCCCTCTGGGAGAGGATCATCAGCGAGACGAAGAGGGAATATCCTGACATCCGTTTCTTTGCGGAGACCCTGGGGTCGAGCCCGGATGAGACGGTGAAGACAGCCCGGGCCGGGTTTGATTATATCTTCAACAGCTCCAAGTGGTGGGACTTCCACAGCAACTGGCTCATGATGCAGTATGCCCTGACCCGGGAGATCTGCCCCTCCGTCAGTTTCCCTGAAAGCCACGACACGCGGAGGCTCTTCGAGGAGTATGGAAACAACCTCAATGGGGTAAAGCAGAAGTACCTTTTTGCGGCCATTTTTTCAGCCGGCGTCATGATGCCGATGGGCTTTGAATTCGGCTTCCGGAGGAAGCTGCATGTCGTCTCGACGCGGCCCGAAGACCAGGAGGAGACGGGCATCGACCTCAGGGATTTCATCAGGAAGGTGAATGGGGTGAAGGCGGCAAACAAGATCTTCCAGGAGGAGGCGCCCTCAGAGGTGATGCATTACGAAAACCCCCACGTGCTCCTCCTGTGGAAGGCATCGGCGACTGCGGACCAGGAGGCGCTCCTGATACTCAACAAGGACACGTACAACAAGCAGCACTTCCACGCCGACAATCTCCACCGGTACCTCCAGGCAGGAACCCCCTTCACCGACCTTTCTCCCGAGTACGCCATGGATTATGTGCCTGAGCCTTTTTCGTACGACCTGAGGCCCGGCCAGGGAATTCTGCTGGTGACGAACAAGGGCAACGCCGCCTGGGACGAGTCGTAATGCCGGGATACGCGGCCGGCCGTGCATCCGTCGCAGGCCATTTTCTACTCAAACAAATCTTGACCTTTTTCAAGTAGTTATGGGATACTAACCCCGAGTTTCAGAAGTTTTTGTAGTAAAGAATACCGCAAAGACTTTGGGCTTTGCGGTTTTTTTATTACGCGGCTTTTGAGGCATCAAATTTATCTTTTTCAGGAGGATAGTGCAGCATGGTACAAGGAACAGTTAAGTGGTTTAACGAATCCAAGGGATACGGCTTTATTACCAAGGAGGATGGCGGCGATGTCTTCGTCCATTATTCCGAGATCCAGGCAAACGGATTCAAAACACTTGCTGAGGGGCAGACGGTCGCCTTCGAGGTAGCGGACGGGCCGAAGGGCCCCAAGGCGGTAAATGTTACCAAGGTCTAAATGAAATAATATCTTATGCAGGAACGAGGAACAACGAGGCCCCTTGCGCAGGCAAGGGGCCTCTTATTTTCGGCTTCCGGTGACGTATGCCTGTTACTGCCTGATCGCCTTCATGAGGCGTTCATACTTTTCGGCGCCTATACACTCCTTGGCAGCGGGGCACCATTCGATGCACGAGGGCTTCATGTCGCGAGAGACCTGTTTGCCGCATTTCTTGCAGTTCATCTCCGCCTCATCGCTCCAGATCTCATTCACCGCGTCGCACCAGAAGCACCTGACCTCTTCCGGGTACGGGTTTCTTATCTCTCGGCTTCCTGGACAACCTTCCTTTAGCATCTTGATTCTATTGTACCAGACAAGAAAATCCCGTCTATGCGATAGATCATAAGAAAAGTATGCGCTGACTACTCTCCCCAGCGCCGGAAAAGCCGGTGCTCGACACCCATGGAGTCAAGGATCTTGCCGGCGATAAAGTCAATCACATCGTCGAGACCGCCGGGTCGGTGATAAAAGCCGATCACCGGGGGCACTATCCTCACGCCGATACGGGAGAGCTTGAGCATGTTCTCGAGGTGGATCGCGCTGAAGGGGGTCTCCCGCGGGCTAAGGACCAGGGGTCTTCCCTCCTTTAAGGTGACATCGGCAGCCCGTTCCACGAGCCCGTTTGCATAGCCGCAGGCGATCCCGGCAAGGGTCTTCATGGAACAGGGGGCCACAAACATGCCGTCCGTGCTGAAAGAGCCGCTGGCAACCGGAGCATGAAAATTACGGTCGGCATAGAAGTGTATGTTGTCCGACCCCGCAAAGGCCCTGATCTTGTCCTGCACCCCCGCCTCGTCCGCGCCTGTCCAGTCAATGCCGGTCTCCTCACGGATAATCGAAAAGGATGTCTCTGATATGATTACGTGCACCTCACTGTTACGGGACAGTTCCCGCAGCACCCGGAGGCCGACGATGGGACCCGTGGCCCCGGTTATCGCAAGGACATAGCGTTTAAGCGACATAGGCCAGCAGGGTAAACAGGAACACCGCCACGCTGATATAGCCGTTCATATTGAAGAAGGCCATGTCCAGCCGGCTCAGGTCATTCTCCCTGACAAGGGCATGTTCATAAAGAAACAGTCCTGCCACCACGAACATCCCCGCCCAATAGACCGCTCCAAGGCGGAAGAGATATCCGTTGAAAAGGAGCAGGAGGAAACTGCATGCATGAAAGAGTCTCGCCAGCCGCAAGGACCACCGTATGCCGAACCGCTGGGGAATTGAATGCAGGCCGTGCGACCGGTCGAATTCCATGTCCTGAAGCGCATAGAGCACGTCAAAGCCGGCAAGCCAGAAGACAACAACAGCCGCCAGGGGGACGATCTCCCCCTGGAATGTCCCGCGCACCGCTATCCAGGCGCCCAGGGGCGCGGCCGAGATCGACAGCCCCAGGACGAAGTGGGCGAACCAGGTAAAGCGCTTGGTGTACGAATAGAGAAAAAGGATGGCTATAGCAACCGGGGAAAGCTTCAGGCAGAGAGGATTGAGCCGGGAAGCGGCCAGGACCATCACTCCGAATGACAAAACAACGAATATCCACGCCTCTCCGGCCCTGATCACGCCACGGGGAATTTCTCTGCCGGCGGTACGGGGATTTTCAGCGTCAATCCGGGAGTCGATGATCCTGTTGAGTCCCATCGCGCCTGAACGCGCCCCGACCATCGCAACGGCGATCCAGAAGATCATGCCGAAACCCGGTATGCCGGAGGCTGCTATCACCGCGGCGGTAAAAGCGAACGGCAGCGCAAAGATGCTGTGGGAAAACCTGATCATCCGGAGATAGAGAGTCACCCGCTGCAGCACGACGCTCATCGCTGTACCCTGTGACATTTCATCGGTAAGCATAGCATAAAAGATATCTCAGCCGGTCGAAACTAGGGTCTTTTTCCCGGCTGCTTCGACCCGTCCGGTGTCAGGACCTTGATCTGCAGAGAAACCGACAACTGTGTGACTGGGTCTGCCGGGACGTTTGTCTGGACCTGTACCGTCTTGTACTGGGGACCAGACCTCCCCCGCGTATCAACGGTAACCCTGATACCACCTTTTTCTCCCGGCTTCAGACGGCCAGAACTGGCCATCCCTGCGGTGCAGCCTCACGAGCCGGTCACCTTTTCGACGACCAGGTCTTCATCTCCCGCATTGACGAACTCAAAGACATGTACGACTCTCTGTCCCTGCGCCACTTCTCCGAAATCAAACGTAGTTTCGTCGAACCGGATGGAAGGCGATGCCTGCGACATTGAGGGTGACAGCAGGACAACGAGAAGCAGTGAAGCGAAAAACACGCGCATGATTTATTGTACACCACGCAGCCGGAAATACAACAGCCTGGGGGCGGGACCGGACGTGTTAACTTATGGACCGGGATTCGGTTATAGTAAAAGGTACTCTTATGCAGAAGTTCATCAATATCCGGGGCGCCCGGGAACACAACCTCAAGAACATCAGCCTTTCGATCCCCCGGCAGGCGATAACGGTGATAACGGGGCCTTCCGGCTCGGGGAAGTCTTCCCTTGCGATCGACACCATCTACGCGGAGGGACAGCGGCGTTACGTCGAGAGCCTTTCAGCTTATTCCCGCCAATTCCTCGAACAGCTCAAAAAGCCGGACGTCGATTTTATCGAAGGGCTTTCTCCTTCCATAGCGATTGATCAAAAGACGGTCAGCAGGAGTCCCCGTTCCACGCTTGGGACGATCACCGAAATCTACGACTACATGCGGGTCCTTTTTACGCGTCTTGGCAGGGCGTACTGCTATAACTGCGGGTCCGAGATATCGACCCAGGAGTCCCAGAATATCATCGGGGCGATCCTCGCGCTCCCCGAGGGGTCCCGCCTGCAGATCCTGGCGCCGATAGTCAGGGATCGCAAGGGGCACTACCGCAAGGAGCTCCAGGAGATGCGGAACGAGGGATTCGTCAGGGCGCGGATCGACGGGCAGATGACCGACCTCACCCGGGATATCGCTCTCGATAAGATGAAGCGCCACACCATCGAGATCGTCATTGACCGTCTGATAATCAAACCCGGCATTGACCGGCAGCTCAAGGACGCGGTCGAAACCGCATTCAAGTATACGGACACCGTCGTTGCAAACCTCGTAAAGGACAACGAGGATATCCTCTTTTCAAAGACAACCGCCTGCCTGAAATGCGGTATCAGTTACCCTGAAATCACTCCCCGTTTCTTTTCATTCAACAGTAAGGCCGGCGCATGTCCTTCCTGCGATGGGCTCGGCTTCGAAGATATCCAGGAAGAGTCGCTCGAATTAAGCGGCGTTCGGCCATGCCGGGCCTGCGGGGGCTTCAGACTGCGGAAAGAGGCCTTGAGCGTCAGGTTCCATAACATCCACATAGGGGAATTCAGCCGGTTCTCGGTGACCGGGGCGGCTCTTTTTCTCCGCGACCTGGACCTTACGGAGCGTGAGCGGGTCATAGCCTCCCGCGTACTGAAAGAGGTAGGCGACAGGCTGTCGTTCCTCGACCGGGTCGGGCTTGGCTACCTCACCCTCGACCGCCCTTCCCTCACCCTCTCCGGAGGGGAGGCGCAAAGGATACGCCTCGCCACCCAGTTGGGCTCATCTCTCACCGGCGTCCTGTACGTGCTCGACGAGCCGAGCATCGGACTGCATCCGAGGGACTGCACCAGGCTCCTGCAGAGTCTCGCCGCCATTCGGGACTCAGGCAACACCGTCGTCATCGTCGAGCACGATGAAGAGACGATCCGGTGGGCCGATCATATTGTGGACATGGGGCCAGGAGCCGGCATCAGGGGCGGCTGGGTCGTTGCCGAGGGTTCGCCGGCGCAGATCGAGGAGAATGCAGCCTCTCTCACCGGACAGTATCTCAGCGGGCATCTTTCAATCGCCGTCCCCTTGTCGAGACGGGCCCCCGAGGGGCAGATTCGCATCAGGGGTGCGGCAGAACACAATCTGAAGAACATCGATGTGGGTATCCCCCTGAAGGTCTTTACCTGTGTCACCGGCGTTTCCGGCTCAGGCAAAAGCACCCTCATCTTCGACATCCTCTACCGGGCTGCCCTCAGGAAGCTTGCGAATGAGGAGACCGTGCACCTCCCCCCGGGAAGACACAAGGCCATCACCGGACTCGAACTCGTCGATCGGGTGATAAGCGTCGACCAGGCGCCGATAGGCAGGACACCCCGGTCAAACCCGGTGACGTATACCGGCGTCTTTTCCTTTATCCGTGACCTCTTTGCGATACTTCCCGATGCGCGGGTGCGGGGATACGGCCCGTCCCGCTTCAGCTTCAATGTGGCGGGCGGACGGTGCGAGACATGCCGCGGCCACGGCCTTATAAAGGTGGAGATGCACTTTCTGCCTGATGTCTATGTGGAGTGCGACAAATGCAAGGGAAAGCGGTACAACAGCGAAACCCTTGAGATCAGGTACAAGGAAAAGAACATCGCCGAGGTGCTCGATATGAGCGTGTCGGAGGCGCTCCTCTTCTTCTCGAATATTCCCCACATCAGGCGCAAGTTGGAGATACTCGACGAGATAGGCCTGGGCTACATCCGGCTGGGCCAGCCGGCCACCACCCTATCGGGCGGGGAGGCACAGCGCATCCGTCTCTCGCGGGAGCTGGGAAAGAGGGCTACGGGAAACACGCTGTATATCCTTGATGAGCCGACCACCGGCCTTCACTTCGCTGATATCCAGAAGCTGCTGGACGTACTGAACATGCTGGTCGACAAGGGCAACACGGTAATTGTGATTGAACACAACCTTGATATCGTCAAGTCGGCTGACTATATTATAGACCTGGGCCCGGAGGGCGGTGAGGACGGCGGAAGGGTTGTTTCAACAGGCACACCCGAAGAGGTCGCAGGCCACCCCGCATCGCATACCGGCCTTTTTCTCAGGGCGAGACTGCCCGTGGAGGTAAACGCATAACCCGGAAGACTATGAAAACAAACCTGGTGGCAGTGCTGATCTTCGCTGCATTGCTGAATCCCCTGGCATGCGCCGGCCGCAAGCCGGCTGTCTACAAGAAGACAAAACCCCTCATGGACACCCTTGTCACCATAACCGTGGTGGCGAACTCGGAGGGCGAGGCGGAGAAGGCGATCGATGCCGCCTTGTCGGCGATAGACCGCTTCAGCAGCCTGATTAACTTCTTCTCTGACCAGAGCGAACTTGCACGGATCAACAGGGAGGCCGGCATCAGGCCGGTCAGGGTCTCGCCCGACACCCTGGGCGTAATAGAAAGGGCCATCTTCATCGCTGAAAAATCGGGGGGCGCCTTTGATCCGACGATAGGACCCGAGATACGGATGTGGGACTTTCTGAAGAAGATACGGCCTTCGGACGCATCCATAAGGGAAAAGCTCGGCCTCGTAAATTACCGGGACATACTCATCGACCGCGATAAGTCTACGGTATTTCTGCGGAGAAAAGGCATGATGCTCGACCTCGGCGGCATTGCGAAGGGGTACGCGGCGGACATGGCGCTCGAAAATCTGAAACAAAACAATATCGCCGCGGGGCTGGTGGCGGCAGCCGGAGATATACGGGCCTTCGGCCTGAAGCCCGACGGCACGCCGTGGACCATCGGGATCAAAAACCCCAGGCAAAAGGGAGATGCAGACGAGCTGATAGCCAGGGCGCGGCTCACCGGAAAGGCGATATCCACGTCAGGTGACTATGAACGATATTTCATCGAGGACGGCAGAAGGTATCATCATCTGCTGGACCCCAGGACAGGCTATCCTTCCGCAGGCTGCAGGAGCGTGACCGTCATCAGCGACAGTGGACTGTATGCAGATGGTTTTTCAACCGCTGTCTTTGTCTCAGGGCCTGAAAAGGGCATGAAGCTCGTTGCCGAAGCCGGCGTTGACGCGGTGATCATCGACAGGGACGGGGGCATCCACACAACCCCCGGGCTCAAGGGACTGGTGGCATTTGAAGACAATCATTAGGAGCACGACATGCGCGGACCGGCTCCTCTTTCTCCTCCTGGTGCTTGCGTCATGTGCGGGAATATTCATTTCGCGCGAGGCGGTCTCCCAGTCCTCAGACGTGCTCATCGAGGTCAATGGCAAGGCGGCGTACACCTTCCCCCTCACTACCGACCGTCTGGTAACCGTTGATGGGCCATGCGGCCCCACGGTCGTGGAGATCAGGGAACGGAAGGTACATGTCAGGGAGGCAAGCTGTCCGAACAGATTGTGCCTGAAGGAGGGATGGATATCAAAGGGCGTCATCGTCTGCCTCCCCAACCGCATCGTCGTGACCGTGGGCGGCGGATCAGCGGGTTCTCCCCGGGGCGTGGATGCAGTTACAGGATAAGTACCGGATCGCCCTCCTGTCAGCCTATGCCCTCAGCCTCCATGGGTTCGAAGCCCTTCTGCCCACCCCGATCCCCTGGCTCAAACTTGGCCTTGCAAATATCATCACTCTCGTCGCCCTGATGCTGTACGGCTTCAAGACAGCGATGACGGTCACCCTCATCCGCGTGATCCTCGCGTCGATCTTCACCGGTACGTTCCTCGGTCCTTCCTTTATGCTGAGCCTTGGAGGAGGCGTCTCGAGCACCGCTGCGATGGGTCTGGCGTGGGCGGTCTCCCGGCATTTTTTCGGCCCGGTCGGACTGAGCCTCATCGGCGCCCTCTTCCACAATGCTGCCCAACTGGCGCTCGCCTATCTCGTCTTTATCCAGCGGATCGAGGCGATCATGATCATCAGCCCTGTCATCATCCTTATCGGGGCCGTGACCGGCCTTATGAACGGCGTTGTGGGCGGTCTCCTGATAAAGAACCTCTCCCGGGAATAGTGTATAATTCAGACTGAACCATGAAGATCCGGTGCCCCGTCTGCAAGGAGATGACCACCTGGGAGGAGAACCCCTGGAGGCCCTTTTGCTCGGAGCGGTGCAAGCTTATCGACCTGGGGAAATGGGCTGCTGAGGAATACCGGGTTGAGGGAAAGAAGGAAGAAGAGGAAGACGAGCAGGAGGACAAGGAAGAGGACGCGTGAACGGATCAGAACATATATGCCGGAAATATACATGATGAGGAGGATATCATGATCAGGATAGGCGTCGCGGGTGCAGCGGGGAAGATGGGTAGCAGGATAGCCGCCCTTTCGAAGGAGTATGCCGGACTCCGGCTTGCAGGGGCGTTTGAGAGGCCGGGTCACAAGGATATCGGCAGGGACATCGGGTCCGTCGCCGGCAGCGGTGAGACAGGGGTAAAGCTCGCCGGAGGGATCGACGAAGTGATCGATAGCGTAGACCTTATCGTCGATTTCACGTCAGTCGAGTCGACCAAGGCAAACCTGAAGATCGCCGCGGCAAGGGGCAAGGCGATGGTCATCGGCACCACCGGCTTCGGCAAGGACGATCTGGCTGAAGTCGCCCCTCTCTTCAAGAAGATACCCTGCGTCATGGCATCGAACATGAGCCTCGGCGTAAACCTGCTCCTCAAGGTGCTGCAGGATGTAGCGCGGGCACTGGGTGACGACTATGACATAGAGATTGTAGAGGCCCATCACAGGCTGAAGAAAGATGCCCCCAGCGGCACCGCCCTCAAGATGGCGCAGGTGCTCGCGGATGCGGTCAACAGGAACCTCGATGACGTGGCTGTCTACGCCCGGAAAGGCATCATCGGCCAGAGGACTCAAAAAGAGATCGGCATCCAGACCGTCCGCGCGGGGGACATTGTGGGCGAGCACACCGTACTCTTCGGAGGCCTCGGGGAGCGCATCGAGATCACCCACAAGGCCTCCAGCAGGGACACCTTTGCCAGAGGGGCGCTCAGGGCAGCCCTCTGGCTGGGGGGAAAACCCTCAGGCCTCTATGACATGCAGGATGTCCTCGGCCTGAAGTAGCGCTTCAGGCCCTTTCGAAGACATCCTTCCCGGCGCCGCAGACAGGACAGACCCACTCTTCCGGCAGTTTGTCAAAGGGCGTTCCGGCCGATATGCCGGAATCCGGATCGCCCTCCTCGGGATCGTAGACATAGCCGCATACCGAGCACTTCCATTTTTCCATGGTAATCTCCCTTTTTGTGGCAGTAATAACTAGTACTTCATATTCTATTCTGTTGATCGAGCCCTTACAAGAAACTAAACTAATTGCTATAAATAACCCCCTGTTCCTTGAATTTTACGGACACATCTGATATATTTACCAAGGCCGTTATGGAATTTCAGGAGAAGAAATCCCTTATAGAGGCAGTGCTTTTTGTATCGGGCGAGCCTGTCACCCTGGCAGTACTGAAGAGCATCATGGACTTGCCCGAGACAGACATCAAGCCGATCGTCGACGAGATGATGGCCGAATACCGGAGTAGAAACGGGGGGATGCTTATTATGGAAATAGCCAACGGCTACCAGATGGTCACGAACCCCTATTTTGCCCAGTGGATTCGGAAGTACAAGAACACCAGCGTATCCGCCAAGCTTTCCCTTGCAGCGCTCGAGACCCTCGCGATCATCGCCTACAACCAGCCTATCATCAAGGCAGAGATCGAACAGATCAGGGGCGTAAATGCCGACGGGGTCATCAAGACCCTCCTCGACAGGAGGCTCATCAAGATCATGGGCCGCAAGGAGGTGCCGGGGAAACCGCTTCTGTACGGGACCACACGCGAGTTCCTCCAGTATTTCGGTCTGAAGGACATCACGGAACTGCCGACCCTTAAGGAACTGAACCGGGAGGAGGCTGCATGAGCTCGATATTCAGAACCAGGACCTTTGCCCTGCTTTCGCTGATCTGCATATTTTTTGCGTCCAGCGCCTTTGGAGCGGTTCAGTACACCGTCAGGAAAGGGGATACGCTCGACTCCATTGCAAAGAAACACCAGGTGAGTCTGAAGGAACTCCGGCAGGCGAACAGGGTCTCTCCCAAACATATGAAGCCGGGAGCGAAGATCGTCATCCCCGTAAAGGCATCAGCGACATCCACTGCGAAGAAGAAGTCTGCGGCTCCCCCTGCCGATATGCAGGACGTGAAGGCGAAAAAGCCGGCAGAAGAGGCGTCAGAACCGGAAACAGCACCCGATAAGAAGACAGAAGCCGTCTATCACACGGTACGAAAAGGTGATACCCTTTCTTCAATCTCGAGGGAATACTCCCTGACGACCGCCGATCTGAAGGAACTCAACAATCTCCATCGCAATAAACTGCGCAGCGGCCAGAAGCTCCTGGTCAAGAAGATAGGCCCGAGGACCTACACGGTCAGGAAGGGTGACAACATCTGGAAGATCGCAAAGAAATACAATATGGATGCGGATGACCTGATGGCCCTCAACGAGATGGACACTCCCGGTCTGAAGGTCGGGCAGAAACTCTACCTCGAAGAGGCGGTCGATCCTTCCTCCGCCGCCACTTACAAGGAGGCCCTGGGAAGGAATATCGAGGAAGAGATCAGGAAGCTGGCGGAATCAGAGGAGTTCAGGGAGCAGGACCAGCCGAGCAAGATAGCCATCTTTGCGAAGAAGATGATCAATATCCCCTACCGGTTCGGCGGCAACAGCATCCTCGGTATCGACTGCTCCGCATATGTGAAGAAGGTCTACGGCTTTATGGGAATCGAATTGCCGAGGACTGCCCGGGAGCAGTTCAAAGAGGGCGAAAAGATAGACAGGGAAGAACTCTCCATCGGCGACCTCGTCTTTTTCAGGACGTATGCATCCTTCCCGTCCCACGTAGGCATTTATCTGGGCAACAATCTCTTTATCCACGCGTCGTCAAAGGGCAAGCGGGTCACCATAGACAGCCTCGACACGCCTTATTACCTGAAGCGGTTCATTGGCGGCAAGCGGATGCTGACCGAGGCCGAAAAGGCACCGGACAAGCAGGGCTGATTTTCGCCGCCGTCCTGTTCTCCCCTGTCCGCCTCCAGCAGCCCCGCACCCCTTTAGCCTGACTCAGGCATAATTCCGCATCCCCCCTCATTCCTCTGGAAATCCCCCCCCTTTTTGTGGTTTCATAGATGATCTCATAATTCCATCGGGGAGGAAGCTATGAAGAAGAGCCTGTTCCTTGCATCATCGTTGGCGGTCTTTCTGCTTATTTCATCCGGAGTAGCGTATGGAGGGGAATATGTCGTTTCAAAATGGAGGCAGTCATCCAAGGGCTGCGGCAGGATGGCGGGGGCGTCGGTAAAGATCAGGTACCACGGGAGTGGAACCCGTCTCCTGAACACCTCGTGTGTAACTGCCGTCTTTGAGGACGAAACGAGTTGCCAGGCGACGGGGACCGAACTGGACAATATCAGGATATCGCCGGGGGGCAAAGGGGTCTCCCGCCATGTCTGTTTCTGCGGCAGCAGGGCGCGGATTCGGGATATACTATATACGTGCAGGGAGCCGTTCTAAGACACGGCCTTCTTTGCTGCCGACACATGCGCAATATACTTATCATAGGCATCGGCGGATTTCTCGGAGCCGTCAGCAGGTATGCGGTCGCCCTCTGGATCGGCCAGCGGTGGGGAAAGATATTTCCCCTCGGGACGTTTGTGGTGAACATCAGCGGCTGTTTTCTCATCGGCCTGCTCATGACCCTTTTTTCCGATAGGTACGTTGTCAGCCCCCAGTGGCGTCTCCTGCTGGTCGTGGGTTTCCTGGGCGCCTATACCACCTTCTCCACCTTCGAGTTCGAGACCGGGACCCTGCTGAAGGACAGCGAATGGCTTTTTGCTGCTCTCAATGTCCTGCTGAGCGTAACCGTAGGTTTTGTTGCACTGAAACTGGGGGAAGTAACCGCCCGCTGCTTATAGGAGGGACCATGATAACAAGCGGACCTGCAAAGAAGTTGTCGGTGTATGTGGACGAATCTGACAAGACAGGCGGAAAGCCGGTCTATGAGGCCCTGCTCGATCTGTTCTACAGGAACAAGATTGCCGGGGTGAGCGTCTTCCGGGGGATCGCCGGCTATGGAAGCGACGGCGTCTTCCATACCGCAAAGATGCTTGAACTGTCCATAAGCCTGCCGGTCATGCTCGTGGCGGTCGACTCCGGGGAGATGATCAACTCCGTGTTGCCGGCGGTGACCGCTGTCGTCAAGAAGGGCCTTGTCGAGATCAGTGATACCTATGTCGTAACCTGCTGTGGAGGAAAAGACGACTGACACTGCCGTATCAGGAAAGAAAATAGCCGGGCTGCACCGGAACGTCTTCTTCACGGGACTCGTCAGCCTCTTCATGGACTTCAGTTCCGAAATGATATACCCCCTCGTCCCGATCTTCCTCAGTTCCGTCCTCGGGGTGAACAAGTCGGTCATCGGTCTGATCGAAGGCATCGCGGAAAGCACCGCCAGCCTCCTGAAGGTCTTCTCGGGCTGGTTCTCGGACCTCATCGGGAAGAGGAAGATACTCCTCATAGCAGGCTACGGTATTTCCACGCTGAGCAGGCCGCTTATCGCGGTCTCCAACACCTGGCATCAGGTACTCGCCTTCAGGTTTGTAGACAGGGTCGGAAAGGGCATCAGGGGCGCGCCGCGCGATGCGATTGTCGCCGAATCATCACGGCGGGATCAGCTGGGCAGGTCCTTCGGGTTTCAGCGGGCGATGGATACCTTCGGGGCCGTACTGGGCCCTTCAGCCGCATTCATCATCCTGACCCTCGCGCCCCAGGACTACCGCCTCGTATTCTGGCTGTCCGCCCTACCCGCGGCCCTGGCGGTGCTGGTAATCCTCCTGTTCATCAGGGAAAAGCGGTCGGCTGCGGTCTCATCCGGCAGGCCAATCCTCTCCCTGAAGACCTTTGACTGGAGATTCAAGGCCTTCGTCGGCATCACCTTTCTGTTTGCGGCAGGCAACTCGAGCGACGTGTTTCTCATACTCAAGGCATCGAGTGTCGGCATCAAGGGCACGCATATCCCCCTGCTCTACCTCGCCTTCAACGGGGTCTACGCCATCACGTCATATCCGGCCGGTGTCCTTTCCGACAGGATCGGCAGGAAGAGGATAATCCTGGCAGGCTTCATCCTCTTCGGATTCGTCTACGGGGGCTTCGCGTCGGCAACGGACATACCGCATATCTGGGGGCTTTTTCTGCTGTACGGCGTGTTCATGGGTCTTACCGAGGGGGTTCAAAAGGCGTATCTGGGGACGATCATCCCCGATGATGCAAAGGCTACGGGATACGGGATATACAACACCGCCATCGGCCTTGCCGCCTTCCCTGCCAGCGTAATCGCCGGACAACTCTGGGACCGGGTGGGGCCGTCGGCGACTTTCTACTATGGAAGCGCAACCGCCTTTGCCGCCGGCATCCTGTTTGTGGTCATCTTCGGGCTGGATGCATGGAGAAACGGTTTCCGAAAGGCAACATAATACGAGGGCGTCGGTGCGACGGCCCAATGGGACACCAAGGGGGTATGGATGATTCACCGGAGAAGGGCAGGACAGAGGATCCTGAATTGCATTCCGTCGCAGAAGATCGAAAAAGACTGGCGGTTCGAACATGCAATCGCCGGCGGAATACTGCAGGCGAAGGGATCGATCCCCGCCTCCAGGGACCTGCGTGAGTCCTGGTGGCAGGTCGGTGACCAGAAGGGTACCGGCTCGTGCGTCGGCTGGGCGGTGTCCGACGGCCTTCTCCGGTGGCACTTTGTGAAGGAAGGCCGCATCTCGAAGGAGCAGCGTCTCTCGGTTCGGTATATCTGGATGGCAGCCAAGGAGACGGATGAATTCACCTCCTACCCGACCACCTTCATCGAGACGAAGGGCACAAGCCTGAAGGCTGCCCTGGACATCGCCCGCAAGTTCGGCATTGTTGATGAAGATGTCCTCGATTTCAGCACCGGAGACCTGTACCCGGGCGACACGGAGGCCTTTTATGCGATGGCCGCGAGGCTCAAGATCGCCAGCTATATCAACCTCGGCTCCGACCTGAAGAAGTGGCGGACCTGGCTGGCGACGAAGGGCCCGATCGCCGTCCGTCTCGAGGTGGACGACACGTGGTACCATGCGCTGAAGACAAGGGGGGAAATGGACCGGTACCTGCCGAAGACCTCGGTGTCGGGCCATGCCGCCTGTCTGGTAGGCTACACGCCGGATTACTTTATCGTGCGAAACAGCTGGGGCACGAAGGCGTGGGGAGACAAGGGGTTCGGCTATGCCTCCAATAAGTACGCAAAGGCGGCCTTTATCGAGGCCTACGGGATCTCGCTCTGAAAAAACCGGATGCTCTATCCCGGCGGGCGTTGTGTTATACTCTAGTCATCAAGGCTGAATGCGAAAGGGCGGGTAAAACGGGGTTACGCAGAGCCCCCTGTGAGTATGCCGGCTGAGAGACTGCTCATCGTCGAGGACGAGGATACCCTTTGCAACTCACTGCAGAGGGTCTTCATGCGCGAAGGCTATGAGGTGGATATCGCGGGCAGCGCGGAAGACGCCTTTAAGCTCCTCGAAAAAGGAACCTACCATCTCATCATCACGGATATCATCCTGCCGGGTATCAGCGGCATCGAACTGCTTGCAAAATACCGGAAGACCAACCCTTCGCAAAAGGTGATCATTATTACTGCCTATGCCTCCCTGGAGACAGCGGTCGAGGCCATGAAGGCCGGCGCCTGCGACTTCATCGCAAAACCACTCATGCATGATGAGATGAAGAGGGTGGTACGAACCGCCCTCGATTCGTGCAACAGATAGCGTCTTTTTTCAACGCCGTGACAGCCGGGCGGCCCCATGCTCACTAAGGATGCATTACACCTCCTCAGGAAATCTCCTCCCTTCAGCTCCCTCGACGACGCAGCGCTCACCGGCATGCTGCAGGATCTCCAGATGGTGTTTCATCCGAAGGGACATACGATCCTCCGCCAGGACGGGCCCGCGCCGGAATACCTCAGCATCATCGTCTCGGGCGAAGTAAAGATCTTCGTCAGGACACATGAAGGCGAAGAGGTCTTTGTCGACAGCAGGACGAGCGGGGATTCTTTCGGTTTGCTCTCCATGGTATGCGGTGACATATCGCGAGACACTATTGTCGCGGTACATGATACTTCCTGCTACCAGATAAGGAGGGAGAATCTTCTCCCCGTCCTGCGGACGCATGCGGAATTTGCGGAGTTTTTTTTCAGGTCGATGCTGAAGAGACTGCTGGACCTGACCTACCGGGAGATATGCGACCGGACCCTGCTGTACGGAGGCGGAGACAAACTCCTCTTCACGAATATCCTGGGAGATCTCGCGACCAGCAAGGTGATCACCGCATCCGAGGATATATCCATCAAAGAGGCGGCCGATATGATGGCAGGCCATAAGATCAGCTCCCTTGTACTGCTCGACTCCGACGGTCTGCCCTCCGGCATGATCACCGATACGGACTTCAGGACCAAGGTCGTTTCCAAGGGCAGGGACATCAGCGGCCGGGTCGGAGATATCATGAGCAGTGCCCTGATCAAATCGGAGGCCCGCGACTACTGCTTCGAGGCGCTCATCAAGATGATCCGGTACAATATCCACCATCTGCTCGTTGTCGGCAAGGGGGAGCTCAAGGGGATCATCACGAGCCATGATCTCATGATGCTGCAGGGGACCTCCCCCCTCTCCGTAGCGCGGGAGATCGAAGGCCAGGACACGATCGACGGGCTGGTGCCGGTATCAAGAAAGATAAACAGGATCATCACGATGCTCATCAGGGAAGGGGCAAAGGCGAGCACGATCAGCAGGATCATCACCGAGATCAACGACCGTCTCTTAAAGAGGATACTTGAAATCACGGAAACAAAACTGGGCCGCCCTCCCCTGAGCTATTGCTGGATCGTCTACGGCAGCGAGGGAAGGAAGGAGCAGACATTCAGGACGGACCAGGACAATGCCATCATCTATGAAGACCAGGAGGGCGGAGTAGATGATGCCGGGGAATATTTCTCCGAGTTTGCCGGCCGCATGAAAGACGCCCTCTCCCGTTGCGGCTTCCCCCCCTGCAAGGCGGACTACATGGCAAGCAATCCGCAATGGAGACAGCCGCTGGGGGTCTGGAAGAGATATTTTGCGGGCTGGATCAACACCCCGACACCCGAGGCTATTCTTCAATCCCTCGTATTCTTTGATTTCAGGCCGATACACGGAAACCTGCTCCTTGCCGAACGTCTCAGGGCCTATCTCGGCCATGAGATCAGGGACAAGGGCCTCTTCTTCGCCCATATGGCTGCGGTCGTGGGCAAAAACAGGCCGCCCCTTGATTTCCTCGGCAAAATCGCCTGCGAGCGCAAAGGCGACTTCAAGGGGACATTCAACATCAAGATCAACGGACTCAGCCCGATCATCGATTCTGTCCGGCTTTCCGCCCTTGAGGCAAAGGTATACCATACCTCAACTCTGGAGCGGCTCATGGAGCTCAAGGACAGGCAGGGCACGCCGCAGGACGGCGCAGGCGATCTCGAACATGCCTTCGAGTTTCTCATGTCCCTGCGTATCAGGCACCAGTATCGGCAGTTGCAGGAGGGCAAGGAGCCGGATAACCACATAGATCCGCGGGATCTCGGCTCTCTTGAAAGGGCTCTCCTGAAGGAGGCCTTCAAACTCATCCTCTCGGTACAGGAAGCGACCTCGAAGAAGTACGGGGCGCTCCCCGTCCTGTGAGTCTGTTCGCCCTACCTCTTTAAGAGCCGGAAGATCGAAAGAAGGCTGAGCAGAACGGCCGATCCGGCGGCCACAAGCGAAGGCGTCTGGTTCCCCATCAGGGCGAAGAACAGTCCGGCCGTCGAGGCATTCACTGTCAGGATCACGAGCAGCATCACGTCCGACAGCGAGGTGAGCTGCCTCGCGACTCCCTGTATCTCCGCCTTGCCGATCCGCACGGAAAGCTCCCCCCTGTTCGCCTTCTTGAGAAATGCATGCGCCTGTGCGGGAAGATCGACCAATTCCCCCAGCTTCTTCTTCAGCATACCGAGGGCCTGGTTGACCACATCTTCCTGGCTGCCCCTGAAGAATTCCCTGATATAGGGTTTGGCGATCTCGATGATGTTCACCTCGGGATTGAGACGGTAGGCCATGCCGTTCAGCATACCGATCGTCCTGCCCAGGAGGATGAAGTAATTCGGCACCTGGAAGTTGTCGATGACGCCGCGGATATTGTTGATCTCGTCCCCTATATCGTCCACCGTGAGGGACTTCAGCTCGTCCGGCGTGCTGTACCGGTACTTGTCGATCAGGTCCTGGGTGACCTCTGCTATCGCCTTGTAGTCAGCGCCTTCGATGAGGAACCCCATCCTTTCGAGAGCCTCGATGATGCCGGCGGTATCGTTTTCAACGATCGCCCGGGCGTACCTCCTCAGGTTCCTCCGCGTGGAGTCGGATATCGCCTGCACCATCCCGAAATCCACGAACACGAGCGTCGGCCCCTCGGCAACGAAGATGTTTCCGGGATGAGGGTCCCCGTGGAAAAAACCATGGACGAAGATCATCTTCGCATAGGTCTCCGCAAGCAGGTTCACGAGTTTCCTGCAGTCCATGCCCGATGCCTTGATGGCGGCGCATTCACTTATCTTCATGCCCCGGACAAACTCGAGGGTGAGGACCTTCCCCCTGGTGAATTCCCAGTAGACCCGGGGGATGACCACCCTCTCGTCTTCCCGGAAATTCGTCCTGAACCGCTCGGCGTTTCGACCCTCCTGGCCGTAGTCGAGTTCCGCACGCACGATCCGGGAAAACTCTTCGTGAAGCACCCTGAGGTTGATCCAGCCCATCTTGCCGCGCATCAGCCGTATCAGGAACTCGAACATCCTGATGTCCGTCTCGATGATCTTCTCGATGCCCGGGTACTGCACCTTGACAGCGGCCTCCCTCCCGTCCCTGAGGACAGCCCGGTGCACCTGGCCGAGGGATGCGGCGGCGAGGGGTTCCGGGTCGAATTCGGAGAATATATCCTCAGGGGCGGAACCCAGTTCTTCGATGATCCTCTGCCTGATCTCACCGAAGTCGTGGGCCGGGACCTGGTCCTGCAGCCGCGAAAGTTCCTCGATGTACTCGTCCGGAAGAAAGTCAATCCGCGAACTGAGGAACTGGCCGACCTTGATCATCACCCCCTTCATCTCCAGCGCCTTTTCGCGTATCAATGCCGCGTTGCGCCGGTGGAGTCCCGAAAGCGACGCGGACAGCCAATCAGAAGACCGGAAGACGCCGGCGACCTTCACCAGCTTATAGGAGACAACGATCCGGAGGGCGATGAACAGCCCCGCGAGGAATCTCTTTCTGTAGCGGATTTGTGCCATGGTTCACTTAGAATGTAGCGGAATTCCGGGATAAAAGCAATTTCAGGTCACACCTCTCCCGGGCGGTTTATTCCGGAAAGAAATGCCGCGAAGACAAGCCGGCACCCACCTCATGCTCCCTGATGACTGTCAGTGCCCCGCGGAAGTGCGTCGCTGCTTTCCTCCCCCTGTATTTCCTCCCCTTTTTGTTCTACAATAACCGACAGGCATTACATTAAGGAGGAATCGATGAAAAGACTTGCAAGAAATCTTGTCTTTATTATTCTCGGCACACTGCTGTTGGGTCTTTCGGGCTGCGGGTACAACACCATGCAGGCGAACGAAGAGGCGGTGAAGGCGGCGTGGGGTGATGTGGAGGCAGCCTACCAGCGGCGGAGCGACCTCATCCCCAATCTGGTTGAGGTGGTGAAGGGGTATGCGAAGCATGAGAAAGAAACCCTCCAGGCGGTGACCGAGGCGCGGGCAAAGGTCGGTTCCATACAGATGACCAAGGACATGATCAACAATCCCCAGGCCTTCCAGCAGTTCCAGCAGGCCCAGGGAGCGATGTCCAGCGCACTCTCCCGTTTAATGGTCGTTGTCGAGAAATACCCTGACCTGAAGGCCAACCAGAACTTCCAGGACCTCCAGCACCAGCTGGAAGGCACGGAAAACCGGATCAATGTCGCCCGCGTCAGGTTCAACAAGACGGTAGAGACCTTCAACGTTTCGATACGGACGTTCCCCAACAGTCTCACCAACAGCATGCTCCTGCACCTGAAACTGAAGGAGCCGTTCAAGGCGGAGGCTGGGGCTGAAAAGGCTCCGAAGGTCGATTTCAGCAAGTAGACACTGATGGGGTGGTCTGGCAGACCTGAACGACATGGATAATTTTCGGGAAACCGATCTTAACGAGATGGAGCGTGCGGCAGTGCCGGTTGTTCGAGCAAGGCGAGTTCCGGCACTGCGGCGGAACGAGTATAGATCGGTCGAAAAATATCCTTTCAGAGTGAAGGGCCGCCTGACCACCGCGATAATAATCTTCATGCTTCTCACTTGTCTTCCCCTGGCCGGGACCGCACTCGCTCTTGATGTTCCCAAGCTTCAGGGCTATGTCAACGACTATGCAGGGATGATATCTCCGGAGGTGAAGTCCCGGCTCGAAACCGATCTCGCAGCCTTCGAGAAATCGGATTCGACCCAGGTCGTGATTCTTACCGTCGCGTCTCTTGAGGGCGTCCCCATAGAGGACTACGGTATCAAAGTGGCCGAGGCATGGAAGATCGGCCAGAAGGGAAAAGATAACGGCGCCATCTTCATCGTGGCAAAGCAGGACAGGAAGATGCGGATCGAGGTAGGCCGGGGCCTCGAAGGAAAACTGACTGACCTCCTGGCAGGGAGGATCATCGACCTCGCGGTAAAACCACGGTTCAGCAGGGGGGACTATGACGGCGGCTTCGTGGCGGGTATAGCGGCGATCATCGATGCCACGCGCGGGGAGTTCAAGGCTGAACCCCTCAAACGGCGCACGAAGCGGGGCTCTTCATCTCTGTTCACCTTTCTCCTATTCGCTGCGGTTGCGGTCGTGGTGCTCGGCAGCATGTCCCGCCCCCTCGGGGCGATAGGGGGTGCGGTCGGCCTTCCGCTCAGCGTCCTGCTTTCTTCCCTGGCAGTCGGCGTTGCGGGGCTCGTCATTCTCGCGGTCATCGGGCTCATCGCCGGGCTTCTCCTGCCGATGCTCTTCGGCGGCGGCCGGGGCGGTGGCGGCGGTTTCTGGCCGGGCGGGTTCTCAGGCGGAGGCTTTGGCGGAGGCGGGTTCGACAGCGGAGGCGGCAGCGACTTCGGCGGAGGCGGGGGCGGAGATTTCGGAGGAGGCGGCGCCTCGGGAGATTGGTAATGGCCAGGAAATCAGAGCACTTTTTTACAAAAGAAGAAAAAGAACGGATCGTGAATACGACCCGGGATATCGAATCGCGCACCACCGGCGAGGTCGTGGTGATGGTCGTGGACAGGAGCGACGACTACCTCGACGGCGAGGTGATCGGCGGCGTCCTGGGCGGCAGCCTCATCTCTATGATCATCACCGAACTCTTCTTCCACGCCTCAATGTGGTTCTTCATCCCCCTTGCATTCATCTTCTTCTTTCCCGTCCGGATACTCTTCAGGAAAGTGCGTCCCCTCAGGACTGCGCTCATCAGCAGCCGCCGGAGAGAACATGCGGTGCGCCATCGGGCGATCAGGGCGTTCCATGAAAAGGGGCTGACCAGGACAAGAGACCACACCGGGGTTCTCTTCTTTATCTCCCTCCTTGAACATAAGGTCTGGGTCCTCGCAGACAGGGGGATCCACGAGAAGATCGGGCAGGAGACGCTGAACACCTTCGCATTGCAGGTTTCAAAGGGCATCGCAGAGGGCCGTGCATGCAACAGTCTCTGCGAGGCCATGAGGGGGGCGGGCGACCTCCTTGCGGTGCATTTCCCGCTGAAACCGGGAGACTCGGACGAACTGCCCAACAGCGTAATCACGGAATAAACGACAGCTTCGCAACTTTTGCGGGGCCGCATATCCGGGGGTAACGGGTGCCTTGACGACGGTACGGACTATTCATTTCGGAGGGAGATCATGGGGTAAGGCTGTTGCCAGGGCCTGCGCCTGCCTTGCTCTTTTTCTTTTTCCGGCCGTCAGCGCGGCGGCTGTCACCGGCGCGGACAGCGTCATTGCAGCCATCCCCCATGATACACCGCCCACCCATTTTGTCGATGACAAGACCGGCAGACCATCAGGATTTGCCGTGGACGTCATGGAAAGTATCGCGAGGCGCGCAGGTCTGAGCGTGAGTTACGTGTATGGCCACAACTATACGGACCTTATAGAGATGGTCAAGAGGAGGGAGGCTGACGTCATCCCGCACCTGGCTATCAGCGATGATCGCAATAGAGAAATAGACTATACGGAACCCCTCGAGACCACCCCTGCCTCCCTCTTTGTGCGCGCAGCCAATAAGACGGTAACGGGACTAAGCAGCGGCATCACCGTCGGCGTCGTCAGGGCGAGCGCGGTCCAGGACACACTCGGAAAGCGACAAGACATACGGCTGAAGGTATATGACGAATTCAACGCCGGCATATTCGATCTCCTGGCCGGCAGGGTCGATGCATTCGCCGGTACGGAATCGAGGATATGGACCCTTGCACGGGAGGCGGGCGTTGACGACAAGTTAAAGATAGTCGAAGTCATTGCGGAGATGAAGAGGGCCTTTGCCGTGCGAAAGGGAAACACGCAGCTCCTGGCCCGGCTGAACAGGGCGATAGAGGGGTTCACCGGGTCCCGGGAGTACCAGGAGATTTATGTCAGGTGGTACGGCAAACCGAAACCTCTCTGGTCATCGCGGGGGACGATCACGTTCATGTCCGTGCTTCTGGCGATAACGGTCATCGGCATGTCCCTTTGGAGGTACCGCACCGCCCTCGCCCTGAACCGCGAGCTGCGCGATCAGATGAGGGAACGCCAAAGGGCCGAGGAAGAGATGGACCAGAGCCGGAAGTTCCTGCAGACGCTCATCGACACCCTGCCGGTTGCCGTTTTCGTGAAGAGCTGCAGGGATACGTACCCCGGACACTTCGTGCTCTGGAACAAGACCTGCGAAAAGATATTCGGACTGACCTTTGAGCAGGTGCGGGGAAGAACCGACCTGGACATCTTCCCCCGGGAGCAGGCCGAGGCGAGCGCGGGCACGGACAGGAAGTGTCTCGACACGCGGTCCATGGAAGACATCCCTGAAGAGCCTGTCGACAGCCGGGTTCTGGGCCGAAGGATCCTTCATACCATCAAGGCCCCTCTCTATGCGGCTGACGGCAGCACCCCGTTTGTCCTCGGCATCTCCGAGGACATTACCGAGCAGAGGCGGACCGAGGCGTTCATTCAAAACATCCTGCAGAGCGTCAACGACGGTTTTCTCGTCATTGACCCCGAATTCCGCGTGATCTCTGCGAACAGGGCCCTCTGCGAAATGGTGGGGCTGCCTTCCGACGAGATCATCGGCATGCGCTGCCATGAGGTGAATCACAATCGGCCGCGGCCCTGCTTTGAGTCGGGGGAGGACTGTCCGGCGAAACGGACCCTGGAAACCGGGGAGCCGTCCGTGGCAATGCACCTGCACCAGACGGCCCGCGGCTATGCCGCATACTGGGAGCTGAAGGCGCACCCCATGAGAGACGCCGCGGGCCGCATCGTAAGTGTCATCGAAACCGTGGTGGACGTATCCGAGAAGAAGAGGCTGGAAAACGAGTTGCTCCAGGCTCAGAAGATGGAGGCGGTAGGACAGCTGGCTGGCGGCATAGCCCATGACTTCAACAACATGCTCACCGCCATCATGGGCTACGGGAACCTTCTGCACATGAAGACAGACATAGACAGCCCCCTGCGGCCCTATATCGAACAGATACTCACTTCGGCAGAAAGGTCTGCCGACCTGACCCGTCAGCTCCTGGCCTTCAGCAGAAAACAGATAATCAGCCCGAAACAAACGGATATCAACACCCTCATATCCGGGCTGGAAAAACTCCTCGTCCGCGTGATCGGCGAGGACATAGAGTTCAGGACGGTGCTCCATGACGGCCAGTTGCCGGCCATGGTGGACCCCGGGCAGATAGAACAGGTGTTGATGAACCTCTGTACCAATGCCCGCGATGCCATGCCGCACGGCGGGCTGCTCGCGATCAGCACGGGACTGGCGTATCTCGATCAGGAGTATGTCCGCGTCAACAGCGTGGAGGCTCCCGGCAGGTACGGTCTCATCGCGGTGACCGATACCGGCATGGGAATGGATGAAAAGACCGTGCAGCGGATCTTCGAGCCTTTCTTCACGACAAAGGAGACGGGCAGGGGAACAGGCCTCGGACTCGCCATCATCTACGGGATCATCAAGCAGCATAGAGGCCACATCGCGGTATACAGTGAGCCCGGCAAGGGCAGCACCTTCAGCATATATCTGCCCCTGAGCGATGCCCCCCCGGATGTCTCGGTCCCCGCCGCCGCGATGGAACCGCCGCGTGGAACAGAGACCGTCCTCATCGCCGAAGATAGTGTAGAGGTGAGGTCTATAACGAGGCAGGTGCTCGAAGGGCATGGGTATTCGGTCATGGAGGCGACGGACGGGGAGGATGCCATAGACATGTTCAGACAGTACGGGGACAGGATAGACCTCGTCATCCTGGATGTCATCATGCCGAAGAAGAGCGGCAGGGAGGTCTATGATGAGCTGAAAATAATGAGGCCAGACATCGACGTCCTCTTCACCAGCGGATACACGGCTGACATCATACACAAGAAGGGCATTCTTGACACGGACTTAAACTTTATTTCAAAGCCTGTCACTCCCCATAGTCTCCTGACCAAAGTCAGGGATGTGCTGGACGGGATGGAAGGTACCGCCGGTTAGGTAACACTAACAGGCAAGACCTTTACCGACGCGATGCGGATTGCGGCGGTAAGGGTCTTTTTTTACTCACCGGAATACCACGGCAGGAGGAATGCAAATAGATGGACTGGATAATGGATGCACAAACATGGATCAGTCTCGCCACCCTGACGGTGCTCGAGATCGTCCTCGGAATCGATAATATCGTCGTGATCTCGATACTCTCGCACAAGCTCCCTGCCCACCAGCAGGCCAGGGCGCGTTCCGTGGGCATCGGGCTGGCCCTGATAACGCGGATACTGCTCCTCCTGGGCATTGTATGGCTTGCGAGCCTCACTGCCCCGCTTTTTTCCGTTGTGGGAAACGAGATATCGGTGCGGGACATCATCATGATAGGCGGCGGGCTTTTCCTCCTGGTCAAGGGGACCCATGAGATCCACGGGGTATTCGAGAAGGAAGAGACAGACGTCCCCCTGAAGGCCAAGGCGTCCTTTGCCCCCATCATCGCCCAGATCGTCGCCCTGGACATCGTCTTTTCGCTGGATTCGGTCATCACTGCGGTCGGCATGGCACGCCAGACCGGGGTGATGATCGCGGCAGTAGTGCTGGCCCTGATACTCATGCTGGTCGCCTCCGGGACGATCAGCGACTTCATTCACCGGCATCCCTCCCTGAAGATGCTGGCCCTGAGCTTCCTGATGATGGTCGGCATAACGCTCATCGCGGAGGGGCTGGAGTTCCATTTCCCAAAGGGATACGTGTATTTTGCGATGGCTTTTTCCGGGTTCGTCGAGACCCTCAACATCCTGTCCGGCAGCAGGAAGAAAAGGGGCGCCGCACTTCAGGGGTAACCGCGGATCGGTATTGCGCCGTCCCGAGGCCGCCGGCGGGTCAGGGATGAAACTGACAACAGGGACGGTTCATGCGCCTTTCGCCGGAAGATCGATGATGACGCGCGTGAATTGACCCTCGCTGCTCTCGATAGTCAGCATGCCGCTGTGGTCTTTAATAATGCCGTAGCTGATACTCAGCCCAAGCCCGGTCCCCTGGCCGGCCGGCTTCGTCGAAAAAAACGGATCTGTCACCCTGTCGATCATGTCTGCCGGAATGCCGGTCCCGTAATCAAGAAAACAGATGCGGACGTACGGCAGGCCACTGATAACGAGGCTCTCCGCCTGTATGGATACCTTCTTGTTTTCATCACTTTCCGGATATTTCTGGCAGAGGGCGTGCCGGGCGTTGCTCAGTACATTCAGGAAGACCTGCTCTATCTGCTGTGGGTTTGCCCTCACCGGGGAGAGCCCCTCCGGCACCGCCGTTTCCAGGTGTATGCCGTCCCTCTCTATCTGCGTGCCGGTCAGGACGAGGACCTCGGACAGGATCTCCCCGATCGTAACCGGCCTCTTTTCGTCCTTCCTCTCCCGCCCGAAAGACAGGAGGCTGGAAACGATAGCAGCGACCCGGTCGCCTTCTTTCATTATCCGGGCGGATATTCCCTGCGCCCGCGCCGAAGAAGACGTGTCGTCCGCAAGCATCCTCGCATAATTGATTATGCCGTTAATGGGGTTGTTGATCTCATGGGCAACGCCCGCGGCCAGCTCGCCGATGGATGCAAGATGTCCGGCGCGCATCGCCTCCGCCCGGAGCGTCGTCTTCTCGGTAACGTCCTTCAGGACGACGAGGACGGTATGCATTTCACCCGACTCGTCCCTGACCGGAAAGGTCTCGACGTCGAAGAGTCTTCCCCCGTCCGCCTGGATGTCCCCGGTCTGCGAAAGCCCTGTCGCAAAGCTCTTGAGCACATAACAATCGGGACACGGCTCCTGACGATTGTGGAGCTCCGCATAACAGTATTGCCCCGCTATCATTGCCGCATCTTTCCCGACCAGTCTTGCCGTCCCGCTGTTGGCCCATACGATCTTCAGATCGCGGGACACCAGAAACAAAGAATCGGATATGGCATCCAGCAGGATGCGGAATTCCTGATACAGCCTCCTGAACCTCGCCTCGCTCTCCCTCAGGGACTTTTCTGAACGGGACAATGCCTGAATCGGAACCGTTCGCAGCACCACGAAGGTGCCGGCTGCAAGCGGCAGGATGATCAGAAATAGCAGGCCGGTCTGGACCAGGACCGGACGCAGGGATCGGCGTATCTCCACCCTGCCGACTCCCTTTCCGGCATCGAACAGCTCGGCCGAACGGGAGATGAGGGGCGGCTGTATCCTGTCCGCCCTCTCGGCAACGACCACGCCGCTGCTCGTGAGGATGCGGCGTATTTCCTTGTACCCGCGCAAGGGTCGCTTCGACAGGTAGCCGTCGAATCGTATCTGCTGGTATATCCAGGTCTCGGGGTTTTGCATGATGATCATCGAAATATGCTCCGAGCTCTCCTCGGCCTCGGTCTGGAGATTTCCGGCCATATCCTGATAGGAGATCAGGAAAAAACCGAGGGGCAGGACGACAGCGACTATGCCGCAGATGATCCCCACGGCCAGGGTCAGCAGTCTGCTTATGTTTCCGGAAGCCCGCATCTCAGGGAGCGTCATGCGCGCCCTCGCTGTCGTCGTGGTTCTGCATCACGTCTTCAGCATACAGGTGCAACTGCCCCGCGGTTACAGACAACAGAAGAGCTGCGCCGAAACAGAAGACTTCCGAAATTATTCTCTCGCAGGATGAGAGACCAGCCGTCTTTTTCACCGACACTCCCGTTTCCGGATGATTGCCTTATTATATGCTGCAGAGCTGCTAAAGATATACCCTGTCGTATGGACGGCTACGCCTTATCGCAGCGGATGACCCTCCGGTCGGTGACGATG
Source organism: Nitrospirota bacterium (assembly GCA_021825365.1). GTDB lineage: Bacteria > Nitrospirota > Thermodesulfovibrionia > Thermodesulfovibrionales > UBA6898 > JAKAGF01. The sequence continues at coordinate 10,851 of JAKAHR010000013.1, read as the reverse complement.
ATCGACACCTTCCTGTCGTGAGCCTCCGAAGGGACCGATTCTTCCACCTGCTCCTCATAGGCGACAGCGATGAGGGGGATGTCTCTCCGGAGCCCTGAAAGCAGACGGTCATAATATCCTCCGCCGTAGCCGATCCGGGAGCCCGTCGCATCGAACCCTGCGCCCGGGATCACCGCGGCGTCCATGTCATTGATGCCCAGCCTGCGCTCCTCCGTTGTCACCGAGGGCTCGGGGATGCCTCTGTAACCGGGCAGCAACTCCTCAACCGCCCTCACCTCGAACAGCAGAAGGCCCCGGGTCGCCAGGTCGACCTTCGGAAGGACGACCCGCCGGGACGATCCAAGGAGATGTTGTATGATCGGGATGGTATCGACCTCGCTCCTGAACGATGCGAAGAGGAGCGTCAGCGGGGCATGGGAGAATTCATCGAGAGAGAGAAGCTGTTCCCTGATGATGCGGTCCTTGGTCCGCCTCACCTCCGGAGGGATCGCGTCCCGTCTGTTGAGCAGTTCACGTCTGAAGGAATCCTTGTCAGCTGCCAAGGGTCTTTTCGATGGAGGCCTTGATCGCCCTCACCTCTTCCACGGTTGAAGGGGAAAAATTGAACGGGGATGCGCCTTTTATGTCAGCCTCCATAACGTCATGGTTGAAGGAGATGCGGCCGATGAGCTCCATGTCGCCGATGCCCTGCCTAATGAATTCGACATCCTCGTCGCCCCGCACCTTGTTGGCGACCACAAAGACCCGCCTGACGCCGAGCTGCTCCGCCATCTTCTGCACCACGCCGGCGGTCTGCATGCTCCGCTGCCCCGGCTCGACCACGACAATGAATGCATCCACAGAACCGGCCGTCCCCCGGGTGAGATGCTCGATCCCCGCCTCCATGTCCACGATCACCACCTCGTCGCGCTCCACCACCAGGTGCTTCAGCAGCCGGCGAAGGAGCACGTTTTCAGGACAATAGCAGCCGGATGACGCGGCCTTGGATTTTCCCATGATCAGCAGGGTTATGCCGTTGAATTTGTAGCCGAGTCCCTCGGGGAGGTCGTCCACCTTGGGGTTGAGCTTGAACATCCCCCCCATGCTGCCCGGTTTCGTGCCCATGCGCTCCTCGATGAGTTCGGCGATGTCCGCGATTGGCCTGATCCCGGCGGCATCCGCCCGGGACACGCCGAGGGCTGAGGCGAGGTTGGCGTCCGGGTCGGCGTCGACGGCGATCACCTTCTTCCCCTCCGAGGCGAAGAGGTGGCTCAATAGCGCTGAGAGGGTCGTCTTGCCGACCCCTCCCTTTCCTGTCACCGCGATCTTCATGCACTCATTGTACCATTGCTTTCACAGGGTGTCAAAAAACCTATCTGTTTGATTTTTCGGCTCTTTTTGCTGTATTATTGCTGATATGGAAATGAAGAAACTGCTCGAAGACTCCTCTGCTTATCTGATGAATACGTACAATCGCTTCCCGGTTGTACTGAGGAAGGGCCGCGGCCTGAAGGTCTGGAGTTCCGACGGCAAGGAATACCACGACTTCCTCGGCGGGGTTGCGGTCAATATCCTGGGTCACTGCCATCCGAAGGTGGTAATCTCGATCCAGAAACAGGCGCAGAGGCTCATCCATGTCTCGAACTACTTCCATATAGAGCCCCAGATCAGGCTTGCGAAGATACTCGTCGAGAACTCCTTTGCAGACCGTGTCTTCTTCTGCAACTCCGGCACGGAGGCGAACGAGGCGGCGATAAAGCTGTGCCGCAAGTATTTCAGCGATCAGCCGGGCCATAAGAGGTTTGAGATCATCACGGCGCTCAATTCGTTTCACGGGAGGACCCTGGCATCCCTTTCCGCCACCGGGCAGGAGAAGTTCCAAAAGGGTTTCGAGCCCCTCGTCCCCGGATTCAGGCACGTGGAGTTTAATGATGTCGACGCCCTCGAAAAGGCGATCACCAAAGATACCTGCGCCGTACTTCTTGAGCCGCTGCAGGGTGAAGGAGGCGTCAAGATCCCCGACCCGGACTATCTGAGCGAGGTAAGGAGGATCTGCGACCACCACGGCATCCTCCTCGTCCTGGACGAAGTCCAGACGGGCATCGGAAGGACGGGAAAGCTGTTCGCTTATGAGCACTTCGGCATTACGCCGGACATCATGACCGTCGCCAAGGGCCTCGGAGGCGGCGTCCCGATCGGCGCCATGCTCGCCACCGAAAAGGTGGCGGCCGCCTTTCAGCCCGGCACGCATGCGTCCACCTTCGGGGGCAACCCCCTGGTATGCGCCGCAGCGGCGACCACCCTCGAGGTGCTCCTTGAGGACGGGTTTCTCCTCGACCAGTGCAGGCGCATGGGAGCCTACCTGAAGAAGGGCCTCGAAGACCTGAAAAAGGAGTTCCCGAGCATCATCGCAAACGTGCGCGGCATGGGGCTTCTGGTCGGGATGGAGATCGTGCGTGACGGCGCCCCGATCGTAAAGGCGTGCATGGAGCGAGGCATACTGATCAACTGCACCGCCGGCAACGTCCTGAGGTTCATGCCCCCGCTCATTGTGACGGAAAAGGAGATCGACCACCTGCTTGATGTGCTGGGGCAGGTCTTCGACCGGACTCCCTAGGAGAATACATGAAGAGAGATTTCATAACGTTATGGGACCTGTCTGCTGAAGAGACGGACCGCATCATCGCCCGGGCGATCGGCCTGAAGGCAGGCAGGGACGCGGGCAAATGTCCTCTCATCGGCAGGAGCATCGGCCTGCTCTTTGAAAAGCCTTCGACGCGGACCCGGGTGTCTTTTGAGGTCGGCATCTACCAGCTGGGAGGACAGCCCATCGCCATGAACCCCTCTGAACTGCAACTCGGCAGGGGGGAGACGATGGCCGATACCGCGCGCACCCTGTCACGGTACCTCAGCGCGATCATGATGCGGACCCATGCTCACGCAACACTCGAGACCTTCGCAACCCATGCGACGATTCCCGTGGTCAACGGCCTGAGCGACCTGCATCACCCCTGTCAGGCACTGGCTGACCTCATGACCATTCGCGAGAGGAAGGGGATACTCAAGGGGCTGAAGGTCGCCTTCATCGGGGACGGGAATAATGTCTGCAATTCCCTGATCCAGGCTGCCGCACGGATGGATTTCAACCTCACCATCGCCACGCCCGAGGGGTTCGAGCCGAATGCGGAAATACTCCAGGGGGCGAGGGAGACGGCCAAATCCGAGATCGTCGTGCTGCGCGACCCGAAGGAGGCCGCCGGTCTGGCCGACGTGGTGTACACCGACGTCTGGGTCAGCATGGGGCAGGAAGACCAGACCGAGAAGAAGAAGAAGAAACTCAGGGACTACCAGATAAACAGCAGGCTGCTCGCCTGTGCAAAGAAGGACGTGATGGTGCTCCACTGTCTGCCTGCCCATCGCGGAGAGGAGATCACCGATGAGGTGATGGACGGGCCACACAGCGCGGTCTTCGATCAGGCCGAAAACAGGCTCCATGCGCAAAAGGCGCTGCTCGAAATGCTCGTTCGGTAAACACCAGGCGCCTTGCCTACGGTGAACGCACGCCAAAGAGTGGAAGAAAAGAAGCCATCGATTCTGGTGGTAGACGATCTCGCCTTCAACCTGGAGGTGATGGAAGGCCTCCTATTCAAGGAAGGCTATCGCGTCCTGACCGCGCTCGGAGCTGACAGCGCCCTCGGCATTATCGAAAAATCCCCGGTCGACCTCGCCATCCTCGATGTGATGATGCCGGGCATGAACGGCTATGAACTCTGCAAGAGGCTCAAGAACCTTTCCGGCAGGAGGTTCTTCCCCGTCATCCTGGTGACCGCGCTCAACGAGCTTGAGGACAAGATCCGGGGGCTCAACGCAGGGGCCGACGACTTTCTCACCAAGCCGTTTCACACGATCGAACTCACCACCAAGATCCGCTCCCTCCTGCGGTTGCGGAAGATGCAGAGCGAGCTTGACCACTCCGAGGATATCATCATGACCCTCGCGATAGCCATAGAGGCCAAGGACGTCTATACCAAGGGCCATTCGGAGCGCGTCGGCACCCTTTCGATGGAGTTCGGCGGATACCTGGGTTTATCGGACGATGACCGGCATCTCCTCTTCAAGGCCGGCGTTCTTCACGACATCGGGAAGATAGGGATCGATGACTACATCCTCCACAAGTCGGACGATCTGACGGAAAAGGAGATGAGGCTCGTCAAGGAACATGTCATCATCGGCGAGAACATCTGCACCCCCCTTCAATCGGCGAAGAATCTTCGGCCCGTCATCCGCCACCACCATGAGCGGTGGGACGGAGCCGGATTCCCCGACGGACTCAAGGCGGAGGACATCCCCTTCTTCGCGCGGATCGTGGCGATCACGGACTCCTTTGACGCCATGGTCTCGATACGGCCCTACCGGGCGCCCTATTCCATTCAGGAGGCGATCACCATGATGGAGAACGAACAGCACACGGGTCAATGGGATCCGACCCTGATAGAGCACTTCGTGACGATGATGACGAACCAGCTGGGGTGCGACCGATGATCAGGGTCGGCATCGTCGGCGCGGGCAAGGCCGGGGAAAAGCTCCTCGATATCTTCAAGGCGAACGGGGTGGTCAAGACCGTCGGCATCACCGACAGGAACCCCCAGGCGCCTGCCCTGGAGCTGGCGCGGAAGTGGGGCATATTCATCGCGGACGACATCGTTTCTCTCTGCAGCCGGCAGCCGGACATCATCCTCAACGTCACCGGCGACCCACAGGTGAGCAGCCGCATCCGCGAGGCGGCGCCGCCGGGTGCGGACGTGATTGAAGGCAACGGCGCCTGGTTCCTCTGGGAGATGGTCCAGAGGCAGCGCAATGTCCAGACGGACATGCGCACCCTCTATGAAAACGGCCTTGTCCTCACCTCCTCGAAGTCTCTCCAGGAGGTGCTGGAGGCTACCCTTGAAAAGGCGATGGAACTGACGGAGTCGCCTGCAGGGAGCATCGCCCTCCGGGAGCGCAGCGAGATGGTCATGGCGGTTTCGCGGGGAATGCGCGCATCAGTGGCCGACCTCGACCGCTGGAAGCTCCGGCCCGACGGCCTCACCGTGCACATCCTGAAGAGGAAGGAGCCGGTCGAGATCAGGGACGTACACGAGCATCCCCTGTTTGACAGCGAGACGATCCAGACGGAGGGTATCAGGTCTATCCTCGCCTGTCCCCTCATGGTCAACGGCGACATCGTCGGGATCCTCTTCCTCGACGACTTCGTCCCGCGCGAGTTCTCCGACCGCCACAAGAACCTCATCAGCCTCTTCGGGACCCAGGCTGCCCAGGCGATCGAGAAGTTCCGTATCCTCAACGAACTCTATTCGGTAATCTCCGAGCTGGACGGGACAACGGCATACCTCAAGAATGTGCTCGACGACTCCCAGGACATGATCATGACCACGGCCAGAGACGGCACCATCGTCGAGTTTTCGCGCGGCGGCGAGCGCATCCTCGGGTACACGCGGGACGAGATCGTCGGCAGGCGGGCCGCGGACTTCTACGAAGACCGCGACGAGCGCGCCGCGATCCTCGACATCATCAGGCGGAAAGGGGCGGTCTGGAACCACGAGACAACGCTCATCAGGAAGGACGGCACCCCGGTCGATATCAGCCTCACCATCTCCCGGTTGAGGGACAAGACCGGGAAGGTGATCGGCACCGTCGGCATCAGCAAGGACATCACCGAGGAGAAACGCCTCAGGAACGAGCTGCACGGCCGCAACGAGGAGCTGAAGGAACTCACCCTCAGACTCGAAGACAAGGTGATGGAGCGTACGCGGGAACTCGAAAAGATAAACAGGGAACTGCTGCGGGCCAACCAGGTGAAGGCACGCTTCATATCGAACATGAGCCATGAGCTGAGGACCCCCCTGAACTCGATCCTGGGGTTTTCCGAGATACTGCTGGAGAAGACCTTCGGCAGCCTCAACGACAAGCAGGAGCGGCATGTCTCGAATATAGCCGCCTCCGGCAGGCACCTGCTGCAGCTCGTCAACAACATCCTCGACCTCGCCAAGATCGAGGCGGGCAAGATAGAACTCTCCTACGAGGAGTTCAGCATACGCGACGCGGTCGACGAGGTGGTCCTCATCATGCATTTCCTCTGTTCCCGGAAATCCATTTCCCTCTCGGTCGAGATAGACCCTGAAGTCAGGACCTTTTCCGCCGACAAGGTGAAGTTCAAGCAGATCCTCTACAACCTCATCTCCAATGCGATCAAGTTCACGCCCGAAGGAGGGACCATCGGCGTACGGGCGGGATTTGAGGTCAACGCGCTCGGCTCCATCCCCTGGGCCCTGGATGGTCAGAGACTCCTGCGGATATCGGTATGGGACAGGGGCATCGGGATAAAGGAAGAGGACATCGACCGGATATTCGAGGAGTTCGAACAGGTTGACTCCTCCATGGCGCGGACCTATCAGGGCACCGGCCTCGGCCTCGCCCTGACGAGGCGCCTGGTCGAACTGCACGGCGGCCAGATAGGGGTCCGGAGCACCTACGGCGAGGGTTCGGAGTTCTTCTTTCACCTCCCCTCGGTGATGCCGGACCGCCATGCCGTGGAAGATATTTCCTTCACCCCGCTTTCACTCTCCTTCCCGTGGCTCAGGGAGGAGGCGCCCCTGGTCCTGGTGGTGGAAGATGATCTCCCCACCTCCGAGATCCTCACGATCCATCTTTCGAAGGCGGGGTACAAGGTGCTCCATGCGCACGACGGGCAGGAGGCTATTGAAAAGGCGCGGGAACTCAAGCCCTTTGTCATCACCCTCGACGTGATGCTCCCGAAGAAGGACGGATGGGAGGTGCTGCAGGCCCTGAAGGCCGACCCCGAGACGAGCGGCATCCCGGTCATCATCCACTCGATCATCGACAACAAGGACCTCGCCTATGCGCTGGGCGCCACGGACTACCTGCTGAAGCCGGTAGACAAGACCGTCCTCCTGAGGAAGCTGGATGACCTCGTCCTCGCTTCCCGGAGACCGCATCTCCCCCTTTCCGTGCTCCTCATCTCGACCGATGCCGCGACCCGGGACTACATGTCCGGCATCTTCGGCCAGAACAGTTACATATTCAATACGGCGGCCCAGGAGGAAGAGGGGTTCGAGCTGGCTGCCGCCTCCCGGCCCGGCCTCATCCTGATCGACCTTGCCACCTGCGGATTTGACCTCATCAGGAGGCTGAAGGCCCATACCGCAACGATGGCCATACCCATCTTCGCCCTGACGAACAAGGACCTCTCGATGGAGGAGAGGATGAACCTGACCGGCCAGATAGAGCGGATCCTGACACGGGACTCGCTGGTGGCTGAAGACCTCATCATGCACCTGAAGGACCTCGAGATGCTCCATCCCCGGCGTGCCGGCCTGATCGATGAACTCACCGGCCTGTTCAACCACCGATACCTTCAGCTGCGGCTGGCGCAGGAGGTGAAGAGGTCCGGCCGGTACAAGACGCCCCTCTCCCTCATTCTCCTGGACATCGACCGGTTCGGTCATTACGTACGGGAAAAGGGAGAATACCACGGGAACCTCGTCCTGAGGAAGACCGCCGAGCTCATCAGGCGCAGCATCAGGGGGTCGGACGTGGTCGTCCGCTACGCAGGGGATGCCTTCGGTGTCATCCTCCCCAACACTCTGCACAAGCCGGCAATCAGCCTCGGGAAGAGGTTCGGCTCGATCATACGGGATTACCCTTTCCTGCACGAGGAGGTGCAGCCAAAGGGCAGGATAACCGCAAGTCTTGGCGTCGCGTCTTTCTGCGAGCAGCAGTCGCCCGAGAAACTAATCGAATGCGCGGAGGCCGCCCTTGGCCGGGCGGTCCGGAAGGGCGGAGATTCCGTGGAGGTATTTGACAACAATGGATAACGTACTGTCCGTCATCCCCCTGGGGGGCCTGGAAGAGATTGGGATGAATATGATGGTCATGGAATACGGCGAGGACATGATCATCATCGACTCCGGCCTCATGTTTCCCGAAGAAGACATGCTCGGCATCGATTTCGTGATCCCTGACTTCACCTACGTCGTCGAAAACAAGGACAAGCTGCGGGGCATCGTGTTGACGCACGGCCATGAAGACCATGTGGGCGCCCTTCCCTTCCTGCTCAGGGAGGTGGATGTGCCGATATATGGCACCCCGCTTACGATCGGCCTCGTCAGGGAGAAACTGCGGGAGCACAAGCTCGATCATGTGGAGCTCGTGCCGGTCAAACCGCGCGATATCGTCACCCTCGGCGTCTTTGAGGTGGAATTCATCCGGGTGACGCACAGCATCGTCGACGGTGTCGGCTTCGGCATCAAGACACCCGCCGGGCTCATCGTCCATACGGGAGACTTCAAACTCGACCCTACCCCGGTGGACGGCCAGCTCATGGACTTCCATAAGTTCTCCGAATACGGCGAAAAGGGGACCGTCCTCCTCCTCTCCGACAGCACGAACGCCGAAAAGGGCGGATTCACCTTTTCGGAGAAGGAGGTGCGCCGCGCCTTTGAGGATATCTTCTCGACCGCAAAGGGCAGGATCATCATCGCCACCTTTGCCTCCAACATCCACCGCATACAGCAGGTCTTCGACGTTGCCGCCATGTTCGGCAGGAAGGTGATGCTTTCGGGCAAGAGCATGATCGCCAACGCCCAGATAGCGCTTGACCTCGGCTATCTGAAGATCCCGCCGGATACCTGGGTGAGACTCGAGGAGCTCAGAAACCTGCCGGATAAGGAGACCGTGCTGATCACCACCGGCAGCCAGGGGGAGCCGATGAGCGTGCTGTCAAGGATCGCCACGGACGAGCACAAGTCGATCAAGATAAAGCAGGGGGACATCGTGATACTCTCTGCAAAAATGATCCCTGGAAATGAGCGTGCGATCGGCAGGATCATCAACCACCTCTTCCGCAGGGGCGCTGACGTCATCTACGAGAAGGTCTCGGAGATCCATGTCTCGGGCCACGCCTCGAAGGAGGAGTTGAAGCTGATGCTGAACCTCGTCAAACCGAAGTACTTCATGCCTGTGCACGGCGAGTTCAGGCACAAGGTCTACCATGCCCGCCTTGCCGAGAAGACCGGCACCCCGCATGAGAACGTCTTCATCATGGATAACGGCGAGGTGCTCGAGATCGCGGACGGAATCGCCCAGAGGACCGGGGCCGTCACCTCCGGGAGGGTGTACGTAGACGGCAAGGGGGTAGGGGACGTGGAGGAGATGGTCCTGCGGGACAGGAGGCGGCTTGCCCATGACGGCATTGTCATGATCCTCATCGGACTCGAAAAAATCACCGGCAACATCGCCTCCGGGCCGGACATCATTTCCCGGGGGTTCGTCTTCGAGGACGCCTCCCAGGATGTGATCAACGATGTCAGGGAGATGGTGGCGAACAGCCTGAGGGAGCACGACAGCGAGATCCGCGGGGATAAGGCCCTCATGCAGGCGAAGATCAGGAGCGTGCTGAAGAAGTATCTGCGGAACACCATGGACCGCTACCCCATGATCATGCCGATCATCTTTGAGGTGTAGTCGCCCACCGGGACGGGATGGGGGGCCTTCCTTACGCGCCGCCCTCTTTCTTTGACGTCTGATCGATGCTGAGTTGAATCGGAGAAATCATGGAATCCGGTTGACAATGTTCAACGGCCGTGCCATAGTAGCTATAAATGTAGCTACATGGAGGAGATAGCATGAAATTTGCGAATGTACGGGAACTGAAGAACAAGACCTCGGAGATATTAAGGACAGCCGAAAAGGAGACCGTGATCATCACATCCAAAGGCAAGCCGAGGGCCATGGTAACAGCCATCTCGGAAGAGGATTTCGAGGACTATCTCCTTGAAAACAGTTCCGGCCTCCATGATGTCCTTGCCGAGGCCCTTGCGGAATATTACGTCGGCGGGGGCGTCGCTCTGGACGATTATCTCGCGAAGAGGAAGAAGAGGCGTGGATAAATTCAGTGTAATCCTCTCGCCGCGTGCTGCGAAAGACCTTGACGGCTTCAGCGACGCAGTCTGCGGAAGGATAGCACGGGCTCTCAATGCACTGCGGGATAATCCCTTTCCGCGGGGTAAGTTGATAAAGAAGATCAAAGGGAAGGATAGCGATTTCTACAGGCTGAGGGCTGACAAACACAGGGTCTTCTATATCATCGAAGCAGGCAGGGTAGTGGTCTTGAGGATTGTGGGCAAGAAGGAAGCCGAAAGAATGATCAGAGGATTGAACTGACAGTCTAAATCGTTTAAGCCGCAAACAGGTTTGAACTTCCTTCTGATCGAACGGCTTAAGCGGGTTGAACTATATTTGTAGTTGGGCGGTTGCATCGCTGCCGGCTATTGACAGGGTCCTGCCAAAAATGTAGATTACAGCAGAAAAGCTTCATTGTTCGGGGGAAAATGACGGGGGACTTCATGACATTCGTTCCATCAGCCCAATACGCGGCGCAAAAATACATGCCATCACTGACGTAGGACACTCTTTGGGGGAGGTCGGGGGATATGATAAAAGCAAGTTAAAACCGTTAAAGCCGTTTAAACTGATTAATCGGTTGAATTCGTCGTTTTGAATCGTTTGGTCTGAAGTCTAGATTGCTGAACGGATTAAACCGTTTCAGCGGGTTGAACTGTCTGAACAAGGGTCTTACTTGAACCGCTTGAACTTTTTGAACAGAAGTCTTGCTGAGCTGTTTGATCGATGGTCTTAAAAACGGAGGGTTCAGTGAGCGTCAAATATTTTGGCTCTTCCGGGAAGACTGTGGGGCGGGGTTGCCTGAAATCATAGAGATATAGCAATCTATCTCCCAAAAGGAGGTAGAGGCATGCAAGACAAGGAACTGTATCGGCAGTTGATGGGATTAGG
>JAKAHR010000041.1 GCA_021825365.1 Nitrospirota bacterium | reverse complement strand
TCAGCAGCACGAGCTGCTGACTTCACCTGCTGAATCTTGCTGTTAATCCCTTCGGCAGCTGCATTGGTAATTCTATGCCGTAGGTAAGTCAGAATGTTATCGCACACATCGCCGTGCGTGACGGCGTGATAGAAGAGGAAACGCCCGCCGGAATCCATGGCTACATCGATGTACCCCTGAGCCAGTGGGCAAAGGACTGGCCATTCACCTGAAGCCGCATCCATCTCTTCCGGTCGGAAGGGCATGTGAGAAACTGGTCTGGATTCCGTCCGGGCACGGATGAGGCGATCCTTCCTCTTGCGGATGTCATGGCGATCGTGAGTACGCCCCGTCACAGCGCGAGACTGAATGGGCATTACGTCTCCTCCGCGCTGGAATATGCGCCTCAGTTTTTTCAAAGGCTCAGGGAAGTCACGCGGAATGCGGCATTCTGGAGGCCCCAGGCTTAGCCTGAGTCAAGAAGTTGACCTACTGACAGGACGTGATGATCCCGCCGCTGATTACCGTGTCATCTTCATCGTATAAGACCGCGCTCTGGCCGGCTGAAGGCGGCCACTGAGGCTCGTCAAAGACGACCCTGACCCCCTCTTCCCGAGGCTCGACGGTCGCAGGCTTGGCCTCCATCATCGACCGCACCTTCACGTGGGCTCTGAACGGGGCCGCCGGCCGGGTCAACAACCAGTTCATTTCATCAACAAAAACCTCTCGGATGAGCGCCTCATCCCTCGACCCCACGTATACCGTATTGCCCGGCACGTCTATCTTCACCACATAGTACGGCTCAGGCGAAGAGATCCCCAGACCTTTTCTCTGACCGAGGGTATACCGGAATATCCCCTGGTGCGTACCCAAGTCCCTTCCTGAAATGTCTTTGATCGGCCCGGGCTCAGCGGGATGAGAAGAGAGCTTCTCTATGAACTCGGAGTAGTTCCGCTCCTCGATAAAGCAGATCTCCTGGCTCTCCGGACGGTCGGCAGCCGCAAGGCGCAGTTCCCGTGCAATCTGCCGCACGTCCTTCTTGTAATGGTCTCCCAGGGGCAGGACGAGCCTTTCCCGTTCCTCCTTCTTCAGGACATACAGCACGTAGGACTGGTCTTTTGAAGGGTCGACACCCTTCCTGAGGCGGACAATACCGTCAGTGGTGTTTCTTTCGACGCGGGCGTAGTGACCTGTTGCGATGAACTCGGCGCCCGTCTTTTCAGCCTCCCTGAGGAGGAAGGGGAATTTGATGTGCCTGTTGCAGAGGATGCAGGGGTTCGGGGTCAGCCCCCGCAGATACGCGTCAACGAACGGTTCGATCACCTTTTCGATGAACTCTCCCCGCACGTCGACCGACTCATGCCTGATCCCGATGCAGGCCGCCGTCTTCGCAGCCCCGTCCGTCGCCTCGAGGGAACAGCAGGCGGTGAAATTGCCGCGGTTGCGCGCCTCCCAGAGGATAAAGCTTATCCCCTCCACCACGAGACCGCGTTCTTTCAGGAGATGGGCGGTGACGCTTGAATCAACTCCTCCGCTCATGCCGACGATCACCTTTGACATGGTTTTACTATAACCCGTGGCAAGCCCGCAAAAAAAGTGGATACGGCAGGCTAGAGGCTCAGTTAGAAAAAACCGGCTGATTGTAATATAATATCACCTGTTCCGTTGACACTAATCCAGAGGAGGACGTCATGATAAAGGTCTACTACGATAAAGATGCGAATCTCGGTATCCTGAAAAAGAAGAGGGTGGTCGTCATGGGCTACGGCAGCCAGGGGCATGCCCATGCGAACAACCTGAAGGAAAGCGGCATGGACGTGATCGTCGGGGTCCGCAAGGGGCCGAGCTTTGACAAGGCGAAGAAGGCGGGGCTGAAGGTAATGACCCCTGCCGAGGCCGCGAGGGTGGCGGACGTCATCATGATCCTGCTTCCTGATGAATACCAGGCCGACATCTACAAGGCGGAGATCGCGCCGAACATGAAGAAAGGCGTATACCTCGCCTTCGCGCACGGGTTCAACATCCATTTCGGCCAGATCGTGCCGCCTGCGGATGCCAATGTCTTCATGACGGCCCCCAAGGGCCCCGGCCATCTGGTCCGCTCCGAATACACGAAGGGCAGCGGCGTTCCCTGCCTCATCGCGATGCACCAGGACCCCTCGAAGAATACGAAGGACATCGCCCTTGCCTATGCCTCGGCGATCGGGGGCGGCCGGGCGGGCATCATCGAGACCTCCTTCAGGGAAGAGACCGAGACAGACCTCTTCGGCGAGCAGGTGGTGCTCTGCGGCGGACTCACTTCCCTCATCCAGGCCGGATTCGAGACACTCGTCGAGGCGGGATACGCCCCGGAGATGGCATACTTTGAGTGCATGCACGAGGTGAAGCTGATCGTTGACCTCCTCTACGAAGGCGGCATTTCCAACATGCGGTATTCGATCAGCAACACCGCTCAGTACGGAGACCTCACCCGCGGCCCGAGGGTGGTGACCGAGGAGACGAAGAAGGAGATGAAGAAGATCCTCGGCGAGATACAGGACGGTGTCTTTGCGCGCGAGTGGATGCTCGAGTGCAAGGCGAACAAGCCGGTCTTCAATGCGCTCACCCGGAAGGGTGAACGTCACCTCATCGAGACGGTGGGGGGAAGGCTGCGGGCGATGATGCCGTGGCTCAAGAAGGGCAAGCTCGTCGACAAGTCGAAGTCGTAAACGGAATAGGCATCAGGCGGCAGCCCTGGAAAAGCCTTGTAATGACGACAGGGTTCCCTGATGCACACGGATACCGTCTCATCGGGTTGCGCATGATGATGGACAGTTGCCTTCACCCGGGCAAAGGAGTTGAGGTGTCGCAGACAAGGCATTTTTCAGTGCAGCGGCCTGCTGCCCCCCTTCAATCGCATCGTCAGGGTCAAGCCTGATCTTTTATGAAACTCGCCCCTGAGGGATATCCCTTCATTATTGTCTTCGCGGTTGCGACCGCAGTCGCCTATACGGCATTCGGGCTGCTGCCTGCGGTCGTGCCCTTCTTTCTTACCCTCTTCATGGTCTCTTTCTTCAGGGACCCGGAGCGGCTGGTTCCGGACGCCCCGGATCTCTTTGTCTCTCCGGCTGACGGCAAGGTCATCGTGGTGAGGGAGACGCACGAGGGGAAATACCTGCACGCCGATGTGAAGCAGATCAGCATCTTCATGTCTCCCCTTAACGTGCACGTCAACCGCGTACCCTGCGACGGCACTGTCAAGAGTGTCGTGCATAACAGGGGCCGTTTCCTCGCGGCATACAAGGACGACGCCTCGGTGAAGAACGAAAACATCGAGATGGTCATGTCGACGGCTTACGGCGACGTTCTGATCCGCCAGGTGGCGGGGTTTGTAGCAAGACGCGCGGTCTGCCGCAAGATAGCCGGCGATGTGATGAGACGCGGAGAGCGGTACGGCATGATCAAGTTCAGCTCCCGCGTTGACGTCTATCTTCCGGCGACGGCTGCAGTATCAGTCAAGCCCGGTGATGTCGTAAAGGCCGGCGAGACGGTGCTCGCCAGACTCTGAGTTTCCCGGGAAAAGCTGCCGCATCTCCTCAATTTTCGAGCAAATCCGCCTGATTTCCATTATAATTACAGCATGAAGAAAGGCATATACATACTGCCCAATGCCCTGACCCTCTGCGGCATGTTCTTCGGGTTTTATTCGATCCTCTCGTCGATCAAGGGGAACTTCGTCTATGCCGCCTGGTTCATTATGATCGCGACGGTCTTCGACGGTCTCGACGGGTGGGTCGCGAGGCTGACCAGCAGCAACACCCGCTTCGGCATAGAACTGGACTCCCTCTCCGATCTCGTCGCCTTCGGCGTCGCTCCGGCCATCCTCGTCTATAAATGGTCGATAGCCCCGTTTGCGAGGATAGGGCTGGCTGTCGCCTTTCTCTTCACGGCGTGCGGAGCGCTGCGCCTCGCCCGGTACAACGTCCAGATGGGATCAACAGAGTCGAAGGCCTTCACCGGCATGCCGATACCCGGGGCTGCGACGGTGGTAGCGACGCTGGTGCTGTTCTACTCGGAGCTGCACGAGGGGATACCGGACAAGAGCATCTTCATCCTCCTCCTGACGACCCTCCTGGCGCTGCTCATGGTCAGCACCCTGAAGTTCCACGGGCTGAAGGAGCTTGATTTCAGCAGGAGGAAGCCCTTCTGGATTCTGGTGGCTGTGGTGCTCATCCTCGTGGTGATCGTCATCCACCCCCAGATAGCGCTCTTTGTCTTTGCGATGATCTATATGGCAGTGGGAATCGTTGAAAACACCTTCCTCTTTTACAGGAAGTATCATCAGAAAAGGACGGTTGGCGTGAAGTGATGAGAAAGATACGGATATTCGATACGACTCTCCGGGACGGCGAGCAGTCGCCCGGCGCCTCCATGAATGTGGAGGAGAAGGTGCAGGTGGCCCGTCAGCTTGCGAACCTGCGGGTGGACATCATCGAGGCGGGATTTGCGATCAGCTCCCCCGGCGATTTTGAAGCGATACAGCGGATCGGGGGCGAGGTGGAGGGCCCTGTCGTCTGCAGCCTTGCCCGTGCGAAAGAGGAGGATATAAAGAGGGCCTGGGAGGCGCTCAAGGCTGCGCCCCGGAGGCGCATCCACACCTTCCATTCGACCTCTGATATCCATCTGCAGTACCAGTTCAAGGTGAGCAGGGAAGAGGCCTTGAGGCGGTCGGTCGCCATGGTCGAGCTGGCGAGGGGCCTTGTCGAGGACGTCGAGTTCTCTCCCATGGACGCCACGAGGACCGAGGTTCCCTATCTCCTGGAGGTGATCGAGGCGGTCGTCAAGGCCGGCGCCTCGACCGTCAATATCCCGGACACGGTCGGGTACACGACTCCGTCGGAATTCGGGGAACTCATCAGGGCGATCAAAACCAGGATAGGAGACTCTGCCGTTATCTCGGTCCACTGCCACAATGACCTCGGCCTGGCGGTGGCGAATTCCCTTGCCGCGATAGCCAACGGCGCGGGTCAGGTCGAATGCACGGTCAACGGTATCGGCGAGCGGGCCGGCAACTGCTCCATGGAAGAGGTGGTGATGGCCCTCAGGACGCGGAAGGATTTCTTCAACGCATCGACGGACATCAACACAAAGGAGATCGTCAGGACGAGCAGGCTCGTATCGAAGATAACCGGCATCAACGTCCAGCCGAACAAGGCGATCGTCGGCGCCAACGCCTTTGCGCACGAGTCGGGGATCCACCAGGACGGCCTGCTCAAGGAAAAGACGACGTACGAGATCATCAGGCCGGAGGACATCGGGCTGAAGAGCACGCAGCTCGTGATGGGCAAGCATTCCGGAAGGCACGCCTTCAAGGCGAGGCTCAAGGAGCTGGGTTTCAGTCTCAGCCAGGAGGAGATGGAAAACGCCTTCGAGCGGTTCAAGCGGCTTGCCGATCAGAAGAAGGACATCTTCGATGAGGACCTTGAAACCCTTGTCTCCGAGTCCAAGGCGCGGGCCCCGGAGTATTACAGCCTCATCGACCTGAGCATGACGAGCGGGGTGAACCAGAAGCCGACCGCGATGGTCAAGATGAAGGTGGGAGACCGCATCTTCGACCGGATGGAGCATGGGGACGGCCCGGTCGACGCCACCTACAAGGCGATAGTCGCGATAGTCGAGGCGAAGAGCACGCTCAGGAGATTCGAGGTGAAGAGCATCACCGGCGGGACGGACGCACTGGGAGAGGTGACCGTGACCCTCGAAGAGGATGGGGTCGTTGTCAGGGGCAACGGCGCTGATACGGACATTATTGTTGCCGCCGCCAAGGCCTATATCGACGCCCTCAACAAACTGGCTGTCAGGAAGAGGTAGCAGCCGGAGCCCCGTGGTGCATGGCCGCACGCGGAGGCTCCGGCCTGTTGCCTGAATCCTTCTGGAAAATCTCTTTTTTTTACCTTATAATTGTTCTATCCTTACGAAAGCCTGACGGAGGTAGAGATGCCCACGCCGCTGCGCAGTGATGAGCTCTATAAATGTTGCGACACGAAGGTCTTCGGTTTTGAGACGACCGACGACATCCCCGAGCTGACCGAGACGATCGGCCAGCACCGCGCCCTGAATGCGATAGACTTCGGCCTGAACCTCGACAGCAAGGGGTTCAACATCTACGTGCTCGGGGAAAACGGGACCGGCAAGACGGCGACGATAAAGTCGATCCTGTCGAAAAAGGCCGCTGCCGAGGCGGTCCCCCAGGACTGGTGTTATGTCTACAATTTCCGCGACCCTGATATACCCCTCGCCTTCTCCCTGCAGCCCGGCACCGCCGTCGTCTTCCACAAGGACATGGAGGAACTGATCAAGATCCTCAAGGTCGAGATACCGAAGATCTTCGAGTCAAAGGAATACGAAAGACAGAAGAACAAGATCCTCGAGGAGTTCCAGAAGCGGCAGAAGGAGCTGTTCTCCGGCCTCGAGGAGGAAGCGCAGGGCAAGGGCTTTTCGATACGCAAGACCGTAAGCGGCCTGATGATCGTGCCGATCAAGAAGAACAGCGAGCCCCTCACCGAAGAGGAGTATGAGGCGCTCGACGAGCAGACCCGGGCGAAGATCGACGAGATGGGCAAGGGCCTGCAGGAGCGGCTCAATGATGTCGTGCGCGACGTCAGGGAGGGCGAAAAGACGGTGAAGAACGCCCTGGCGAAGCTGGAGCGGGATGCCGCCCTTTCGGCGGTGGGCCATTTCATGGAGGAGGCAAAGACCAAGTACAGCGGGCATGAGAAGATCTCCTCCTACCTGGCGGACGTGACCGAGGACATCCTTGAGCACCTGGACGACTTCAAGGTCCAGGAGGAGCAGACCCCCCCCCTTCCTTTCATGAAGATGCAGAAGACAGAGCCGACCTTCACCCGGTATACGGTGAATGTCCTGGTAAATAACCGGGACACCAAAGGCGCTCCGTGCGTCTTCGAGAGCAACCCCACCTACTTCAATCTCTTCGGAAGGCTTGAATACAAATTCCAGTACGGGGTCGCCACCACCGACTTCTCGATGATCAAGTCAGGGTCCCTGCACAAGGCCAACGGGGGCTATATCGTTGTCAACGCCCTGGACCTGCTGAGGAACATGTTTTCGTATGAGGCCCTCAAGCGGGCGCTGCGGAACAGGGAGTTGAAGATCGAAGACATCTGGGAGCAATATCGCCCCATTTCTACGGCGACCCTGAGGCCCGAGGCGATCCCGATGAACGTGAAGGTGATCCTCATCGGCGTACCCTACATCTATTACCTCCTCTACGGCCTCGATGAGGAGTACCGCGAGCTCTTCAAGGTGAAGGCTGACTTCGACAGCAGGATGGACAAGACCCAGGATGCGGTCCAGATGTATGCCGCCTTTGTCGCCAGCAGGTGCAAGCAGGAGAAGTTCATGCCCTTCGACCGTTCGGGAGTCGGCAAGATCGTCGAATACGGCTCGCGCCTCGCCGAACACCAGGAGAAGCTGTCTTCGAAATTCAGCGACATCTCCGACCTGATCAAGGAGGCCCACTACTGGGCGAAGAAGGCGGACAGCCGCATCGTCCGTTCGGAGCATGTCGAGACCGCTTTGCGGGAGCGGACCTACCGGTCAAACCGCATCGAGGAGCGGATGCAGGATATGACGGTGGAAGGGACGCTCATCATCGAGACGTCCGGCTCCCGGGTCGGCCAGATCAACGGCCTCGCCGTCCTGGACATGGGGGACTATCGTTTCGGCAAGCCCTCGCGGATAACCGCGAAGACCTTCGCGGGAAGGGGCGGCGTGATCAATATCGAGCGCGAGACGAAGATGAGCGGCAAGATACACGAAAAGGCGATACTCATCATCTCCCATTACATCGGCAGCACGTATGCGAGGAAGAAGCCGATCAGCTTTTCGGCCTCCATCACCTTTGAACAGCTCTACGAGATGATCGAGGGTGACAGCGCCTCCTGCGCCGAGCTGTATGTGCTGCTCAGTTCCCTGGCGGATATCCCCCTCAGGCAGAATATGGCGGTGACCGGCTCGATGGACCAGAACGGCGAGGTGCAGCCGATCGGCGGGGTCAATGAAAAGATAGAGGGGTTTTTCGACCTCTGCAGGATCCGCGGGCTGGACGGGACGCAGGGCGTGGTGATCCCGCGCAAGAACGTCAGGCACCTTATGGTGAAGCAGGAAGTGGTCGACGCTGTTACGGAAGGCAAGTTCTTCATCTATCCGATAGACCGGGTCGAGGAGGGAATAGAGATATTCACCGGCATGCCGGCAGGGGAACGCGGGGAAGACGGCACATACCCCGAAGGGACCGTCAACTGCCTGGTCGCCCGGCGTCTGGAGGAATTGTCCGCCGCACAGAAGGACAGGAAAGACGAGCAGAAGGACAAGGCCAAAGATACGAATAACAATAATGACAAATGAGGCGCCTTGTCTGGCTCCTCCAGTTCTGCCTGATCGTTCTGGTCACCCTGCCGATCGCCGTCCTTCCGCTTCGCATTGCGATGAAGGCCGGCGAATTCCTCGGCTGCCTGCTCTTCCTCATCTGGGGCAGCAGGCGCAGGATCGCTGTTGAGAACCTGAGCTCCGCTGTTTCGCGGGGAGCCCTGGCAGTCGGCGCACGTCCCGATCAGATCATCCGGCAGATGTTCCTCAACCTGGGCAAGTCCTTTGTCGAGGTCCTCAAGATTTACTACGGCCTGGGCGACCGTATCGTCGGCAATGTACGTTTCAGCGGGGTCGAGCATTTTCAGAAGGCGCGCGAAAAGGGCAAGGGCATACTCTTCATAACAGGACACTGCGGCAATTGGGAGCTTAATGCCCTTGCAGTCGGGCTGTCGCTTTCTCCGGTGAGTGTCGTTGCACGGCCGATCGACAACCCCTATCTGAACCGGCTTGTCGAGAGGGCGAGGCGGAGGTACGGCAACACCGTTATCTACAAGAAGGGGGCGCTCCGGAAGATCCTCGGCTCACTGCACCAAAACGGGATGGTCGGCATCCTCATGGACCAGAGCGTCGTTCCCGCTGAGGGGGTTGCGGCAGACTTCCTCGGGAAGAAGGACTTCATCATGAAGACACCCGCGCTCATCGCCCTGAAGACGGGCGCTGCGGTCATCCCCGCATTTATCAGGAGGACGGACGGCGGACATGTCATCGAGATCGGAGCGGAGATAGAACCAGACGGGTCCGAGGATGCGGAACGGTCTGTCCGCAACAGCACGATCGCCTTTTCCCGTCCCGTTGAAGACTATATCAGGCGGAACCCCTCTGAATGGCTTTGGATACACCGGAGATGGAAGCGGTCTGAGGAGGCGGATGCAGATAGCCGGGGATAGCACTCGACCGGGCCTGACAAAACAATAACTATACCACAGGATGGCCCGAAAAGGCACCTGTCAAAATTGACAGGTGCCTTTTTTTTGTTGCTCTGGTATCACAGGCTATCGCCGGAATCGAGGCTGTACGACTAAAGGATTCCGGGTATCCGAAAAAAGGGGGATCTGCATGGGGAGCAGGGGGATAAGTCTGATAGAGCTTGTCGTCGTAGTCTCGATTATCGGCATACTCGTAGTCAGCATGGGTTTCACGTATGGCGACTGGAGGCAAAAGTATGAGGTGGAACGCGCCACCCGGGAGTTCTACACGGATCTCCTGCATGCACGGCTTATGGCGATGCAAAAGAGCAGGGAACATTATGCGGTTCTGTCCAGTGACTCTTATTCGATTGTCGAGGACACGGATGATGACGGAAAGGTCGACGCAGATGACACAGTCCTGCCTTCCTATCCGAGAAAGGTCCCCTTCTGCCTGAACAAGAACAACACCGGCAGCAGAATCCATTTCGACAAGGACGGAACGATGCCTGTCTGGAGGACGGTCTGGTTTACCTCGAATGCAAGCCCTGATTATGACTGCGTCGTTATTTCGATAACGCGGATCAACACGGGCCGATACGACGGAGACCGATGCGTGGCGCAGTAGTCATTCACCCGGCATGCATCTGATGTCAGGAGCCCCCGGGTCCTTCTGGTGATAGAAACCATGGGCAGGGCAGCCGCCGGTACAGTCGTCCCGGTGGCTGCAAGCGCTCTGAGGACAGACGTTCTTATCCCTTCTCCTGAATAACTCCAGCAGATCGTTGTCCCAGACCGCATCGAGGCTGTCGGTCAGGATGTTGCCGAGATGGAAACCCGGTGCCCCGATAAGGAGGTTGCAGGGATAGGCAGAGCCGTCCGGCGCGATAGCCAGCTTTCTCACTCCGCCGGCGCACCGCGCATCACCCGGAAGGGAATGCAGGTCAAAACAGGAGGCAGCGACCATATCGATCTCCATCTCCGGGTGTTCCCGGCGGGTCTTCCGGAAGAAGTCGAGGAATGCAGGATAAGACAGGGCCGCCTGTTTCCCTGCAGGGTCTTTTGCGAGGACATCCATGTGGATGAGGAAGTAACGCCTGATCCCGAGGCTGCTTATAAGGGCGATGATGCCGGGAATCTCCGCCACCGTCTCCCGGTTGACAACCGTCTTGACAAGGGGATCGAGGCCGGCGGCGACGAGGAGCGAGAGGGACCTGACCGCACCGTCAAAATGGGCGGAACGGGTGAATCTCTGATGCCTCTCCCGGTCGCTCCCTTCCAGGGAGACGCCGATCGTGAGAAGGCGGCGGTCAATCTCCGAGAGCCTCTCCATCATCGACGGCAGGGACCCGTTTGTGCTTATGTTCATGCGCAGGCCGAGGCCGGTCCCCTGCCTGAGAAATTCGGGCATCCACTCCAGGAGCAGGGGCTCTCCTCCCATGACATCGATCTCGGGTATGACCCGTGCAGCGCAGAGAGAAAGCAGTCGAAGGGCGTCCTGGAAGGACATATCAGGAGCGCCGCCTGATGCGGGCATCGCGGAGTTAAAGCAGAAGGAACATCGCTGGTTGCACCGGAAGGTCGGGTAGAGCTGGATATAGCGGGGAAGGGGCGGCCGCATCCTTCAGACACTGACCAGGGAGCGGCCGGCTTCAAAGGCCTCGGTGAGTGCGGTGGGGTGGTCGCGGATCGCCCCCTTTGCGTCGACTCCCATGAAGCTCAGGACAGCATGCTCCGGGACGCTGATTGTCCTGAAGAATGCGGTTGCGGTCGCATTCCCGCAGTCCATGCCGACAGCCTTCTTCATGCCGCCAACGAGCAGCAGGAGGCCCTTTCTTCCGAAGGGCCCTGCCGGTATCGGCTTCTTCAGCAGGTACTTTTCACACCAGAAGCTCTGGCAGCGGTCGATCATCGCCTTGGACTGCGCGCTGAGGCCGAAGAAGAAGATGGGCGAGGCGAGGATGATCCTGTCAGCCGACCGGACGGCGGTGAAGACCTCAGCCATATCGTCGGCGACGACACAGGTCCCGGTCTTATCGCATCCCCCGCAGTTCTGGCAGGCGTGTATATTCATCGTGTTCAGGTTGAAGGTCCTGACAATAAAGCCCTCTTCTTCGATGCCGCGCACTGCCTCTTTCAGGAGAAGGGCGGAATTGCCGTCGACCCGGGGACTGCCGAGAAATGCGATGACATTCATGAATGCCCCCGCCGGCTCACCGTGCCTGCCGCAGCAGGCGCATCCTCTCTTTTGCCTCGATCGCGTCCTTCATCCTCTGGAGGTTATCGGAGAGCTCCCACCAGCCCAGCTTGAAGGAGGTGTAATCAGGCGCCCCGGTCATGGCAGAGGCGTACCGAATCGAGTTTGAGTAGAAGAGCCACTGCTTTGTCCAGAGTTTCTCTATAGATTCATCAAAGGGATTTGTCTTGTCTTCAACCCCCTTTTCCCAGGCGTCGGCCATCAGGACGGTGGCAGCCCGTATCATCGCATCAGTCTCTTTCAGGGTGCTGTCGAGCTTCAGAAAGTGGCCGTTCACCCAGTCGGAACTATGGCAGCCATTGCAGACAGCCTTCATCGTCTTCTGTCTCCTGTCCTGTTCCTGTCCGTCGATGAGGAAGGAGGAGGCGGGTTCACCGCTGAAGGTGGTCGGAAGCGGAAGGCCGTCCCTGTTTCGTATGATCGTCGTGTCGCCTGATTTCGGCTGGGCATGGGAATAGATCAGTCCGAAGAGCCTCACCCAGAGCCGGGCGCCGAAGTCATGCGTCCGCTCCGCGATCACGTCCCCGGCAGGAGAGACGAGCAGGCTGTTATGGCAGGAGGAGCAGGTAGGGGCCTTGAAGTCGGCGCCGACGACCCAGGGGACGGAATTGAAACTCCAGTCTTTACCCTTGGAGGAGTAGATATTGCCGTGCTTGCTCTCTTCGTAGACGTTCCATGCCGGGACGTCCGGCTCGTGATGGCACTGGCCGCAGGTGTATGGCTTACGGGCGACCTCTATCGAGAAGCCATGCCGGGGATGGCAGGCGGTGCAGGCCCCGAGGGTGCCGTCGGGGTTCTTCCTGCCGACCCCCTGGTTCGGCCAGTTGGCGAGATCAGGCACCGATATCTCGCCCATCTTCGTCGAGACCTTCTTCATTCCCCGGACCGCGACGTCCGTGCCGTGGCAGCCGAGGCAGGTCTCGCGAAGCGTATCGGCAGACGGCTCTTCGGAAACGATCACGCCTTTTTCGATCTTCTTGACGCCTGTCGTCGTGCGTACCAGCGCATGGTAGACGGGATTGGACATGAGGTTTGCTATCGCGTTTGCCTTCTTGCTCCCGCTGAACTGGGCGACCTCTTCGGGATGACAGGCGGAGCAGTCATGGGGGGAGACGACGACATTGATACGGAATCCCATATGCTCGAAGTTGTCCCTGTGGCGCTCCGGGTTCCTGCTGTGGCATTCATAGCAGCCGACCGCATATTCGGAGAGGGATGAATCAACCGCAGCGGCGGAGATCCTCCGCTGGAGCGAAGGTCTCTTCAGCGCCTCCGCCGGGGTTGTCGCCGAGTGCCTGCTGGAGAGCCAGTCATGGACGATGCCGGGGGTGACGGAGGTGTGGCATCCGATGCACGCCTGGGTCTGCGGGCTGAGCCTGGCCGTCTGCTGATCGGTTTTCTTATCATGCCCCTTTTTCTTCTCTGACCCTGTCGCCGCCACGGGCAACAACAGGGCGATCAGGATGACAACGGCGGTCCGGTGCAGCCGAATCATCGTCTTCATGCCTCTGCGTCAGCCCGGAAACTGCGCATGGTATTCCCGCACCTTCTCCGCGAAGGCCTTGCCGAACTCGCGGCACCTCTCCTCATCCTCCGGAGAGGGCATGTAGAGCGCCTCGACCCCCGGCTCGAAGACGTCCAACTTCATCGCCTTGAGGTCGTCGTAGACCTCCTTTACGGCTCCGCCGCCCCAGCCGTAGCTTCCGAAGGAGCCGCCGATCCTGTTGCGGGGACGCAGGCCCGCCACGTGCTGCATGAACTCGGCTACGGAGGGATACATCCTGTTATTGAGGGTCGGCGTGCCTATCAGCACCCCCCGGGCCTTCCAGAACTCCTTGATCGCGATGCTCATCGGCGTTGCCCTGAGCTTGATGATCTTACAGTCGACTCCGGCCTCCTGTATGCCGCGCATGATCGGCAGGGTCATCTTCTCGGTGCTGTGCCACATGGTGTCGTAGATCACCACCACCCGGAGGGCGGCAACGCCGGTCGCCATGTTCATGTACATGTTCAGGACCTTTGCCGGGTTCCTCCTCCAGATGATGCCGTGGTCCGGGGCTATCATGTCGATCTCGAGTCCCAGCTTCTGGATCTCGCTGATCTTCGCCTTGATGATGCTGCCGAAGGGCATGAGGATGTTTGCGTAGTAGTCGACAACAGCGTCATCGAGGGTGTAGACGGATGAGCACTCAATGAACTCATCGTCAAACCGCTCCGCTGTCGCCAGGTGCTGGCCGAAGCCGTCCTGGCTGATGAGGAGCTTGTCCTCCTTCACGTAGGTCATCATCGAATCAGGCCAGTGGAGCATCGGGGTCTCGATAAACAGCAGGGTGCGTTTCCCTATCGACAGGGTATCCCCGGTCTTGACCGTCCTGATGTCCCAGGCGGATATGTCGAAGAACCGGCTGAGTCCCTTTTTCCCTTTCTCGGTGATGTAGATCGTTGCCCCGGGGACGAGCGCCATGATCTTGTCGAGTCCGGATGCATGGTCGTTCTCTATGTGATTGATTACGATGTTCCTGATCTTCCCGGGGTCAACGACCTGCCGTATGTTTTCGATCGAGATGTCGGCGAAATCATGTTTCACCGTGTCGAGCAGGGTTATCTGCTCATCGAGGATAAGGTAGTTGTTATAGGTGGTGCCGTTGGGGGTCATGTACCCGTGAAAGTCCCGTACCGCCCAATCGATCGCCCCGATCCAGTATATGTCGGGTTTTATAAGCGTCGCGTTCATTTTCGCCTCCGTATCGTATGGTAGTTCTTAAATTATATCAGAAGAATGGTGAAGCCGGGCGCCGGCCCTGCCGGAATTGTTCTTGACTTCGTTTCAGCCGGAGATATCATGAAATCATAGTAACCCGTCCTATGGGAGGGGAGGAAAGGAGGTGCGCGGGATGAAGAAGACGATGAGCAGGAAGACGCTCGTCAAGGAGGCATCCTTCTGGAACAGTCTCAGGAAGGCAGTGAAAGAGAATCCTGGCAAGGTATGCCACAAGTGAAAGGGCTGAAAGAGCTGAAGTTGCCGGTCAGGCAACGAAGGAACCGGCAGCGGGCCGGTCAGGAGGAGGTCATTACCGCCCCCGGCCCGCGGCCGGAGATGAGAAAATCCACGGGTACTGCTCCGCCGCAGTCCGCAGCCGCCGTGTTCATCCCGCAGAGGGCATGTCCATAAGTCAGGAACAGGAATTCTTCATACAATGGCACCTCACCGAGCGGTGCAATCTTCGATGCTCCCACTGCTATCAGGCAGGCGGCAGGTCTGACGAACTGGGGTTCTCCGAGGTGGAGGACGTCATCAAAGAGGTCTCCGTGATGCTGCGGGCATGGACGGGTGAGTATGGGATCTCGTTTTCGCCTGGTTTCAATATCACGGGCGGCGAGCCGCTTCTGAGGAAGGACCTGTTCGCTGTCCTCGATTCTGTCGGCAGCAGCGGGTTCGATGCCTTCCTGCTTACCAACGGCACCCTCGTCACGTCGGAAAAGGCGAAGCAGCTGGCAGCCCTGGCGGTGAAGGGCGTGCAGGTGAGTATCGAGGGGCCTGAAGCGATCCACGATTCGATCCGCGGCAAGGGCAGCTTTTCAGCGGCGATCAAAGGGATACGCCATCTCCTGGATGCGGGACTCCCGGTCACCATGAACGCCACCCTGTCCGGGATCAATGCCGCTCATTTCATCGACATGGTCGGGCTTGCGGTCTCCCTCGGCGTCCAGAGGCTCGGGTTTTCGCGGCTCGTGCCTTCGGGCCGGGGAAGGGGACTGATAGACAGGATGATGCCGGCGGACCGCGTCGCCGAGGTCTACCGGGAGATCTTTTCATTTTCCGGGGACGGACTCGATATCGTCACCGGCGACCCGATCGCCTCCCAGATGTCCGTGGCCGACGACGGCGACTCCGGTCCTGTGGCGCGGAGCGGATGCGCGGCTGCCATATCAGGACTCACGTTCCTTCCCGACGGCGCGATCGTGCCCTGCAGGAGACTCTTCATACCCATCGGCAATGTCAGGACCGATTCGATCCGGGAGGTGTGGGCCTCATCACCGGTGCTCGATGCGCTTCGGGACAGGAGCGGCTACAAGGGCAAATGCGGATCGTGCGGCAGGTGGGCCGACTGCCGGGGGTGCCGCGCGATAGCCTACGCCTATTCCTGTTCAAAGGGGAAGGACGATTTCCTCGCTGAAGACCCCCAGTGCTTTATCGGGTGAGTCGTCTCCGGGTATCTCGCGGTCAGTTTCGTAACCCGTTATTTGTCCAGGACCTCCCTGATCTTCCGCGCGATCAGGCCTGGCGTCAGGGGCTTCCGGATAAAGGCGGCTCCCTCCGCAATAGCCTCATGCACAGGCGCAACATCATCGGTATAGCCTGACATCAGGACGACCTTCATGGCGGGCCGGCCGGCCCGTATCCTCTCCGAGAGCCCCCTGCCGTTGATGCCCGGCATGACGATGTCCGTCAGGAGCAGGTGAATGTCGCCCTCGAAGGCGTTGTTGAGGCGGAGCGCCTCTTCCGCATCCGGCGCGGCAAGCACGCGGTATCCGAGGGAGGAAAGCAGCTCAGTGATAAATGTCAGGATCGACGGTTCGTCTTCGACCACGAGGATGTTCTCATGACCCCGCTGCAGGTCCGCCGCCTCGCCCTCCGGGCGCTTCCGGAGTTCCTCCACGGTTGTCGGCAGGTATATCTCGAATCTCGAACCCTGTCCCGGCTCGCTGAAGACGTAGATATAGCCGTTGTGCTGTTTCACGATTCCGTAGACGGTCGCAAGCCCCAGACCGGTCCCCTTACCCATCGCCTTTGTCGTAAAGAAGGGCTCGAATATCCTCTTCTGAAGCTCGCTGCTCATCCCCTCACCCGTGTCGGCCACGGACAGCAGGACATAGGTCCCCGGCGGGGGCGCCTGCAGGAGGTCCGCCTTTTCTTCCGTAATGTCGACATCGGCCGTGCCTATGATGAGCCGCCCCCCGGCAGGCATCGCGTCGCGTGCATTGACCGCCAGGTTCATGAGTATCTGCTCTATCTGCCCCTGGTCTGCCAGGACATTCCTGATTCGCAGATCTACACGGAGTTCGAGGGAGATGTCCTCACCGATGATGCGAGTCAGCATCTTCACCATATTCTCCACCGTCCTGCTGACGCTCATCGCCTTCATCTCGAGAACCTGTTTGCGGCTGAAGGCGAGCAGTTGATGCGTGAGCTCAGCCGCCCTCACGCCGGATTCCTTGATGATCCTGACATAGTCGCGCAGGGGATGTTCGGACGGCAGTTTCAGGAGAAGGAGCTCACTGTAACCGAGGATGGCTGAAAGGATGTTGTTGAAATCGTGGGCTATGCCGCCGGCCAGTCTGCCGATCGACTCCATCTTCTGGGACTGGATGAACTGTGAGTGGAGTTGCTGCTGTTCTTCCTCAGCCTTCTTCCGGCCGGTTATGTCCCTGACGATGTGCACGAGGCCGATGACGCGGCCTTCCCTGTTCAGGCGCGGGAGGGCCTTGATCTCGATGAATCTGTTTAAGTGCGGCTCGAAGAGTTCGGCGACCGTGGCCTTGCCGGTTTCGAGGGTGCGGCAGCTGGGACACCCCTCGGGAGGACAGGAGGCGCCGTGATAGGAGGCAAAACACTTTCTGCCGAAGATCTCCGGAAGCGAAGCGCCCAGGAGTTCGACGGCGGCCTGGTTTGCGCGGATCACGTTGAAGTCGGCGTCGTGTATGGTGATTGCGTCGTTGATGGTGTTGAAGGTGTTTTCCCATTCAATCTTTGCCTCGGAGAGCTGGTCCATCATCTGTTTCCGCTCGGTGATGTCCATGATCATGCCTGACAGGACATCGCCTTCAAGCACAGCGCTGATGAGCACGTTCCTTTGCCTGCCGGTCCGGGTGACAAGGTGCAGTTCGACATTCGTCACCCTGCCGGATTCCTTCACCCGCGCGAGAAACTCCTGACGCGAGCCGGGGTCCACGTACCGGGGGACGACGCCTTGGGCCATCATCTCCTCCGGGGTGGCGAATTCGAAGATCCTGGCGAGCGCCTCATTCGCATAGAGAAGTTTGCCGCCGAGGGTCGTCTGGTAGATGCCGATCAGTGCGTTATCAACGAGACTGCGGTATCTCTGCTCCGAGTCGTGGAAGGCCTCTCCTGTCCGCCTGCTGCCGGTAACGGCTTCCCGGGAATCGCCGCCTCCCGTATCCCCTGCCGGCGGTCGTGTATTGTCCTCATCCATCTGGTTACCCATCTTATCGGGTTCCATCAGTAAAACTTTAGAGATATCAACTGGTTATCCATCGAAAGTCCTGAAGTCACTAATCGGGCGCAGACATTTCGTTCGGGCCTCAAGATTTCCTCCCGGGAGCCGCGGTATGGTAACAGCGGTTGCACCTGATGCATTCCGAGAGGAGAGGGTCTCTCCTGTTGCCCATGGGACAGTCGCTCCTGCTCGGATATCCGGGCGAGACCCGGGATAACACGCCCGTGAATGCGGCGACAGGACAGAGATACCGGCACCAGAAGCGCGTGATGCGGAGATTCGCGGCAAGGGTGACTGCCACGAGGGCCCACGCGAGGTAGGTGCCGTTCCATGAATAAAGCGTAACATACGTTTCGATATTTCCATAGTCAGTTCTTCCGCTGATGAGGACAACCCCGGTTATCACGGTGAGGACGACATACTTGATGTTCCTCCAGCGGTCGTCAACCTCTTGCGGGATTGTCCATTTCCTCGCCGGTATCCTGCCGATGAACTCTGACAGCGCCCCGAAGGGACAGAGCCATCCGCAATAGAACCTTCCTGCAAGGGCTGTCGAAAGAAGGGTGGTGGCGACAACGACGTACCAGAGGCCTGATGCGGAGAAGCGTCCCAGCAGGACATTGAATACCTGGAGTATCGAAAAGGGGCTTGAAAGATACAGGCCGATGACCGCTACCGAGGCGGCAAGAACAAAGTCCCTGGTCCTCAGAAGCCCCGCAGTCCGCCGTGTGGCGAGATAGAGAAGGAATGCAGCAGCAGAGGTAATCAGATACCATAACCAGGTGATATCCTGTCCGCCTTTCGTGTCACCGCCCCTGCTCCGGATGCCGAAGACACCCGAAGCGACCTGCCGGGTCGATTCGCGAAGGGTCCTTGCCAGGGCATCTACGCTCACCGTCGCCCGGGTGATCGCGTCGATATCCCGGTCAGGCAGAAACGGATCATGAACACTCTTGCCGACGAGCCGGTTCAGGTAATCCGGGCTCTCCATATAGTGCACGTAGTTCTTCGTCTCCTGGTGACCGATAATCCGCACACCGGATATCCTGCCGTCGGGCGAAAGTATGACGAGCAGCCTGATAGGGCCGGCATACCCGCGGACCGAGGGAGTTATGTCAAAGGTATTGAATGCGATTGATCCGTTCGACAGGGAGTAATGGGGAGGGGCTCCTCCTTTTTCGGAGATCTCTTCAGCAGGGGCGAGAAGCCGGAGCTGCGCCCTCTCGTCAACCGCCTTTCCCGGAAAAAAGAGACGACCCGCGTATCCTGCTGCCAGGGATGTGAGCAGCGTCAGCAGCAGGAGGACCCTAATGCGCTTCATCTCGCACCGTCAGCAGCAGAAGCAGCGACATACACTTCAGGCATACCAAAGAGTAAAGGGCGTTTTGAACCCCTGCCAGCGGGACGAGGGCGAGCGACGAGACGAGCGCCCCTGCGCACGATCCTGCCAGGTCAGCGGCATACAGCCTGCCCGCTTCTTCCGTGTCATTTCCGGACGCAAACCCGCTCGCAAAGGCGAATGCCATGCCCGCGACGACCCCGCAGAGGAGATTCAGGAGATAAAAGAAGATCGCGGCATGAGGGAGAAATGCACCTGCCGCGAATAGGACAGCAGCGGCCGCCTCGGCCCCCCGCAGGCTGTTCAGCGGATGACTGTTTGCCCGGCCGACAATACTGCCCGCAGCCATGCCGAGCATGAAGACGGCGATCAGCAGGCCGATGGATTCATAGACATAGCCGAATGCAGCCTGATACGCCAGGATGATGATGACCGACAGCGACATCGAGGCATAACCGGTGGTGAAGATCGAGAAGTAGACGACCCGCCTCTTTCCAAGGGCAATCGCCCCCCCCAGCAGGGCCGCTGCGGCGAGTATCGCCATGATCCGGAAGGAGCCTGCGTCGAGGATTTTGTTGAAAAGCCTGCCGTGCGCCTCCGCCCAGAGCATCAGGTTGTACAGGTAGGCGACAGGACGGCTGTCCGTATTCCCGACACTGATGCTGAAGAGCCTCCGGGTTGTGATGTCCGTCTTGAGGGGGTCGAAGGCATCCCGGAAGATGGAGGGGATGAAGTATGAGGTCTTAATCGCGCGGCCCTCGAACCTGGCTGCCAGGAGGGAGGGGTCAGTACTGATCGTGCTGTCGGATGCAAAGAGGTAGCCGTACTCGGCTGATGATGCGCTGACATTCCTGAAGGATTTCCTCAGTGAGGTGGCGATGGCCCCGTTTGCGGTCTGCATCCTCCTCCCCACATATCCCGTTGATGTCGGCACGGTAAGGGAGAGGATGCCGCCCTGATTGAGGACCGCCCTCGCCTCCCTGAAGAAATCGGCTGTATAGTACCTGTTGACAGAGGCGGTCGAAGGGTCGGGCAGGTTCATGATGATGAGGTCATATCCCGGGGCCTCCTGTTCCTTGATGAACCTTCGGGCATCGCGGGCGATGATCCTGAACCTCCTGTCATCGCCTATCCGGTGATCTTCAGCCGAGAGTAATGACAGTCCCGCCTTGATGAGGGCAGGGTCCATCTCCACGAAGTCTGCCGTCCTGACCGGATATGCCGCCAGGTGGGTGAGAAGGGCGGGCGATCCGCCGATCACGAGTATCGCCGCAGGCGCGGGATGGACAGACATGGGTATATGGGCCCTCATCTCGTCCGTCTGCGGATCAGGGTAGGAGAAGAGAAATTTGCCTGACTCGAAGAGATTGACCTGGTCCCTGAGGCGGAACGCCGTTATCTCGCCGTACCTTGATTCGGTCCTCAGCACCGGCTCACCCGCATTCCATGACAGGCGGGCATTGACCTGGCCTGAAAAAAAATACAGAAGCATGGGGAGGATAACGAGAAGCAGCAGGGAACGCCTTCCCCAAACCAGCGCACCGGTGAGGATAAAGAGTGCAGCCGCGACCGCCGCGACCGCGAAGGCGCCGGCCCTCCCTGCAAAGAAGAAGGTATAGAGTCCTCCCCCGATACAGGCGCCTGCCGCCTCGATGCCGTATACAAGGGCTGTCCTGCCGCCTGCAAAGGATACCGCGAGGGGAAACAGGAGGCCTGTAAAGAAACAGAGGAGGCTGAGGGAAGAGATGGTCAGCAAAAAGGTGGCGGCGAGGGATATCGTCTCTCCGAGGCCGATGCCGGAGAGGGGCCTGAGACCGCTTATGAAGAGCACGGTCAGCTGAGCGATCAGGCCGGTGATGATGAGAGATGCGGGAAAGGCGCGGCCGGAAGTGAAGCGATGGCCGACGAAGCTGCCCGCCCCTGCAAGAGTAAGCCAAACGGCGAGGATGATGCCGATGACCAGCTCGTTTCCCGAAAAGACGGACAGGAGCTGCCTCAGGCAGACGACCTGAAGGAGCATCGACCCCAGGCCGACGACCATGACCGGCAGGAAGGTTCTTGTCAGGGGGCGTTCCTTTGCCACGCCTTCATTCTATCTAATCGGGAGGATTTTTACGAAGAGGGGTCTATGGAAGGCGGTGGAGCAGCGCATCGGCCGCTGTTTCAGATAGGCCGGGGCATCCGCTGAAGGCGTATTTATCGAAGATGCCTGCGTTTCTCCGTAATACGCCGTTCAGTCCTGAAAAAGGGATACCCCCGGCCAGGGGGATCGACAGGCATTTCCTAGTACCAGTCGATCCTTGTCTTGAATGAGACCTGGCCTTCCGCCCGGTGAGGGCAAAGCTTCCTGTGCAGGTCCACTTCCCTGAACCTGCCCATCTTGCATATCGTCTCCTCCTTTCCGCTTGGAGAGAAGAGTGCATGGCTGCATGAGCCGCATATCTCCTTCCAGTCGACCTCCTGACAATCACCGGCTTTCACCATCATCACCCCCATTCCTTTCCTGATTAAGAGCATATAAGACAATGACGGAGTTCGCAATCCTACCTGGGTAGGGTATGGGCAGACAGCCGGACGTGTCCTGCATTTTTTTCTTGACATGGCCGGGGAGGGGTGGTGTATTAAATAGTCGATTGCCATCGAAAAGGCAAAGCCCGGGGGAACCGGGGGACGCAAAGCCACCTGTCCTGAAGAGGATAGAGGGGCTGTCGAAATGGCGAGTGGGGATCACACACCTGCTATTTCGGGGAGATAACTTTTTCAGGGGAGTATAGTATGGAGGGCGCGATGCATTATCATTTCAGCCGGACTCTACGCATTATTTCCACCATTGTTCTTGCCTTCTTTCTCTGGACCTTCGGGGGCCTGTTCGATATCGCCTATGCGATCAAGATCGAGCAGCAGTCAGCTGGCAGCAATCAGTCATCAGCAGGGAACAAACAGCCCTTAGCCGGCAGCCATCAGTCAGCTGGCAACGATCAAGGGACAAAAAAGCATAAGCCTGAGGAGAAGTTCGGGAAGGACATGGAGGACCTTGAGAATATCCTCAAGGACGACAAGTCAGACCATGAGACGAAGAAACAGAAGATAAAGACCAAGAAGGCGGATATAGATGCTGATGACGTAGAGATCAGGAATCAGTTCAAAGAGACGGAAGAAAAGATAAAGCACCTTCCCGGAGAAATCTGGAAACGCCACCAGGATTTCGTAAAGAAGTACGACGACAACCTCAGGGAGTGGCTCTTCCGGGAAGACTGTGGGGCGGGGTTGCCTGAAATCATAGAGATATAGCAATCTATCTCCCAAAAGGAGGTAGAGGCATGCAAGACAAGGAACTGTATCGGCAGTTGA
>JAKAHR010000040.1 GCA_021825365.1 Nitrospirota bacterium | reverse complement strand
ACCGTGAATGAAGAAGTCATACGTAAGTATGTTCGAGACCAGCAGGCATGAGAAAGCCAGATTATGCCTGCGGTCCCGAAACCCCGGACTTTAGTCCGGGGAGTGGGTTCATTGACAGAACGCCCCGAATTTGCTAATGTTATGTACTTTTTTATGGCACACATCCACCCACAGGCAGGGCCTCGAAACCGGGCGTTTCAGTGCGTGTTTCTCCTCGTCACAGCCGCATTCTTTTTCTTCCTGCAGCCGGTAGCCGCGTACTCCGGGGAGGCTATCGTATGTTCGGCGTGCCACCGGGCAAAATCAGAAGGCAAGGTGGTCCATCCTGTCATACTGACAAAGGGATGCGTCTCGTGCCACACGAAGCCCCATTCGAAGAAATTCAAGGAGCAGAAGTTTCTCTCGGCAACCGGCGTTGAGCTCTGCTTCAGCTGTCATGACAAGACCCTCTTCAGTAACAAGGTCAACCACCCTCCTGTTGAGCAGGGGATGTGCACCAGCTGTCATGACGTGCATACTTCCGAGAATCCCAAGCTGCTGATTGCGGCGATGCCTGACCTCTGCTTCATGTGTCATGACAAGACTAAATTCGTGGATACAACGACGCACCCTCCCGTGCTCCAGGGCAAGTGTACGAGCTGTCACGATCCCCATGCGAGCGCTTCGAAGAAACTCCTCCTTGCCAAGGCCCCGGACCTCTGCTACCGGTGCCATGCCAAGAAGAACTTCAGCGGGAAGAAGTCGATCCACTCCCCGGTCAGGGACGGCATGTGCACCGCCTGCCATGCCCCGCATGCCTCATCCAGGGGAAAGCTCCTCCTCAACGAGGTGCCTGACCTCTGCTACGGCTGCCACAACCGGGATGAACTCGACGGCAAGAAGGTGGTCCACAATCCCGTCGGCGAAGGCATGTGCATGAGCTGTCATTTCCCCCATCAGGGAGACACGGAGAAGCTGCTCGTACAGAAGATGCCTGATCTGTGCTTCAACTGCCATGACAAAGGGCCTTTCAAGAAGGCGAAGCAGCATCCTCCGGTCGCCGAGGGCATGTGCATGGAATGCCACAAGCCGCACACCGCGCGGAACAAAAACCTGCTGCCGACCAGCACGAACAGGGTCTGCCTCAAGTGTCACCAGGACGTCGGCAGGCGCGCCCACATCATGAGTACCGGGGCAAAGGGGCATCCGGTCCGGGCGAAGAACAAGAAACTTCCTAACGGCAAGAAGATAAATCTCATCTGCACATCATGCCACAACCCCCACGGTTCCGACTGGGGCAGGATCTTCGCGTATCCTGAAGACAAGCTCTGTGGCCATTGCCACGAGGGGCCCTGAGCATTCCTTTAAGAAAAGACCGGCAGCCTCGGCAGCCAGCTGATTTCTTCAGCTCCGACAAAGCGCCTCAGGGCAGGGGAGTACGGGTTCATAGCCCACTTCGAGGACAACCTTTTATGGGACAGCAAGACCCTTCCTGACAGCCACGTCCTGGACCTTTGAACGGAGATCCTTTATGTTCAGCGGCTTTTCGGCAAACCAGAGGGCTCCCCTGGCATAGGCGGTCTTCCTGACATCATCCGAGCCGAAGCCTGTCATTATAAATACTTCCGTCTCTCCGCTTATATTCTTTATATGGCTGAGCAGTTCGAGCCCCTCCATGCCCGTGCATCCGCTCATGCTCAGGTCGGATATCACAAGGTCGAATCTGTCACGGGTCACTTCATCCTTCGCCTCCTGAAGCCCGGCCGCGGTCTGTACCGACGTATTCAGAGTGGTCAATATCTCCGCGGCCAACGTGAGGATGGCCGGCTCATCGTCAACAACCAAAATCTTCATCTTCCTGCCCTCCTGAACTGCTCCCAATTCACACTGAAACATACATCCGCCCTTTTCCCCGTAAGGATATCCGACAACGCTGAAGATGAAAAAGCAAGCCCCATGCCACGGCCGGCTTTAATGAAGTCCCTGAATTATGAAGAGTATTTATGTTTGCCATCAGCAGGGCAGGGCCCGATTACCGGAAAAAGACCATATCCCCCGGTTAATTTACCGGTTTGACGGGTCGCTGAAGGCAGATCATCCGGCAGTGAGAAATAGAGACCGCCGGGTTTCCTGACCGTACATTAAGAAGATGTCGAAAACCGTCACAGATAGTGCCATAATTCGCAGCATACACGCTGCCACGGGAGCCGATGCTTACACCCGATAAGGTCATTTCCTCAAGGGAGATTTAATCCTCGCCGAATTGCTCCTGATACCCGTAGAGGCGTCCAAGCATAAGGGTAAAGATAGGCCCTATACTTGCGTCACGCGGCCATGTATGATGCTTGTATGATGCAGTCGAATAGGAGGTTGCCATGCGGAAGTTGATCGCTGGAATGAAGATTTCTGTTGATGGGAAGATCGAGGGGCCTGAGGGTTATGCGGATTGGGTAGAAGCGTGGTCGGACGACTACGGCCTGATGCAGCAAGTAGACGCGTGCCTGCTTGGGGCAAACATGTACCCCGGCTACGAGCAGTATTGGACCGCGATACAGAATGAGCCGGACAAGCCCCTCTGGATTACTGGCCGGGTGCCGACGCCGAAAGAGGTCGAATACGCCCGCTTTGCTGCACTGACCCCGCATTATGTGCTATCGAGCACCCTGACTTCGGCTCTCTGGCCAAGGACGAGTTTCATCCGGGGACTCGAAGGAATTGCAGCCCTTAGGCAACAGCCCGGGAAGGACATTTACCTCGTTGGGGGTGCTCGAACTACGGCGAGTCTTATCGATGCCGGGCTGGTGGATGAACTCCGGCTTATTGTTTATCCACTGATCGCCGGTGAAGGGAAGGCGCTCTTTGCGATGACGGAACGTCGTCGTGGGCTTGAACTACGGAATGTTCAGCAGCTTCAAGGTGGGCGTGTAAGCCTGACCTACGGAATCGGCTAAAGAAGCAGGCAGGCTCTGCCGTAGCGTCAGCTTTGGCGCGTTGTCGGATTGACATTGCTTCTTAGTCACGCTATGGTTAGAGTAATTGCCGCAGATACAAGGCAAAGGAGGGCTCATCCCGAACTCTGGCAATAGAGGCTGAGTGGTTATCCGCATTGGAAACGATCAAAGAAAACCGCAAAAACCGTAGACTCCCTTACGCCGCTTCGGTCCCGTTGACGGGCTTGAGTCTGCATGCTTCTCAGTATCGAAGGACTAAAGGCAAAGGCGAGATTATTGATGTGAGTAAGTCGGGGATAGGCATTATTGTGACTGTTCCGCTTGAACCCGGGCACGTACTGATGTGGGACGACAGACACCAGCAGGGGAAGCTCCATATAGCGTTGGTAAAGTGGGTTCAAAAGCAAAACAGCAGTTACAGAGCGGGATTGATGTTCTTATAGCCTCCCTGTTTCGGCCCGTGACTTTCTTAGTGTCCCTCTTTACGCCGGCCCCTGTTCAACAGCCATCTTTGCCAGGTCATCGACGTGGATCGGCTGAAGCCGATAGTGCCCGTCTCCGAATACGCCGAACACGGAAGACCTGCGGAGAAACCAGGCGATGGTATTGATCAGGATATCTTCCTTGCCAAACAAGACAGCCGTTCTCAAAAAAAAAGGGATGACCTGCAGCAGCAGGCCATCCCTTTTCAGGGTAACTATATAAAACTTACTTCTTGTGTTTCTTGGCGGGGGCTTCCTTCTTGTCAGCCTTTTGAGGCTTTTCCGCCTTTTCCGTTGACCAGTTGTTCAGATCATGGGCTATGCCGTGGCAGTCGCCGCATTTCGGGAACTTAGCCATCATGCCGGCAGGATGAGGCACCCCGTGGCAGTCCTGGCACTTCGGAACCATCTTGTGCTTTGCCTGGTGGCAGAAGGCGCAGGCGAACGTCTTATGCTTTGCCTTGCTGGCTGTCAGAAGGTCAAGCGCCTTCTTGTGGCATGCGCCGCAGTCTTTGGACGGCACATCAGACTTGTACGTCACCACTTTCGGCATATGCGCCTTGTGACACTTGCCGCAATCCGCAGCGGTCATCGCGGATGAGTGCGGCTTGTGGCACTGGGTGCATTCCGGTTTCTTGCCGTGCACGTTGTGACAGGTAGCGCAATAGAGGGCGGTATGCTTGCTCTTGTTCTCCTGCAGCTGCTTGATCTGCTGCGTATGGCAGCTCAGGCACGGGTCGGTGGTGTTGCTCGCGAAGGAGATCTTCAGGGGAGTGTGTGGGTTCTTGTGGCAGCCCAGGCACCCCGCCAGTTCATAATGCTTCTTCCCCTGGTGGCACATGGTGCACTTGGGGATGTTGTCCTTGACAGCAGGACGATGTCCCAGATGACAATCCATACAGGTGATCTTCTTGTGCCCGGCGCCATTGGCTGCGATATCTGCCGGGGGGTTGGCATGACACTTCACGCAGTCGGCAGGTGTCAGGGTCGCCTTCTGCGGCTGCGCCTGGGCCCATGCTGCAGGTGAAAAGGCGAAGACCATGAGCCCTGCCACGAAGAGTGCTACGACAATAAGACTACGGCTTCCTACTCCCTTCATGTTTCCTCCTTCATGAAATTTTTTAAAGCGCCTACGTGACTCGTTATAAGCATTTTCTGAGCATCATGAATGGCGTAATACGATAGAAAATCAAGCAATTATGACATATCCTCCCGTTTCAGTCAATACGGCATGCATCCCTGTCCGACGGGGAAAAAGGCGCTGGATAAGGAAAGCCAAGACGCCCGGACAGAGGGCGCGTTTGACAAACAGACCTGTTTTGGATAGGGTATTACGAAATATCGTCTGAACCAGGAACGCTGTCAACCGGCCGGAATATGGAGATCATAAGAATACCCCGAATCGTGCAGGATACCTGCAAGAAACACCGCATGAAGGGTCGGTCCGTCGGGCTTGTCCCCACGATGGGCGCACTCCATGAAGGACACCTGAGTCTTATCAGGAGGTCCAGGATGGAAAACGACATAACCGTGGTGAGCATCTTCGTGAATCCCCTCCAGTTCGGCCCTTCCGAAGACCTCGCCCGATATCCGCGAGACATCGAAGGCGACAGCAGCAAGATATCCTCACTCGAGACGGACATCCTCTTCCTCCCTGACGATGCCCTAATGTATTCCCCCGGCTTTGCGACCTCTGTCGAGGTGGCCGGCATATTCGAAAAGCTCTGCGGGAGGTTCAGGCCGGGCCACTTCAGGGGCGTGGCAACTGTCGTAGCGAAGCTGTTGAATATCGTCTACCCGACCAGGGCATATTTCGGCCAGAAGGACTACCAGCAGACGGTGGTGATACGACGAATGGTCAAAGACCTCAACCTCGACCCGGAGGTCGTGATCTGCCCGACGATACGGGAGCACGACGGCCTGGCGATGAGTTCGCGCAACGCCTATCTCGGACCTGAGGAACGCCTCGCTGCAACGGCTATTTACCGGAGCCTCACGAGGGGGGCAGAGGCGGTCCTTCAGGGCGAACGGTCGGCCCGGCGCATCAGGGAGATGGTGGAAGAGGGGCTGCGGGCCGAAAAGCTCATCGACCGGATCGAATATGCTGCAGCGGTCGACCCGGTCACCCTCGATGACGTCGAAGAGATCGGAAGGGAAATACTGCTCGCCGCTGCCGTGCGCATCGGGAATACCCGCCTCATCGACAATCTGCTCGTCAACGTCTGAGGAAAGACTACCTGTCTTTGTGGTACAGGTCTTTTACCGAAGGAAAGAGGCCGATGTCCGTATGGGGCAGGAAGAGGGCGGACATGTACTCATCCATGAATCCCCGCAACACCGAAAGCTCGACATAGGTCATCTTGTGGGCGATCTCTTCCGCCTCCTTCCTCATTTTCTCCGAGAGGAGGCAGAGGTAGGCGCCTGCTATCGAGGTATTCCCGATAAAGGAGAATTTTTCCTTCGGCAGGTCGGGGAGCATACCGATCATGATCGCCTTGTCGATGTTGAGGTAATTTCCGAACCCCCCTGCGATATAGATGCGCTCAACAATATCGAGGGACAGGCCGACCTCCTTCAGGAGCACGGATACGCCCGCATACAGGGCCGCCTTTGCCCGGATGACGTTCTCTATGTCCGCCTCGGTCAGGACTATGTCCCTGAGGTCGCCCCGGTGAAGGATGTATTCAGGACCTTCTTCACCCATCTTCAGCCTGTCGGTTGTGAGGTCCCGGGAGAACTTGCCCTTCTGGTCGATCACCCCTGCGAAGAAGAGCTCGGAGATTGCGTCGATCATGCCTGATCCGCAGATGCCCGACGGCGCTGAATCGCCGATGACCCCGAGTGTCGGTTCGAAGCTGCGCGGGTCAAGCCTGACCGATTCGATAGCCCCGTCGGTTGCCCGCATGCCGTGGCGTATGCCGCTTCCCTCGAAACACGGACCCATCGAACAGGCGGCGGTGATCAGCCATTCGTTGTTGCCGACGGCGATCTCCCCGTTGGTCCCTATGTCCATAAAGAGGGCTATCTCCGCATTCTTATGCAGCCGGGAGGCGAGCACGCCGGAGACGATGTCCCCGCCGACATAGCTCCCGACGCAGGGCAGCGTATAAACAGGGGCAAGGTGATTCACCTTTAGCTTTGCAACGCCGGCCTTCCAACGCGGGAAGGCGTTCAGCGTCGGGATATAGGGCTCCTCCCTGATCGTCGCCGGGTCCAGCCCCCAGAAGAGGTGGGCCATAGTGGTGTTGCCGGATATTACCACGGAGTGGATATCATCCCTGATGATGTTGTTCTTTTCCATGATAGGTTTGATGATATCATTGATGTCTTCGACAACCGCGTTTCTGAGTTCCTGTAATCCGCCACCCTCCGTCGCATGCACGATACGCGTGATCACGTCGTCGCCGTACCGCATCTGGGAGTTGTATGTTACGCCCACATCCACGAGGCTGCCGTCAGTGCAGTCGATGAAGTAGACCACAACGGTGGTGGTGCCGATATCGACCGCGATTCCGTACCGTGTCCCCTTGTCAGCAGGCGAGAGGGATACCGCCTGCATGTCTTCGGCAAAGGAAAGGGAGACCTTCCACCCCGCTTCCCGAAGCGCCCTGGCAAGGGGTACGAGGAACCCGTGGGAGAAGCGCATCCCCTCTAAGCCGCGGTCCGCCAGGGCCCTCTTGAGCCGTTCCAGGTCGCTGACAGGGTTTTCCAGGGTCGGCGGATCGAGGGAAAGGCTGACATGCCGGACCATCGGCGAGAGGAGGGGCTCAACTGAATGGAGATATTCGAGCAGGTTCCTGGATTTGCCTGCTGCGATCTTGTCTCCGATGACCAGTTTGGACTCCTCCGGTATCTCGATCAGCAGGTCTGCTTCAGGGAATGTCCTGCAGGCAAGGACGAAATTTTCCTCAATATCCCTTTTTCTCAGCTTCCCCGATGATTCGATCCTTCCTGCGCCTTCGAGGATCTTTACCCTGCATTTGCCGCAGACGCCCTTGCCGCCGCAAGAGGCGACGAGGTAGACGCCGTTGTCCTTCAGCGTCTTATAGACGCTTTCCCCCTCACGAGCGGCGATAGTCCTGCCATTGAGTATGCGTATCTGCATGGTCTTCATTGTATGGCGTACACACCCTGAAAATCAAGAAAGAGACAGGCGTAAGGACCGCCGTCCGGATGCAGTTCCCCAACCGGTGTGTGTCATTGCAGCAGGATTCGTACGCAGTCAGAACAAGGTCGTCGCCGAAAGGGGAACGATGCCCCATAGGTCGTCTCTACTTATAATTTGATATTGACATAATTGCGCATACCATTAGAATAGATGCATGAAATCAGGCGGAATGCTGGTGCTCATCCTCCTGGTCGCCTCCATGATGGTGACGGCTGCAACCCCTGTCTCGCTTGCGCCATCTGAAAGGGCGGCAAGGTGGCTATCCCTTGATGTCTGCAGCCAGGGGTCTTCCCTGTCCGTTCAGTCCGACTCGCCGTTGATCCTGGAATGCGTCTACAGCCCGCTGTCTCCGGAGCCGGCGGAGTTTATTCAAGACGGCACATCTTTTATTGTCACATCCCTGTTTCCCGCACCGTTAGAGCGTCCCCCCAGAATCTAGGCCGAAGTTCCGAAGTCTGCGAGTCATTTTTTTATTTCCGCTGGTTCGGCCGTTATACCCGGACCGGCACATAGTCCATTGCGGACTATCTCCCCGTAACACGACTCGACTCCGCTTCGGATGGTCCGTCATGCTCTCCGGAGGACTTCCGGAGCGGAGTCCCCTTTTTGTCCTGAAGGACGATAGCGGGTTGCGATTTTGTACTGGTTTCGGAATGAAACTATAAATCTATTTTGGAGGTTGAAGATATGGAAGTTGGGAAGTTGCTGGAAGAGCAATTATCAAGAAGAGGTCTTCTCAAGGGTGCGGGTTCTCTTGCCGGGGCCGCCGGGATCGCCGCTCTGGCGACCGGCGGGTTGGGCATCTTCTCAAGTGCGGAAGCAAAGGGAGGCCCCACAGAGAAGTGGCCGTGGCCGTATGTAAAACTTGATCCCGCCACAACGGCCGAGATCGCCTACGAAGAATGGTATCGGGTATTTTGCGGCGCTGCTGTCATCAACAGCATCTTCAGCCAGTTGCAGGAGAAGGTGGGGGAGCCGTACCGGTCATTTCCCGTTGACGCATTCAAGTTCCTCGAGGGCGGCATGTCAGCCTGGGGGACGGTGTGCGGCTCGAACGCGGGGGCGAACGTGGTGACGAATGTGATCATCGGCCCCAGCCTTAAAGGCGCCTCTGAAGACGGCATGCTCATGGGCAGCGAGATGATGCAGTGGTATAGTGATGCGCAGATGCCTGTGTATACGCCGAAGAAGCCCAGGGTGACGGCGGAGATACCCAAGACAACCGCGAATTCACCTCTCTGCCATGTCTCGGTCGGGAAATGGATGAAGGCCTCCGGCAAGCCCCTGGGCAGCGCCGAGAGAAAAGACAGGTGCGCCAGGGTAACGGCAAGCGTCGCCTACCATACGGTAGAACTCCTCAATGACTGGAAAGACGGACAATACAAGACACGCGGAGCACTTCCAGCCAAGTCCTTTAACATCCCGGCGCAGAGCAACTGCATGGATTGCCACGGGTCAAACATCCCGACGCCTCCTTTGGCAAAGAAGTAAGACACCAAACAAGTCTGGCGGACGGGCAGGATGTTCCTGCCCGTCCATGATCTTCAGAGCACCGCCGTGAAATTGACGCAGCCCCCTTTCGTTGATAGACTTTGAAAAAGACCGACGTTTCCCAGGGAGGAAGCGAGTAATGAAAGGATCAAAGACAGGGGGGTTGCATAGGGGGGAGTTCCTGCGGATACTCGCGGCCCTACTTTTGGCAGCGTTGATAATGCCCTCCTCCTCGTGGGCGCACGGGTTTGCCGGCAAGAGATTCTTTCCCACCACATTCCAGGTGGACGACCCGTTCGTCTCTGATGAGTTTTCCGTGCTCCTGAGCCGGATCAAGGGGCCGGATGCCAAAGAGACCGGCATCGACGTTGAGATTTCCAAGCGCATCATCGGGAATCTCGGCATCAGCCTGGGGACATCCTACATGCACCAGCGTTTCCCTGACGATAATTCTGCCAATGGGTTCGGCAATGTCGAGATCGGCCTGAAATACCAGTTTTTCACGAACGATGAACACGAAACCATTCTCTCGATCGGAACGGCTGT
Organism: Nitrospirota bacterium; assembly: GCA_021825365.1. Taxonomy (GTDB): domain Bacteria; phylum Nitrospirota; class Thermodesulfovibrionia; order Thermodesulfovibrionales; family UBA6898; genus JAKAGF01. The sequence goes on along the minus strand of JAKAHR010000040.1, from coordinate 13,034 downwards.
CGAACTGGGAGGAACCGGGGCACATTCGGTATCCGAGTCATTTTCAACGGTCTCCCCCGCGCTCTTCTTCGGGAAGGGATTTGGAGACCTGCCCGAGTCCGTGAAATACCTCAGGCCTCTTGCGATAACCGGGATCATCAGTCCCGGCTTCCCGACCCGGAGCGGCAACGCCTCGATTAATCCGGACACAGGGGATATCGACATCGAACGCAACCCTACGACGCTTACATGGGGCCTCTCGGTGCAGTACAGTCTCATCTACCTGCAGTCCTTTGTAAAGGATGTGGGACTCGGCCACCCTTTTAGCCGGATGGTCCTTGTCACCGAGTTTCCGATGCAGACCTGCATGAGCGCCGACTGCAAGGGGAAGACTACCGGCTTCATGGTTCCCGGGATCGTCTGGGCGGGGAAATACGTGGAGCTGGGTATCGGGGCACAGATACCCATAAACTCCCGCTCCGGCGGTGCCGTAGGCGTACTTGGTCTTATCCATGTCTTTATTGATGACCTCTTTCCGAGGAGCATCGGGAGGCCGATATTTCCTTGAAGACCATAGCAGCTCTCTTTTGCCTTGCCCTCCTCTGGTCTGCGCCGGATATTGCCCTCGGCCATGCCTTCCCTGACCACTCTGACCCGAAGGTCGGCGCAACAGTCAGCGGTTCTCCGGAACGGGTTCGCATCTGGTTTGATGGTGATCTGGAACCGGCTTTTTCGACGATCATGGTTCACAATGCAGGCAATGCCATGGTGGACAGGAAGGATGGGCATGTCAGCCCCTCTGACCCGAGACTTCTCGAGGTGAGTGTTTCCCGGCTTCCTGCGGGCACCTACCGGGTTATGTGGAACGTCGTTGCACGCGACGGCCACAAGACCCAGGGGGACTTCACCTTCACCGTGAAATAGGGGGCATCGGACATGATTATCCATAGCCTCCCGGCGTTGCTCGAATTATCCTTCCTTGCCCTCAGTATCGGCCTTCTTTTGTGCCGCCTGTGGGTGGTCCCGCCGGCGGAGGGGGCGCCTTTCCGGAGAGATGTCTTCCCCCGCATGGGCCGCCTTCTCTGCATCAGCATCGCGGTGCTGTTTGCCGCAAGCCTCATGGATCTGCTGGTGCGGGCCGCGGACATGAGCGGCCGGCCCGTGGAGGAGGCGTGTGAGGTGCTGCCGGTGGTGCTTTTCAAGACGCACTACGGCCGCGTTTGGTTCCTTCGCATCGCCGCCCTTGTGGTCGTATCGGTTGCACTCATCGCAGGGAAGCGTCGCAGGGATTCCCGGGTGTTATGGGCATTTGTTCTCGCAGCCTTTGTGGTGATAGCCGCCACCGAGAGCGCCTCGGGGCATGCTGCCGATGCGGGAGACCTCAGCATGGCGGAAGCGATGGACCTGCTCCATCTCCTTGCAGCCTCCGCATGGGGAGGCGGCCTGCTTGCATTGACTCTCAGTGTGCTGCCGGGAATAGGCAGCATATCTGACGACAGCGCACCGCAACTCGCCGCAGTAGCCAGTCGGTTCTCCCGCATGGCAGGAGTTGCTGTAGCGGTTGTCACCCTGACTGCGCTGTATAATGCAAATAAATACGTGGGAGGAATTAAAGGACTTATCGCAACGCCCTATGGATTGATAATCATTGCAAAAATTGTCATCTTCTTCATCCTGCTTCAGCTCGGAGGTCTTAACCGCTATGTTAACGTCCCCCTGCTTCAGCGGTGGGGGGGGCATGCGCCTGCGCGCTATCAGGGGTTCCTTGGTCCGGTAGCGATCCGCATTTTTGAGAAACTCAGGGGTCCGCAGGACGGACGAGCGGTGGCGAAGAGATTCAGGCGAAGCGTGCGGGCCGAGGCCTTGCTGATCCTGGCGATTCTGCTGTGCGCTGCCCTGCTCCGGCATGAGGTCCCCGCTCGTCATTATTCCCATCTCGGGCATACAGGAGGGATGACGCATCCCATGCAGCCGATGAGCGATGACAGTGAACACCCACAGGAGGGGCATCACAACCACGATTCCGGTAAATAGCCGGCAGCATGTCAGGAAATGAAGGTAATTCCGAAGGGCGCAGCAGACGGGAATACGTCGTATTGATCCTTATGCGGACCCCGGCGGTTTACCAGCATTTCTGTTCTCCGGAGCCCCTCTCGCCGTTTTCAATCGATACCAGGACGCCGCCTCTGAAGGTGAGGACCCGTATGAATCTGCCCTGGCCGCAGTTGAAGTAGACCTTCTCTATCTTTTCCGTGGAACTGCTGAACCCTCCCTGCTTTGTCCCCTTCTCCTTTGTTGACCCGAATCCGCCGGTTGTGATCTGTCCGCTTTCCTCTTCGTAATCGGGCTTGCCGCACTTGCGGATGACATCGTACTTGGAGTCGCCTTCACAGGCGACTTCCGTGTAGCTCTGGCCTGTCTTCGAGACGCAGCTCATGCAGGCGGCAAGAGAGGCAACAACGCTCGAAAACAGGATGGTTACAGACAGGAGGACGAAGACTATCGCGCGTATGAAGATTGCCATGGTTGAAGCCCCTTCACTGTTGGGAACGGTCTTGGTGGAGCTGATCGGGATCGAACCGACGACCTCTTGAATGCCATTCAAGCGCTCTCCCAACTGAGCTACAGCCCCTTGCGATAATTTGTCAGAATAGCATCAGTCCGAACGGCTTGTCAACCGGATCAGACCTCGAATGCATCGGGTATATGCTCAATAAACTGTCTGCCGTCTCTTGCCATGATACTCAGGACATCAAAACGGGCCGCGGTCTCATTCCTGAGCCCCTTCATGAAGCAGAGGGCGACCTTTTTTATCTTCTCCCGCTTCCGAGGCGTTACCGCCTCGAAGGGTGAGCCGAAGGCATCGTCCGCCCTTGTTTTGACCTCCACAAAGACGAGGACATCCCCGTCTTTCGCTATGATGTCTATCTCACCCAGCGGTGTTCGATAGTTCGTTCTGAGGATCTTGAATCCCTTCTTCTTCAGAAAGGCGGCAGCAGCGTCCTCGCCTTCTTTACCGAGGCTGTTCATTGCCTTCGAGCCGCAGGAGGAGCCGGGGGATACCCTCAATGTCCTTGATGTCCTTCTGACAGAGGATCTTGAGTAAATCCCTAAACGCTGCGAACTCCTCCCCGTGCCCCCGGAGGTTGCGGGACAGGGAGCGGTAGAGCTCTTCTCCCTTATTGTCCCAGTCCAGGAGGATAATGACCTTGGAGAACCTCTCCGCGATGTCCTCGCAGAAATCGTAAAGGCCCTTCCCACAATGAAGCACGATAATCTCCCCGATCAGGCCGAGTTGTTTCAGGGCCGCCGCATCCCGCTTGCCCTCGACGATGACCGGCAAGCGCTTGTTCGCCTCATAAAGGGCCGCGAGGACTTCCCGAAGCCGTTCGGCCCGCTCCAAGTCTTCGGAAGACGGTATTTTTTTGGTGGTGTTCAGCATGCTCTTCCTGGTGACCTGCTCCCTGTCGTTTACGTTTTCGCAACATCGTGGGGGGCGGGTCGTATTGATTACTATAAATTATAGTGCTGCCCAATAGTCAATATGTAGCGTAAGTTATCAGATTCATTGACAATACAGGGATTTTAATATATTTTAGACGTATGGCAGTTAAACTCGGTCAGCTATTGATAGCCTCCAGTATCATATCTGAAGAGCAATTAAAGCAGGCCCTCAACCTCCAGAAGAAGGAAGGCGGAAGACTCGGGACCAATCTTGTCAAGCTCGGGTTTATCACCGAAGATAAACTTGTCTCTTTTCTGAGCAAGCAGTATGGGGTTCCTGCCATCAATCTTTCTGAATACAAGATCGATAATCCTGTCCTGAAACTGATACCTGCCGACATGGCGAAAAAATACCTTATCATGCCGATCACCCGGGTGGGCGCGACACTGACGGTAGCCATGGCGGATCCGTCCAACGTCTTCGCGATCGACGACGTCAAGTTTATGACCGGGTACAACGTGGAAGTGGTGGTGTCGAGCGAGTCGGCGATCATCAGCGCGATCACGAACTATTATCTCGGCAAGGGCGACAGCATGCTGGCGACCGCTACAAGCACCATGGCTGCCACGACGTCGTCGTCGATCCAGGCCAAGGACTATACTCTGGGCGATGATGATATCGATGGCGGCAATTTTGACAACGCGTCCTTTGACGAGGGCCCAAGCGTTAACGTGGATGAGTTCGACAAGATAGTGGGGAGCGCCCTCGACAACGTCGACGTGCTTGAGGAGAAGGAAGACTCTGAAGTCGTCAAGGAGGTCGAGGCCCCGATCGTCAAACTGGTCAACGGCATATTCGTGAACGCGATAAAGAGCGGCGCAAGCGACATTCACGTCGAGCCGTACGAACAGTCTTTACGGGTCAGGTACCGCGTTGACGGCGTGATGTATACCGTGATGAATCTGCCGACGAAGATCAAGGCGGCTCTGACGTCGAGGATAAAGATCATGTCAAAGCTCGACATCGCCGAGCGGAGGCTTCCTCAGGACGGCCGCATCAAGCTCAAACTCGGCAAGAAGCGTGATATCGACTTCCGTGTCTCGGTTCTTCCCTGCCTCTTCGGCGAAAAAACGGTCCTGAGACTCCTCGACAAGGGCAACCTTCAGGTGGACCTCACGAAGCTGGGGTTTGAACAGGCGGCGCTCGACGATTTCATGGAGGCGCTCAACAAGCCGTACGGAATGCTTCTGGTCACCGGGCCGACGGGAAGCGGCAAGACGACGACGCTCTATTCCGCGCTGAATTATCTCAACAAACCCGACACCAACATCATGACTGCCGAAGACCCGGTTGAGTTCAATTTCATGGGCATTAACCAGGTTCAGGTAAAGGAAGAGATCGGCCTCACCTTTGCCGCTGCGCTGCGGTCTTTCCTGCGGCAGGACCCTGACATCATCATGGTCGGAGAGATCCGGGATTTCGAGACCGCGGAGATAGGCGTTAAGGCAGCGCTTACCGGCCATCTGGTGCTCAGCACACTCCATACCAATGACGCACCGGGGACGATCAGCCGTCTCCTCAACATGGGCATAGAGCCTTTTCTCGTCTCTTCCTCGGTAGTCCTTATCCTTGCCCAGCGGCTTGCGCGGCGTATCTGCCAGCAGTGCAAGGAAGAGGAGAAGGTGCCGCATGCAGCGCTCGTGAAGGTCGGGTTTTCTGAAGACGAAGCAAAAGCGATAAAGTGCTTTAAAGGCAAGGGATGTCCCACGTGCAATGGCAGCGGCTACAAAGGGCGTGTCGCCCTGTATGAGGTCATGCCGGTCAAGGACGAACTCAAGGAACTTATCCTTGAAGGGGCTTCCACCTCTGAGATAAAGAAGGCCGCGATCCGGCTCGGGATGAAGACCTTGCGGATGAGCGGTCTCACCAAGGTGGCCGAGGGGGTAACGACCGTTGAAGAGGTTATGCGCGTGACATTCGGAGACTAAAGGAGAGGCAGATGGCGAGCATTTACGACCTGTTGAAAGTGATGATAGAAAAAGGGGCATCTGACCTGCATATTACCACCGGCAGTCCCCCGAGGCTGAGGATCGACGGCAAACTGGTGCCCCTCGACCATCCGAGCCTTGCGCCGTCGGAAACCAAGTCCCTGTGCTACAGCATCCTGACCGACAGTCAGAAACACAAGTTTGAGGAGAACAACGAACTGGACCTTTCCTTCGGAGTCAAAGGTCTGAGCCGGTTCAGGGGCAATGTCTTCATGCAGCGCGGTGCGGTTGCAGGCGCCTTCAGGACGATCCCCTTTGAGATCAGGACCTTCCAGGACCTGGGTCTTCCCGAGATCGTCAACGACCTCGTCAAGAAGCCGCGGGGCCTTATCCTGGTAACCGGGGCAACGGGCAGCGGTAAATCAACGACCCTCGCGGCGATGGTCGACCGGATCAATTCGGAGCGCTATGACCATATCATCACTATCGAAGACCCCATTGAGTATCTGCACGGCCACAAGAAATGCCTCATCAACCAGCGGGAGGTCAACGCTGACACGGTTTCCTTCAAGGCTGCGCTGCGGTATGTGCTGCGGCAGGACCCTGACGTGGTGCTCATCGGCGAGATGCGCGACCTGGAGACGATCGAGGCGGCCCTGACCGTTGCCGAGACGGGCCACCTGACCCTGGCAACCCTTCACACGAACTCGGCGGTCCAGACGATCAACAGGATCATCGACGTCTTTCCGCCGCACCAGCAGGAGCAGATCAGGGTGCAGCTTTCCTTTGTGCTCGAAGGGATACTCGCCCAGCAGCTGATCCCGAAGAAGAGCGGCAAGGGACGGGCTCTCGCCGTCGAGCTCCTCGTGCCGAACCCGGCGATCAGAAACCTTATCCGGGAGGACAAGATCCACCAGCTCTATTCCATGATGCAGACGGGCCAGGCGAAATTCGGGATGCAGACGATGAACCAGTCTCTCATTGAACTGTATTCAAAGGGGTTTATTTCCTACGAAGACGCCGTCGGCAGGTCTATGGTTCCGGAAGAATTAATCACGATGCTCCAGAGGATGCCCAGTGCCCCCTCTGGCCGCGGGAGGTAACCGGCAATGCCCACTACTGTGTTTGAATGGTCAGGAAAGACTCCGAGAGGAACCATCGAGAGCGGCGAACTCGCCGCCGGTTCCAAGGAAGAGGTGATCAGCCAGCTCAGGAAGAAGAACATAACGCCGACGATCATCAGGCCGAAGGAAAAGAAGCCGCTCTTAGCCGGGTTGAGCCTGGGAGGAGGGGTTAAGGACAAGGACATCGTTATCTTCACTCGGCAGTTTGCGACCATGATCGATGCGGGCCTTCCCCTGGTGCAGGCCCTTGAGATCCTGTCGACGCAGGTCGAGAACAAGAACTTCGGCAAGACACTCTCGCTTATCAAGGGCGACGTCGAATCAGGCTCGACATATGCCGATGCCCTCAGGAAGCATCCCAAGTCCTTTACGGACCTCTATGCCAATATGGTCGCAGCCGGTGAGTCGGGCGGTATCCTCGATACGATCCTGAACAGGCTTGCCGCATACATCGAAAAGTCGATGAAGCTGAAAAAGAAAGTAAAGGGCGCGATGGTATATCCCGTCGTCGTATCTACTATCGCTGTTCTTTGTATCGCCATCATCATGATCTTTGTCGTCCCGACCTTCTCGAAGATGTTTACCTCCATGGGTGGCACGCTGCCTCTCCCCACCCTGCTCGTTATCAAGACAAGTAATTTTCTCGCGGGCGTCGGCGGGCTCATGGTCTTTATCGGCATCGTGGCTTTTTTTATCGGCCTTGCCCAGTTCAGAAAGACAAAGGGGGGGCGTCTGTTTTCGGACAAGGTTATGCTGCGGCTCCCGATATTCGGCATTTTGCTGCGGAAAGTGGCTGTAGCCAAATTCACAAGGACGCTCAGCACACTTATCAGTAGCGGCGTGCCCATACTCGACGGCCTGGAGATTACCGCAAAGACTGCAGGGAACATGGTCATCGAGAATTCGGTTATGGACGTCCGATCAGCAGTGTCCGAAGGTAAGACCCTTGCCGAGCCGCTCATGAAGTCAAAGGTCTTTCCTCCGATGGTGACACACATGATCGCGGTGGGTGAATCCACCGGAGCCCTGGATTCGATGCTCAGCAAGATCGCTGACTTTTATGATGACGAGGTGGACAATGCGGTGAACAACCTGACCTCCATGATGGAGCCGATGTTGATGGTCTTCCTGGGCGGGTCAGTCGGTTTTATCGTTGTCGCCATGTATCTGCCCATATTCAAACTCATCACGCTTATTAAGTAACTGTCCTCATGGCAGAGCAGGCCCTTGCCGTACGTATCAAGGCCCTGATCTTCTTCAGGGCCGTCTTTATTACCGTTCTCCTCGGGTCGTCCTACATCTTCAAGATCGAGTATTTCTATGCCCATCCCCGGGCGATATCCTATCTCATCATCTCTCTCTACACCCTGACCATAGGGTATGCCCTGCTCCTAAACCAGATCAGGAACCTGTTTTGGTTCGGCTACGTGCAGCTTGTCCTGGACATCGTGGCGGAGCTTGTCCTCATATCAATCACCGGCGGCATAGAAAGCTGGTTCTCCTTCACCCTGATCCTGACGGTGCTTTCATCCAGTATCATCCTGAACAAGAAGGCCGGCTATATCATGGCCAGTGTGAGCAGCATTCTGTACGGTGTGCTTCTTGATCTCCAGTTCTATCACCTGGTGTATATTCCGCATGAAGTGGTTACCCTGGAAAAGGAGTTTCTCTATAACATCTTCATCCATATTCTCGCTCTCTATCTGACGGCGTATCTGGGAGGTTATCTCTCCTCGAGGCTTGAACGAACCGCGCTGACCCTTGAAGAGAGGGACTTGAATCTCAAAGACCTCGAACTCTTTAACCTCAAGGTGATCGAGAGTCTCCCCAGCGGACTTTTTACGACCGATCCTGAAGGGAGGGTCCTGATATTCAACAGGGCGGCGCAGGAGATAACCGGTGTCCCTGAAAGGCAGGCAGTAGGTAGCAGTATCCGGGAGACGCTGCCTTTTCTGTCTTTGCCGTTCACCGAGGGCCGGAGAGAGGATGTGCTGGAATGCGCCGACAAGGGACAAAAAATCATAGGGCTTAATCTCTCCGTGCTGCGGGATGCGGGAGGCACGCAGACGGGATATATCTGCATCTTCCAGGACCTCACCCAGTTTAAGGCACTGGAGGCGGAGATCAAGAGGAAAGAGAAGTGGGCTGCCATCGGGGAGCTCTCAGCGAACATAGCCCATGAAATCAGAAACCCCCTTGCATCCCTGAAGGGGTCCATAGAGATGCTCAAGGAAGAAACAATGCCCGCGAAACACCGGGAGAAACTCATGGACATTGCTCTCCGGGAGATGGACCGACTGAATAACATCGTGACGGACTTCCTTACCTATTCCAGCCCGCGACCGATCGAGAAAAGACGCGTGGACATCCATGCGCTCCTTGACGAGACCCTGTCGCTGTTGAAAAATATCGAGCAGAACCAGGGAAATATTGAGATCAGGAGAGATTTCGACGGGCATCTCCTGGTGAGTGCGGACGCTCAGAAGCTCAGACAGGTCTTCTGGAATCTGGGAGTAAACGCGATCGAGGCGATGAAAGACGGCGGTGTGCTCACCGTCTCGACCAGCCCGGGTCTTGACTCCGTAAAGGTGTCTTTCCAGGACAGCGGTCCGGGTATCAGCGCGGCAGACCTCGAGAGAATTTTTTATCCGTTCTTTACCACCAAGGACCAGGGGACCGGACTCGGCCTGTCCATCGCCTACCGCATTATCGAAGAGCACCAGGGAAGGCTCACGGTAAAGAGCATTCCTGGCACAAAGACTATCTTTGAGATTATACTACAGAGGGACGATGGACGCGGGTAGAGGCAGGATTCTCATTATTGAAGACGAAAAGAGCATGCGGGAGGTGTTGCGGATCCTCCTTGATGAGGAATCCTACGACGTGACCGTCGCAACCAACGGGGAAGAGGGCATCGAACATCTCAAGAATAATATCTTCGACCTGGTCATAACGGATATCAAGATGCCCCGTGCAGACGGGTTTGAGGTCCTGAGGGCGGTCAAGCGCTATTCACCGGATACCATCGTCATCATGGTCACCGCTTTCGGGACGACGGAATCTGCCATTGATGCCATGAAGCAGGGCGCCTACGACTATGTCCACAAGCCGTTCAAGATCGACGAGATCCGGCTTATCGTACGAAAGGCCCTTGAAAAAAAGAGACTCAGCGAAGAACTCTCCCTTCTCCGGGAGAAGTTCCAGACATCCTACCGGCTTGAAAACATTATCGGCAAGAGTATCCAGATGCAGGAACTCTTCAAGCTTATCCCCCGTGTCGCCCCGAGCAATTCGGCGGTGCTGATCACGGGGGAGAGCGGGACGGGGAAGGAACTGGTCGCCTCCGCCCTCCATAATCTCAGTTCCCGCAGGGATAAGAATTTCGTTACGATCAACTGCACGACGTTCCCGGAAGGACTCCTGGAGTCTGAGATGTTCGGTCACATGAAAGGCTCCTTCACCGGGGCTGTTGCCAGCAAGTCCGGCCTGTTCGAAGTCGCAGACGGGGGGACCTTCTTTCTCGATGAGGTTGGCGAGATGCCCCTGTCTATCCAGGCAAAGCTCCTCCGCGTCCTCGAAAACGGCACCTTCAGAAGGGTGGGGGGCACAGCGGACATTACGGTTGATGTGCGGATCATTTCCGCCACAAACAAGAACATCATCGAAGCGGTCGCCTCGGGATCCTTCAGGGAGGACCTCTATTATCGTCTGAATGTCGTCCCTATCACGATCCCGCCCCTCAGGGAACGGACGAGTGACATCCCGCTCCTGCTGGAGCATTTCCTCTGCAAGTTTTCGAAGGCCCCGAAGAAGATATCCCCTGAGGCCCTGCAGATCCTGATGCGCTATGCCTGGAAGGGAAATGTTCGGGAACTGGAGCACATGGTGGAGCGGATAGTTCTCCTGTGCGACCGCGATTTCATCATGCCCGAGGATCTGCCTGCCGAGATAACCGAGGCGGCGGACTGTCTTAAAATCCTTCCTGAAATCGGGGAGGAGGGGTTTGATCTGGAAGATACCCTTGAGAAGATAGAGAAGAAGTATCTGCTCGCCGCGATGGAGACCGCGCAGGGCGTCAAGACCGTTGCAGCCAAGGTGCTGAACCTTTCATTCCGGTCGTTCAGACACCGGCTGCAGAAATATGGGATAAAATAGATGGCACTGATGAAGCTCGGGGAAGCGATGGTAAAGGAAAGTCTGATCACGAGAGAACAGCTGAAGCTTGCCCTTGAACGGCAGGTGATTTTTGGAGGTCGGATCGGAACGAACATCGTCGAGCTGGGTGTCCTCAAGGAAAAGGAACTGGTAGCGTTCCTGAGCCGGTATTTTAAGATCCCCGCCGCCGACCCGGTTCAGCTTGCCTCGGTGAATGAAGAGATTATCGCCTGCATCAGCAAGGAGGCGGCCGAAAAGTATAAGGTCGTTCCCTTCAGAAAAGACCGTAACCGCCTTCACGTGGCTATGCTCGATCCCCGGTCCGTCGCCGAAGTGGACGAACTGCGCTTTGTCACCGGGTACGATGTCGTGCCGTACGTGGTGTCCGAACTGCGGCTCCTCTATGCACTCGAAAAATACTATGAAGTGGCGAGGGATATCCGGTATATAAGCATATTCGGCAAGGACGAGGCTGAAGCAGTCCCCGGCAAGGATAACAAGGAACAGGTGAAGAAGGTCAAGGAGGCCTTTTCCGGGGCCAGGGAGAAGGAAGAAATCATCGGGATACTCATCAGTGAGACGAAGAAGATAGCCTCGCGAGTTGCAATCCTTGTTCTCAAGGGGAATACGCTGTCGGGCTGGAAGTCGCGGGGCATCGCGATTGAAAACGCTCAGATATCGGTTGACCCGAACTCGGTCTTCTCCGACGTGATAACCAGGAAAAACTATTACCGCGGTCCGCTGCTGAAGATCCCGGGCAACGAGGCCCTCATCTCTATCCTCGGCGGAGCCCCTCAGGACTGCCTTCTCATGCCTATCCAGATTCGGGACAGGATAATAGCCCTCCTCTATGCAGACAACGGCAACAGCGCCGTTATGGATGCGAGCCTCAACTATATCAACTCGCTCGTTACGATGGCAGCCTACAGCTTCGAGATCGTCATCCTCAAGAACAAGATCATGGAGCTGTAGAGGGGCGCTTATCGGCGCAGCCTAGAAAGATTCTGCTGCGAAAGTTTTTCCGAGAATCTGCCCGCCTATTGTTGATACTCATTACACATTTCAGTCATTAGGAGATTGTCCTGTAAGGGACTGTCCCCGCTGCAAGAAGAAGATTGCCCTTGTCTTTTACCGCTCTAACCTATTATCATTAATAAGTTTTTACGATGTGGGGATTTGAAGCGATTGTTCAATGAACAAGAAAGAGCTTAGCGAAACAGACATCTGTGATCTGTTTATCACACCTGCAATAAAAAATGCCGGGTGGGACCCGATAAAGCAAATCAGGCGCGAAGTAACGCTGAGGGACTAGAACGTCCTTCGGGGCGCGTCTTGAATCGTGAATAATTCAGATATGAGAAAAACAACTCGCTACTCCACCTCCCATCTCCCCGAATCCCAATTCGAGCCGGACTCGCGTAGCAGGGTTCTGAAGAACCTCCTGCACATCACAAGCAAGCGCGAAATGGACGTTATTGAGGCTGAGCTGTATGCCCTGGTGCAGCCAAAGCTCATGAGCATGTTTACAAAAGATCATCGCTTTACTGCTACGGATATTTGCACCATCCATGGGGCATGGCTGAGCGAAATCTACGAGTGGGCTGGTCAATACCGGCAAGTGAATATATCAAAGGGAGAGTTTTCATTTGCAAGGGCGCGGCATGTGCCAAAACTCATGCAGGATTTCGAAGCGGGGCCACTTAAGGAATATACCCCCTGCCGGTTCAAGACGGATGAGGAGGTCATCACGGCCCTTGCTGTTACACATACCGAACTCATGCTGGTACACCCTTTCCGAGAAGGCAATGGCAGAGCCGGAAGATTACTTGCTGTTTTGATGGCATTTCAGGCTGGACTGCCCGGGCTTGATTTTTCAGGGATACGCGGGAAGAAGCGAAAAGAATACTTTGCCGCTGTTCAGGCGGGCATGGAGCGTGATTACGCGCCTATGAAGAAGGTTATTGCTTCCGTTCTTTCCCGGACGAGGCGCACGCATGGGCAACGCTAAAGGCAGTCTTTGTCTTGGTTACATTTTTTATGGCTTGCTCGGCTGCAGCTTGGACGCCCTCGATGGCGGTCGAAGAGACGGTGACCGTTTCAACTATCTTCATGCGCGTCTCGGGGTCTTTTAGGAACGGATTGGTTTCCAGCAATGATTTCTTGGTCATGTATTATTATACCATTTAGAGAAACGCCTCGAAAGACATATGACCAGATGGGGTCTTGTCAATAAGTGTGTAAAAAGCCATCAGGCGGCTATCCTTTCCAACACCTTTGATTCCTGTTTCTCCACGCCGTCGACGAACTTCTTTCCGCTATAGACATCGGCCAACAGCCAATGAC
>JAKAHR010000012.1 GCA_021825365.1 Nitrospirota bacterium | reverse complement strand
CCGAGACAGTTGGGACCGTGAATGAAGAAGTCATACGTAAGTATGTTCGAGACCAGCAGGCATGAGAAAGCCAGATTATGCCTGCGGTCCCGAAACCCCGGACTTTAGTCCGGGGAGTGGGTTCATTCACAAGTATCATTTATCCTAGTTTGTGCAATAATGATAATTAAGGCACGAGTTCTGATAAAAGGCGGTGTGTGAGCGGTAGTTTTGCCGGACATCGGCTGTAATTCAATCGAGAAAGGCAGGGAGGAAAAATGATATTCGAAAACTGTCGTACCACACGGAGGTCCGCTGCGCTGCTTGTCGCGGCCATGGCGGTGTTTGTCGTAATCTTAGGTCTTCCTGGCCATCCGGAAGCGGCACAACCGAAGATATCATCTGAATCCGTTGATTTGCTGACGAAGACGGGACATGCCCTGGCAGAGATCTCTTCGACGGTTAAACCGGCGATCGTGAACATTTCGACGACCAGGACGGTCAAGATCACGGGAGGGGCTGACCCCTTCTTCGATGACCCCTTCTTCAGGCGTTTCTTCGGTGATCAATTCGGACGGCAACGGCAGCCCCAGCAGCGGGAACACCGGTCCGCAGGCCTGGCATCCGGCGTCATCCTCACCGGTGACGGGTACATCATCACCAATTACCATGTTGTCAAGAATGCGGACGAGATCAAGGTAACCCTCGCCGACAAAAGAGAGTACACCGGGAAGGTGGTGGGCTCTGACCCCAAGACAGAAATTTCGGTTGTTAAGATCGAGGCAAAGGGCCTGCCGACCCTTCCGTGGGGGAATTCCGACAGGCTCCAGGTCGGTGAGATCGTGCTGGCGGTGGGTAACCCTTTTGGTCTGAACCAGACGGTGACAATGGGTATCGTGAGCGCGGTGGGCAGGGCGAATGTGGGTATAGCCGATTATGAGGACTTCATCCAGACGGATGCTGCGATCAACCCGGGCAACTCCGGGGGAGCGCTCGTAAACGTCAGGGGCGAGCTGGTGGGTATCAATACCGCCATCTTCAGCACGAGCGGCGGGTATATGGGCATCGGCTTTTCGATACCGAGCAACATGGTCAAGACGATCATGGACAGCCTTATCAGGTCGGGCAAGGTGGTGAGGGGATGGCTGGGCGTTTCGATCCAGAAGCTTACCCCTGAACTGGCCACGCAGTTTGGGATAAAGGGCGATCAGGGGGTGCTGGTCAGCGATGTTGTCGACAACAGTCCCGCTGAGAAGGCCGGCCTGAAGCGGGGAGATGTCATCCTCGAATTCAACGGCAAACAGACCGACGACCCCTCTCTTTTCAGGAATATGGTCGCCGGCACGGCCCCGGGGGAGGAGCATGTGGTGAAGGTGCTGCGTGACAATCTGACCGTCACCCTCAAGGTGACAATCGGAGAACTTCCCGCGGAGATGCAGGCGGAAGCGGGCGGATTTCAAAACGCGCTGAAAGGCGTCACCGTACAGGACATCACCCCTGACCTTGCGAAGAAGCTGAATCTGCCGGGAAGGATAAAGGGGGTGATCGTGAGCGACCTGGACGAAGACAGCCCGGCAGCGGGATTGCTCATGCAGGGCGACGTTATCCAGGAGATCAACAGGAAGCGGATCACCTCGGTCAAGGAATATCGGGAGATGGTCTCGAGCATCAAAAAGGAGTCGAGCGTATTGCTCCTCGTCTATCGGGGAGGATCTTCCTTCTTCGTTACGTTGTCGGTCAAGTAATATCTTTTCAGGAAGAGGCCGCCGGAGCATCCGGCGGCCTTCATTTTTTGAGGGAATGCCGCCATTTTGATCCGCTCCGATTACCTATCGAAGCCGTGTATGCCATCACAGAGCACTGCAACACCCGACTCGTCTCTTTTTGTCGGAAATATGTCTTGACTTAGGAAAGACGCTATCTCTATATTTAGATAAGTTCACCAATTGACGTTGGACATCATGTATCAGGTTTCGGGTGGGTCGGGTAGTTCCGAATCTTCCCTGAAATAAAGGAGGACGTATGAGGTTTGTGCTGCTCGGCGCACCTGGTTCCGGCAAGGGGACGCAGGCCAAGAAGCTGATGGAGCGCTATTCCATACCCGAGATATCTACCGGAGAGATCCTGCGGAAGGCCGTTGCCGCCGGTACCCCTCTCGGCAAGGATGCGAAGGGCTACATGGACAGGGGGGAACTGGTGCCTGACAGCATCGTCCTGGGGATGGTGCATGACCGGCTCAAGAGGGAAGACTGCAAAAAGGGGTATATCATCGACGGGTTCCCGCGTAACGAGGCGCAGGCCATGGCGCTGGACAAGATGCTTGCAGTGATAGGGGCCCCCGTCAGCGCGGTGGTCAGCATTGAGGTCGAAAAGAAGGAACTTATCAAGAGGATGTCAGGCAGGAGGATATGCCGGTTCTGCGGACAGGTCTTTAATGTGCATCTTCTGCCGCCGGCGAAGGAAGGGGTATGCGACAAATGCGGCGGCGGGCTCTTCCAGAGGGATGATGACAGGGAGGAGACGATTAGAAAAAGACTTTCCGTCTATGAGTCACAGAAAGCCCCGCTTATCGCATACTATGAAAAGAAGCGGATCCTCAAGTCGATAACAGGCTCCGGTTCTGTCTCTGATATCTTCAAGCAGGTTTGTGATGCAGTAGAAGATAAGTAGTCCCTTCCCGGTCCGAAGGAGAGACAAACCGAAGCTCCAGACTGCATGTGCCTGCCTTTTCTGTTGAAACAGCCGGGCGAGTCTGCTACATATATAAGTGTAGAAAGACATGCAATCCACCCCCCATAAGGTCACCCCATGAGATTCGCGGCGCGCCGGCACGGAAGCGTTGTCGGACTCGCACTCTTCGCCATAATCGTGATAGCCGCATGCGGTTCTTCTTCATGGGCCGAGTCAGGTCAGGCCCGGAACAAACCCCTTAAGACGGTCGTTGTCTTCCATTGCGAATATCCCCCGGTGTCGTTCTGGGACAGACAGAAAGACAAGCCCTCCGGTTTTTTTGTGGATGTGATGGGGGACATAGCCGGCAGGGCGGGACTCGATGTAAGGTATATCTGCAAGAATGGCTGGCCCGAGATGATCAGCGCGATAGAAAGTGGAGAGGCGGATGTGGGCATCCTGCTGAAGAGCGCGGAGCGCGAAAAGAAATTGAATTTCAGTGTGCCGGTCGATGTGACGCACCTCTCCTTCTTCGGCCGTTCCGAAAGCAGCATCGATGTCAGTAAGGTACCTGCAGGGTATAGTGTGGGTGTTATCCGGGGGAGCATGTCCTACGAGCAGATGAAGAGCAGGCCGGGGGTGCGCCTGGTCATTGAAAACAGTTATCAGGAAGGGATATTCAGCCTCCTGGCCGGTGAGATCGAATTGTTCGCCGCCGAGAAATCGATGGTGCTGAAGCATGCGAGGGAAACCGGGCTGGAAGACCGCATCAGGGAAGTCGGAAAGCCCTTTGTCGAGCGGGAACGGTGTCTGGCGGTGCGCAAGGACAATGTCGGGCTGGTTGAACGGTTGAACATGGTTCTGCCCGGTTTTGTGGGGAGCACTGCATATCAGGCGATCTACAGCAGGTGGTTTTCCCGGCCGGCGCCGTACTGGACCGCAAAGAGAGTGGTTGCGGTCAGCGCGGTGTTGATTTTCCTGTCCGTCTGCGGCATGGCGATATGGCGGTATGCATCGATTTCAAGGATCAATACCGAGCTGCTCCAAAACATCGATGCGCGCAAAAAGGCGGAAGAGACGGTGCGCGCCGACGAGGCGCGGTTACGCCAGATTACGGACAACATGGTGGACATGGTCGGTCAGTTTGACGAACGGGCATTCTTTCAATATGCGTCTCCTTCGTACGAAAGGGTCCTCGGATATCGTCCGGCAGAGCTTGTCGGCACATGGGCCCCGGAGAAGATCCACCCGGACGACCGGGACCAGGTGATCAGCGCGATTGACGACATGTTGAAGATCGGCACCGGTTCGGCTCAATACCGCTACCGACACAAGGACGGGAGCTATCGCTGGATCGAGTCAACGGGACGCAATGTGCCGGACAGGCAGGGGAACGTGACAGGTTCGATCATGGGCAGTCGCGACATAACGGACCGCAGGTTGTCCGAAGAGGCCCTGCAGAAGAGCGAACAGATGGTGAGGAAGGTGCTCGACAGCGTGGACGAGGGATTTGTCGTCGTCGACCGGGACTACCGCATCGTGAGCACGAACCGGGCATACTGCAAACTGGTGAGCGCATCCTGCGACGACGTCATCGGGAAACACTGCTACGAGGTATCGCACAAGGCGAACCGGCCGTGCTACGAAGTCGGAGAGGAATGTGCGGTGAAGAAGGCCTTTGAGACCGGCGAGCCGTCTACCGTATGCCACAAGCACGGCGATGCGGGGGCTAACACCCTGTATGTCGAAACAAAGGCATTTCCGCTGAAGGATGAATCAGGGGCGGTCACCTCGGTCATCGAGTCGATCAACAACATAACCGAGAAACATCTGCTGGAGACGGAACGCCTGAAGGCCCAGAAGCTCGAGGCGATCGGCACTCTTGCAGGGGGGATCGCCCATGATTTCAACAACCTTCTGCAGGGTGTGTTCGGATATATCTCCCTGGCGAGACTGAAGAAGGATGACAGGCAGAAGAGCCTCGCCGCGATCGAGCAGGCGGAACGGGCACTGGAGATGTCGGTGAAGCTGACGAACCAGCTCCTGACCTTTTCGAAGGGCGGCAGCCCGGTGAGAAGGCCGACGAGTCTCTGGCCGGTAATCGAGAACGCGACGAAGTTCGCGCTGAGCGGATCCTGTTCGGAATACCGTATCTCAGGGGACGAAGGTCTGTGGCAGGCTGAGGCTGACGAGGGCCAGATCGGCCAGGTCGTCCAGAATATAGTCCTTAATGCCGATCAGGCGATGCCCGGGGGCGGGCTGGTGGAGATAACGGCGCGGAACGTCGATATTCCCGGAGAAAACCTGCCGCTGAGCCTCCAGGAGGGAAAGTACGCGGAGATCGCGATCAGGGACAGCGGGATCGGGATACCGGAACAGTACCTTCCGCGGATATTTGACCCGTATTTCACGACCAAGGAGAAGGGGAGCGGCCTCGGCCTTGCGACCTCCTATTCCATCGTGAAAAACCACGGCGGCCTGATCAATGTGATCTCAAAACCCGGCAAGGGTACTACCTTTTTTATCTATATTCCCGCTGCAGCCGAGGTGTTTGAGCGGAAGCGTACCAGGCATACGGCTGCAGACGCCCCGTGCCGCAAGGGGAAGATACTCGTGATGGATGACGAGAAGGTGATCCGCGACGTTGCCGGGGAATTGATCCATGCCCTCGGTCATGAGGTGGAGTTCGCGAGCCACGGGCGGGAAGCGCTCGAAATGTTCAGAGAGGCGAAGCGGTCGGGGAAGCCGTTCGACGTGGTCATTCTCGATCTGACGATCCGGGGAGGGATAGGAGGCTCCGAGACGGTGCAGATGCTTGCCGAGATAGACCCCGGCGTCAAGGCTGTCGTATCGAGCGGATACTCCGATGTTGCTGTCATGTCGGGCCGTCATGATCAGCAATTTAAGGCATTCCTCAAGAAGCCCTATAATATCGATGATCTGCAGGAGGTATTACAAGCGCTGCTCGGCTCCTGACCACCGCCATGCCGTCTGCGTACGCCCTGCTATTTCACTCCCGAGATTCCGTACCTCTTCATCTTATAGCCGATCTGACGGGCGGTGATGCCGAGGATCCGCGCTGCCTTTGCCTGTACCCACCCGGTCCTGTTGAGGGCATCCAGGATGTTGGCCTTCTCGATATCGGCGATCGTCGAGGGCAGGGCGTCCCTGGCCGGGGTCTGGGACCGGGTGCGTATCGAGCGGTCCCTGATGTTCAGCGGAACGTCGGAGAGAGTGATCGACCGTCCCGGCGTCATCACCACCAGCCGCTCGATCGTGTTTTCGATCTCCCGCACATTGCCCGGCCAGTCATAGCTCATGAAGAGGCCGAGCACCTCGGGAGAGATGCTGACTGACTTGCGGTTTTCCTCATTGTATTTCTTCAGGAAATGCTCCGCCAGGAGAGGGATGTCCTCGGGCCTTTCCCGCAGGGCGGGCAAAAGGATCGGGACGACATTGAGACGGTAATAGAGGTCCTCCCGGAACCTGCCCGAGCTGACCAGTTCTTCGAGGTCCCTGCTCGTCGCCGCGATCAGCCGCACATCAACCTTTAGGGTCCGTTCGCCGCCGACCCTCTCGAACTCCTTTTCCTGGAGCACCCGCAGTATCTTCGGCTGGAGGGTGAGGGGCAGGTCACCGATCTCATCGAGGAAAATGGTGCCGGTGTGCGCAAGTTCGAACCTCCCCTTGCGCATGGCGGTCGCCCCGGTGAAGGCCCCTTTTTCGTGGCCGAAGAGTTCAGATTCGAGAAGCCCCTCAGGGATGGAAGCGCAGTTGAATTTGATGAACGCCTGCTTTGCCCGCGGGCTCATGTAGTGGATCGCCTTGGAGACGAGTTCCTTGCCGGTGCCGCTTTCCCCCCGGAGGAGGACATTCGCCTTTGATGGTGCGACCTGGTGGATCGCCTCGAAGACCTCCTGCATGCGGTCCGACTGTCCGATGATATTTTCGACCCGGAATCTCCCCTTGAGCTGATGCGTGAGCAGCTCCTTTTCCTCCTGGAACGCCTCCCGTTCCCTTTCGACCTCCTGGTGGAGTTTTACCGACTGCGCGATGAGTGAGGCGATGATCTTCAGAAGCCGCAGGTCCTCCTCGAACGAGATGCCCCTCGAAACGAAGAGGCGATCAACACTGAGGACGCCGAGGACATCATTCTTGAACTTGATCGGCACGCAGAGGAAGGCGATGTTCTCCTTCCTGATCATCTGTCGGGCGCCTGTCTTATTAAGGAAAAGGGGTTCATCTCCGATATTGGGAATGACGATCGGAGAGCCGAGTTTGGCCACCCGGCCGATGATCCCTTCGCCGAGGCGGTACCGGCCCCTCCTGATCTCGTCCTCCGACATGCCATGGGCCGCGACGATCGATACCTCGTGGTCACTGCGGAGGGCAACGGTCCCTCTCCGCATGTCCAGGTACTCCGAGAGGACCCGCATCACCCCGCGGAGGGTCGTCTTCAGATTCAGGGATGAACCGAGGATCTTGCTGATCTCGTAGAGCGCGGTCAGTTCTAACGTCTTGTTATCCTTGATCATTTCAGCTTTCCTCCGTTGATTATATATTAAAATGCCGGGCTGGTGGTCAATAATCCCTTCATCTCTACGAATTCATACCCCCCCAAGTAGGACGTTCGTCTGATTGTTCCAGAGCGGATGGTGGCGTATTCTAGAATCAGAAGAAGAGAATAACAGCGGAAGGAGGATACGACAATGGTACGGTACACAGCAGGAAACAAGGTGGGCAAGGGGACGTACTGGAATTTCTCGACGGGTGAACGGATGGATATCGGGACTGAGGGCGTGCTTCCCGGTGGTAAAGGGGCGATGTACTTCAGGCTTCCGGCAACCGGCATCGTCATGCTCGGACCGGTCCTGGGGCTCCTGTATGCGGCGTTTCTGCCCTTCATCGGCATCGCCATGCTGATGAAGCTGGTCCTTCAGAAGGTCGCCTCGGCGGTGATGGTGCCCGCACAGAGGAGTGCTTCTTTTGGCTGGAGGCCGAGCGAATCCTATCTGGCCGGCAAGAAGAAGGGTGCGCCTTCAGAGAAGAGGGACGAAGGCGGAGATAGCCCCGGCAAGTCGTAAATACCGGGACACGTCATCCCGCACAAAAGGGAGGGCCCGAAACGGGTCCCTCCTTTTTTTATGTTCAATCTGCCTTTTTAACGGGCAGCCTTGCCCAAATACCAGACAAATCCATGCCAGCCCTCCGGAAAAAAGGCTTATTAGTCAAGGAGATTGAAATGGCAGGCTTCTTGATATGGAGTTGTGCATATGTCAGTACTTATCCTGAAGAATGTCCGTACCGAAGGCCCGGGAACGATCGAAGACTATCTCGTTTCCAGCGGCAAGGCGTATCGCGTCGTTGACCTCGCATCAGAGGACTTCCCGCAGGCGGGCGACTCTGATACCCTCGTGATGCTCGGCGGCCCGATGAGCGTCAATGAGGTCGACCGTTACCCCTTTATCCTGAAGGAGATCGGGCTCGCAGCAGACTTTATGAAGGAGGGCAGGAAGGTCTTCGGCGTTTGCCTCGGCGCGCAGATTATGGCAAAGGCGCTGGGAGCAAGAGTCTATCCGGGCACTGCAAAGGAGATCGGATGGTATGACATCGAACTCCTCAACGGTGGACTGAGGGATTCCCTCATGGGACGTCTTGCCCTGCATCCCCGGGCAGGAGACTTCTGGAGACGGTTCAGGGTATTCCACTGGCACGGAGAGACCTTTGATATCCCTGAAGGGGCCGAACGCCTTGCGCGCTCCGAACTCTATATGAACCAGGCATTCAGGTACAAGAGCTCCTATGCCTTCCAGTTCCATATCGAGGTGAAGAGAGAGATGATCTACGAGTGGCTCGGCAGCGAGCCGGTTGACATGGATACCGTCCGGCGCGAAACTGACAGATACTATGAGGACTATTGCGGCAGGGCGAGGAGCTTTTATCATGCGTTTTTCAATGACAGCGGGAAACAGGGTCCAGGAGGTGGCACATGAAGAAGATTGAGGCTATTGTGAAGCCCTTTAAACTCGATGAGGTGAAGGATGCGCTCAATGAAATCGGCATTCAGGGGATGACCGTCACCGAGGTGAAGGGGTTCGGGCGGCAGAAAGGACATACGGAACTGTATCGGGGCGCGGAGTATGTCGTCGACTTTATCCCGAAAATCAAGATCGAGATCGTGACATCGGACAGCCTTGCCCCCAAGGTCGTCGGCACGATCGAACGGACCGCAAAGACCGGCAAGATCGGTGACGGAAAAATATTTGTCTATACCGTCGATGAGGTCGTCAGGATACGGACCGGCGAGAAGGGCGAGACGGCAGTGTAACGGCAGGGATGAGCACCGAGGGGTCAGGGCCTGGCGAATAGCCTTCTTTGCCGGCCAACCCCCAATAACCGATAACTTTATCAAAGAGGAGGAACAATGACACCCAAAGACGTATTGAAAATGGCGCAGGAAAACAAGGCGGTTATGGCGAACTTCAAATTCCTCGACTATCCGGGGATCTGGCAGCATTTTGCGGTTCCGGTCGCGGAGCTGAAGGAGGAGATCTTCGATGAGGGGTTGGGCTTCGACGGCTCATCCATCAGGGGATGGAAGGCTATCCATACCTCCGACATGCTCATCGTGCCGGACCCGGAGACCGCCTTCATGGACCCGTTCATGGAGTATCCGACGATAAGCCTTATCTGCAATATCGTCGACCCGATCACGAAGGAATATTATTCGCGTGACCCGCGGTACATAGCCCAGAAGGCGGAAAATTACCTCAAGTCCACCGGCATCGGCGACACCGCTTTTTTCGGGCCTGAGGCTGAGTTCTTCATCTTCGACGGCATCCAGTTCGACCAGAATTCACACAGCGGCTACTACTTCATCGATTCCGTTGAGGGCATCTGGAACTCCGGACGGGACGAAAACCCCAATCTGGGTTACAAGCCCCGCCACAAGGAGGGGTACTTCCCTGTCCCGCCGACTGACAGCCAGGTTAACCTCAGGACCGAGATGGTGATGGAAATGCAGAAGGTCGGCATTTACGTCGAGCGCGAGCACCACGAGGTGGCGACCGCCGGGCAGGCCGAGATCGACATGCGGTTCGACTCCCTGGTCAAGATGGCCGACAAGAACATGCTCTTCAAGTACATCATCAAGAACGTGGCGCGGAGGCACGGCAAGACCGTCACCTTCATGCCCAAGCCCCTCTTCGGTGATAACGGCTCCGGCATGCATGTCCACCAGTCGATATGGAAGAAAGGCAAACCCCTCTTCTCGGGCAACGGGTACGCCGGGCTGAGCGACCTCGCCCTGTATTACATCGGCGGGGTCCTGAAGCATGCGCACGCGCTGGCCGCGCTGACCAACCCCACGACAAACTCATACAAGCGTCTGACTCCCGGCTTCGAGGCGCCGGTCAACCTGGCGTACTCGGCCCGGAACCGCTCCGCGTCGATCAGGATACCGACCTATTCGGCCAGTCCCAAGGCGAAGAGGATCGAGGTGCGGTTCCCTGATCCGTCGTGCAATACCTACCTGGCCTTCTCCGCGATGCTCATGGCCGGCCTCGACGGCATCGAAAACAAGATACACCCGGGCGAGCCTCTGGACAAGGACATCTACGAACTGGGACCTGAGGAACTCGCATCCGTGCCGACAATGCCCGGCAGTCTTGACGACGCCCTCAGCGCGCTTGAGGCTGACCACGAATTCCTCCTCAAGGGAGATGTCTTCACCCAGGACGCGATAGATACCTGGATCAGCTACAAGAGGACGAGGGAGGTTGACGCCCTGAGGCTGAGGCCGCATCCCTACGAGTTCTTCCTCTACTTCGATATTTAGATCTTCTATCAATTTTCAGCGAGGCGCTGAAGGGAAGGGCGAATGCCCTTCCCCTTTTTTTTAATGCCGAGCCTGGATATGCAGCGAAACCATCCGCGCCAAAAGGATCGCCGGGTAGAGCTGACCGATAAGGGCCTCTGCCATAGCCAGACTGCGGGCGGCCGGGTGGGCAGGGAGGATATCTCCGTAACCCAGCGTGGTGAGTGTAACAATGCTGAAATAATGAAAGGTCTTCCAGGACTGCTCATCGAGGATCAGGCGTCCGCCCGGGAACTGAAAGGAGCCGGGTATAAGGAACTCAAGGAGAAAATAGGCCATGGCGAACGACATCGCTATAAGCAGGTATGCGGCGACCGCGCCCTGGATGCGATGGCTCGTGATCGGTCCTTCCTTATAGACATGGCCAAGCACTACGACCATAAAAGTGATTGCAGATACCATGGAGAAAAAGATGTCCCATCCTGCCAGCCAGGTTACCCCAAAGAGTACCCTGACCCAGCGGACCAGTATGATCAATGCGACCACTGCCGCAAAGACGATCTGTAGGCCTCTATGGCGGGTCAGGGCCAGGACCCCCGTCAAAAGAAGGAGGGAGAGTGTAAGGTTGTTCAGGAGGTTGATCCCGGGCCGTTCACCAAAGAGGCTGGTGACCGTCGGCAGCACAAAAAAGGTAAAGATGACGATTCCGAGCAAGACCGAGAGGTTCCGTTCTTCGGACCAAAAACCGGATATAATACCCGGCCGTTTGATCATGTACCCGTGGATGGTGCTGCGGTGTTCCGCGGTCCCCCCAGCTCGATGATCTCGACGCGGTGGTTCATGTCGGGGTGCCGCGCGGAAGGGCCCTCGGTCAGGACGACGAACTTGCCGTCAATGTCGCGCGCAGTGAGCCATTTCCGGGCGTACTCGCGCCAGTCCTCGGGATGTGCGGCCTCGCAGACCGCCTCTACCCCGTAGGTGAACTGAAGCCTCTGGCAGGTCGTCTCGACCGAAGACACCGCGATGATCCAGACGGGAAGCCTGAACCGTGACAGGCTCCTCGCCGTTGAGCCGCTCCTGGTGGGTGCGAACACGGCAGCGGGCCGGGCATGCTCGAAGATCGTTTCGACACTGAGAGAGATAAGGTCGTGGACGTCCGCTCCTCCCCCCGGCCGGGCATCCGGTGTTGCGCCGCTCATGCCGCGCAGCGGCTGGTGCGGCTCGGTCGCAACGGCGATCCGCGTCAGGACGGATACCGCCTCAAGGGGATACTTCCCTGTTGCCGATTCTTCGGAAAGCATGACACAGTCCGTCCCGTCCAGGATCGCGTTTGCCACATCAGTCGCCTCGGCCCTGGTCGGCCTCCGGTTGTCGGTCATCGACTCGAGCATCTGCGTGGCGGTGATCACCGGCTTTGCCTTCAGGTTAGCCTCATGCATCAGACGCTTCTGTACGACCGCGATCTGCTCGATCGGTATCTCGACGCCGAGGTCGCCGCGCGCGATCATGATCCCGTCTGCGGCCTCGAGTATCTCTCCGAAGTGATCCAGCGCCCGCGAACGCTCGATCTTGGCGATGACGAACGGATGGTAACCGAATGAGGCTGCAGCCTCCCTGACCGCCGTGATGTCCCGGCCGCTTTCGACAAAAGATTGACTGACCGCGTCTACTCCCGCCTCAAGCGCAAAGCGCAGGCACTCGCGGTCACGTTCCGTGAAGGCGCTGATGCCGAGGTCTATCCCCGGTAGATTCAGGCCCTTCCGGGACCGCAGATCTCCTCCCACCGCGACCCGGCACCGGACGTCTTTGTCCTTCACCGAAAGCACCTCGAGCTGGATCAGGCCGTCGTTCAGAAAGAGGATATCGCCCGGCTTCACCACCAGGGGTAGCCTGTCGAAGGCTACGGAGACACGCTGTGCATCCCCGACGAGTTCTTCCGTAGTCAGGCTGATCGGCTCGCCCTGCTTCAGGGAGATCGGTTCGTTCGACAGCATGCCTATGCGTATCTTCGGACCGGGGAGGTCCGCGAGTATCGCCACACGCCTGCCCGTTTCCGCGGCAGCCGCGCGAATCGTCCCTATCACCTTCCTGTGGTATTCAAAGGCCCCGTGGGAGAAGTTGAGGCGTGCCACATTCATCCCTGCCCGGATCATTTCCTTCAATATCTCCGGGGAGTCCGAGGCGGGTCCTATCGTGCAGACGATCCTGGTCTTCTTGGGCTGAAGGCTCATCAGTCCCTCCTTTTTTCTTCCGGCATAACCCGTGCAGGTGCATGAAAATCCTGACGAGAGGGCTTTTTACGCACGGCCGCCCCTCCCTCGTTCAACATCATGGTTATCACATCTTCGCCGGCTGGCCGGTGGATGAAAGCACTGCAGCCCAAAGCCACCCACCGGGCCTGACCTGTTTGCGGCGCGAGACAGCGGTAAGAATCGGGAGATGGATGAATTCGCCCCGCCAGACACCCACTATCATGCCGGTCCGCCCGGTCATTCCGGCATGTACCGCGTACTGGCCCAGGAGAAGGCAGAAGGCGGAGTCCCTCGCGCTTGCCGGCATGCTCCTGATGGTGTAGCTGGGATCGATATACTTCAGGTTCATCTCGGTCCCTCTCTCCCGAAAGTGCTCCCTGATCCGGTCCCTGAGAAAAATGCCGACATCGCCGAGCCGGACATTGCCGGAGGCATCACGGGCGTGTGTCTCCTCCATCAGCTCCTGTCCCGCTCCCTCGGCGACAACCACAAGGGCATGACCTTTCCTGGAGATTCTTTCCTCCAGTACTTCCAGAAAGCCGGCAAGAGTAAAAGGCACTTCAGGGATCAGGCAAAAATTAACCTCGCTGTTTGCAAGCGTCGCGTATGCGGCGATAAAGCCGGAATGACGTCCCATCAGTTTCACCAGGCCGACTCCATTCCGGGCGCCCGTGGCCTCGACATGCGCGGAATAGAGGGACGTCCGCGTCTCGGTCACCGCGGTTTCGAAGCCGAAGGTCTCATAAACGTAGGAGATATCATTGTCTATGGTTTTGGGAATGCCGATCACGGCGATTCTGAGGCCGCGCCTCTTCACCTCGTCTGCGATCGCGCAGGCGCCGCGAAGGGTGCCGTCGCCCCCGATGGTGATGAGGATGCCTATCTTCATCCTGTCGAGTGTATCGACCATCTCCCCGACGTCCTGCGAGCCGCGCGATGACGCCAGGATCGATCCGCCGATCTGATGAATGCCCTTCACCGAATCAGGGGTGAGCGCAAGAGGCTCGTGGCCGTATCGTGGGACGAGGCCCTCAAATCCGAAGCGGAACCCGAAGACCCGCTCCACGCCGTAATGGTAGCGGAGGCACAGGACGACAGAGCGTATCACGTCGTTGATGCCGGGACAGATGCCGCCGCAGGTCACGATGCCGCATCTGAGTTCAGAGGGCTCGAAGAAGATCTTTGCCCTCGGTCCGGCAAGCTCCATGCGCGGAGGCTCCTTGCCCGCATCGAGGAAATCCCTGATCTTTTTCAGATCGGATTGATACAGGACGTGCTCGTCGTCCCCGATAAAAGGGACGTCCGTCACCGGCGAGGGGATGCTGCAATCGCCAAGCCCCGATATGGTGAAGTCGGGATTATCCTTTTCCATAGCAGCCTCCTTCATTTCTTCGCCTTGCCCTGGCCTGCAACGGCCTCCATCGCCTCCCTGACCTTCTCCGGGTCTCCCAGATAGTAATGGCGAAGAGGCCTGAGCGCATCGTCCAGCTCATAGACAAGCGGCATCCCGGTGGGGATGTTCAGGTCGTTTATCGCATCGTCGGAAATCCCGTCAAGATATTTTACGAGGGCGCGGAGGCTGTTGCCGTGGGCCGCGATCAGCACCCTTTTGCCGGAGCGTACGGCGGGCGAGATCGCATCGCGCCAGCAGGGGAGGAAGCGGTCCACCGTGTCCTTCAGACACTCTGCCAGGGGTATCTCTTCCCTGTGCAGATCTGCATAACGCACGTCCTTTGCCGGATTCCGGGGGTCTCCCTCTTCGAGCGCGGGCGGCCTTACATCATAGCTGCGCCTCCATACCTTCACCTGCTGTTCTCCGTATTTCGCGGCGGTCTCGGACTTGTTGAGCCCCTGCAGCGCACCGTAATGACGCTCGTTGAGCCGCCAGTCGCGGACGACCGGGATCCACAGGAGGTCCATTTCGTCGAGGGTGATCCAGAGGGTGCGGATCGCCCGCTTCAGGACCGAGGTGAAGGCGAGGTCGAAGGTAAGGCCCTGATCCTTCAGCACGCGGCCCGCTTCCTTCGCCTCCTGCACTCCCTTTTCCGACAGGTCGACGTCCGTCCAGCCGGTAAACAGGTTTTCTTTGTTCCATACGCTTTCCCCGTGCCTCAACAGGACTACCTTCTGCATGGCTTCACCCCCTGTCCTGATATCCGCTCATCGCCGTCACTCTTTGTTGTTGCACCAGCAGCTCCAATCTTTTGCACCGTCTGCCTCGCTATCGCCAGTTCCTCGTTCGTGGGAATGACCATGACTCTCACCGGCCCTTCCGGAGGCTGGATCTCATATGTGCCTTCACCGGATGACTGGTTCCGGTCGTCATCAATCATGATGCCAAGACGTTCAAGGCCGTCGCAGGAGCCTTTGCGTATATACGGACAGTTCTCCCCGATCCCTCCGGTGAAGACTATCGCATCGACCCTTCCCAGGACCGCATAATAGGCTCCGATATATTTCTTGATCCGGTAGCAGAAAATGTCTATCGCCAGCCGCGCCTTCAGGTCCCCTTCCTCCGCACGCCTCCTGATCTCCCGCATGTCGTTGGCCCCGCATATGCCCAAGAGGCCGCTTTCGTGGTTCAGCAGAGACTCCAGGTCGTCATTGGTCTTTCCGGTCGTCCTGGCAAGATAAAATTGGACCGCCGGGTCGAGGTCCCCGCAACGGGTCCCCATCACGAGGCCCTCAAGCGGGGTCATGCCCATGGAGGTGTCCATGCTCCTGCCGCCTTGCAGGGCGGCTGCACTCGCCCCGTTTCCCAGGTGAAGGGTGATGATGTTCAGATCTTCCGGCTTCCGTCCGAGGTGAACGGCCGCCACGCCGGCCACATACTGATGCGAGGTCCCGTGAAATCCGTACCTCCGGACATAGTGCTTCGTATACATCTCGTAAGGCAGGGCGTACAGGAACGCCTGTTGCGGCAGCGTCTGGTGAAACGAGGTGTCAAAGACCGCCACCTGCGGCACGCCGGGCATATGTTCGATCGCGGCCTCTATCCCCATGAGGTTTGGAGGGTTGTGGAGAGGCGCCAGAGGGGCAAGGTCGCGGATCGCACCGATTACCGCGTTATCGATCAACGTCGGCCCGTGAAACGCCTCTCCTCCATGGACGACGCGGTGGCCGATGCCGAAGAGCTCGGCGCAGCTCCCGAGTATGCCCGACTCGCCGATCACGGTATCCACGAGCATGAGGCCCTCCCGGTGGTTTAGAACCTGGCGGTCATAGACTGTCTCCTGCAATGTCCCTGACGGCCCGCGCCAGTGATGCGTGAGTCTGCTGCCGGGTTCCGCGATCCGTTCAAGCAGTCCCATCGCCAGCACGGTATAGTCCCGGGCGTCGAACAACCGGTACTTGATCGAGGAGCTCCCGGAGTTGAGGACGAGGATCTTCACTCTTCAGCCTTCGCCGACTGGGCCTGGATCGCGGTGATGGCGACGGTATTGACAATGTCCGTGACCGTCGCGCCGCGGCTGAGGTCATTCACCGGCTTTTTCAGTCCCTGCATCACCGGGCCGATCGCCACCGCGTCAGCCGAACGCTGCACAGCCTTGTAGGTGTTGTTGCCTGCGTTGAGGTCAGGGAAGACAAACACCGTGGCGTGGCCTGCGACCTCGCTGCCCGGCATCTTCGAGCGGGCAACGCCCTCGTCGACCGCCGCATCGTACTGGATCGGCCCCTCGATCTTCAGATCAGGACGAAGCTCCCGCGCGATCCGGGTCGCTTCCTTCACCTTGTCCACGTCTTCGCCCTTCCCGGATTCTCCTGTGGAGTAGGACAGCAGCGCGACAAGAGGCTGTATCCCGAACGCCCGCGCTGTATCTGCCGAGCTTATGGCGATGTCGGCAAGCTGTTGCGCAGAGGGGTCCGGGTTGACCGCGCAGTCGCCGAAGACGGCCACATGGTCTTCCAGGCACATAAAAAAGACGCTGGATACGATTGAACATCCCGGCCTTGTCTTGATGACCTCCAGGGCAGGCCGGATCGTGTGCTGTGTCGTATGCACCGCGCCCGAGACCATACCATCCACATGGCCGTGATACACCATCATCGTACCGAAGTAACTCACGTCTGACATGGCGTCGTGGGCCATCTGAGGGGAAATGCCCTTGTGTTTGCGTAATTCATAATAGGTATTCGCAAAGGTCTCACGCATCTCCGAGACGGCGGGATCGACAATGTTCGCCTTTTCGATAGATAGGCCGAGCGCCCTGATCTTCTGCCGGATTTCGTCACTGTTCCCGAGGAGTGTAATGTCGGAGACATCCCTGAGCAGCAGGATTTCGGCTGCGCGCAGGATGCGCTCTTCCGTCCCTTCCGGCAGCACGATGTGCCTTCGGTCGGTTCTCGCCTGATGGATAAGCTTGTATTCGAACATGAGGGGCGTGACACGGGACGAGTGGGTCACCGAAAGGCGCTTCCCCAACCCGGGGAAGTCGATATTCGCCTCCATGACGCCCAGCGCTGCCGCGATCTTGCGCGTGTCGCCGGGAGTGATCCTGCTCTCCACCGAGTTCGCCCGCATTGCGGTGGTAAACGTATCGGTTTCGACGCTCAAGACCGGGACCGACGACTTATTCAGCCCTTCGATAAGCCTTTTGACCTGCGGCGCCGGCATCAGGTTTCCCGTCAGCAGGAGTCCCGCGATGTGGGGATAGGTTCCCGAGGCGTCCGCGAGCAGGGTCCCGAGAATGATGTCCGAGCGGTCGCCGGGGGTGATGATGAGGCTTCCTTCCTTCAGGTAATCGAGGAAATGGGGCAGTTCCATCGCCGCGACCGTAAAGTGCGCGACCTCATGATGAAGGTTCTCCGTGCCGTCGATGACCGGCACGGCATTCAGGGCCGCCGCAATTTCACCGACCGTCGGCCTGCCGAGGGTTTCGATCTCAGGCACGATGAAAAAAGGCGTATCACGGGTGATCACGGGCAGTCTTTCCGACAATTCCCGCACCTGGTCGGGCGCGACCCGGTTGACGATGATCGAGAGGATATCGCAATGCCGCTTTTCGAGCGACTCAAGGAAGGTGTTTACCGTTCCCGCGACACCCTGGGCCGTTCTTCCGCAACCCTTTGCCACCGGTATGATAAGGCAGCCGAGGTTGTTGGCCACGTCCATATTGAAGTCGAATTCAGCGGGGAAGGGGGCCGCTCCGGTAAAATCGGAACCCATGCAAAGGATAAAATCACATGCGTCCTCAAGCGCCTTGTACTTGTCGAGGATCAAGGCAAGCAGTTCGTCGTACCGGTCATTGGTGATCAGGGAGCCGGCCTCCTCGACCGTGCATCCGAACATCTTCTCGTATGAAAGGGTGAGGTCATAACGGCGCGCGGCAAGTTCGATCGCCCGGTCGCGTCTTTGGCCCGACCTGACGAGCGGCTTGAAAAAACCGACCCTCATTCCGCTTCTTGAGAGAAGTTCCATCAGACCGAGCATCACCGCGGATTTTCCGGCCTGCGGCTCTTCGCTCATTATGTAGAGTCCCTGCGGCATATGTGGTCTTCCCCCTATCGAAAACAGTCTAGGGAATCATATCCCAAGCCGACCGCCTCACGCAACCGTGACCTCACGGCACCGATAAACATCCTGGATCGCGTTGAGCAGTTCTATGCCCTCCTTCATCGGCCTCTGGAAGGCCTTCCTCCCCGATATGAGTCCTGCCCCTCCGCCGCGCTTGTTGATAACGGCGGTGCGCACAGCCTGCGCCAGGTCGTCCTTTCCTGCAGAGGCGCCTCCGGAGTTGATGAGGCTTACCCGCCCCTTAAAACAGTTCGCTACCTGGTAACGGACGAGGTCGACGGGATGATCGGAGGAAAGCCCGGAGTAGACGCGTTCGTCCGTCTTGCCGTAGGGATTTTCCTTCGTGTTCAGGGCCTTGAATCCGCCGTTGTTCTCCGGCAGTTTCTGCTTGATGATATCCGCCTTGATGGTCACCCCGAGATGGTTTGCCTGGCCGGTCAGGTCGGCCGAGGCGTGATAGTCGATTCCGCCGCTCTTGAAGGCGTTGTTTCGCAGATAGCACCAGAGTATCGTCGCCATGCCCAGCTGGTGCGCCGCATCGAAGGCTGCGGCGACTTCGATAATCTGACGGCCCGACTCCGCAGAGCCGAAGTATATCGTGGCTCCTACGGCTGCGGCCCCCATCTCCGCCGCATCCTTCAGCGTGCCAAACATGATCTGGTCGAACTTGTTGGGATAGGTGAGAAACTCATTGTGGTTGATCTTAACGATGAAGGGGATCTTGTGCGCGTACCTGCGGGCGACCGCCCCGAGGACGCCGAACGTGGAAGCTACGCCATTGCATCCCCCCTCAATCGCCAGGCGGACGATCTGCTCAGGATCGAAATATGCGGGGTTCGGCGCGAAGGAAGCGCCTGCGGAATGCTCTATCCCCTGATCGACCGGGAGTATGGAAAGATATCCCGTGTCGGACAAACGTCCTGCGGCATAAAGGGCCTGCAGATTCCGGAGTACGGTGATCTTCCGGTCCGAACCCGCCCACAGGCGATCGATGAAATCAGGTCCGGGCGTATGGATCTGGTCCTTCGGAATCGTCCTGCACGTATGCTCCAGCAGACTTTGCGACTCATTTCCCAACATCCCTCTGATCTTCTCAATCATGAGCGCTCCTTCCCCGGATGTTCTTCTCCGGCCTCATCTTCCCTCCAGCACCGCCACGCTTCGCGGGGCGACCGTATAGGAATGTTCCTCAATCTTCGGCTGATCGGCGGCAGCAAGGATGTCTGCGGCCGGGGGCAGGGATGTGTCGACTGCACGATGCCATCTGCGGCCCGGGATAACCGGCAGTTCCATTCGTGCCGGGCTGTCGGACATGTTGAGCATGATATGGAGATGCTCTTCAGACTCGCCCGTCGCGCCAAGGGTACAGGCAAGTACCCGGGCCCCGGGGTCGGACCAGTTCGGGTCATTGAGCTTCAGACCGTGCCATGCGATGTCCGGCAGGCCGCCGCCGCCCTTCCGTCCGGTCAGGAACTGGCTCCTCATGAGGGAGGGGTGTCTTTTGCGAAAGCCTATCATTCCGGTCACAAAGCCGAGGATATCCCTGTTCTCCCCTGTCAGTCTCCAGTCGAACCAGCCGATCTCGTTGTCCTGACAATAACCGTTATTGTTGCCCTGCTGGGTCCTGAGTACCTCGTCGCCTGAAAGTATCATCGGCACGCCCTGACTCAGGAGAAGGAGCACCATGAAATTCTTGGCCTGTTGTCTCCTCAGTTTCAGTACTCCGGGCATGTCCGTCTCTCCCTCCGCCCCGCAGTTCCAGCTGCCATTGTCGTCGTTGCCGTCGCGGTTTCCCTCGCCGTTCGCATCGTTGCGCTTCACGTTGTAACTGACGAGGTCCCGGAGCGTGAAGCCGTCGTGGCAGGTGATGAAATTGATGCTGTTCATGGGCAGGCGGCCCTCTGATTCATAGAGGTCGCTGCTTCCCGAAAGCCGCGTTGCGACCTCGCCGATCATGCCGGGGTCTCCCCGGACGAAGCGCCTGATCACGTCCCGGTACCTGCCGTTCCACTCCGCCCAGCGGAAACCCGGGAAGTCCCCGACCTGATAGAGTCCGCCCGCGTCCCATGCCTCGGCGATCAGCCTCGTATTTCCGAGGACGTCCGAGAGCTCGATATACCAGGGCATCGGGGCATAATGCAGCGGTTTCCCGTCATGCCCCCGAACGAGAACGCTCGCAAGGTCGAAGCGGAAGCCGTCGACGTGCATCTCGCTCACCCAATATTCGAGACACTCGATGAGGAACGCGGTCACGATCGGGAAATTGCAGTTGACGGTATTGCCGCAGCCGGTATAGTCGAGGTAGATGCTGCCGTCGTTCGGATCGAGGTGGTAAAAGCCCCTGTTGCCCAGCCCCTTGAAATTGATCGTGGGCCCGCCGGAGCCGCCCTCGGCCGTGTGGTTCAGGACGACGTCCATGATCACCCCGATGCCTGCCCGGTGAAGGGCCTTCACCATGTCGCGAAACTCGCGCAGATGCGTCCCCTTCTCGGGCGACATGCAGTAACCCGGGTGCGGCGAGAAGAAGCTGTGCGTGCTGTAACCCCAGTAATTCCTCAGGCCCCGGGCCCTTGCAGCCTCGGGGATATCCTGTTCATCGAATGCCATCACCGGCATCAGCTCGACGTCAGTCACCCCGAGTGACTGAAGATAGGGGATCTTCTCTATCACCCCTGAAAAGGTGCCTGGATTCTTTACCCCTGAGGAGGCATGGCGCGTAAACCCGCCTACGTGCATTTCGTAGATGACCGATTGCTCAGGCTGCCGGTCAAGGGGCCGGTCGCCCTCCCAGTCGTATGTATCGGCAGGCACGACGATGCCGCGCATCGAGGCAACGGAGTTGTCCCCGGGCCTGCTTGCCCGTTCCCGGTCCCACAGCAGATCGCTGACAGCCCGCGCGGCGGGGTCGACGAGCGCCTTTTGCCTGTCGAACCGCAGACCCGATCTGCGCACATCATCAGGACCTGCGAATCTCCATGCATAGTGAATCCCGGGCGGCAATTCCTCCACGTACACATGCCACGCGTAATACGTGCGGTTTTTGAGAGGATCGAGCGTAATCGTCTGGAAGGGCGCTCGGCTATGGCTGTTCTCGAACAGCAGCAGTTCAGCCCCCGTCGCCAGAAGGCACCATATCGAGAAGTTCGTCCCCCTGACGTCGGCGGTCGCCCCGAAGGGAAAGCGCCGGCCAGGGCTCACGGCGTATTGTTTCATCTCTTGCACCCGGTTCCGAGGTCAGGTAGTTGGGGCACTCGCGTCCCTTTTCCTTAACTCCCACTCCACTTTTCCCGACATGTCCACCTTTATCGGGACCACCTTCCAGATATCCCGGCAGTATTCTTTTATCGCCCGGTCAGAGGAGAATTTTCCCATCCTCGCAACGTTCAGGATGGACATCCGCGTCCAGCGTTCGCTGTCGCGGTAGGCCTTCCCGACCTCTGCCTGACGGTCTATATACGACTGAAAGTCCGCAAACAACATATAGTCGTCGTGTCCCGTGAGGGTGTCCAGGAGCGGCCTGAAGAGGTCCGGAGCACCCGGTGAAAAGTGGCCGCCACGTATAAGCTCGATCACCTCTCTGAGCAGCGGGTTTGAGGCGTAGAAAGAGGACGGGTTGTATCCTCCGGATTTCGCCCCCTGCACCTGGCCTGCCGTGAGCCCGAAGAGAAAGAAGTTTTCCGGTCCGACCTCTTCCCGTATCTCGACATTCGCGCCGTCGAGAGTGCCTATGGTAAGGGCGCCGTTGAGGGCGAACTTCATGTTTCCCGTCCCCGAGGCCTCTTTCCCCGCTGTCGAGATCTGCTCAGACAGGTCGGCGGCAGGGTATATCTTCTGAGCATTTTTCACGTTGAAGTCGGGAAAGAAGACGACCTTCAGCCGGCCGCGCACATCAGGGTCGGCATTGATCACCTCTGCGACCGAGGTGATCAGCTTGATGATCAGTTTTGCCATGAAATAGCCGGGCGCCGCCTTTCCGCCGAAGATGAATGTACGGGGGGTAATATCGATGCCCGGGTCGCGCTTGAGGCGCAGATACAGGGAGATGATGTGGAGGACATTGAGGTGCTGTCGCTTGTATTCGTGGAAGCGCTTCACCTGTATGTCGAAAAGGGTGTCAGGGTCGGTAACGATGCCGGTCGTCTCCCTGATGCGCGAGGCGAGCCTCTTTTTGTTGTCGAGTTTCACGCGCTGCCACTCCCGGCGGAACTCCCCGTCGTCCGCAAACTCTTCAAGCCTCCTTAACCCGTTGAGATCCCTGATCCAGTTGGTGCCGATCTTGTCGCCGATCAGCTGTGCCAGCCCCGGATTGCTCAGCACCATCCAGCGGCGCGGCGTGACGCCGTTCGTCTTGTTGCTGAATTTCCCGGGGCTGAGTTCATGGAAATCCCTGAGGAGCGTGTTCTTTAGTAGTTCAGTGTGCAATGCCGCCACCCCGTTCACTGCATGGCTGCCGACGCAGGCGAGATGGGCCATGCGTACGGAGCGGCCGCCGGTTTCGTCGATCAGCGAGAGTCTGGCCACCCGCCCTTCATCTCCGGGATATCTCTGTCGCACCTCGTCGAGAAACCTCCTGTTGATCTCGAAGATGATCTCGGTATGCCGGGGGAGAAGCTCACGGAATATCGGAAGGGGCCAGGTTTCGAGCGCCTCGGGCAGCAGGGTGTGGTTGGTATAGGCAAAGGTATTCACCGTAATGCGCCATGCGCTATCCCAGTCCATCCGGTGCTCATCGACAAGGAGGCGCATGAGCTCGGCGACCGCTATGGAGGGATGGGTGTCGTTAAGCTGGACCGCGTATGTCTCATGAAACGTTCCGAGGTCTTTTCCCCTCCGGAGATGGATGCGGATCATGTCCTGCATCGAACAGGAGACGAAGAAATACTGCTGTTCCAGCCGCAGCTGCTTGCCCTGGAGTTGTTCGTCGTTGGGGTACAGCACCTTCGTCACATTCTCCGAGACCACCTTGTCTTCGACCGCGCGGTAATAGTCTCCGTGGTTGAAGGCCTGCAGGTCGAAGGATTCCGTCGCCTCCGCCTTCCAGAGCCGGAGGATATTGCAGGTGCCGACCCTATAGCCGAGCACCGGTGTGTCATAGGCAACACCCCTCACAATATGGTGAGGCACCCAGCGCACGCGATAGTGTCCCTGTTTGTCCAGGTACGGTTCCGTATGGCCTCCGAATTTGACGGCGAGGACGCTTTCAGGCCGGGCTATCTCCCAGGGGTTTCCGAACCTCAGCCATTTGTCCGTGCGTTCGACCTGCCAGCCGTCACGCAGGTCCTGATCGAAGATGCCGAACTCATACCGTATCCCGTAGCCTATGGCCGGGATTTCGAGACTGGCCATTGATTCGAGGTAACAGGCCGCGAGGCGTCCGAGTCCTCCGTTGCCGAGCCCGGGTTCTTCCTCCTGTTCGAGAACCTCCTCTATGTCGTACCCGGCCTTCCTAAGCGCATCCCGCACCCCATCATAGATGCCGAGGTTGATAAGATTGTTCCCGAGATGGGGACCCATGAGAAATTCGGCGGAAAGGTAGCAGACGGTCTTGAAATCCTTTTTCATGTAGGCATGAAGCGCATGGGCGGCGTTGTACATCATCCGGTCGCGCACGGTATAGGCAAACGCCATATACCGGTCGTTCGGCGTCGCCACCTCGGGGATCCCCCGCCCCTGAACACAGATGAGGTTGTCGACGTAGTCGTGCCACAGCGTTCTGAGGCCGAGGCCGCTCCGGACATTGTCAACGAGTTCGACCTCGTCCGGCACATTCTTTCGAACGGTTTTCTTCTTCATGTCATCTTCTCCTGACGGTGAGAATCCGGTGTTCGCCGTTACTGCCCCGCGTCGGTTGCCAATTGACGGATGCGCCCTGCATACTCGTTCTTCAGTTCCTCAAGATACGAGGCATCGACCGGACCGCTCTCCGTCACGACCTCGGTAAAGCGTTTCGGCACGGTGACGCCGTCGGGGTCGAAGCCGGTTGCCATGCGCGCCTTCCAGCGGAGTTTCTGTATATGAAGCGACACGCCTTTCATGCTGCTTGCGAGAGCGCCGTACCCCACCGCGGTCAGGCATTGGCCGAGCAGTTCATCCGTATAGACGTTCCGGGCAAAAAGGCAGGAGACCATCGAGGTCAGGAATGCCCTGCCGCGTTCGTCCTCCAGGAGGAAATCGACCGCCTCTTTCACATCCTTTGCCTTGTGTTTCTGGTCATAGGAGTATCCTGCTGAATCGAGATGCGAATGCCTGAAGCCGAGCGCCTGCGAGGTGAAGAATACCTCGCCCGTGGCATACCCGGCCATCTCCTGTCCCAGCACGCAGGCGAACTCGGCCCCGCCGTAGCGGGCCGCGGCCTTCAGCGCGCCCTGTCCAAGCAGCCGGTAAAAGTCAGTCGTCCCGACGGACAGATGACGGATCGCCTCTTTGTAGGAGGCCGGGTCTCCGAATCTCAGGGGAATGATCGTCTCCTTCTCTGAAAGAAGTCCCTTCTCGGACGCCTCCGTCGCCCAGGCCAGGGCGACGCCGCAGGACATCACGTCGATACCCATCTTCTCCGCTGCATCCAGGAGCGACAGCACGGCAAAGCAGTCGTTCACCCCGAGCATCGCCCCGGCGGCGAAGATCGGCTCATGATCATAGGACACCTGCCGGTACAGATACTGGTTTTCTTCCATGAACTTTTCACGTACAAAGCCGATGTGAATACAGCCGATGGGGCAGCCCGAGCATGCCGCATTCCTCAGCAGGGCGTCCCTGGCGAAGGTCTCTCCGGTAATGCCCTCTATCGCGGGATCGCTCGTCTTTTGAAGATTTCTGACAGGGAGGGACTTGATCTCATTGAGCACCGCCATGTTCACCGGCGTGCCGAGGTTGTGGTATTTGCTCATCATATCGGTTGCGGTGAGCTTCTTATATACCTCATCGAAAACAGCCGGGTATTCCCTGTTTTCGGGAAGGGGCAACACGGCGTCACCATGGATCACGATCGCCTTGAGGTTCTTGCTGCCCATGACGCAGCCTCCGCCGAGCCTTCCGAAATGCCGGTAGGAATCGACGTTTATGCAGGCCATCGCGGAGCCGCTCTCCCCGGCAGGGCCGATGCGGAGAATGCTCCGGTGCCCTGAACCTTTTTCCGCGCGGCGGAGCATCTTCCCGGTGGCATACACATCAGCGCCCCACAGGTAGC
The DNA here is from genome assembly GCA_021825365.1 of Nitrospirota bacterium. GTDB lineage: Bacteria > Nitrospirota > Thermodesulfovibrionia > Thermodesulfovibrionales > UBA6898 > JAKAGF01. The sequence continues at coordinate 65,798 of JAKAHR010000012.1, read as the reverse complement.
TGATGTCTTTGAGTTCGAGATGGCGGGAACCGACCGTAAGGCAGGAGGGCCGCTTCGCCTTTCCGGTGATCACCAGCGCGTCGAGATCGGCAAAGCGCAGGCAGAGCGCGGAGCGTCCGCCCCCGTGGCTTTCGGTATATTGGTTGTGATAGGGCGATTTAAAGGAACAGACCGTCTTGCTCATGAGTGGAAAGTAGCCGGTCAGGGGACCGATCGCGAATATCAGCGGCTGATCCTGATCATCCCATCGCCCGCCGGGTTTGCCGTATCGCGAGAAGAGTTCCGCAGCCAGACCGCTTCCGCCTGCCAGAGTATCCCTTCCTTCGAGGTCTACGGGATTCCCGCTCCCCGCCGCGAGATCGACGACCATCACTCTGAAATGTTCCCTGATCATTCGGCAACCCCCGGATGATGCCCCTGGGCGGCATCGATCGTCTCGAGACACTGGTGCGGACAGAAGGGCACGCATCTTCCGCAGTGGATGCAGACGAAGGGCTGTCCCGAGGTGTCGAGATAGATCGCATCAACAGGACAGGCCGGGGCGCATTTCCCGCAGCGGATGCAGAGCTTCATCCTCGTTATCACTCCTCCGCCCCTGCGCTGGGAATACGCGCCCGTGGGACAGGCGTCGACGCAGGGAGCAGGGTCACAGGCTAGGCAGGTCCTTGCCTCAAAACCGCTTGAAAGCCCGCCTGAGGACATGATGCGGATCCCCGCGGCGTCCCAGGAAAGAAGCTTGTGGACGAGGCGGGCGCAGGCAAGGGAGCAGGAGTGGCAGCCGATGCATCGTTCCATCCTGCTGGGAGAAAGGATCTTCACGTGTCGCCCCCTGCCTGGATTTTTGCGTGTTCCCCGAGGTGTTCCGTCGGTTTGTACGGTCCTGCAATCACTATATCGCTCTATGCGATGCATGTCTACAAGAAACATCCGGCCGTCCTTCCAATAAGGAAGGACGGAGAGAGCGCCCTATACGGAGAGCGGGGATGACGATATAATCCAGGTATGAATGAAAGATGTCCTTACAGATCTCCTTTAGGTCCGAAGCGCCGAATGGACGGAAGAGAGGATGCAGGCAAGGTGTGCATCATCCTTCAGGGGCAGGAAGAATAGCAATGTCCAAAGAGAATTTCGAGCAGGTTTGTCTTCATGCATATCCACGGGAGCTTGTCTCCTTCATCCTCGAAAGATGGAAAGATCCGCTTTTCAGGGAGCGACTCGTCTCGATCGGGATCGATCCTTCTGCCGGGTTGCCCGATCGGAGCATACTGGAGAACCTGATCTCGACCTGCTATCAGGCGAGCCTGATGAGGGAGGAAGAACGGCCGGTAATGTTTCGGCTCATCCTCCGCGACCATCGCCTCTTTCTTCCTGACGAAGGCCCTCCCATCGGACTGCACCGGCTTCAATTCTCCGGTACACGGCCCTTCACCGAACACGAACTGTGCCGTCTTGCTCCGGCGGCTGATTTTTACCGGGCACTGATCGGCGTCGCCCTCGATCATAAGGGGGAAGCGCAGATCTGGGGCATGGTCCACTCGGGAACCCGCTGGATGCAGCCGATTACCGGCGGCACGAAGACCATTCCCCCGCTTCCCTGGTCTCCCGTTATCCATGTAATAGGCCCCGGCCGTATCTCCGTGAGCATAGGCCCGGAGATGGTCGCCTCCCTGAACGGCGGGCAGATCGGCTGCCCGGCGCTCGACATCTTCTCTGCGCCATGGTTTGCCGAGAGCTTCGCCTCAACGCGCTCCGAGATTTGGGAGATGCACGAGGCCGCCCGCAGCCGGGCGAAGAAACCCTGGGCGACCCTTGACCCGAAATTCGGCAGATTTATCGCCCAGCAGGTTGCGCGCCGCATCGTCAGCCTGATCCGGGACTCCCGACACGGCGGGATGCTGGTCTATCTGCCGGCCGATACGGACCGCCACATTTCCCTCAAGTACCAGTTCCGTGAAGAAGAGCCGCGGCAGCGGTTTCGCACCCTCATCCTGAGGATCATGAACACCTTTGCCGAACTCCACGGAGAGTCGGACAACTCCGCGAAGGTGGTCGGCTGGCAGGAATACGTTACCAGCCGGAGCGAGGAGATCGCGCTCCTCGATGAGGCGATTTTCGACCTTGCCCATTTCATCGCCGCGCTTTCCGCCGTTGACGGGGCCGTGGTCATGACCAAGCGTCAGGACCTCCTCGGCTTCGGCGGAGTGATTACCGGAGAAGATGACGAAGGTGAAGCCATTACCCATGCCCTCGATGCAGAAGGGCGGCTCACGCGACAGGAACTGATCGAAGAGGTCGGCACCCGCCACCGTGCCGCTTATCGACTCTGCCGCGAGGTGCATGATGCACTTGTTGTCGTTGTCTCACAGGATGGAAATGCACGGTTCGTCAAGTGGCACGAAGGCTCTGTCACGTACTGGGACCTGGCGCCGACGGGTGCGCCGGGATTCTGAATCTTACTCTATTTCAGAAGACATAACCGGGCAGAGTACCGGCTCTTCCAAAAATCGATTGCATTACTGTCTAAAGATGATACGCTTTTTTTAAGGGGAACACAGGCGCTTTGAAAGAGGGGACCTGCCGATGGAGCAGAGACGAGCACGGTATCTTTCATGGCGTGAGGATGTTCTTATAGCGGTAACAATTATTGCGGCCGGCCTTGTCCTTCCGGCGTGCAGGGGAGATAAGAAGGCACCGGCTCCCGCCCCCCCCGTTGTCTCGGTGATGGAGGCGGTGCGAAGGGATGTACCGGTCGCCTTCGAATACGTCGCTCAGACGCAGAGTTCCCATCTCGTCAACATACAGGCGCGGGTGAGCGGCTTCCTCGACAGGCGCATGTACACCGAGGGGTCGGCGGTGAGGGAAGGGCAGGTGCTTTTCCAGATGGACGCCAAACCCTTCCGGGTCCAGCTCGACCAGGCCAGGGCGGCCCTTGCCAAGCAGGAGGCCGCGCTTGAAACCGCCCGTCTGAACCTGGAGCGCACCAAGCCGCTTACCGAGCAGAATGCTCTTTCGCAGAAGGACCTCGACGATGCGACCGGCCGCTACCAGTCCGCGGCCGCGGACGTTGAGCAGGCGAAGGCGCAGGTCGAAACAGCGAGGCTGAATCTTTCCTACACGACCATCACGTCGCCGGTGAACGGCATCAGCAGTGCCGCCCTCCAGACCGACGGCACCTATATCAGCACCCAGAACAGCCTCCTCACCACGGTTGCGGTGCTCTCGCCGATCTGGGTCAATTTCAGCCTCTCCGAAAATGAGATGCAGAGCTACCGGGACCAGCTTGGTCGCGGCCTGCTGCGGGCGCCCGGTGGTCAAAACTACGAGATCGAGGTCATCCTCGTAGACGGCTCCCTCTACCCGTATACGGGCCGGATAACGTTTGCCGAGCCGTCCTATAGCGCGCAGACCGGCACCTTCCTCCTCCGCGCGACTGTCGAGAACCCGAAGGGTGTTCTGCACCCGAACCAGTATGTACGCGTCAGGCTGAAGGGGGCGATACGGCCGAAGGCGATCCTGCTGCCCCAGCGGGCGGTGCAACAGGGATCAAAGGGGCACTTCGTCTGGGTCATTGGAAAGGACGGCAAAGCGGAGCAGCGGCCGGTCGTGGTCGGCCAATGGCATGGAGACGACTGGTTCATATCCGAGGGCATTGAGGCTGGTGAGCAGATAGTCGTCGATGGGGGACTCACCCTCCGGCCCGGTATGACGGTGACGGTGAAACCGCGTGAAGCCGGGGCTGCGGCAGAGCCGGCGGGTGCCGTGTCGAAGGCCGCTGACGACAGGGCCGCGAGATAGGAATCCGGGGCGATGTTCTCCAAATTCTTTATCGAAAGGCCGATCTTTGCGACGGTGATCGCAACGATCATCTGTCTTGCGGGCCTCGTCGCCATGGCCGGCCTGCCTGTCGAGCAGTACCCCACCATCACGCCGGTGCAGGTGACGGTCTCGGCCACATACCCCGGGGCCGATTCACAAACGCTGGCAGACTCCGTCGCCGCGCCGATCGAGGCCCAGATCAACGGGGTCGACAACATGCTATACATGTCGTCGACGAGCTCCTCCAACGGGCAGTTGAGCCTCACCGTCTATTTCACCCTCAACACCGACCCGGACATCGCGCAGGTGCAGGTGCAGAACCGGGTGAATCTTGCGCTCCCCCAACTGCCTCAGGCGGTAACGCAACAGGGTGTCTCGGTGCAGAAGAAGGCCTCGTCGATCATGATGCTGATCGGCGTCTTCTCAAAGGCGGAGCGCTACAGCAGCGAATATGTCGCCAACTATGCGAATGTCTATGTCCTCGACGCGCTCAAGCGCGTGCCCGGCGCCGGACAGGCCCAGATCATGGGCGTGCCGGACCAGGCGATGCGCATCTGGATGAACCCCGACAGGATGACCTCCCTGGGGATCACCACCAGCGACATCCAGCAGGCGGTCACGAAACAGAACGCCCTGTACGGGGCGGGGCAGATCGGCCAGCAGCCGACCGCAGGGCCGGTGCAGCAGACCTTCCCGGTCGTCACGCAGAGGCCTTTTACCCAGCCGGCACAGTACGAAGACATTATCCTGCGCGCCAGCCAGGACAGCAGCGCGATCGTGAGGCTGAAGGACGTCGCGCGCGCAGAGGTCGGCCTCAGGCAGTATATACTCGATGCAAGCCTGGATGGCATCCCCGCGACCTTCATCGCCGTCTACCAGCAGCCGGGCGCCAACGGGCTGGCGGTCTCGAAGGCGGTCCGCAAGACCCTTGCGGATATGAAGTCCCGTTTTCCGGAGGGGATCGACTACGTCGTCTCGCTCGACACAAACGATTTTGTGCGGCTGTCGATAGACGAGGTCAAAAAGACGCTCTTTGAGGCGATCGTCCTGGTCGTGCTCGTCGTCTTCCTGTTCCTGCAGAGTTTCCGCACCACGATCATCTGCGTCGTGGCTATCGTCGTCGCCCTCATCAGTACCTTTAGCGGCATGCTGGCGCTCGGCTTCTCGATCAATCTTCTCACCCTCTTCGGGCTGGTGTTGGCCATCGGCATGGTCGTGGACGATGCGATCGTCGTTGTCGAGAACGTCGAGCGGAATATGGCGAGGTTCCATCTGTCGCCGAAAGAGGCGACGATAAAGGCGATGGGAGAGATATCCGGCTCTCTCGTTGCGGTCGTTCTCGTCATGGCGTCCGTCTTCATCCCTGCGGCCTTCCTGCCGGGAACGACCGGCCAGCTGTATAAACAGTTCGCGATAACGATCGTTATTTCGGTCGCCGTATCCGGCTTCATAGCCCTCACCCTCACGCCCGCGATGTGCGGGGTCCTGCTGCGACACACCACGCCCCCCACCCGGGGTTTCTTCGCCTGGTTTAACCGCGGGGTCGACGGTATCACCCGATCGTTCGGAAATGCGGTGACGATGGTGATAAACCGGATGATCATCGCCTTTGTGGTGCTTGCGGCGCTGGTATGGTCGATCGTGCACCTCTTTACGATACTTCCGACAAGTTTTGTGCCGAACGAGGACCAGGGGTACGTCATGGCGATGATCATCATGCCGGATGCGGCCAGCCTGGACCGGACGAAGGCGGTGACGAAGCGCGTGGACGGGATCTTCGCAAAGCTGCCGGGCGTTGAGAACCGCACGCAGTTCGCCGGCTATAGTCTCCTGGACAGCGGCTTCAAGACAAATGCCGGGAGCTTCTTCGTGACGCTCAAGCCCTTTGAGGAGCGGTATTCATCCGTGAAGAAGGCCCGTGCCGAAAACGCGCGCTCCATTCTGATGGGCCTCAACAGGGAGGCGCGTGAAATCAGGGAAGGGCTGGTCATCCCAATAGCCCCGCCCGCGATCCCCGGCATCGGCACCACCGGCGGGTTCGAGTTCTGGATCCAGGATACGGCCGCGGGAGAGCCTGCGAAGCTGGAGGAGATCACCAGGCAATTCCTCACAAAGGCGGCCGGCCGGCCGGAGCTTGTTGGCCTGAGCACTACCTTTCGGGCCAGGACGAGACAGCTCAGCGCGGATGTGGACCGCGACAAGGCGAACCTCCTCGGGGTCCCGGTGCAGGACGTCTACAGCGCCATTCAGGCGCAGTTCGGGTCACTGACGGTAAGCCAGTACAACGAGTTCAGCAGGGTGTGGTGGGTCATTCTCCAATCCGAGCCGAAATACCGTCAGGACCCTGGCGACCTGACGCGCCTCTATACGCGCTCAAGCCAGGGGGAGATGGTGCCGCTTTCGTCGATCGTCACGACCCGGTGGGTGACCGGCCCCGACCTGCTGCCCCATTTCAACGGCTTCCCCGCAGCAAAGGTCAACGGCAGCGCTGCCCCGGGATTCAGCTCGGGTCAGGCGCTAGCTGCGATGGAGGAGGTGGCGCATGACGTCCTGCCGCACGGCTACACCTTCGGGTGGTCCGGTCTCGCCTTCGAGGAAAAGAAGGCAGGGGGCACCTCCGCCATAGCCTTTGTCTTCGGGCTTGTCATCGTATTCCTCGTCCTCGCCGCCCAGTATGAGTCCTGGACCCTGCCCGGCTCGGTGATGATGGCGGTGCCCTTCGGCGTCCTGGGCGCGCTGACCGCCAACTGGCTGAGGGGGCTTGAGAATGATGTCTACTTCCAGATAGGGCTGCTCGTCCTCATCGGCCTGGGGGCGAAGAACGCGATCCTGAGGGTCTCCTTTGCGGTCGAACTGCGCAGGCAGGGGAAATCTATTATGGAGGCGACGATCGAGGCGGGCGAGCAGAGGCTGCGGCCGATCATCATGACCTCTCTGGCCTTCGCGTTCGGCTGCCTTCCGCTTGCGGTCGCGATGGGGGCGGGCGCCAATGCGCGCCATTCGATAGGGACCGGGATAATCGGAGGCATGATCGGCGAGACGACCCTGGCGATGCTCTATGTGCCGCTTCTGTTCTACCTCTTTGACCGGATGAGCGAGCGTTTCGGGACGAAGAAGGACGAATCACCATCAGGTGAACCGGTTCCAGCGCAGCCGGACCCGCCGGATGATCTTCCGGACGGGAAGCAGAAGGAAGGCTGATATGAACCGGCCCCTTTTCGCCGTCCTGGCCCTTCTGCTGACCGGCTGCATGTCCGGCCCGGATTACGTTAAACCGCCGGTCGATGTCCCTGCTGCCTTCCTCTACGAAGAGAAAGATGTGCGCGATGCGGCAAGCACGCAGTGGTGGAAACAGTTTCAGGACCCGGTGCTCGACGGCCTGATCGCCGAGGCGCTCGCCAATAACCGGAACGTCCGGATCGCCTCGGCCAATATTGAACAGGCGGCTGCCGTGCTTACGCAGGCGAGGTCTCCGCTTTTCCCGCAGGTGGCATACAGCGGAAGCGGTACAAAGGAGCGGGGCAGCGAGCTCGGCGCGACTCCGGTGCCGCAGGGCATCTCGAACCCCCAGACATCCTACCAGACACTCGCCAGCGCGAGCTGGGAGATCGACCTCTGGGGGCGCATACGCCGGCTTACCGAGGCTGCCCGGGCGAACCTGCTGGCAACGGAAGAGGCGAGGCGCGGCGTGGTTCTGTCTCTCGTCTCATCGGTTGCCGGAGACTATATTCAGCTGCTCGGACTCGACGAACAGCTTGTCATCTCGAAGCGGACACTCGCCGTCTACGCCGAGTCGGTAAGGCTCTTTGAGCTGCAATTCAAGTACGGCCAGGTATCCCAGATGAACGTCGAGCAGGCACGCACGCAATACGAAACCGCCGCGGCCGCGATCCCGCAGATAGAATCGCAGATCAGCCAGACCGAAAACGCGCTCTCGATCCTGCTCGGCCGCAATCCGGGGCATATCTCGCGGGGAAAGAACATACGGGAGCTCGTTGCGCCCCCAGTCCCTGCCGGTTTGCCTTCGGACATACTCGTGAACCGTCCGGATATCCGGCAGGCCGAACAGGAGCTTGTCGCTGCCAACGCCCAGATCGGGGCCGCCAGGGCTCTCTATTTCCCGACCATTTCATTGAGTGGCGCATTCGGTTTCGCGAGTTCCGACCTGTCGGACCTTTTCAGGGGCCGTGCACGTGTCTGGAGTTATGCGGGCTCCTTTACCGGGCCGATCTTTACGGGCGGAGCGATAGCAGGCCAGGTGAGGCAGGCGGAGGCGGGCCGGAAGGCCGCGCTCCTCAAGTATGAAGCAGCGGTCCAGAGCGCCTTCTCTGATGTGGAAAACGCACTGGTAGCCCGCAGGAAGCTCATCGAGCAGATGCGGGCCCAGGAGCGGCTCGTGAAGGCGAGCAGCGAGTATGTACGCCTCGCACGTCTCCAGTACAACGGGGGATATTCACCGTATTCGACGGTGCTTCAGGCCGAGCAACAGCTCTTTCCCGCTGAGCTTAATTATGCCCAGTACCGCGCCTCTCTCTTCATTTCGCTCGTGAACATCTATAAGGCGATGGGCGGAGGCTGGCAGGCTGCCGCTGAAGTGACTGAAGCGAGGCAGTGACGCTTTATCGTTGTTGTTCCTGTCAGGGTATTACTACAATTCTGATTGCATGCACAGCTCATCCTTTCAAAATTCTGCTTTGAAATATTCCTCTGTACCTGCTATGCTTGTCTCATGTCGAAAAACAGGATCCCCCGCGGTTATCACTCTTTCATACGAATGCTCGGCGTTATATGCCTCGCCGTGGCTGCTTCGTCGCTCACCGGCTGCATTACCTATCTGACCGAGATCAGGCTCCGGGCCGACGGCAGCGGGACGATGGTCCAGACGATGACGATGAATCCGACGGCAATGAAAGAGATGATGGAAGGCATCGCAAAGGCGATGGGCGCGACGATGTCCGAATCGAAGACGGATGCGGCGCCGGATGCGCAAAAGGAATCATCAAAGCCCGCGCCCAAGGCATCGGAGCAGGGCCCGTTCAAGGAAGGTGATCTCAAGGGCAAGGCCGCTGACATGGGCCAGGGGGTTACCTTTGTGTCAGCCGAAAAGATCGAAACGAAGACAGCGGTCGGCGTCAGGGTGACGTATGCCTTCAAGGACATCAATCAGCTTTCCATGAACCCCAAGCCGGGTGCTGCGCTGGGTACGGATGCTCCCGGGGCCTCATCGAAGGACGCCCTGAAGTTCCGGTTCAAACGCCTGCCGGGCGGCAACTCCACGCTGACGGTCATCCTGCCGCCGCCCGAACCGAAGGCGCCGAAGGAGCAGGCGGCCGAAGAGCCTCCGGCATCTCCGTCTCCGGAGTCATCACCTGAGCAGGTTGCCATGGCGAAACAGATGTTCAAGGGTCTCCATATGGGTATCGTCGTTGATGTCGAAGGCAAGGTCGTCAGGACGAACAGCCCGTATGTGGAGGGGTCGAAGGTGACGCTGATGGATATTGACTTCGATCCTCTTCTTTCAGACGAGGAGGGGTTCCGGAAGCTGAACGAGAAGATGGATGCAGCCAAGGGCGACGACCTCAAGACGATGGAGGCCCTGAAGACGATCAAAGGCCTGAAGATTACGACTGCCCCGGAAATCTCGATCGAATTCGCCCCTCAATAGGGCGCACTCTTCTTCCTGCAGCACAACGATCAGACTCCATGGGCGGCCTGCCGATCCAGGCCGCCCAGAGCATAGGCTACAGCTTCGGCAGGCGAAGAACCATGGCTTCATTGAGGGTCAGGTCATCAATATGTCCCGCAGCCGTGCTCGTGCGTGACACGAGATGCAGGTGGATTGCATTCTTCATGCCTGATTCCTTTTTGATCGCAGGCGCATACTGGGAAAGAAATATCCCTGAATGCCGCTCCGAATAGAATCCGATGATATCTACAGGCTCGTTCCTTGTTATAAACGGTTCCTTTGACTTTACGAATAGTTCATTCGTAATGGGTTTGCCTTCCGTGCGGTCTACATTGATGTGCCACTTGATCTCGACCGGCGTGCCGGCAAGAAGGAAAGGAAACGGCTTTGTTACATCGATCCCTGCTGCCTTTGCCCGGTCCTTGACGAACTGCTGAAGGTCCACGTAGCCCTTTACCGTCTCAGGAACAGGCACATCCTGCCATCTTGTCTGTTCCGTCCAGACGAGAAAGAACGCGCCATGCTTCAGCGTGTTATCTACAATATAGTCCTTGCCGCGTACCTTGGTAATGAAAGGCTTCGAATCGAAGATGGTGATCTCCCCATCAAGCCCATCGATCGGTCCCATGGCGTAAAGGCCTTTTCGACCCGCGAGGTCCTCAAGGGATACAACGCTCGCGGCCTTGCCGCTGATGAAAATATCTTTTTGCGCCCCTATATATTCGACCAGACCTTCCCTGGTCGAGCTAAGGGCGATGGCTGTGCCCGCGATTGCCGCAACACACAGGACAACGAGCGCAATCTTTTTAAAGGTAAAGCCTTCCCTTATCAGTCTGCTGAGTACAGACGCCAGTTTATGCATCGTCACATTCCTCCTTTTTTTGGGACGGACAGGTATTTTGTATGGCAAGTGAAAAGACAATAAGAAGAATAAGCGGCATTCGCATGTAATTCTATGATTATGAATAACTTCGTTGTTTGTCAATCCGGAATCGGATGTCTGAAGCCCCGTGCGGCAGGATGATCCGGTGTCTTGCTGAATAATGGTTTATTAAATTTTCTCCATGAAAGAGTTGCTGCCGATATGCTACATTTGACCCATGTGCCGAATCATGGAGCTGTCACCCGTATCCCCCGGGCTTCGTCTTGTAGTTCTTTGTATCGTCATCGCATCTCTCGTTGGATGTGCTGCTGCGAAAAGCGTCCGTACGGAATACCCGCCTGCCCCAGGACATCTGGAAGACAATATCGAACGGAATGAGTTTTCTGTCGCAAAGGGAGACGATGTCATCGGCCGCTTGGCATTCATCGGGCTCGAAGAGGGGGACACGCTGCCGGACATCGCAAGGCACTTCAGCCTCGGGATAAAGGGGATCAGCGCGGCTAATCCAGGGGTGGACAGATGGGTGCCGAAGGCGGGAGAACGTATCATGTTGCCTCTGAGTTTTATCCTGCCGGACGCCCCCCGGAAAGACATCGTGATCAACCTGGCCGCCATGAGGCTTTTTCAATTCAGGGGAGATAGAGAGTTGATGACGGTATCGACCTACCCGGTCGGGGTAGGCACCGAAGAGCGGCCGTCGCCCACCGGTAAGATGTATGTCGAACGCAAGGTAATCCGCCCGACCTGGCATGTGCCCTCCTCGATCGCCAGAGATCATCGGGCAAAGGGGGATCCCCTGCCCCCTGCAGTCCTGCCGGGGCCTCAAAATCCCCTGGGAGAATACGCGCTGTATTTAAGCAGGTCGGGTTATTTGATCCATGGCACGAATAAGCCGGCCAGCATCGGCCTCAGGGCGACCAACGGCTGCATAAGACTCTATCCGGAAGACGTGAAAAAACTCTATGAGAACACTCCGGCCAAAACACCCGTGTACATCGTCAACCAGCCATATCTCGTAGGTCAATTGAAGGGAAAGGTCTACATGGAGGTTCATGCGCCTCCGGAAGACGTGGATCTTGCTGAGTTTGACAGGGTGTACGCAAAATTGCGAAAGATTGAAAAGGAATCGGGCCGTACGCTGGATTGGGGCAAAGTCAAAAAGGTGTTGGCCGAGGCCCGGGGGATCCCTGTCGCCGTGTCCGGGCTCAGGCAGGGAAGTGAAAAAGGGATTGAGGAAACCATAGAAGTCAGCCACCCGCGCGCCTTATATGGCAGACCGGAAATACCGGAACTGAAGAAAGAGGCGTGGTCTGTATTGGCTGCCGACATGGCTGATGAGATTGACGCGAAGAGGCTTGCCGCCCTTATCAACCACCAGGGGCCGCAAATCCCGGCGAGTGTTTTATCGCATAACGTCGGCTTCCGTGTCATCGCCGGCCCATTTAACGATGCCGGAGAGGCCAGAGATGCGATCAAACGCCTCAAGATTGATTTGGATATAGATGGCAAACTGGTTCAACCCGTCAGGAAGAGATAGGCGGGCATGGTCCTTCCCGCACGCCCAGGCCGACTGCCTTCCGCATAATAAAGCCGGTTTCTCGAATGATGAGCCGGCCCATCATTAAAAACAGTTAATCTCCTGTTCATCTGGCTTTAATCATCTTCATATATAGTTTTGACATTTACGAAATTCAAAGGAGGTGTCTGGATGATGAAGAAGGGTCTATTCGTGATCTCCCTGATGGTTGTTCTTGCCATTACCGCGGTGGGTTGTGCAACGAGAGGCGACCTCGAAAAAGTGCAGTCGCAGCAAATGCAGACTGGTGCGAAGGCCGACCAGGCCGCGCAGGATGCGCAGGCCGCCAGGGCGGCAGCGGATGCGGCCACGTTAAAGGCGGAGGCTGCCGCGACCCGGGCCGAAAATGCCCTGAAGATGGCTGAGGAGCGGGAGAAGATCGCGGAGGAAAAGGCGAAGATCGCAGACGAGAAGGCGAAAAAGGCTGACGAAATTTTCGCGAAATCAATGAAGAAGTAAGGCGATTCCAGGGAGGAGTTGCTGGCATTACTTTCGAGCCCCGGAAAGGAAGCGGCAGGGTCTTGAGATCCTGCCGCTTCCTCCTGTCCCTCGCCTGACCTTTGGCGGGGCTGAGGTGAGGGAGGCGTTTTATGGAGGAACATGATTGCTTTGGGTAAAAAGCAAGGCAGGTCAGGTGATCGTCTGAACTCTGTCCTTCTTGTCATTTTCATCACACCAATTCTATTCTGCGGATGCAGCCACCTTCATGAGACCTTCAAAGAGGCGAATGATCTTTTCAGCCAGGGAAGCTACCCGGCCTCTCTGGGCAAATACGAGCAAATCAGTGAAAGATATCCCGCGGCTGCAGACAGGGTCCTTTTCGAGATGGGTATTATTTATGCGTATCCCGGGAATGAACAAAAGGACTATCAGAAATCCTTGGAGTGTTTTCAGAGACTCGTAAGGGATTACCCGGGGAGCGGGTACAGGAAGGACAGTGAGATGATGATATTCACTATCCGCAATGTCACGGTCAAGGACCAGATGATCGCTGCGCAGCAATCACATATCGAGACCCTCCGGCAAGAGGTTGCAGACAGGGGGAAGGAGATAGCTACCCTGCACAACAGGATCGCGGCGCTTGAGCAAGAGGTCAGGAACAGGGAGAACGAGATCTTTGCTATCCGGAAGACTCCGGTGGACAAGATTCTGATAGAGAAGAAGGAGCGACGATTGACGCTGATCTCAAAAGGCAAAGTTCTCAAGACCTATAAAATAGCCCTGGGGGGGAACCCCCAGGGTCCAAAGGAACGGCAGGGCGACAACAAGACCCCGGAGGGGACCTACGTTATCGATTCAAGAAACAGGGACAGCCGTTATCACCTGTCTCTGCATATTTCGTATCCAAACGAGAAAGACAAAAGGCGGGCAAAAGAACTGGGTGTTCCCCCGGGCGGAGACGTCATGATCCACGGCATCAAAAACGGTTTCTCGTGGGTTGGTGACTTTCACGCAGACATCGACTGGACGAAAGGGTGTATCGCCGTTACCGATGAGGAAATAGAGGAAATTGAAAGGCTGGCGCCGAACGGTACGATTGTTGAGATAAGGCCATAGAAGGGACAGGTTGCCTTTCCGAGTATAGCCTGTCCCCTTATCCGATGGTTCGCAGTCTTTTCTTGTCGTCGTTAGTCAATCAAAAACCGATCACGGCAGATTCTTCCATCATCGAGTTCGTCACTTCCTTTGGAACTGCGGGTCCGCTTCCTGTCTCCCCGTTTTTCCTATACCGCTTCAATACAAAGGGTACTCCGCTGGAGAAAAGAATGTCGGGTCCATCGGTTATTTCGAAATGCAGATGCGGAGCATCTGAATTGCCTGAATTTCCGAGCAACGCAAGGGGTTGACCTTCCTTCACGGCGTCTCCCTCTTTTACCAGGAATGAGTGAGGCACGCAGTGGGCATAATACGCATAATGCCCGCCCCCTATATAGAGGACTAAATAATTCCCGCCGTATTCGTCCACCGAATTAAGGGGCACATTATGCGCATCGCCGTTATTTTCCGGCCGACCGTCCCTGATTCTTATCACCGTCCCGTCGGTGACCGCATAGAGAGTGTCCCGGTAGTTGAAATACGATTCATTGACCTTCGGATCTCCGTTAAAAAAGGTGGAGTAGTCGGCGCTCATCTTAAGGCTGTCGAATGCGAATCTTTCTCCGCTAAAGATAGTGCCGCCTACAAAAAACAGCATGTTGAAGTGATACCCCATCGTGGATTGATTGATAAATAGCAGATTGTTGTCCTTCAGTGGCGACGATATCGTCCGCGGGGTCTCAGTCAACCGTGGCGAAAAAGCCGCGCCTTCCATAGTTACGGTTCTATTCTGAGCCGTATTGAGAAAGGTAAACCGGTGGTATATCCTTGAAGGCTTTGATTGTACCAAAGGGATTGGAAGCTGAATGGAAAGATAGTAGTGGGACAGCTTATCAACAGTAAAGAAGGGATTCCTGGGCAACGGCTCCTTGTATATTTTGGGCAAGTCGGCTTTCCCAATCTTCATCAGCTCAGCCATTGTGTTGTAGTCCAGTATGGTAATTTGCTGCAGGACGAGGCCTTCTTTTTCATATTCCCACATTTGCAGTGTATACGGTATTCTCAGGTTTTGTTCGGTTTGAAACGGGATATCATTTATTACGACCCTTACATTCTCTGCGTGATTTGAGTCGCTGCCGCATGATGCTACCCCAACGAGAAGACATATAAGCAGAAGCAGCCAAGAGTTCTTCATTTCTCCTCCGTCAAGTCGCCGGGGCTGAGGACTTCCTGCTCGCTATTTCCCCGAAACCCTCTGTCCGACACTCTTTAATCTCTCTCTTATCCAAAATCGATCGTATATATTTCTACCAGTAATACCCTCGTTTAAGCAATAAGAAAATCTGCCGCGAACGTAAGAGGGGCGGGTATAACTTGACACCACGGTTTCCTGATGCTAAGAAGTAGTTAAACAATAAGATTGTCTCGATAAAGCCAAACCTTTCGTAAGAAGGGGACGGAAAGCGGCGGGTCTTGTCAAAAGATGGCCGAGCTGCCGAAGGATAACATTCCTTGGTATGCTCGGCCTTCTTATTTGCGCAAAAAAAGGAAATCACACATGCTGATACAGGTAGAGTACAAAGACAATAATCGGGGGGTAGTAAATCCTCCTCTCCTGGACCATCTCCTGTCTTCAAATAAGATTAATAAATTTCGCCGTTCCAGCGGCTGGGTAACCGTTGGCATAGACCCGATACGGGGGAGAGGGGGCGCTTATAAGGGTCCTGAGAGGCGAAAGACCCGCACCGCGGCCGAGAATGATGCTTCTCCCGTATGCGCAGGTCTTCCTCCTGACATCTCATTTTCCGAAATGATCATTGAAAGTCTGCCCGGACTCTTCTTTCTCCTCGATTGGCAGGGAAGGTTTATGCGGTGGAACAGGAACCTGGAGCGCCTGTCAGAATACCCGGCAGAAGAGATTCTGGCGAGGCACTGCCTGGATTTCTTTAGCGGAGCAGACAGGCGGATCGTGAGACAGAAAATTCAGGAGGTCCTTGCGAAAGGGCAGGCTTCTGTCGAAGCAGAGCTGGTATCAAAAGACGGAGTCAGCATCCCCTTTTTCTTTACGGGGATGAAGACGGTCATCGACGATATGCCGTGCGTTATCGGCATGGGCATAGACATCACCGCGCGCATATCCCTTGAAAAGGCATTGAGGGAAAGCGAGTTGCGTTTTCACTCGCTGTTCAAGTCGATGGCCGAAGGGGTCGCGCTTCATAAAATCATTTACGACGAAAAGGGGATGCCGTCGGACTACCTGATTGTGGATGCAAATCCGGCCTATGAGTCGCACACGGGCATCGCGAGAAAAGATGCGATAGGCAGTAAGGCGTCACAGCTCTATGGTATGGGCCGGCCTCCCTTCATCGACGTCTATGAAAGGGTGGCAGCTACAGGGCAGCCTGTGCATTTCGAGACAGTATTCGAGCCGATGAACAGACATTTCAGAATTTCGGTGTTTTCGCCTGCCAGGGGTCAGTTTGCCACGGTCTTTGAAGACATAACGGAGCGCAAGAGGCATGACGCCGAGCGGGAGCGGCTGGTCAGTGAGTTAAAAGACGCCATCGCGAAGGTGAGGCAATTGAGCGGGATGCTGCCCATCTGCGCCTCATGCAAAAGGATAAGGGACGACAAGGGGTACTGGCAGGAGATCGCATCGTATATCAGCAAGCGTTCCGATGCCCTGTTTACTCATGGTCTCTGCCCTGAGTGCGCCAGGAGGCTATATCCCGACTTTGTCGATGCAGATGGCAAGGGATAGCATTCTTTCGGCAGGTTCGGCCTTCTTATTGTACAAAGGGATTTCTCTGCACGAGTTGTGCAGTCATCCAAAGGAAGTATGGACAGGAACGGTGTGGGGAAGATGCGTTCTGCTGGGAAGGGCAGAAGAAGCATCAAAACAAACCGTGCAGGAAAGGAGAAGAGATCATGAAGCCTACGAAGAAGGCGATGCTCAGAAGAAGGCGATGCTCA
This sequence comes from Nitrospirota bacterium, assembly GCA_021825365.1. Taxonomy (GTDB): domain Bacteria; phylum Nitrospirota; class Thermodesulfovibrionia; order Thermodesulfovibrionales; family UBA6898; genus JAKAGF01. The sequence continues at coordinate 49,328 of JAKAHR010000012.1, read as the reverse complement.
AAGGATTAACGAGACGGGCACTGTTGAAGTCGTCCGGTGCGGCCCTGGGCGGACTGGCACTTGGAAGTGCGATGGTCGGCCTGGACGCGGGCAAAGTACTGGGAAACGAAGACTGCAGTTGCCCCCCCGGGCCGACGTGCAGCTGGCATAACGAGCCTGCATCGCAGAGGTATACCTATTTCGAGCATCTCAAACCCTTTCATCCTTTCGATCGTCACACAAAGACGACCATCACGCCGCTTGGCGAAAATGAGATGCGGATCACGTTCATGGGCTCCTGCATCCCCCCGGTACGCCGGGCGCAGCAGATGATGAGCATCTTTGTGGAGGTCGGCTGGGACAAAAAGAAGGATATGCCCCTGGACCAGTTCGTCTTCGACTGCGGCTCGGGTGTGTGCGCCAATTACGGCGCCATGAATGTCGGTTTCGGCAGGATGAATAAGATATTCCTGAACCATCTGCACGGAGACCACATGAGCGACCTGACCCATATCTACTGCTTCGGGCCCTCGGCAGACCGCAAGTCTCCCCTGTACGTCTGGGGACCCGGGAGGTCGCACTTCACCTATACCGATCCTGAAGGCAAGCCCTGGGGGCCCTATGACGACGGGACGGCGGATTATTGCGATGCGCTCCGGAAGGCCTGCCGCTGGCACTCGGAGAGCTTCAGCTTTCAAACGACAAGCTATCCGGACTATGAATTTCCGACCCGGGAGAGCTGGGGACTGCCGGTCGATCCTGTTCCCGTGGGGGACGATCCTCCTGACGACGCCTATGCCCTGGTCCCCATTGAGCTGGACTGGGGGAAGTATGGGGAAGAGTGGGAAGACAACGTCGCCTACCACAATAAGGAAACCGGCGTGAAGATTACCCACTTCCCGGTGATCCATTGCCGTAGGGGCTCGATCGGCTACAAGCTCGAGTGGAGGGGGCTGTCGATGATCTACACGAGTGACACCAAGCCCGAAATCCGCTCGAGGGACCAGGCGATCAACGGTGGAGGGGGCGTGGACGTGTTTATCCACGAAATGGTCGTTCCGGCCCAGGTGTGGGCCATGAAAAATACGTACTCCGACGAGCCTCCCGAAGCTACTGACCCCAGTGTCGTCCAATTACAGATGGTCCAGAACAGCTCCCACTCTCCCCAGGGGGCCTTCGGGTACCTCCTCAGCCAGATCAATCCCCGTCCGCGCCTCACGGTCGCCACGCATTTCCCGGTGGCCGATGATACGGTCGCCTGCGCGATGAAGAGCGTACAGGAGCATTGCAAGGTCTATCAGGGTAATGGTCAGGCGCCCAAAGGAGCTGCCCGCATCACCTGGTCTTTCGACCTCATGGTGCTCACGGTATCCAAACACAGGATCGTCGAACAGAGGGGCGAGGTCTCGGATTTCGGGTGGTCCCCGACGACAAATCTTCCTGACGGCAAGGCGAATGCTCCAAAATACCATAACCCCGACGGGACCGGAAATCCGTACGCACAGATACTCACGGACACGGAGATACCGGCCTGCGAGGATGGCACGTGCAATTATGACGAAGACGGGTATTGACGACGGCTGTCTGTCTCTGTGGAGGGAGATCCGACGTATCGTTCTGCTTCGTCGGTCTGAAAAGGGGATGAGCACCATGCTCATCCCCGTCTGCACAGCGGGATTTCTGAAGAAGATTAGATCTCAATCTTCGTGCAGATTCATCGCCTTTTCCTCGGCGCAATCAGCCTCATGTTCGCTATCCGCAACCCATGCCTTCAGAAGGGTGAAGGTGACCGCAAGCACCACCGGGCCGATGAAGAGGCCGATGACCCCGAAGGCGGCGAGGCCGCCGATTACACCCGTAAAGACCATCACCAGCGGCAGGTCAGTTCCCTTTTTGATCAGAAGAGGGCGGACGACGTTATCGAGGGTGACAGCCAGGATCGAAAAGACGAGCAGCACGCCCCCCCATACCGCACCGTCCTTCCAGAATACCCAGATCACCGCGGGTATCAGAACCGGCCCCGGCCCCACCTGCGCCAGGCAGAGCATGAAGACCACCCCTGTCAATAACGCCGCAGCCGGCACGCCGGTGACGGCCAGGCCTATGCCGCTGAAGGTCGCCTGCACAATCGCGGTGACGCCGACACCCAGCGCCACCCCGCGGACCGCCTTTGCCGCCAGGACCGCGGCCTCCTCTCCCCGTTGCCCTGCCAGGCGGCGGGCGAATCTGCAGATCTCTGCTGCCGCTGTCTCGCCATGGGCGTAGAAGATCGCGGCGATGATCACGGTCATAAGGAACTGGACGATCAGCAATCCTGCACTGCCTGCCTTGGCGATAAGCCAGCGGGCGGCCTGACGGGCATAGGGCGCCATACGGGCGGAGACTTCCTCAGGGGCGAGGGCTGAAAACTGCTCCCAGCGGTCTACGATCCTCGGACCGACTATCGGCATCCCGGTGAGCCAGTCCGGCGGCGGTGGCAGCGTATAGGAGCCGAGTGACTTTACGAGGGTCGATATCTCGTCGACCCTGTCGATGACTCCGGCAACCACGAGATAAAAGAAGGCGACGATGATGAACAGAAGCATCAGCGTCATCGCCGCGACGGCGGGTCCGCGCCTGCCCCACAGCCGGGCCTGCACCGTCAGCAGGAGCGGCCATGTGGCGATGACGATCATGGCGGCCCAGATAATCGCCATGAGAAAGGGGGAGAGTACCCAGAGGCTTGCGGCGATGAGTGCGCCGATCGAAAGGACCGCAAGCGTCGTACGCGTGACATCGCGGGGCTCGGCCGTCTTCGGGTCTGTTGCCATCTTCGTTCCGTCTACATCATTGTCCGTCCGTGCGCTCGACCCTCTTCCATGTGCTGTCAGGGTTGTACGTCTTTATCGATGCGGCCGCCTTTCCCGTGTTCCTGCCGAGGTCCTTCTGATAGACAACACCCTGCTGATTAACGATAAAGGTCATTATCCCGGAGGCCCCGTATTTCGCCGGATACGCGATGAGACCGAATCCAAGGACCATATTGCCGTTGATCACATAGTCATAGGCTCCGCCCTGTGCATAATCGCCCTGGCTGGTAAGTATCCGGAAATAATAGCCATGAAAGGGCGAAGGGTTGTCTGTCTTCGGCTTCCGGTAACCCTCCCTGGCAGCCTTTGCGACAAACGGACCGGCCGGGCTTTCCTCCTCTCCCTTCTTCGCCTCCCAGTAAAGGCCGTCTTTCTTTCCGGGCGTACTCATGATCCGCTGGGCATAGGGGTATGACCCGCCGCCCTCCCGGTCCCTGGTCGCATACTGCCGCTGCGCATTGACGTATCCGTGCATCACCTCGATGACACCCAGCTCATTCCTGCCGATGCGGCGGTTCAGCATCTCTTCCTTGCCCGCCTCCGTGTCGAAAGACCAGGCTGATCCCTTCTTCACGATCGGGATAGGGAAAGGCCAGTTGTCACTGCCCACCTGGAGAATCGCCACGCCGTCGTCCTTCTTTTCAAGAAAGTTTTTATCCTCATACGCCTTGATGAACCATTCCCGGTCCGCCCTGTCGCTTACCTCGTCGCCCGAGGAGAGTTCGGACATCGCGGGGCCGAAGACGGCCGACAGTTCCTTCTTATTATGGTCCTTCAGCGCAGTCATGAAGGCGCTGACCGCATCCTCCGCCGAGGCGAATGCCTTCTGCTTCGGTGTGGACACGGCGGCCGAACCGGTGGCCGGCACGACGACAAGGGCCATGAACGTCAGCACGGAAACAGCCAGAGATAAGACTTTATCACTTCGGAATCCATCTACTTTCATCGTATGTACCTCCGTATATTTCCCCGGAAAGATAACCGCATCCGCTTACCTGCGGCCTCCCTTGCGGCCGCCTCCGCCGCGCGGAGCGGAACCTGCGCTGCGGCTCATCTTGCCCCGTTCACTCGCAAGCCGTTCAGAGCCGCCCTGCCGCCCGCCGCTGAAGGCGCTGTCACGCCCGCCGCGACCCGACCCGCCTGCAGCCGAGGGGTCTTTCCTGGCGAGAGACTGGCCCGAATGGCCGGTCGACTGGCCGAACTTCTGGGCGGTGGCGTTGTCCCTGTAGGCGACGCCCTGACGGTGGCCGGCATCATGCTGCCACGACCCCTTTCCGGACTGGTCCAGCTTGCCTTTGCCCTCGTATTTGGAACGGTCGATATCCCGGTTGATATTCGCATTCCTGTTGACGTCGATATCAACATCGCCGCCGTGCCAATCGGAATGCCCCCAGGCATAGCCCCAGGCGGCTCCGACGGCAACGCCCGAGGCAAAGCCGAATGCAGCGGCGCCTGCCGCATATCCCGGCGGATAGTAATAATACGGCGGATAAGCGGGATATGCCCATACGCCGTAGACGACAGTCGGATTATAGGCAGGCACATATACTACCTGCGGGCTTGCCGGCTCGATGATGATAATCTCCTTTTCGACGACCACCTTCTGCTCTTTCGAGGTCTTCAGGTTCCCCTGCGCATACGCCTGTTTCCTGAGCCTCTGGACCGAATCCATCACGTCTTTTTTCTGGGCAAGAAATGCGTCTCCCAGTTTCTGGGTCCAGTCTATTCTGTCGCTCATCATCTGAAGCACCTGCGGAAAGTTCACCAGGGATTTGACACTCGGGTCCCATTCCTGTTTTTCGAGCGCGGACGTCAGCGCACTGCCCTTGAGGTCCTTGTTCTGTTTGACCCAGTTCGTCGCCTTCACGACCTCCAGGGGATACGTGGAGGCCATCAGGATCTGGGTGAGCAGGGAATCAGGATACAGGGCGACGGGAGAGAGAAGCTGGTCCAGCTGCTCCCGGGGGAATGTCTTTGACGGCACTTCTCCGGGGCCTTGCGCGGATGTCCCGACCGGCAGGGCGAGGAGCGCAACCAGGAACATGCCTGCCAACCGCATGATCATTCCTTTGATCTTCATCATGACTCCTCCTTGTACCGGTTACCCCTTCCTGCCGTGGGCCTTATCCAGGAATATTCTGAGCCTGCCTGACCAGAATTCGAAGGCCTCCTTGGCCGCACCCAGCTTCGTGAGCCCCGAGAGCTTTGAGCCCGCCTTTTCGTCTATCGCGGCGGCAAGCTGTTCATTCGTCAGCGAGTCGAGGAACTCGACCTCCATGCTCGCCCCCCCCACGCCGGTGTGCTTTCCGGTGGTGCTTTTTTTTATGGTGCTCAGGGCAAGACCTATCGGCATCACCGTCGCAAAGCCGCTTCTGCCGGGACTGCTCGGCTCGATGCCGGTGATCGCGACACGCACCCTCAATACGTCGGCCCCCGGTTCTCCCACTATGGGATAGGCACCGTCCATCGCCCTTATGGCGGAAAGGTGAAAGGCATCAGCCAACTCCTTCATCTCCTCCGGCTGGATGCCCTTGTACGCTGCATCCTCCTTCATATAGAAGACGACCTGATCGAACATAACCTTGTTATACCTCCTGAAGTCAGCCCCCTTCTTCACATAGACCAGGTCGACACCGTCACTGGGACCCTGTTCAAACGCCGGGTAGGACTCCATGAATCCGGAATACTTTACTCCCTTTTGAGCACATCCGGCCGAGGCGGCGAGAGCGACGGCCACAAGCGGGAATAACACCTTCTTCGCGATGCCTTTCATGATGCCCTCCTTGTCCAAAGGATTGATGTGGTGTTGGGTCCAGCTGCAAAAAAAGAGGTCAAGCCGCTCCCGTGTGCTCTTAAGCGTCTTGACCTCTTTACCGTGCAAAGGTTCTTTTATCTCCCTTTTAGCACCGAAGAAGGGTGCTGTCAATTCCCCGCACTTTACATGGTTCGATTACGTGCTATCCTGTAACCAGAAACGTGGATCCCCAACTGAGTTTCCAAAGGCCGGACGACAGGACATTGCAGATCTGCCTTGCAGGGGACTGGGTACTCGGCAAAGACGTTCCCTCTGCCGGCAGGATCGGGGAGGAATTGCGTGCCGTCGCCGGGATCGAACAGGTGTCATTTTATGCGCCTGATCTCGGGGACTGGGATTCCGGCCTCCTCACTTTCCTGCTCCGGATCCTCGACTACGGCTCGGGTGCGCATCTCCATATAGACAGGGAGGGACTGCCGGGCGGCGTTCAGCGCCTTCTGGCGCTCGCCTCCGCGGTGCCGGAGAGAAAGGGGACGCGAAAGGAATCGGCGCGGGTGCCTGTTCTGGAGCGTCTGGGCGAGGCGGCCCTGGTTTTCTGGCGGTCTTGCCGCGAGATGAGCGCATTCATCGGCGAGGCGGCGATCGCCTTCATGAGACTCATTACCGGAAAGGCGAGATTCCGTTCGTCCGACCTTCTTCTTACGATGCAGGAATCAGGCGCCCAGGCCCTTCCGATCGTTTCACTCATCAGCATCCTTGTCGGCCTCATCCTCGCGTTCGTCGGCGCGATCCAGCTCAGGATGTTCGGAGCGGAGATCTATGTCGCAAGCCTTGTGGGTATCGGCATGGTGCGCGCCCTGGCGGCGGTGATGACCGGCATCATCATGGCGGGCCGTACCGGAGCTTCCTTTGCCGCACGGCTCGGCACCATGCAGGTGAATGAAGAGATCGATGCCCTGAAGACCCTCGGCGTGCCGCCGATGGAATTCCTGGTGCTGCCGAGGATGTTCGCCCTCTTTCTCATGATGCCTCTCCTGAGTCTCTACGCGGACCTGATGGGCATACTGGGCGGCCTCGTCATCGGCGTAACGATGCTCGATCTGAATTTCATGGAGTATTACAACAAGACCAGGGAGTCGGTGAATATCAACGACTTCTGGGTGGGAGTCTTCAGTGCGGCGGTCTTTGGGGTCCTCGTTGCGCTTTCAGGATGCATGCGCGGGATGCAGTGCGGCAGGAGCGCCTCTGCGGTGGGGGAGGCGACCACCTCGGCCGTGGTGACAGGCATCGTGAGCATCGTCGTGGCTATGGCGGTGATCACGGTCTTGTGTCACGTTCTTCATATTTAACCCCCTGCTATTCCCTGAGGGAGAAGCGGACGTGCAGAGATGGCTAAGCCGGAGCCTCATATTGTAGTCGAGGATCTTACTCTCGCTTACGGTGAACGGGTGATCCAGGGGGACCTCACGTTCACGGTGAATAAGGGGGACATCTTCATCATCATGGGCGGAAGCGGCTGCGGCAAGAGCACCCTTCTTCGCGGCCTCGTCGGCCTGCAGGAGCCGACAAAGGGGAGGGTGCTCTACGACGGCAGAAGCTTCTGGGATGCCGGGGAGAAAGAACGCCAGGCGATCATGAGAAACTTCGGCGTGCTCTATCAGAGCGGGGCGCTCTGGAGTTCGATGACGCTCGCGGAAAACGTGGCGCTGCCGCTCCAGGAGAATACGGACCTCGGTTCTGAGCGGATCGCTGAGATCGTTTCCCTCAAGCTCGCCCTCGTGGGGCTGGCGGGGTTCGGTGAATACTACCCCTCCGAGATCAGCGGCGGGATGAAAAAGCGGGCAGGCCTTGCCCGCGCCATGGCCCTCGACCCGGAGATACTGTTCTTTGACGAGCCGTCGGCCGGGCTCGACCCGGTCAGCGCGCACATGCTGGATGACCTGATCCTTGAACTGCGGGGCAGTCTCGGCGCCACGGTCGTGATCGTCACCCACGAGCTGGCGAGCATCTTTGCGGTCGGCAACAACTCGGTATTTCTCGACGCGGGGACAAAGACGATGATCGCGGGCGGGAACCCCAAAGAGCTCCTCGCGAATTCCGGTGACCCGAGGGTGCGCAATTTCCTGATGCGCGGCGGCTGATAACCGTGAAACGGGGGAACAGATGAGCAAGAAAGCGAGCAAAAGCCTCATCGGCGCATTTGTCCTCGGCGCCATCGCCCTGGCGGTCGCAGGGGTCGTTGTCTTCGGGTCAGGGAAGTTTTTTAAGAAGACATTCCGGTTCGTGATGTTCTTCGAGGGGTCGGTGAAGGGACTCAACGTCGGCGCTCCTGTCATGTTCCGCGGCGTCAAGGTGGGCCAGGTGACCGACATCAAGATCCATTTTTACGGGAAGGAGCTCACCATACTCATCCCGGTCTATATCGAATTTGACCCGGCCGCCGGCGTGCTGGCGAGCGGCGACCTTCCCAAGGGGCAGTATCTCAGGGCGATGATAGAGAAGGGGCTGCGGGCCCAGCTGCAACTGCAGAGCTTCGTCACCGGACAGCTCATGATAAACCTCGATTTCTATCCAGGCAAGGAGATCAGGCTCGTAGGCATCGAAAAAAGATACCCTGAGATCCCGACCGTCCCCGCACCCATGGAGGAACTGACAAAGACGATCCAGGACCTCAAACTCGGCCCGACGATCAGGAAGCTCGAAAGCGCGATCGAAGGCATAGACCGTGTCGTCAACTCTCCCCAGCTGAAGGAGAGCATCGTCTCGCTGAACCGCGTCCTCGTCAGCATTGACAACCTCGCAAGGGACATGAACAGCAGGCTCATCCCTGTTACGGCGAGCATCCAGGAGACTTCGGATGCGGCGCGCGGGGCGTTTGTCCAGGCTGAAAAGACCCTTGCGATGAAAGAAGGCGCCCCCGGCGAAGTCGCCGCGGGCATCAGGGATACGCTCAGGTCCGCCCGCATCACGCTTGAAGAGACCCAGCGGGCGGTTGCAGGCGTCAGGCTGGTCGCGGACCAGAATGCGAACCTCGGGTACAACCTGAGCAGGACACTCGAGGAGATTTCAGCGCTTTCGCGCTCACTCCGCTCCCTGACCGATTATCTCGACAGGCATCCCGAAGCGATGCTCAGGGGCAAGAAGGCCCCGGGAGGAGACTGACATGACACGCATAGTGTCCGGCGGATTCTGGGTGCTGTGTCTGGGGCTTCTGCTTTCCGCCGGCTGCGGCGGTTCGACGCCTTCCAGATTTTATCAGCTTGGTTCTCTGAAGGCTGAACCCGCGGCTTCGGCTGAAGCCTCTCCTGCAGAGCGCATCGTCGTCGCCATCGGTCCCCTGCGGATACCTGACTATCTCGACAGGCCGCAGATCGTCACCCGGTCCGGAATAAACGAAATCAGGCTTGCCGAGTTCGACCGGTGGGCCGGCTCCCTCGAAAGAGACACCGTACGCGTGCTGACGGAAGATATATCCGCTCTTCTGCCGGCGGACCGCTTCCTGGTAATCCCCTGGGTGTCCGCATCCGGATCGGCTCTGCCCTCCCTCTACCGGGTTGAGGTGACGATCGTCCGCTTCGATGGCGGACCCGGCAGTTCGGTCGTGCTCAAGGCCCAGTGGGCAGTGTTTAAGAGCGGGGAGGGGCTGCTCCTGCACAGGGAATCCGTCATCCGTGAGGAAGTGCACGGCCCCGGCTACGTCGATATGGTCGCGGCCCTCAGCGATGCACTGGCCGGTCTCAGCAAGGATATCGCGAATACGATTACATCACTTTGACATACACTCAACTCATGAAAGGCGTAATGACATGAAGGAAGAAAAGGCTGCCCAGGACTGCTTCAGGATGGTACAGAAGGAACTTGCTACGCTTACCGAGAGGGTCGAATGTCTCGACTCCAAAATCAGGGAGCTGAAGGAACTGAAGGACGAGATCAAGGGACTCAAGCTCTTCATCGGACGGATGCATCCGGAATTGCAGATCCAGTTGCCTGATATCGCAAGGAAGGTATCCGGAAGACGCTGATCAGCCGCAGGCCCGTCCCTTGAGGTTGAAGAGGAGCTTCAGTCCCTTCTTCACCTTATCTGAAAAGAGCTTCTCGGCGAAGAGCTTTCCCGCGACCTTCTTGTTGATCTCTGCGAGCGTCGGGTATGGATGCACCGCGGCGACGAGCTTCGAGAGTTTGATCCCGCCGTACAGGGCAGCCACCCATTCGCTTACGAGTTCCCCGGCATGGGGGCCCACCATCTGTATGCCGATCGGCTGTTCCTTCCCGTCGAGGATCATCTTGATCTTCCCGCTTCCCGCGCCCTCGGTGAGGGCCCTGTCATTGCGGCCGAACTCCTCCGTCCAGACGGAATGGCGGATGCCCGAGACGATCGCCCTTTTTTCGTTAATGCCGATGCTCGCCATCTCCGGATCGGTATACGTGCACCACGGCAGCAGGGAATAATCGGCCTTCCGGGGCAGATGAAAGACCGCATTGCTCAGTACGATGCCGCCCTCATAGCCGGCGGCATGGGTCAGCTGGTAGTCTCCGGTCACATCGCCGGCTCCGTAAATATGCCGCTGCGATGTCCTGAGCCTTTGGTCGAGCCTGAGTCCCTTCCGGTCAAAGGCGACGCCGATATTCTCCAGCCCGAGGCCCGACACATTCGCCTCCCTGCCGGTGGCCAGCAGGATCTGTTCCGCCCGGAGGTTTACCAGGGTGCCGTCCGGACGGGCGAAGACAGCCTCCTTTTCCCTTCCCCTGTCCTTGACCTTCAGGACGTTTGCATTGAGATGAAAGGCGACTCCTTCCTCCTTCATGATCTCCATGATCATGTCCGCCAGGTCTTTGTCCTCACGGGTGAGGATCTGGCCGCCCCGCTGCACGACCGTGACCCTCGTGCCGAGCCGGGTGAAGGACTGCGCCATCTCGACCGCAACAGGGCCGGCGCCGATGATGATCAGGGATGAAGGGAGGCGATCGAGGAAGAAGATCTCGCGGTTGGTGATATAGGCCGTTGCGTCGATGTCTTCGATGGGAGGCACAGCAGGAGACGATCCGGTGGCGATGACCCATGTCTTTGCGGTGCGGCCTCTGCTGCCGAGACGTACCGAATGCTCGTCAGTGAATACCGGCGTCCCGTATTCCACCTTTGCCCCCAGCTTGCAGAAGCGCTCCTCGGAGTCGTATCTCTGGATCGTCTCTATGACGGAGCGTATCCTCTGCGAAACGGCCCTGAAGTCAACGGGAGGCGGCTCCACGGACGGAAGGCCGAACTCCGTTGAGCTTTTCATCAGGTGAAACACCTGGGCGGTCCGGATGAGCGCCTTGCTCGGCACGCAGCCGAAATGCAGGCAGTCGCCGCCCAATTCCGCGTCCTTTTCGATAAGCAGTGTCTTTGCGCCGAGTTGGGCCGCCCCCGAGGCTACAGTCAGTCCGGCCGCACCGCCGCCGATGATGCCGATGTCATAATCAAAATTGGTCATAACAAATTATAGTACAGGGAAAAGGCATTACGATAGTCTGTGCCACGGGTGTATCCGCATCCTCGCCCCGAAATTGACTGCCCGCGGCACCCGTGATATTCTTGTAGGGACATCAGTCAATAAACGGGCTGCTTCGAGGAGGTGCCATGCCGTTTGATTTCATTTTGCCGGATCTTGGAGAGGGGATCACCGAGGGGGAGATCAGGAAGTGGGTTGTCAAGGCGGGGGATGCGGTGGAGGAACATCAGACAGTCCTTGAGATAGAGACGGACAAGGCGATCGTCGAGGTCCCTTCCCCGAGGAAGGGCAGGATTGTAAAGATAAACAAGCAGGAGGGTGAGATCGTCAAGGTGGGAGAGGTCCTCATGACGGTCGCCGAGGAGGGCGAGGAGGCTGCCGCAAAGCAGGCTGAAGAACGTCCCAAATCAGTCTCGGTGGTCGGCTCTCTGCCTGAAGAGGAGACGATAGAGGTCCTCGCGACGCCGGCTGTCAGGGCGCTGGCAAAAGAAATGGCAGTCGCGATCGAGACGGTGAGGGGAACGGGGCCTGCGGGCAGCATCACCCGGGACGATGTCACCCGCGCCTCCCAGGCTGCCAGGCCGGCTGAAGACCAGTTCGGCCCGAGTGAGCGTGTTGCGATGAAGGGCCTCAGGAGGACGATTGCACGGAACCTGATGGTGTCCCAAAATACGACTGTCTCGGTCACCGGCATGGACGAGGCTGATATCACCGAACTGTGGGACCTCAGGGAGCGGGAGAAAAAGGGGATCATGGACCGGGGCATCCATCTGACCTTCATGCCCTTTTTCATCAAGGCGGTCTACCACGCCCTTGCGGAGCACCCGATGCTCAATGCGGCCGTTGACGAGGCGAGGGAGGAGATCGTCGTCAAGAAGTACTTTAACATCGCCGTTGCGGTCGATACCCCCGACGGCCTGATGGTCCCGGTCATCAAGGGGGCTGAAAAGAAATCGATCCTCGAGCTTGCCACCGAGATACAGGAGCTGAGCGTCAAGGCGCGCGAGCGCAAGATCAAGATCGAGGAGATGAGGGGCAGTTCCTTCACCATCACCAATTACGGCCATTTCGGCACGACCTTTGCCACGCCTGTCATCAACTATCCGGATGTGGCGATCCTCGGGACAGGCAGGATCACCGAGAAACCGTGGGTGAAGAACGGACAGATCGTGATCCGCAAGATCCTTCCCCTGTCCCTGACGTTTGATCACCGGGTGACGGACGGGGTCGAGGCCTCGCGCTTCATGACCAAGGTCGTGAACTACCTGGAAGACCCGGCACTCCTCTTCATCGAAGGCGCATGAGCCTCGGGCCGCTCTTCAGGCCGAAGTCCATAGCACTCGTCGGCGCGGCCCATACCGAGTCGAAGCTCGGCGGGGTTGTGCTGAAGAACCTGCTGGCATTCAGGGGGAAGGTCTATCCCGTCAATCCGAAATACGACGAGCTGATGGGGGTCAGGACATACCGCGGCGTGAAGGATATACCCGATCCTGTCGATCTTGCCCTGATCCTGAGGCCGGCCAACGAGGTGCTGCAGGACGTGAAGGACTTTAGCGGCCGTGCGCAGTGCATCATCATCATGAGCTCGGGGTTCGCCGAGATAGGGGAGGCAGCGCTCCAGGAAGAGGTGAAGCGCACCGCAGCCGAACGGGGCATCAGGCTTCTCGGCCCCAACTGTATGGGCGTCTATAACCCCCATCACCGGCTCGACACCCTGTTCCTCCCAAGGGAGAGGCTCCCCCGGCCGAAGAAAGGAAACGTCACCCTGGTGTCGCAAAGCGGCGCTGTCCTGAGCTGCCTCCTGAACGCTGTTGATGAGGCCGGGACCGGGATAGCCAAGGCGATCGGGTATGGAAACGCGATCGACATCGACGAAGCAGAGCTGTTTGACTACCTCGCAGGGGACAGGCAGACCGGAGTCGTCGTCTCGTATATAGAGTCAGTGGGTGACGGCAGGAAATTCGTCATCGCTGCACGCAGGCTCGCCGACAGGAAACCCCTCATCGTCCTGAAGGCGGGCAAGGGGACGAGCAGCCAGGCTGCCGCATACTCGCATACAGGAAGGCTCGCGGGCAGTTATGAGGTCTTCCGCTCCATCCTCCGGCAGTTCGGCATACGGGAGGCGGAAGATTTTGACGTGCTGATGGATGCTACGAAATCCCTTGCCTACCAGAAGGGGCTCAGGGGAAAGAGGGTGCTCGTCGTCACCAACGGGGGCGGTTCCGGCGTGCTCGCGGTGGACGAGTGCCTGAGGCAGGGGCTGGAGGTTGTCCCCCTGTCGGGCGAGAAGAAGGAACGGATGAAGAGCCATTTCCCCAACTTTTTCAGCGTGAACAATCCGATCGATCTTACCGCACAGGTCATCGATCAGGACTATGTGACCGCCATGTGCGAACTCAGTGACGAGTATGACGGCTTTCTGGTGATAGCGCTCCCCAATGTCCTCGGCATCACCGAAGGGCTTGCAGGACTCCTCGCCGACTGCCGCAGGAGGGTGAATAAACCTCTGGTCTGCAATATACCGCCGGGGGGGATCGGGAATAAATTGACGAGGCTCCTCGAACGGCAGAAGATACCCGTGTATCCCTCACCCGAACGCGCGGTGCGGGGACTCAAGGCATTACTGGAATAGGCTACAGATTTCCCCGCAGCTTCTCCGCATGCAGGATCCTCTCGACGGCCAGCTGGTAGGCGGCGCGCCGCATCCTGCAGCTCTCGACATGGCAGAGTCCGTGGACATCGTTGAAGGCGGTGATCATGATGTTCCTGAGTTTCTGGAGGACCTTCTCCTCTTCCCAGTAGTCGTTGTTGAGGTTCTGGCTCCATTCGAAATAACTGACCACCACACCTCCGGCATTGGCGATGATGTCCGGGATAAGCATCACCTTCTTTTTGAAGAAGACTTCGTCCGCGTCGGTCGTAGTGGGGGCGTTGGCAAGCTCCAGGACGATCCGCGCCCTGACCTCCTCCGCATTATCAGCGGTGAGCTGGCCGGACAGGGCGGCGGGGATGAGTATGTCACAGTCGCAGACGAGAAGTTCCCCGTTCGTGATGTTCCTCGACCCCGGAAAGTCCCGCAGGCTGCCGGTCCGGTCCTTATGCTTCATCGCCTCCGGTATATTGAGGCCGTCCTCGCTGATGATGCCGCCCCGCGAATCGCTCACCGCAACCACCGGGTACCCCTTGTCATGAAGGATCTTTGCGGCATTGCTCCCGACATTGCCGAACCCCTGTATCGCCACCCGTGCCCGGGAACTGTCCATTCCCACCTTTTTCATCGCCTCTTCGAGGACGTAGATGCCGCCGAGCGATGTTGAGTAGCTCCGTGCCTTGATACCGAAGAGGTCATACGGTTTTCCCGTAACAACGGCAGGCACGTGCCTGCCCCGGATGCGCTCGTACTCATCGAGGATCCAGATCATGATCTTCTCGTCCGTATAGACGTCAGGGGCCGGGATATCCTTGTCAGGCCCGATGAACTGTCCTATCGCCCGGATATATCCGCGCGTCACCTGCTCCAGCTCATTGCGGGAGAGGTTCTTGGGGTTCACGACAACACCCCCCTTTGCACCACCGAAGGGGATATTTACGACAGCGCACTTGAGGACCATGAGAAAGGCGAGGTCCCTCACATCGTCGATGGTCAGCTCGGGATGGAAGCGGATGCCTCCCTTCGTCGGTCCCCGGGCATCGTTGTACTGTATCCGGTATCCGACGAACATCTTCGTCTTCCCGGAGTCCATCCGCACCGGGAAGTGGACGGTAAAGGAGCGTCTCGGCATGTCCAGGAGATCGAGTTCATCCATCGTGAGGCCGAGGTCGGCGTAGATGCCGCCCAGCTCGCTCATGCAGAGCTGGCAAAGGTTCCTGTCGTCAGAATGAATCCGTTCGTGCTGTTTATTCGGCAATGGTCGTTTCCTCCCCGGTCATCTTATCATAACCGTCCAACAGAATACATATCATCAAAAGCCAGCCCTCTTTTCAGAGTGTATCATCTTGTAGATCTTTCCTGTTCTATCCAAAAACATTTCGACCCTCAAGGCTGCTGCCGGTTGCTACTTCGGACCGTTTCTGTGCGGCCTCGCGTCCGGTGCGAACCCTCTGCGCAGGGTGTTTTCGCTGACGCTTCGCGGATGCATGAAGTGAAGGAGATAATCCGGGCCTCCCGCCTTTGTCCCCACGCCTGACATACCGAAGCCTCCGAAGGGCTGCCGTCCGACCAGGGCGCCGGTGATCTTCCTGTTTATGTAGAGGTTGCCTGCCCTGAAGTCTTCCCTCGCCTTCCTGATGCTGCCCGGGCTTCGCGAGAATATCCCGCCGGTCAGCGCATAGGGGACACTGTTGGCGATACGGATAGCCTCGTCCATATCGCCTGCCCTCAGGACTGAAAGCACCGGGCCGAATATCTCCTCCTGCAACAGGGAAGAGCCCTCATGCAGCCCGGTAAATATCGCCGGCCCGATGAAGTGTCCGGCCATGGACGCCTCGCGGGAGAGGAGTACCGTCGCCTCGCGGGAGCCCTGTTCGATGTATCCTCTGATCTTCTTCAGGGCATTATCGTCGATGACCGGTCCCATAAAAGTATCCGGTCGCTCCGGAGGGCCGATGCGGATGCTCTCCATCGCGTCCGTCAGTCTGCTGCAGAAGGGATCGAAGGCATCGCCGACAATGATAACGCGGGAGCAGGCGGAGCATTTCTGTCCCTGGAAGCCGAGGCTGGATTCGAGCACCCCTCTGACCGCCTCGTCGAGGTCAGCCGTCTCATCCACGATCACCGCGTTTTTGCCGCCCATCTCGGCGATCACCTTTTTCACATTCCTCTGGCCAGGGCGTGTCTCACCCGCTAGTTGCACGATCCTCAGGCCGACCTCTTTCGAGCCGGTAAAGGCGATGAAGTCGACTCCGGGATGGGCGGCGAGATGCGCGCCCACCTCCCCGCCCGGGCCGGGCAGAAACTGCAGCACGCCCGGAGGAAGTCCTGCACGGCCGAAAATCCGGCAAAGGTGCGCGCCGATGACAGGGGAGAGTCCCGACGGCTTGAAGATGACGCAGTTGCCGGTGACGAGCGAGGCGGAGACCATGCCGGTGGCTATGGCGAGCGGGAAGTTCCACGGCGATATGACAACCCCGATGCCCCGCGGGACGTAGCCGTATTCATTCTGTTCCCCAGGGTAGTCCCCGAGGTATGGCGGGGCAGCCAGCCGTTTCATCTGCATTCCATAATATTCGAGGTAGTCGATCGCCTCTGCAACGTCGCCATCCGCGTCCTTCCATGTCTTGCCGACTTCGTACACCTCGAGCGCCGCGAGATCGAAACGCTCCTTCCGCATCTCCCCGGCGGCGGCAAAGAGGTATCCCGCCCTCGTATCGGGAGGGGTCTTCTTCCACGCGTTCCAGGCTGATCGGGCGGAGGCAACCGCGAGGTCGGCCTCTTTTGAGGTCGCGGCGGAGACGATGCCTACGACCTCACGGGTGTCGGCCGGGTTTACTGACCTGATCTCCGCAGGGGTGACGAACTCCTCTCCGGCAATGATGAGAGGATGTCTGATGCTGAAGCCGCCCTTTACCTCCCGGAGGCTGTCCTGCATGCGCCTTCTGTTCTCCTCCAGGGAGAAATCGAGGAGAGGCTCGTTTCTGAAGCCTTCCACCGAAGGCCCGGCACTGTACCTCTTTCTCCCCGGGGCCGGCGGTTTGAGGAGGTCATCAAGCGCCGCTCTTTCCGCAAAAAACTTCCTGAAGAAGGATTCATTCGAGGTGTTTTCAAGAAGCCTTCTGACAAGGTATGCCATGCCGGGTATCAGCTCGCCCACGGGAGAATAGACCCGTACCCGGTAGCCCATCTGTCGAAGTGTATTCAGAAAGGGCCCGGCCATGCCGTAGAGCATCTGGAACTCAAAGGACTCCTTCGAGAGACCCCGCTGCCCGGAGATTGCGATGGCGTTGGCTATGCTCCGCATGTTGTGCGTTGCGACGGCAGGTCTGACAAAGGGGCCTCCGCTGAGAAGGACCTCTGTCAGCTCCTCGAAGTTGCGGTCAGTGCCCGCCTTGTCGAGAAACACCGGCACCGGCCATCCGCGCTGCCTGTTGACGACTGTCTCATAATCCCAGTAGGCGCCCTTGACGAGTCTTATGGTGACCGGTCTTTTGCGCTGCCTTGCCCAATCCATCAGGTCGCGAAGGTCTTTTGCAGAGTCCCGCAGGTAGGCCTGAAGGGCGATGCCCGCATGGTGGTATTCGGGAAACTCCTCCAGTACCGCCTTGAAGGCGGAGAGGGTGAGCCCCTTGAGGTGATGATGCTCCATGTCAAAACAGACGGATGCGCCTGCCCGGACCGCCTCCCCGATCACCGGCCTGACGCCTTCCTTCACCCTGCGGATAGAGCCATCCCAGTCAACCGGATCGAGCTGCGAATCAAAGGAAGATATCTTCAGGGAGATACTGAGGCGGGGCAGGCTGCCGCGGTCGTCCCTTTCAAGAAGAGGATCCGCGCGCCAACCGGAGGCTTCGGTCCCGAGGACCCGGATCAGTTCGACATACCTCCGGACGTATTCAGCCGCTTCCTTGTCGCTCAGGACCGCTTCACCGAGCAGGTCGACGCTGTGCGCGGCGCCTTCAGTCCACAGTCCATGGAGCGCTGCGACAGCATCTGCAGGGCCCTTGCCTGCGATGAAATGCCTCCCGATCCGCTCAGCGCCGTTTCTGATGAGTCTGCCGCTGACTTCAGGGAATGAGGCTGCGATACGCCTCACGCCCTGCCGTATCAGCAGGGGCGCATCTCCCCGGTCTCCGAAATATTCCCTGAGCGTCTGTGCGACGAGTGCGTCGGAGCTGAGGGAAGGCAGGACATCGATGAATCGCAAAAGGTTTGTCCTGAATGACTCGCTGCGCATCGCCCACGCCATCAGTCTGCCGAGCCATTTCCCGGTGTCAAGCAGAGGCGGCGTCACAGCGGATGCACGGAGGATGCGGCTGACCTCGAGTATCCTTTCCTCCAGGTCCCGTCTTTTCCGGGAGGCCATCATCCCTGTCGCGAAGAGCGGTAGTAATCCACCATCTCGGAAACGCCGCTGCCGAGGCCGTACTCAGGCTGCCACTGAAGCAGTCCCTTTGCGCGGGAGTTGTCGAAGAAAAGGTCCCGGGAAAAGTAGTCGAGGTAGTTGAGTGCATCGAGTTCGACACCGAAGAAACCGGTGAGCAGCTCAAGGGGCACTGCCGATACCTTCAGCAACAACGGGGGCACAGGCACGATCCGCAGCCTCTTGCCGAGGCGCTCTGCGATCGCGGTGAGGAACTCGAGCCAGCTGTGGCGGATCCCGTCGGAGATGTTAAAGACCTGCCCGGCCGCCTGCGGCATGATGCCGGCCTGGCAGATCGCGGCTGCCAGGTCTTTCACGAAGACGAGGGGGGCGTTGTTCCTGCCTGCGCCTATCATCGGTATGCCGACCGGCCCGATGCGCTCGACGGCTGTTATGAGTCTCCCCAGGTACCGCGATCCCGGACCGTAGACAGGTGCAGGCCGAATGACCGCATATCCGTCCCCGGCCTGGTCCGCCAAAATCTCTTCACACTTTGTCTTATAAGCCGTGTAGTGGTCCTTCAGGATCACACGGGGAGGGGTCTTCTCATCAGCGGGGAAAGAGGAGGGTATGCCCGAGACGGTAATGGAACTCACGAATACGATCCTCTTGACGCCCGCTGCGCTGCGGTGGCGGACGATCTCCTCCATCAGCTGCACATTCTTCTCCGAGGCGGACCGGGTGGTGTTCCTGATCTCCCCCAGGTGAAAAAGGACGTCTATCCCTTCCATCGCCTTCAGAAGGGATGAAGGCTCCCTGAGGTCTCCGGAGATCACCTCGATCCGGCCGTCTTTGGGCCACGCGGGCAACGCCTTGTCCCTCACAAAGACCGTGATGCCGTGCTGCTGACTGATAAGGCGGCTGACTACCTGACTGCCGATGAATCCGGTCCCTCCGGTGACGAGCGCCTTCATCTCTTGTCTTTCATGGGATGCCCCTGATCGTAGTGACGTTCCGACCCACGGCTAATTCCACTATATATCCGGCATGGCTTCAAGTCAATCGGCAGGGCCGCACCTCTTCTTTAAGATGACAGGACCGGTGCTATAATGAGAAAAACAGGACGCACCGGGGGGAAACAGTGCAGATCAGGGCGGAGGCGGCAAGGCAGGGCGGCGGGATGTTCGGCCGCCGACTTTTTCTTCTCGGACTCGGTCTTGCGGCGGTCTCGTGGTTCGCGGAGGCCGCGCTCGATACCCTGGTCTTTCGGCAGGGTGCATTCGTCCAGAGGATACTGCCCGACGATCCCAATGAGATCTGGATGCGCCTGATGATCTGCGGTCTCTTTGTCTTTCTCGGCTGGTATGGCGGCCGCTCGGTAGCCGTGATCGCCGGGATGGAAAGGTCTCTGCGGGAAGAGCGCAATTTCATCACCTCTGTCCTTGATACCGTCGGGGCGCTCATCCTGGTGGTTGACAGGGAGGGCAGGATTACCTTATTCAACCGGGAGTGCGAAAAGACGACGGGTTATTCGGCAGCGGATGTCATCGGAAGGTCCATCGGGGATGTCCTGCTTGCCGGGGAGGACGCGGGTCCGGTCAGAGAGGAATTCGGGAAGTTGCTGGCAGGACGGTTTCCGGCCAGCCTCGAATACCACTGGCTGACGAGGGGTGGTGACCGCCGGCTTATCGCCTGGGCGAATACGGCGCTTACCGACGACGGAGCGGTCAAATACGTTATTAGTACCGGCATCGATGTAACCGAGCAGAGGCGTCTTGAAAAGGAGCGTCAAAACCTTTTGGGCATGTTCGCCCATGACATGAAGAACCCTGTCGTGGCGTCTGCCGGGTATCTCACCCGTCTTATCGAGGGGAAGGCGGGTTGCCTGGACGAAAAGCAGGTCTCAAACCTCGGAATCATACGGGATGAGTTGGCTGTCGTGGAACGACTGGTCAGGGATTTCCTTGAGTATTCCCGTATCGAGGCGGGTGAGTATCGTCCGGCATGGCGGCCGGTTGACATCAGGACGTCCCTGTCAGGGATCGTGGCGGGCAAGAGGGCTGAGGCCCTGAAGAAAGGGATCACGATTGAATTCAAGGCGGAAGAGCGGGTCCCGCAGCGTATCTCCGCCGACGGCAAGATGCTGGAGAGGGTGGTAACCAATCTTCTCGACAATGCCCTGAAATATTCCCGTGGGGGAGGGATCGTGACGGTGCAGCTCACTGACCGGGACTCGCATATCGGGGTCGCTGTCTCCGACCAGGGGATCGGTATTCCGGCTGAACATGTGCCGCACATCTTCGAGCCTTTTTACCGCGCGGAGAATGATGAGGGGGGCACGGGCCTTGGCCTCTGCATCGTCAAGCGGATCGTGGAGGCGCATGGGGGCACCGTGCGGGTCCATAGCACGGAGGGGGACGGCAGCACCTTCTATTTCACCATCCCCAAGAAGACAGAACGGAAGACCTAAGGAGAACCCATGGACGACAAGAAGCGATTACGCGATATCCTCTCGCGGTTAAGGAAGGAACACCCCGAGGCGAAGATCGCCCTGCATTTCAGGACGCCCTTCGAACTTCTGGCTGCAACGGTCCTGTCAGCGCAGACTACCGACGTGCAGGTGAACAAGGTGACCGAGCCGCTGTTCAGGAAGTACCGTTCCATAGCGGCGTATGCCGAGGCGGACCTCGATGCCCTGAAGAAGGACGTCAGCTCGGTCAACTTCTACAACAACAAGGCGAAAAACATACAGGGTTCGGCCCGGATGATCATCGAGAGGTTCGGGGGAAAGGTCCCCGGCACGATGGAAGAGCTGCTCATGCTGCCGGGCGTTGCCCGGAAGACGGCCAATATCATCCTCTCCGGAGCCTTCGGCGTCAATGAGGGGATAGCGGTGGATACCCATGTAAACCGTCTTGCGAACCGACTCGGCCTCACGAGACACGACGACCCGGTAAAGATAGAGAAGGATCTTATGGAGATGACGCCCAGGGCCGAATGGGGAAATCTGTCTCATCTCCTGATCTTCCACGGCAGGAAGATATGCCAGGCAAGGAAACCGAAACACCCGGACTGCGTGCTTTATGACATCTGTCCCTCAAGGGATATCTAGACTTCCCTATTCCGTGACCTCGATCGTCCCTTCCATCCCCTCCTGGCGGTGGCTCGGGAGGAATAGGAGCTTCCTGTCGCAGAAGAAGGGATAGCTGCCGGTCCGTGTCGGCGTGAACTTGACCACCTTCGCCTCGGCGCTGAGGGATTCATGGATGTCCATGCCCGCCTCCGGTGCCTGGATGACGAAGCTGTGAGGGACTATCTCGGGCTCCTTCCTTATCGATACCTCCGCCGGCACCTTGACCTTCAGGATTATGTGGTTGGGGGTGAAGTAATATCTTCCTGCCAGGATGTCCACCCGTTGGACCCCGTCGGGACCAATCTTTGCCGCGAAGGTTGTCTTCTCTGCCGCTTCTGCGGTAACGGCAAAGAGTACGGCGAACAGTATAGCCAGGATATGCCTCATATGTCCTCCTTGTGCTTTCTTTGGGTAAAGCATATCACGGCTGGGGGCCTGTTTCCAGAGAGGGTCAGTTCCTTGACAATGTTCCGGCATATGATAATGGTTTAGTAAGCGTAACCCGCGGTCGGCGATGGACATGATGAAGAGTTTATACATGATGGCAGGGTTCTTCGGTGATCCCGAAAGGAGGAGGACATGGTCAGGGTAAAGAGTTTTGGCATGGAGCTGAGGCCGATGAAGACGATGCGGGAACTGGCGGACCTCGACGACATGGTCAACCGGTATATTGCGGACAACCGGATCAGGCGCCTGATATCAGTCTCCGACAGCGCTACCACGGACGACAAAGGCGAGACGATCGGTCTGATCCGGGTGATAAGTTACGAGCTCTGAGGAGACGGTGCGGGGATGGCAGGGAGGTGACGACTGATGAACACAAGAAACCATTTCGAGCTTTTCAGGTATCTCATGGAGCAGCGGTGCCTCACCCAGGATGAGGTGGTATTTGTGCCGGATATCCGGGAGTGGTGCCGGGAGCAGGACATACCGGAGTCAGACCCGGCGCGGCCGGTGAAGCTTGTTTCAGGTGATGGAGGGGGCTGCAGGATGCTGGTTCGGGAAGATCTGCCCGATGAGATCATCGAGAGGTCAGGCTCAGGGCGCTGACCATCAGGGGGCAGCGGAGGAGCGTTGCGACCGACCCCGCCGAATCTCTCGATACAGTCCAGAAGAGACTCGCTTTCCTCTTCCTGCGGGAGTATGCCTTCGTCCTGCCGGAGGTACAGGAGGATGATATCCTTGCAGATGAATGGACATTCGGGGAGATGGAGAGGCTCGGTTATTTCAGGGAGTAAGCTTTTCTTATGGACAGCGGCCAGGTGGAACGTCCTGCAGGCACTGTGATATGCTGAGTTGTGCATTACGGAAGATTGAGGTGATATGCCACACTTCGGGTTGATGGATACAGAGGACAGCTTCAAAACGCCCGGCGGGGCGCTGCAGCGATCCAGGCTGCATGTCCGGTCCGGCAGGCGCCGGCTCCGTCAGGGCAAGATATCCTCCGGGATCCTCACACTGTATGATGCCCTGCTCTTTGCGATGGAATGGTATGTAAAGGCTCCGGATATGAGGGTGCCTGTCAGGGCGGAGTCCGGGGAGGACCTGAGGGATGACCATGTCCTTTATCGGGTGCTGGTGCGGTCAGGGGCTCTTGACGGCAGGTTCGACTACGAAGCATTCGACCGGCTGGTCGAAAAGGCCTCCGAAGAGGAGATGCCGGGGTACGATTACGCGGAGCTTCTTGCGGGAATAGAATCGGTGATGACTCAGCTCGGGGTGATGCCCTTTGACGAGGCGGTACTCCCTCCCGAGGACCCGGCGACCTTCTGATCGGAGAGGGAATGAGAGGCCAGCCATGAATACGCGCCGCCGCAGGCCGTTGCGGAAGGGGCCGCAGGGAAAAGACAGCGGGAAGTCTGTTGAAGAGATCGTGAGGGAACTGAGGCGGCAATCCGGTCCGGCAGTCGGTTACCGTGAGATGTCTCTCAAGGTAAACGGGCTCATCTGCGCGAAATGCGGACGGGAGTTCGATTTCAAAGACCGCCACCTGCTGACGGTCCACCATAAGGACGGCAACCACCTGAACAACCCGCCTGACGGTTCCAACTGGGAAAACCTCTGTGTGTATTGCCATGAAGATGAACACAGCAGGGGCCTGCTCGGTGATTTCCTAAAGAAGAAGGATATATAGCCGGTTGGCGTGGAATGCTGGCCGGGACGCTCGTGCGCCTCACCCAAACTCTTTGTAGTGTTAAGAGAAGAGCAGAAATGTCCGGCTGTCTCGTGCGATGAGCAGCGCCATGATATAATGATACATGCTGATGATAAATATCGTTTGGGGGAGTCTGCGATGGCCCTGGTAGTCAAGATCTATTCGCTCAGCACCTGCAGCCACTGCAGTCGCACAAAGAAACTGCTTACTGATTGCGCAGTTCAGTATGAGTTCACGGACCTGGATTTATTGGTCGAAAAAGAGCGGGATGCGATGCTCGAAGAGATGAAGCAATTCAACCCGGCCTGCACGTTTCCTACGATACTCATCGGGGACAGGGTGATCGTGGGATATAGAGAGCAGGAGATCAGGACGGCCCTCGGGCTCTAGGCGATCCGCCGAGGTCAAGCCGAGAGGGGCCTCTTCATCCTTTTGGAAAAAAGGGTTTCTTCAGAAAGTCCCTCACCTCACCAGGTGTGGTGAGCGGCTCCAGACAGACGCCGTTTGCGCACGGCGTGACGGCTCCCCTGTCCTCGCCGTAGACGACGAAACGGTACGGCAACAGAGTCCCAAGGGCAGCCTCCGCCAGCCCGCTCCCCGGGCCCGTGCCGAGGGTGAGCCTGATCATGGTGAAATAGGCATCAAGGCTGCAAAAATAGTAGGAAGCATGCATGCCCATATCCTGCGCATCGCGGGAAAAGGCAGCGAGCGCCATTTCAGCCATCTCCAGATACTTCCCCTTGCCCGTCATATTGTACAGGCCGATCAGCTGCATGATGCCGACGCTGTTGGCAGAAGGATGGGGCACGTCCTCGACAGGCTTCAGCCTGAGGCCCATCACCTCCTGCTCTGAATCGAAAAACCCGCCTGTCCCTTTGTCCCAGAACCTCCTGATGCACGACTCCATGAGCAGGTCGGCCTGCCTGAGGAACTCCGTGTCAGCCGTCACCTCGTAGGCAGAGACGAGAGCCTCAATGATATAGACGTAGTCATCGAGGAGGCCCGGAACTCCGGCGGTGTGAGAGAGGTTGTCACCCGAAAGGCACAATTGCAGTATCCTGTCCATGCTCTTCAGGGCGAAGTCCTTAACCCCGGTCGAGCCGAGGACCCTGTAAGCGTGAAGGAAGGACGTGATCATCATGCCGTTGAGAGAGGCATAGAGGGCGGTATCAACGAAGGGCGCCTCTCGGCCATCCCTGGCGGCGAGGAGTTTCTTCCTGCCGGATTCGATCAGCTCGCGGGTCTTCCTGATGTCGAGGCCTGTCCGCACGGCGACATCCTCCGCGTCGAGGGCGATGAAGAGCACCTTTCGGGACGGGTCATGGTGCATGGAGCCGCGGTCATGCAGGAGATGAAGGGAGAGAACTGCGTATTCCTCATCCGTGAGCACTTCCCTGAAGTCTTCCTCGCTCCAGGTGAAATAGCCGCCTTCGTCATCAGGGGTGACGTCGGCGTCCTGGCTGGCGAAAAAACCGCCCTGAGGATCTGACAGCTCGTCCTGCACAAAGGTGATGATGCCTTCGGCAACGGATTTATAGAGGCTATCGCCGAAAATCGCATAGGCGTTCACATAGTTTCTCAGCAGCCATGCATTGTCGTCGGCCATCTTCTCGAAGTGCGGTATGATCCAGGACTCGTCGACAGAATACCGGTGAAAGCCTCCCTTGAGCTGGTCGTGAAACCCGCCTTTTGCCATCGCATGGAGGGTTTTTCTTACCGCCAGCGCCTGCGGATCCTTTTCTTCCCTGACGAAGCGGTTCATCAATAGCTCGATGCAACTGTGCAGGGGAAATTTCGGCGCAGTGCCGAAACCGCCGTTTTGGGGATCGAACTCGGCGAGGGCTGCCGCGGCCGCCTTTTCCCCCATCTCCCTGTCTATCTCCGCTGTCTCTCTCTCAGGGCGGACATGATCGATCAACTGTTTCGTATAGGCGGTTATCTCTTCCCTGTTCGTCCGGTAAAAAGTGACGACAGTCTGAAGCACCTTGCTGAATCCCGGTCTTCCGTGGGAATCTTCCGGAGGGAAGTAGGTCCCCCCGAAAAAGGGCATGCCGCCAGGGGTCAGGAAGACGGTCAGCGGCCATCCGCTTCCATTGCCCATGGCGGCGACCGCCTTCTGATACCTGCGGTCGATGTCCGGCCGCTCGTCCCTGTCGAGTTTGATGCTGATGAAGTGTTCGTTGAGAAAGGAGGCGATCCGGTCGTCTTCAAAGCACTCCTTCGCCATTACGTGGCACCAGTGGCACCAGACGGCTCCGGTGCTCAGGAAGACCGGTTTGTCTTCCCTCCGGGCCTGCGCAAAGGCCTCTTCAGACCACGGCTGCCAGTCGATCTTCTGTCCGGCGGCATGGCGCAGGTAGGCGGATCTTTCGTTGCCGAGCCTGTTCATGAAGGAGGGTTACCCCCTGAGCTTCTTCAGTGTCTCCCGCATAAAGGCGGGAAGATCGGATGGTTGCCGGGACGTATCGCGGTAGTACGGGACGAGGACTTCCGTATCCTCAAAATCGTCTGCGCTTATGATGAGGGCCTTTATCGCCACCTCCATGATCATGACAACCGTAAGTAGTCTCCTGAATGTCTCAAAAGAACGGCCTGGATACATGCTATCACGGGGGTAGGGAAAGTCAACGGCGGAGGAGGACCGGCGGGCCGGGACGTATCTCTAACCGGCTCTTTCGCTCTCTTTTACGCGTTTCAGGCCGGCGAGTGCTGGCCCGGAGTCGGGAGCTATCTTGAGCGCCTTCTCAAAGAGCCCCTTTGCGCGGATCGGGAATCCCAGCTCAAGAAAGATAAAGCCGTGCTCCGTAATATATGCGGCATTGGCCGGCTCGATCCGGATCGCGCGTGAAATCGCCTTTTCGGCCGCCTTGTACTTCTTTTGCCTGACAAGAGCGAGGCCGAGGTAGTAGTGGTACTCAGCCACCTTCTGGTCTAAATAAACGGCCTGTCCCAGGATGAGTTCAGCCTCCGCGTAGCTGTTCTTCCGTATCAATGTCCTGCCTTCCTCGAACCTCTCCCTCGCCTTGTCCGTATTGGAGACGGTCTTGCCGCGCTTCGTGGCAGCGGTTTGGTCATACTCACGCCGCCGCGCAGGGTTTGAAAGGGTGGCATATGATTCATAGATGTACGAGAAGATATCGCTCAGCATGCTTTTGACCGAGTCATCGGCCCGGGTGAAGTGGATATCGGGGTGGAACTTCTTTGCGGCCCGGTAATAGGCGGCCTTTATCTCAGGCAGCGGTGCGTCGTGGCTGACTCCCAACACGCCGTAATACCCGGCGTCTTCATACCTGGCGTGCAACTCCTCGATCTCCGCCCTGACTGCGGGGTCAAGTTCGGAAAGCCTCTCGTCCTCCGGCTGATGATCCCCGGCAGGAGGGTCATTCCCTTCTCCCGTGGTAGTGCCGGTTGTCTCGATAATCTTCATGCTCATGAGGGCATAAATGGTCTTGATCGCCTCTGCAGGGTCGAGCTGCGAATCCCGGACAACATCCGCGATCGGCCTGCCGCCAAGGATGCACGACTTGATCCTGGTGCCCGCGTAATCGAGCCTCAGGTCGGCGAAAAAATGGTCCACAGGCCCTTCCGACAGGGTGATGATGCCTGCGGCAGGAGGAAGGTCGCGCTGTATGCGCTGCATGTCTTTAATCTTTTTGATCCCTGCGTAGAGGAGGTTTGCTACCGAAAGCCTGAAGGGGATTATCTCACGCTCAGGCAGCGGAGTATCCTCGAACACAAAACTGCCGTCGCCCAGCCCGAACAGGTCGGTGATAATCTCTTCCACCAGTCGCCGTACCGCGGTCACGAGCTCCTGGGGCGTGAGATATCCGAGCCGTACGAGGACCGCTCCTTCCATCTGGTCAGGCCTCTCCATCTCTGCACGGAAAAGTTCCATCTTTTCAGAGGTGAGTCTTTCCATCCGGAAGAGCATCTCTCCCAGAGTGTCTTCCCGCCGGTCGGAGACGGCAAAGACCAGGGCGCCGCTGTTGAAAAAGACCTTTCTGATCGCGTCGTCGGTGGTGACGGTGAGTATGCCGGTCCTTTCTGCGCGTTGGAGGCCGATGATCGCATCCGTAAGCCTGAAGTCCCTGATCAGGCCCCGGAGGCTTCCGGAGTTCCTGATGCCGATACGTGAGCCGGGCCCTGCAGGATCAGTCCAGACGACCGTGCCGTCGGTCTCTATGTCAGGCTCGGAGAGTATGAGGTTCACCTGCTCTCCCCGGGTGAACGTGTGGCCGTCTTCAACAACAACGCCCACGCCTTCAGGAGAGTAGTCCACGATCTTTGCCTGGAGGTATTCGTCATGGACCCTGAGGATAAAGGGGGTGATCTTGTGGTAGCGCCTGAAATGCCGTTTGTCGCGTACGACCATACCTATACAGTTTACAGAAGCGCTAATTCCAATGCAAGCCGCCGCATGGCGTTTCTTCAACGTTCTCCGCCGATTTCCCGGTGCTATAATGAAAAAGAGACGACAGGGAGACATGACGCGGAATCCGGTATATGACTGTATTATCGTCGGCGCGGGGCCGGGCGGGCTCCAGGCGGCGATCTACCTGGCGAGGTATAACAGGAAGGTACTGCTCATCGACAGGGGCGGCGGGAGGACCTGGCATGCCCGGAGGATCGAGAACTTCCTGACGCAGAAGGCGATCCCCGGCAGGGAAATCATCCGGTTGGGAATAGAACAGGCCCGGAGTTTTGGGGTTGCCTTCGAAGATGGGCTGGTCACGGCGATTACAAAGAGCGAATATTTCGGGGTGAACGCCGGGGCGAAGACCTACTTCGGCAGGTTTGTGATCGTCTCGACCGGCGGGACGGAGAACCTGCCGCCCATCGAAAATGTCCACCGTTTTCTCGGCGAAGGGTTTTACACCTGCATTGATTGTGACGGATATCACACTACCGGCAGAAGACTGGTCATCCTCGGCAACTCCCTCCAGACCGTCCATCTCGCCTTTGGCATGAAGGAGATGTATACGAAGGACATTACGCTCATCCTCTATTTCCTGCAGGTGCCGGAACAGTACCAGGAGGAACTCAGGGAAGAAGGGATCTCCTTTATCAGCGGGAGGCCCCGGAGGATTATCGGTGAGGATTCCGTCCAGGGGATCGAACTGCAGGACGGGAAGGTGATCCCCTGCGAGGTGATCATGTCGAACTTCGGATACAGGCTCAATGACGATTTCCTGTCGGGACTGAACCTCAGGAGGGACGCAGAGGGCTTCAAGTACATCACCAGCAAGGCCTTCGAATCGTCCCTCAGCGGACTCTATATCGTCGGGCCCCTTACCGGCAACGACCAGGTCGTGATCGCTGCCGGCGAAGGCGCGACGGCTGCCATCGACATCAAGAAACGGCTGCTGGAATTATAAGCCCTTTGTCAGCAGCCGGTCTGCGGACCACCGGCCGGCTCCCCTGATCATGATGGCCAGGGCTATGGCGATGACGAGGAGATGATACTCAAAGCCCTCGCCCTTCTGATTTCCAAACCAGTTCATGAAGAAGCCGAATTTGTAGTGGATCATGAATATCGCCACCACCATATTCGTTGCTATGCCGAAGGCGGCCAGGCGGGTGAGAAAGCCGAGGATCAGGCCGAGGGCGCCGGCCGACTCGGCCAGAATGGCGAGGAAGGCGAAGACAGCCGGAATCCCCATCTTTACCGTAAAGGCCTCCATGGTGGCGTCGAACCCGATCCCGCCGAACCAGCCAAAGACCTTCTGCATCCCGTGAGGGAAGAAGACGATCCCCAGGAACAGTCTGAGGATCATCGAAGCGATATCGTCGTCTGTATGGATCAGCTTTTTGAACATGGTTATTACCTCCTTCTATCTATAGGTTACCTCGAAAAAGGAGGAAAATCAGCCTGTATTACTACGCGCGGGGAACCGTTTCGGCAAGGCGGAAATCCGGCATGCGCTTCGGATGCGTCCGTGCGCCCGCGCAGCGATCCGCCCGGCTGCATCCCCTGGACTCGCCCTGTGGGCTCAGGCAATCACCTCCGCCAGAAGACGCTCCTACGGCAACACCCCGGCTGTCTCATCTCCGGAAGGCTGGACCATCTCCTTCATCCTGCGGGCATTCCTGACCGCGTAGCCCCTGCGGCAGTTGTTGAACATGACATACGTCTTCCGGGCTGTCGTATCCGCCTTCACGACGGCGGGCCGGAATTCCATTAATTCATCTTCCGAGTATTCATAGGCGTACCGCAGTGACGTCTCGATCCCGTTCTTCAGCCATGTTTCCCTGTTTCTACCGTGGAACCTGAAATAGGCGATGTCCGTGGTGACCTCGGGCAGAAAGGGGACGGTGGCAAGGGAGCCGTACTGGGGCTCGTCAGCCGCGATGTAGGTGATGCCGTGTTCCCTGAGGAACCGGAAGACGCCGTCTGCCCTTTTGGGGGTCAGCCAGCTGCCATGCCTGAATTCCACGGCGACCGGCATGCCGGAAGCGTGCCGCTTGCACTCATGTATCCGATCGAGGTTAGCGGGACTATAGTGAAACCATGGCGGAAACTGAAAGACAAGGAGCCCCAGTTTGCCGCTTCTCCTCAAAGGACTCAGGGCGTCTGCAAAGGCGGCGGCCAAGGCCTCAATCAGGTCAGGTTCTTTGATAAAGATGTGACCTTTTTCCGCTTCACCGGAGGGAAGGGCGGTCCTGATCTCCCTCGGCAGTGTCCGGGGATCCACCCCGTGGCCGGTGAGGCCGCCGTAGACCTTGATGTGGAACGTGAAATCATGAGGAGTCCGCTGGGTCCACAGCCACACGGTGTTCTGGGCGGGGATTGCATAGTAGGATGAATCGACCTCAACGGTGTCGAAGTTCCCGGCATAGAAACGAAGCCTGTCTTCAGCCGTTCTCGCCTGTTCAGGATAGAATTCGCCACTCTGCATGAGGCTCTTCTCGGTCCAGGAACAGATGCCGACGCTGATCATGAAGTCATCGCGACGGAGAAGAGTGAGTCTTGCCGGCGAGGATTGCGGCCACTGCCTCTTGTGCCGGCCCGGAATGGCCGTAGGCAAATATCTTTGCCGCCCTCTTTATCGGATCGAGGATATAGGGGCTGCCGAAGGAGATGAATACGGAATGCCGGCCATCGAGTCCTGCCATCGTCCTCAACAGCCATGTGCTCGCCCCGCCTTTCCATGCCCTTGTCTCGGAAAAGACGGCGACAACGAGGTCTGTGTCCCGGGGCGGGGTCCAGCCCTGCAGCCCCTCTCCCTGGCGCACCGTCCGATGGCGGATGCCGGGGACGTTGTGCCGGAGACTTCGTATTAGTACGCTGCCGCGCCCTTCCTTGTCGTCGTTGAGGACGATAAGAAACGGCCGGTGCAGTGACCCAAGCCCTTCTGCGGAAATGGAAAGCCGGAAGAGTTCATCAGAGACGGACTTATGGAACGCAAAGTCCGGCCTCTGTATTCGTCCCGACAAAAGGCCTCTCCTGAACCTTTCGATTCGGGAGGCGTCTGCCTTCGGTCGGGCCTTTTTCAGATACGACACGGCCTTTTCCGTATCGGCCGGATGGAGCAGGAGGTCAACGCCCGCCCTGAGCGCCATGCAACAGGCCTTCTCCTCGGAGTATCGTCCGATGGCGCCCATATTCATCGCATCGGTTATGAGCATGCCGTCATAGCGCATCGTATCGCGTATATACGACACCGCTTTTTCGGAGAGGGAGACCGGAAGCCCGGAGGGATCGAGGGCAGGGACACTCATGTGCGCCAGCATGACCATCGGCAGACCGGCTTCCATAGCCGCCTTAAAGGGCACCAGTTCCCTCCTCCGGAGGGAGGCGAGGGGGCGGGCAACGGAGGGGAGTCCGATATGGGAGTCGACCTCGGTGTCGCCGTGGCCGGGGAAGTGTTTGCCGCAGGAGACGATCCCGCATGCACCGAAGACGCGGACCATCTCGGATCCCATGAAAGAGACCGTCTCCTTGTCTTCTCCGAAGGCACGGGTCGCGATGATCGGATTTCTGCGGTTGGTGTTGATATCCAGGACAGGGGCGAAGACCGTGTTGATGCCGCAGTAGGCGGCCTCTTCGGCAACGGCTGCGAACGAATCTCTCAGCATCGAGAGGGCCTTCCTCCGAATGCTGCCGGTCCCCTCCGGGGCGACCGCCGAGGTGAGGGCCATGGCAGGGGGAAAGTCGGTGCCGCCCCGCAGCTGCTGGCCGACTCCGCGTTCGAGGTCAGAGGCGATGATCAGGGGATGCGGCGCCTCCTCCTGCAGCAGCCGGATATGTCTTCTCGCAACGGCCAGTCTCCCTCCGAAGAGGATAAACCCTCCTATCCCCTTCCTGACGAGTCCGAGATACCGGGGGAAATCCTTTTCAAGGGAGTCGCCATTCATCCGGGGAATGATGAATTGATAGTAGTTCTGCATGGGATATTATACCCATCCTCCTGAAGTTGATAAATACGTTCTGCTCCATTTACAATCCAGTATGAGGTTTCTGCTGATCGCCGTGTGCATCGGCGTGTTCTTCTCAGGATGCAGCCGCATGCCTGTTTATCCCGAGGCGCCCTCTGACGGGACGTATGTGCGCATACCCCTCGGAGAGCTGAAAGAGGGCATACCCGTCTTCCATACCTTTTACGCGGAAGGACGCAGGGGGATAAACTATTTTGTCGTGCGGGAAGGCGGTGAGGTAGGCTCCTATTTCGACGCCTGCGCGCGGTGCTATCCCCGGAAGCTCGGCTACCGGAAGGAAGGCGGGCGCGTCGTCTGCAGGACCTGCGACGTCGGATATGAACACCGCGATTTGAAAGACGGTATCGGAAGCTGTTATCCTATCACTCTTGCGGGATCCGTGGACAAGACGGCGTATGTGATCCGGATAGAGGATATCCTCAAGGGCGGCCGCTACTTCTAATCGATTCGGACCGAGGAGTGATCATGGGATTTTTTGACAGGCTGAAGGAAGGGTTGAGCAAGACGAAGAAGGGGTTCGTCGAGAAGGTCGAATCCATCTTCAGTAACAGGCCGATCGACGAGGAGAGCCTCGAGGAACTGGAAGAGACCCTGATCCTTTCGGATCTGGGGGCCCAGAGCGCCGCGGATATAGTCGGCCACCTCAGGGAGCAGTCAAGGAAAGGCGAGTTCAGGGAGGCGGGCTCGGTCAGGGAGTTTCTGCGGCAGGAGATGGTCTCGATGCTGGGAGCGGCGCAGCCCCTTGTGCCCTTTGGAGAAAAACCTTTCGTGATCCTCGCGGTGGGGGTAAACGGGGTCGGCAAGACCACGACCATCGGCAAACTCGCGAGCAGACTGCGGGACCAGGGCAACAGCGTGCTGCTGGCAGCGGGTGATACCTTCCGTGCCGCTGCCATCGAGCAGCTGGAGATCTGGGCCGACCGGAGCAAGGCCCAGTTCGTAAAGCATCAGAGCGGCTCCGACCCGTCGGCCGTCGTCTTCGATGCCATCGCAGCGGCCAGGGCGCGCTCGATCGATGTCTGCATCATCGACACCGCCGGACGGCTACATACGAAGAGCTCTCTCATGGAAGAGCTGAAGAAGGTAAAGCGGGTCTGCGGCAAGGCGATGCAGGGGGCTCCGCATGAGATCCTCCTCGTCGTGGACGCCACCAACGGCCAGAACGCGCTCAGGCAGGCTGAACTGTTCAACGAGGCGGTCGGCGTTACCGGCATCGCCCTCACCAAGCTCGACGGCACCGCCAAGGGCGGCATCGTATTTGCCATTAAGCGGGAGCTGAACATACCCGTAAAGCTCATCGGGGTGGGCGAAGGGATCGAAGACCTGCAGGACTTCGTGCCGGCTGATTTCGTCAGGGCGCTTTTCGACTAGCCCCGGGCATTTCCATAATCTCCGTAGCCGTATTATAATACCGCATGTCGCGCAGGGCGATGAAAATACTGGTTGTCGGCGTGCTGACGGTCGCTTCCCTCCTGTACGGGTTCGGCGGGCGGCTGCTGAGCGAGGGCTGGAAGCGTCCGGAGAACAGCGTCAGGGTCCTCAAGGTGAACGACGGCGACACCCTTACCGTCGTCATCGGCAGGCACAACGAACGGGTCAGGCTCATCGGCATTGATGCCCCTGAGCTGCTGCAGCGGCCCTGGGGAGACAGGGCAAAGGACTACCTCAACAAGCTCGTCGCCTCGTCATCCCGGCATGTGACTCTCGAATACGATGTCGAACGGCTGGACAAGTATGGTCGCCACCTTGCCTATGTGAGGCTGGCGGACGGCAGACTCGCCAACGAAGAGATGCTGCGGGCAGGGTACGCGGTACTGTTCACCTTCCCGCCCAACGTGCGGTACGCGGACCGGTTTACCGCGGTCCAGCAGGAGGCGAGACAAAAGCAGATCGGCATCTGGGGAAGAGACGGCATCAGGGAACGGCCCGAGGAATTCCGCAGGAAGCACCCGCGCTACAAGTAAGACAGTACGGCCTTCTCCCTCTTTATCGCATCAGCCACCCGTATCACCTTTGCCATCTCCTTCACATCGTGGGCGCGGACGATGCTTGCCCCCTTGATGACCGATATCGCAACCGCCGCCGCGGTGCCTTCCAGCCTCCCGGGGGCAGGGGCATCGCCGAGGATCTTCCCGATGAAGGCCTTGCGGGAGGGACCGATGAGGATCGGTTTTTCGAGGGGAAGAAACTGATCGAGGTTGTTGATGATCTCCAGGTTGTGGTCAAAGGTCTTGCCAAAGCCGATGCCCGGGTCGATGATGATCATCTCGTCCCTGATACCGGAATTACGGGCGATCCGCATGCTTGTTCTGAGGTAGTCCATGACCTCCGGGATAAGGGCTTCGTACAGGGGGTTCGCCTGCATGGACTTCGGCGTCCCCTTGATGTGCATGATGACAACCGGGACCCTGCGGGAGGCGACCAGGCCCGGCATGGAGGCGTCAAACCGCAGGCCGCTGACATCGTTGACCATCGAGGCCCCGGCATCCATCGCCCTTCGCGCGACCTCGGCCTTATAGGTATCGATCGAGACCGGCACCGGGACCCTCTTTGCCAGCTCTTCGATGACCGGGATGGTGCGGCGGAGCTCCTCTTCGAGGGGGACTGCATCGGATCCCGGCCGGGTGGACTCGCCCCCTATGTCGATGATGTCGGCCCCTTCGTCCACCATACGGAGGCCGTGGTCGACTGCCGCTGATCTGTCGAAATGGAGGCCGCCGTCGGAGAATGAATCCGGGGTGACGTTGAGGATGCCCATGAGGTGGGTCTTCCGGGAGAAGTCCAGCGAGAAGTTATTCCAGGAGATCTTCAACGATCAGGCGGTCAGGCCTGCACCGGCGCGTTTGAGTCAAACTCCTGGATCATATTTTCGATCTCCGCCCCATCCATCGTCTCCTTGTCGAGGAGCTGTTTTGCGAAGGTGTCGAGGAGCGCAAACCGTTCCTGCAGGAGTTTCTTGGCGACCGCGTATGCATCCAGGACCAGCCGCTTGACCTCGTCGTCGATCTCCTCAGAGGTCTTCTCGCTGTAGTCCTTGTGCTTGGCGATCTCCCTGCCGAGGAATATCTGTTCGTCCTTCTTGCCGAAGGTGAGGGGACCGAGACGCTCGGACATGCCCCATTCGGTGACCATCCTCCGGGCAAGCTCGGTCGCGCGCTCGATGTCATTCCCCGCGCCGGTCGTCATGTGGTGCAGGGCGAGTTCTTCGGCAACCCGGCCGCCCATAAGGACCTGGAGGGTCTTCGTGAGATAGTCCCGCGAATAGGTGTAACGGTCATCGATCGGGAGCTGCTGGGTGACGCCCAGGGCCCTTCCCCGGGGGATGATGCTTACCTTGTGGATCGGGTCGGTGCCGGGAGTGAGTTTCGCCACGAGGGCATGACCCGCCTCGTGATAGGCGGTATTTTTCTTCTCCTCATCGCTGATGATCATGCTCTTGCGTTCAACACCCATCAGGACCTTGTCCTTCGCCGCCTCGAAGTCGGCGTTTTCGACCTTTGTCTTGGATTTGCGGGCGGCCAGAAGGGCTGCCTCATTGACGAGGTTTGCGAGGTCAGCGCCCGAAAAGCCGGGCGTGCCGCGGGCTATTTTTTCGAGGTCTACTTTCTCATCGACCGGTATGTTTCTCGTATGCACCCGGAGGATCTCAAGACGCCCCTTTACATCAGGCGCAGGGACCACGACCTGACGGTCGAACCTGCCGGGCCGGAGAAGCGCGGGATCGAGCACATCCGGCCTGTTTGTCGCCGCGATGATGATCACGCCTTCGTTGCCTTCAAACCCGTCCATCTCGACGAGCAGCTGGTTCAGGGTCTGCTCGCGTTCGTCGTGGCCGCCGCCGAGACCCGCTCCGCGATGGCGACCGACCGCGTCGATCTCATCGATGAAGATGATGCAGGGCGCGTTCTTCTTCGCCTGCTCGAACAGGTCCCGCACGCGGGAGGCGCCGACGCCAACGAACATCTCGACAAAGTCGGAGCCGCTGATGCTGAAAAACGGGACACCCGCCTCACCCGCAATCGCCCTCGCCAGGAGGGTCTTGCCGGTGCCGGGAGACCCGACGAGGAGCACGCCCTTGGGGATCTTGCCTCCGAGTTTCTGGAATTTCTGGGGGTCTCTGAGGAAGTCGATGATCTCCTGGACCTCGCCCTTTGCCTCATCCACGCCGGCAACGTCGGAGAAGGTGATCTTCACCGATTTTTCGGATATGAGCCGCGCCTTCGACTTGCCGAAGGAAAGGGCCTTATTGCCGCCGGTCTGCATCTGGCGCATGAAGAAGATCCAGATCACCGCGATGAAGATGATCGGGCCCCAGGTGAAGAAGAGGTTAACGTACCACGGGTTCTGGTCAGGCGGTTTCACCGTGATCTTGACGTTCTGCTGCCGCAGGACCTTGACGAGGTCCGGGTACTCCGTGTAATAGGTCTTGAACTTCGTGCCGTCCTTGAACCTGCCGGTGATGCCGTTTTCCTTGATCGTCACCTCATCGATCTGGCCCGCCTCGACCTTAGACATGAAATCAGAGAAGATGACCTCCTCCTGGGTCTTTTTGGGCGTGTTGAGCAGGTTGAAGAGCAGGATGATCATCAGGCCGATCAGCAGCCATATAAACAGACTTCTATATACGTTCAAGTGTCAGGTTACCTCCACGGGTTATTAAAGGCTATTTTACCACACACAAATAGATATTTTCTTCCAGCCCCCCGCCCCGGAGAGAAGATGGGGAAGACAGGCGGCCGAGCTCAAACGCTGACCGAGGCGATATCCAGGAGTTCCCTCTGTCTGGAGACGAGTTGTCCGATGCCCTCCTGGGAGAGCATAATGAGCTGGTCGAGGGCATCCCGGGAGAAGGGCAGGCCTTCCGCAGTGCCCTGGATCTCTACCAGCAGCCCGCTTCCGGTCATCACCATGTTCATGTCGACATCGGCGGACGAATCCTCTTCGTAGGAGAGGTCGAGGACCGGTTTGCCGTCGACAACTCCCACACTGACCGCTGCCAGGTAGTCCTTGAGGGGGTTCTTCTGGATGACCCCCCTGCGGAGGAGTACCCCCACCGCATCCGCAAGGCAGATGAAGGCTCCGGTGATGGACGCGGTCCGCGTTCCGCCGTCCGCCTGGATCACGTCGCAGTCTATCCAGCAGGTCCGCTGGCCGAGGAGTTCCATATTGGTGACGGACCGTAACGATCTCCCGATGAGACGCTGAATCTCGTGGGTCCTGCCGCTGACCCGTCCGGCCGAAGATTCCCTCAGGGTGCGCACCTGCGTAGCCCGCGGCAGCATCGCATATTCCGCGGTCACCCAACCCCTGTTCTGGTCCTTGAGAAACGGAGGCACCTTCTCGTCGACCGAGGCGGTGCAGATGACCCTAGTCCTTCCCAGTTCGATCAGCACAGACCCTTCTGCAGAATCGATGAAGTTCCGCGTTATCTTCAGCGGCCTCATCTCGTTGTTTTTTCTTCCGTCCCGACGCACGATCATACCTCCGATTCGAGTTCTATCTTTCTGATGAATTCCATCCTGCTGCCGAGGAAGCGTTCTCCCACTTCCAGAAACTTGTCCGGCGAGTCGGTAACATAAAACTCCCGGGTCAGAGGGTCTTTCTTCTGCCTCGCCAGGGAGCCTGCTTCCAGAATAGCACGGATTTCGCGGGCTGTCTCTATCGCGGAGTCGATCAGCCTGACCCCGCCTCCCATCACCCGCGCCAGCACTTCCTTCAAAAGAGGGTAATGGGTGCAGCCGAGGACAAGGGTATCGATCCCCTTCTGCTTTAGTTCCTTCAGATAGCGTTCTGCCGTCAGCTCGACGACCATTCCCTCTGTCCAGCCCTCTTCCACCAGCGGCACGAACAGGGGGCAGGCAAGACCGAACACCTCCACGGTCGCGTCCATCGCCTGGATCGCCTTTGTATAGGAGCTGCTTCTGATCGTCGCGGCGGTCCCGATGACGCCCACCTTTTTGTTCCGGGTGGCGGCCACAGCGGCCTTGGCGCCGGGCTCGATCACGCCCACAACCGGTATACTGACCGTCTCGCGGATCGCATCCAGACTGATGGAGGAGACGGTGTTGCAGGCGACGACGAGGAGTTTTATGCCGCGGGAATAGAGAAAGCGGGTATTTTCGAAAGAGTACCGGGAGACCGTCTCGGGAGACCGTATGCCGTAGGGGACCCGCGCCGTATCGCCGAGGTAGATGGTGCTCTCTGAAGGCAGCTCCCGGGCGATCTCCTTCAGGACCGTCAGGCCGCCGATGCCGGAGTCGAAGATTCCGATGGGGATGTCCCGGTTACTCACGGGAACCCTTTTCCTCAGCCCTGACCTCTGACGATACAATGCCCCTGAGGGGAAACTTCAGATAGAAATGACCTCCCATCGACTCCATCTCCTTGCCTTCGACGAGGACCTTGACGTCCTGGACCTCCTGCAGGTTTGCCATGAGACTCTCATAGATGCCCTTCAGCACCAGGTATTCGGCAAGCGCGTCTCCCTGGAAATTCCTTCGCAGTTCATCGGAAAGGTCAACGTACAGTATTTGTGCAGCATCGCGATATACGCCCAGGACCTTGACGTTCGGGGGGACGGCCGATGACAGGCCGCCGCCCGGCCCCTTGAAGAACTCCTCCATCAGCGCCTCCGCCGCTGCCGCCTGTTTAGACCTCCGGCGGACCCGTTTTTCGATGACCTGCAGGGTGTTGTCAACAGGGTAATAGATCCTGAAGCTCGAAATGTCCTCCGGCTCAGGAGACAGGCTCTCTCCCGGGCCTTCGGTTACAGCCGGTTTTTCGAGCGGTCTGTACCGCTGCAGGAGAAGATAGCCGCCAGCCATCGCCGTCAGTACGAGAACGAGGGACGCGATGGTTATCAGGACCTTCTTACTGCTCATGGCCGGCTATCCCCTTCATAACGGAGCTGATGAACTTCTCCCTCAGTTTCACATCGGAGGCATAGGCCCTGACAGAGGGATAATCGATCATCACGGCTGTGGCGTTCATGGTAGAGAGTATCGGCAGGGGGAGTTCCCTCTGGGCAACGTCCGACCCGAAGTCGGCCCTGAGGGAGTTCGCGAGGACCTTTGCCAGGTTCCTGCTCCTGGCGAGGTGCCTGTTTTGGCGCGAGACGGTGCTGTACAGTTTCACCGCGTCGGCACCCTGTTCATCGCCGGTCGCCGTATAGACGGCGAACCGCTCTGACGAGGATGCATGGATGCTGATGAAGACCTCCTGGTTCTTGCTGCCGGCAAAGTTGATCCGCTCCGTCAGGGACGACGGCTGGTCGACCTTGCGGGTCATATAAACGGTGTATCCTTTCTTCACAAGGACGGTGTACAGGTCCTTGGCAAGGGACAGGTTCACGTCTTTTTCTTTTGCATCCCCCCCGACGATGCCACTGTCGTACCCGCCGTGGCCCGCGTCGATCATCACGATCTTCACCTTCTTCCCCTTGTCCGCGGTCAATGGCTGTTCCGCCGCCTTCGCGGGTGAAGGCTCCTGGGGCTTCTGGCCCGGCGGACCTTTCGGGGCGGCAGCGGCCGGCTGTTGGGCCACAGGGGGCTGCAGGGGCTTCTGGCCGGGCTGGATCGCCTGCGGCTGGCCGGGCTTCTGCTCCGGTTTCAGGGGTTCTTTCTGCGTCTTCACCGATGTCTTTATATCAATGACGATCCTGGAGGGGGCGGTGAGCCGGTATGCCCTGACATCCGTCACGTCCCTGAGGTTCATCACCACCGCCTTGTCCCTGCGCACCAGTTCGAAGGGAAAGTCGTTCTGCATCTTCAACTCTACCCGGGTCGGAAAATCGATCCTGACTGATGCGGGGTTTGCGGTGAAAAAGGCCTTCCTGATCGTATCCTCGTCCGATTCAAAGACAACGCGCACCGCGGTCTCCTGCCTGCTGAACCGCAGGCTGACCTCGACCGCCCTCTGGGCCAACGCATGGCCGCAGAGGATGATCGCCATAAGGAATATGACAGCGCCCTTTTTCACGGTACTATCATTTTCCATATACACCGCGGGTTTTGCAACTTCGGCCCGGCAGAGGGGCCTCGGGCGACACGGGGGCTTATGCGGGCAGCAGATTGTGGTGCTGCATCTTCGTCCTGAGCTGTTTCCGGGTTATGCCGAGCACCTCGGCAGCCTTGCTCTGGTTCCACGACGTCCCGTTCAGCGCCTTGACGATCAGCCTCTTTTCCGTTTCGAGCAGGTTCATCTGGTCCAGGGATTCCCTGTTCCCCTCCGCCATGCTGATGAGCCGTTCCGGAAGATACTTGAGGTTTATCGTGATATTGGGGCAGAGGACATAGGCGCGTTCGACCACGTTTTCGAGTTCCCTGACGTTCCCGGGCCAGTCGTGCATCATCAGGGCGGCCATCACGTTGTCCTCAAACCCGTTGATCAGCTTCCCCTCGATCTGGTTGAGGCGATCGAGGAAATGGTTCGCCAGGAGGGGGATGTCTTCCTTCCTCTCCCTGAGGGGCGGCATCTTGATCGTCACGACGTTCAGCCGGTAGAACAGGTCCTCACGAAACCTCTTCTGTTGTATCTCCTCCTCCAGGTCCTTGTTCGTTGCGGCGATGATCCGGACATTGAGCTTGATCCTCCCCGTTCCCCCGACCCGCAGGATCTCCCTCTCCTGGAGAAAGCGCAGCAGCTTCTTCTGGAGATTGACATCGAGTTCTCCCACCTCGTCAAGAAAGACAGTCCCGTTGTGGGCATGTTCGAGCAGCCCGATCTTTCTCTCATGAGCCCCGGTGAAGGCCCCCTTTTCGTGGCCGAAGAGTTCGCTCTCCATGATCTCCGAGGGGATGGTGGCGCAGTCGATCGTGATGAAGGGGCCCTCCGCCCGGGTGGAATTGTAGTGCACCGCCTTGGCGACGAGCTCCTTGCCCGTGCCGCTCTCCCCGACGATGAGGATGTTCGACTGCGTCTTGGAGACCATGCGGATGGTGTCGAAGACCTCCTCTATCGCAGCGCTCTTGCCGATGATGGTGCTGAAGGTGTACCTCTGCCTCAGCTCCGACTTGAGGGTGATATTCTCCCGCATCAGCTCATACTTCTCTATCGCCTCCTTCATCACGGTCAGCAGTTCGTCGGGGTTGACGGGTTTCGTGAGGTAATTGAAGGCCCCCTTTTTCATCGCCTCGATCGCCGTCTCGATGGTGCCGAATGCGGTTATCATGATGACCGGGATGCCGGTCCCCCTCGATTTGATGTAGTCGAGGAGGTCGAGGCCGGACTTGCCGGGGAGCTTCAGGTCGGTGATGACGAGGCTGTAGGAGTTGTGGTTGAACTTTTCGATCGCCTCTTCCGCAGACCGGGCGGTATCGACGTCGTACCCTCCGCCCCTGAGGGTCAGGGAGACCACCTTCAGGATATTCTTCTCGTCATCCACAACGAGGACATTATGCCGTTGCATGAGCATCCACCTTCAGCCTTATCGTGAATTTTGTGCCTTTGCCGGCGGCGCTGTCAACCTCGATCTCCCCGCCGTGTTCCTTGACGATGCGGTCGACGATCGCCAGGCCGAGGCCGGAGCCCCTCGTCTTGGTGGTGTAAAAGGGCCTGAAGATATTGGCGAGTTCTTCGGGGCCTATCCCCTTGCCCGTGTCCTGCACGACGATCTGCAGGCCGCCTCCGACAGCCTCCGTTGAGACGCTGATCGTGTCGCCGGCGCCGGATGCGTCCATCGCGTTGATGAGGAGGTTCAGCAGTGACTGTTTGATGCCGGAGAAATCGCAGGCGATGAGGGGGAGGTTTTCGTCTTTCAGGACGATGATCTCGATGTTCCTCTCCGTCGCCTCCTGCCTGATGAGATCGACCGTCGTCTCGACGACCGCGTTGATGTTGCACGGCTTGAGGTGAAGCGGGGCGGGCCGGGAAAAGCCGAGGAAGTTCGAGGATATCTCGTTGAGGCGGGTCGCCTCCTGTTCGATGATCGTCAGGAATTCGGTGAGCAATTCCCCCTCGAAGTTGCTCTTGAGGTAGGAGGCGGCCAGCTTTATCGCGTTCAGGGGGTTTTTTGTTTCATGGGCGACCGTCGTCGCCATCTCTCCCAGGGCGGAGAGCCTCTCCATCCTCGCCTTCTCGGTATTCGCCTTTTCCAGCTCGAGCAGGTTGTATTTCAGGTCCTTCAGCATCTGGTTGAAGACCTCGACCAGCTCGTCTATCTCGTTTCCGCAGGATTCCCGGTAGACGACACACCGCCTGCAGTCGCCGATCTTCTGGGCGAAGGCTCCCTGCACCTCTCCGTGGCAGAACGTCCCGGCGATCGCCCAGCACCTGAGCCTCCCGTAGGAAGGGCATTCCTTCTTCCC
Source organism: Nitrospirota bacterium (assembly GCA_021825365.1). Classification (GTDB taxonomy): domain Bacteria; phylum Nitrospirota; class Thermodesulfovibrionia; order Thermodesulfovibrionales; family UBA6898; genus JAKAGF01. Next base: position 7,212 of record JAKAHR010000012.1, on the reverse strand, counting down.
GCAGTCGAGACGTTCCCAGCACCGGACGACAGAAGGGTTCTCGACCTCGACATCCAGGTCCCCCGACTGGACATCGACCATCCGGTCCTTGAGCCGTTTGAGGGGTTTTGTCAGGAAATTCGAGACGACAAAGGCGCCGGCGATGCCGGTCAGCAGCATGAGGCCCGTGATGAGGTAGATGTATTCCCTCAGTTTCGCGAGCCTCCTTTCGATGGCGGCATTCATGGTGGTGACGGAATAGGCGACGGTCGCAAGACCCAGCACCTCGCTGCCGATCGTGATCGGGTGCGAATACTCCCTCACCGGCTCCTTCCCGTAGACATACTCCCGCACCAGCGGCTTCCCCTCGCGGAGGCTCCTGAGAAGCGCGCTGTTGTCCCGGTCATCAAGCCGCGAGCCGAGTAGGGCCCTCTGCGTGTTCGCAACGATCCTGCCCTCCCTGTCGGTGATCATGGCGTAGGAGCATGAAGTGGCGTCAAGGAGCGTTTCGACGAGGTCGTCAAGCCGCAGGGGATCGAAGACGAGGAGGGATTCGGCGGCGTCATGGGCGAGGTTCTTTGTCATCGCGACGTTGCTTTCGAAGGTGCTTTGGCGGAGCGCCTCCTTCTGATAATTGATGATGAGGGTCGCCACGCCGATCATCGCTATGAGGATGAGCAGGGTGACGGCGACGGAGAATTTCAGGCCGAGGCCGAGCCTATTCAGGCCCATATCGGTTTATCCATTTCCGCAGGGTATCGAAATCCCTGTCGGTTGCGGGTTTGAAGTGCGAAATCTGCGCGGCCGAAAGGATATCGCGGTCCCTCAGCTCAAGGAGGGTCTTTTGCACCATGCGGCTCAGTCCCTCGTCGGTGTGCCTCGTCGCAGCGAACGGCCAGTTGGCGATATAGGGGGTGACCGCGAGTATCCGGATGTGGGAGAGGTCGATCTCCTCCTGCAGGACGTCGAGCGCGGATTCCCTCACAAACCCCGCATCAGCGCTCTTGCGGTAGACGTTGAGGATGACCTCCTCCTGTCTCTTCCCCTCGATCAGCCTGAGGTCACGAAACACGTCTATGCCGTTTTCAAAAAGGAAGAGTTTTTGAGCGAGGAAGCCTCCCGCAGACCGGTAGGACACGACCATCACCTTCCTGCCCTTCAGGTCATGGAGGGTTCGGATAGGACTGTCCTTATGGGTTATGATGACCCCTCTGAAGATATCTCCGGATTGCTGCAGGACGGTATTGGCAAAGGCCCGCAGCGATCCGTCCTCGGCGAGCTGGATGTATACGTAGGGGTTGGAATACGAAAAATCGACCTTGCCCTTCTTCACCGTATCGAAGAAGTCCTCGAAGTCCCGCGGGATGACGAGTTTGAACTCATACCCCGTCTTCCTGCTGAGGTACCGCATGAGAGGGTCGAGCCTTTCGAACAGGGTGATCGCCGAATAGAGGGGAAGGACGGCGACCTTGATCGTCTTCTTTCCGTACTCAAGGTAGTTCTTTCCCGTCAGGTTCTTTATCATGACCCTCATGACATCGTAGTCCCTGTCCTCTGCCGGGGAGAATCCGTTAATGTCCTTCATCTTCCTGATGATTTCAGGGTGCTCCTTTGCATTCACCGACAGGAGTGCCCGCCGTATCCTGGCGCGCAGTTCTTCCTGCATGCCGGCATAGGCGCAGATGGTGTACTGCGGAATCGCCTCTGACGTCTTGATGACCTTCAGGCCGTCGGCTATGTACTTTGCCGCAACCCGCTCGCTCAGTCCGCCGACTTCATGCCTCCGGGAGAGCACGGAAAGCGCTATCCGGTCTTCGTGTTCGAGGTAGTCGACGGCGGAGAACTCCCGGAGCCCGATGCCGACCTCCTTGAACATGACAGCGGGGATGAGGTAGGACGAAGAAGAAGAGATATTCCCGAGGGAGAGGCTCTTCCCCTTGACGTCGATAATCTTGTTGATGGAGGAGTCCTTCCTCGTTACGATGACGCTTTTGTAGGTCGACGAACCCGCGACAACCGCCTTGGCGAGCGGCATTATCCTGTACCGCTGCCGCGCCTCGCAATAGGCGGAGGGATCGAGATAGGCGAGATGCGCCTGGCCGGTGCCTATGCTCTCCATCGCCTCCTGGTAGTTCTGGGCGACCTTCAGGATGATCTTCCGTGCCACCGCCTTTTCGAGATAATCCCTGAGGGGGAGGAACTTTTCATACGTGGCGGAGACATTCTCAACAGGAAGGATTATGAATACCAGGGGCGAACCTGCCGCCTCGGGGACCGGTTTTCCGGGCTTCGGCGGCTGGGCCGGGGAGGCGGAGGCGAGGCATAGGCCCAGGATAAGAAGGAAGATTACCGCAAAGCGCCTCATTTTTTATCCTACCATAAATGAAATGTCCGGACGCCCCGGCGCGTCTGTTCAGTTCCCAGGTAGAGTGATGACGTAACGCCCCCGGTTTCTGGTACTGATCTTGCTTTAATATTTTTGGAGAAGGGAAGTCTGTTGATTCCCCGCGGTTATCTTGAATATGGTTTTTGCGGAGGGTTGGTATGGAAAAGGATATCGCGATAACCAAGACCCTTGACATCAAAGGTCTCTCGGGCAGGAGGCCCTGCGAGGTGACCGGCCATACCCTGAAGAATATGGCAAAGGGCCAGATCCTCAGGGTCGTCTCGGACGACGCGGAGACGAGGCGGGAGATCCCACGCCTGTGCGGCAGCGAGGGGTATGGGTTGCTCTCTATAGAGGAAGACAGGGGGATCATCTGCTTCATCATCCTGCGATGATCTCAGCGGGTGATGAACCCCCCCGGCCCCGTGCCTGATCGCGAAACATCGCGGGGACCGGACCTGATGGAAGGCAGGAGGGCCGAACAGCTCCTGCTCGTCACCTTCTGTGCCCTCGCGGTCATACCGCTTCTCTACCTCGGACGCGCTTCTGATACCAATACCTTCACCAGCTGGAGGTGGGTCCTTTCCCCGTCGGGCTTGCTGCGGGTATTTTCCCTGCTCGTGCCCTGCCTCCTCTGCGCCTTTGCCCTGTCCCGGCTGGAGCTGTCCGGCAACGCAGCCTCCGCAGCCCTCTTTGTCGCATCCTTTGCATCTGCCCTTCCGCTGTGGCTGGAGCCTGAGGCGATTATCGACGCATCCCGCTACTTTGTCCAGGCGAAATCCCTGGAGGAGAATGGGGTAGGGTATTTTCTCGGGGAATGGGGAAGGCGGATCCCCGCATGGACCGACCTGCCTCTCGTCCCGTTTCTCGACGGCCTCGTCTTTTCCTGGATCGGAGAGGAACGGACATATATCCAGGCGCTCAATACCCTGCTCTTTGCGCTGACGGTTGTGCTGACGTCTCTCATCGGCAAGAGGATCTGGGACGAGGAGACGGGTCTGCATGCAGGGCTCCTCCTCCTGGGGATTCCGTATCTTCTTACGCAGGTGCCGCTGCTGCTCGTTGATGTGCCGACCCTGTTCTTCCTTACCCTGTCCATCTACCTGTTCATTCTTGCACTCGAAAAAGGGGGGGGTGCCCTTTTGTGCGCATCCTCCGGCGCGATCTTCCTGGCGATTCTCTCCAAATATTCCACCTGGCCGATGCTGCTGCTCATCCCGCTTACCGCCGTTGTCCGGATGAGAAATAAGCCGCGACTTACAGCCGCCCGGGCCTTCGGCGTCATGCTCATGACCGGCCTTCTCGCCGGGGCCATGCTCTATGCCCGCTACGATCTTGTCAGGGAGCAGCTCATGCTCCTGCGAACCTATCAGTGGTCAGGCCTCAGCCGGTGGCACGAAGGGTTTGTCTCGACCTTCCTCTTCCAGACGCATCCGTTTGTGACCGGCCTTGCGCTGTATGGCATATACAGGGCGGTAAGGGAGAGGGACATCCGTTTCCTGATCGCAGGATGGTTCGTCATCTTCATCGTGCTGCTGCAGGTCAGGAGGATACGCTACATCGTGCCGCTGTTCCCGCTCTTCAGTCTCATGGCATCGTATGGGCTGAACAGGCTGAGGGACGCCCGGGTCAGGAGGTATATCAGCCTATGCGCGGTTGCGTCTTCCCTGGTAATCGCATACACCGCTTTTCTCCCGTTCCTCCGCTCGACCTCCATGGCAAATTTGGGGCAGGCGGGAAAGTTTCTCGACACCCTGGATTGCCGGTCCGTGAGGGTCTACGCCTTGCCGCAAGGAAACTCATCCGGAAGCACCTTCGCCGCGATACCGCTGCTGGACTACCATACGCGGAAGAGGATCATCAGCCCGCAGGAATGGCCGGGACATCCTGATGACGGCGACACGAGGAGATCATCCCTGAGGTTTACATGGGAGGCGAGGAGGCCTGATCTGTTCGCGCCGGACGGGAAGGACGACGGGTGCGCTGTTGCCGTCATTTCGGATACAGTCCCTGTACGTCTGCCTGTTGAGGCAGCCGGGAAGGAAGGCAGTCTTCTCAGGGAGGCCGGGAGGTTCGACCGCACCTCCGGGGTCTTTAAATATCAGACGATGGTGACGGTATACACAAAGGATGGGCTGTCCCAAACGGGACAGAAATATTACCCTGTTGTCCCGATCGGGACAATGTCTTGTCTTCCGTGCGTTGAGGGCCTGAGACAATTCGCTGCCAACCCTTCGTATTAACGCCTTTTTCACCCTGTTGCGGAAATATTGTGCAAGCCCCTGTCGTGGTATACCCCTTGCAAAGTTAAAAAAATAGAAAAGTTGATCCACGACTGCATAAAGGGAGGTAACGAGGTGGAAGGCGAAGCTCGAAAGAAGAAGATCTGGGCGCTCATCATCATCGGCTTTTTTTCCCTGGTGAGCATCCTGACGTACGCGTACAACGATTACTACATCTATCTGTCCGCCTATCTCTGGTTCGGACTGATCTACGGCATGTGCCTTCAGTACGGGAGGTTCTGCTTCTCCTCCGCATTCAGGGACCTGTTCGCGCTGGGGGTGCCGCGCATGGTCGTCGGCATCATGATTGCCACGCTCCTGTTTGGTTTTGTGTCGTCTTTTGTGACGGCAAGCGGGTTCAGCACCTTCCATCCCTCTCCGTCGGGCATTCATTCGATGATCGCGGGACTGATATTCGGGGTAGGGATGGTGTTTGCAGGCGGCTGCGCCTCAGGGTCGCTCTATAAGACAGGGGAGGGAAACGGCGTAGCCCTGCTGGTGATCGTGTCGATCAGCGTGACGCAGTCTTCCGTCGCATCCCTCGGAGGATGGTTCAACAGGCTCGTCCCCGAGTCGTGGCATGCCTCTGCTATTTCGAAGAAGCTGCCGGCCGCGATCAACGTGGGAGACGGGTGGCTCGACCAGTATCTTGCGGGATATGTCTGGAACCATCCGAAGGTAACGTTCGCAAGCCTCCTGGGGATGAAGAATGAGACCATGTCCGGCGCCTTTGCAGGCAATCTCGTCACCGGGGTCATCCTGCCCGCGCTGCTTCTCCTGGTGGTGGTGTATGCCATCTGGGGGCGGAAGGGATTTACGCGGGAGATGCTGAAGGATAAGAAGGTGCTGGGATGGGGAGACCACCTGAAGGGTTTTTGGGGGATGCTGCGTTCGTCGAAGAGGACCTCGATCGCAGGACTGATCCTCGGCATAGCCTGCGGCCTCCAGATGTTCGTCATCGAGGGGCTGCGCATCAAGTTCGGCGTCAGAAACGCGGGGGAGATACTCACCCGGCTCGGTTCCGACTTCGGCGTATCGGTGAGGGGGACGGTGTTCGACCCGGGCTACTGGTACGTGACGACACAGGAGGCTCAATGGGTAGGGTGGGTTATGCAGAAGCTGGGCGTGAACAATATGGACAACATCTTTTTCGGCTATATCAACGGCATCCCGAACCCTGCGCTGAACCCTGCCGACTGGATGTCCCTGGCGCTCATCGGAGGCGCTGCCGTCATGGCGCTCCTCAACAACGAATTCAAGTTCAAAAAGCCGACGCGGGAACTTGCGGCCTGGGCGATCATCGGCGGATTCCTCATGGGGATCGGCTCGAGGCTCGGTCTCGGGTGCAACGTGGGCGCCTTCTTCGTCAGGGTCTCAAACGGCGATGTTGGCGGCTGGCTGTTCGGGATTGGGATGATCGGGGGCGCCTATATCGGCGTCCGGTTCTTCAACTGGTGGACAGAGAGGAAACTGGCCAGGGAACTGGCGGGAATGGAAATATGATGCTCACCCAGAAAGGAGGAAATACGTTATGGCGGTAAAAGTCGAAAAGACCGGAGACGGCGTCTATACCCTCGACTGCACAGGGTATGTCTGTCCCCATCCGCAGATCTATACCAAGAAGATGATCGAGAAGATCAAGCCGGGAGAGGTGCTGGAAGTCACCTTTGACAACCCGTCTTCAGGCGAGTCGATCAACGCACTCTGTGTCTCTGCCGGTAACGAGATCATCGAGCGGCATCAGAGGGGCGGCAAGTTCATTTTCAAGATAAGGAAATCGTCCTGACATGGACCAGGATGCAGGAGGTGCGGGTATGGACAGGACATTTATTATCGTCGTACTGGTGGTGACCATCTTTACCGGGTTCCTCATCGGCTACAGCGTGCCGCCCTTCATCAAGGCGGGCGTCTTCAGCGGGAGGAAGGAGAAGGGCGTCGAGTCCCAGATCGACAAGAACATGGAACAGTACTACAAGGACCTGTATAAATCCGATGACAAATAGCATGGCTGTTCAACAGCGGCAAGCGGAGGGATGCTGATGCAGAGGACGTGGATTTCAGCGATCGTCATACTCTTTATCCTCGGGGCCCTGGCGGGGTTCCGGATGTCGTATGCCACCGGTATTCAGCCGGGCTACTTTGAGAAGCAGGAGGCGCCCGCCTACGGTGTCTCGGAGGAAAAGGCGCTCGGTTCCGACTTCGGCAAGGAATACGAGGAATATTTCAAGAGTCTGTACAAGTAGAAAGCAGCGCAGGTCAGTCGCTGCCAGGATGCGTAGACATCAAGAAAGAGGAGGTAACGAGACGTGAGTAAGAGGGCAAGGGTTCTGGTTATCAGTTGCTTCATCCTGCTGGTCGCAGCAGGAATGTCGTTCGCCGCGGATTGGGTCCATCCCGAGCTATTGGCGACACCGGAGACGATCGAAAAGAACGTCAACAAACCCGACTGGGTGGTCGTAGACTGCAGGGACCTCAAGGACTATGCGAAGGGGCACATCCCCGGGGCGATCAGCTTCGGCAAGGAATGCAAGAAGGCGCTGCGTGACGGCACGTCGAGGGTATTCA
>JAKAHR010000039.1 GCA_021825365.1 Nitrospirota bacterium | reverse complement strand
GGCAAAAGACAGGGCCAGAAGGATAAGTGCGATTGTTTTCTTCATTTCTTTTCCTCCTTTCTCAAGGATCTTTGGTTTAATGTGCCTCTTCAACGGCACCAGCGAGATACAGCGTCGCAAGAAGTGTAAAGACAAAGGCCTGTATGATACTCACCAGGGTGCCCAGGGCCAGGATGGCGGTCGGCACGATCCATGGCGCGAGCGAACCCAGAACGAGAAGGATAATATGCTTTGCAGCCATGTTTCCGAAAAGCCTGACTGAAAGGGTGACCGGCCGGACCAGGTGCCCGAGTCCTTCGATGACCACCATGAGGATCATCAGCGGCAAGGCATAAATCGAGCGGACAGGGCCAAGGAAGTGCTTGAAGTAGCTGAGCCCGTGGACCCTGATGCCGTAAACGTGTGTCGCCAGGAATACGGGGATCGCCATGGCAGCGTTGTTATTGATATTGCTCGTGGCCGAATAAAGACCGGGGACGAGTCCCATGAAATTGCATACGGCGATGTAGAGTGCAAGGGTTCCGATGAGGGGGAAGAGGGGCCGCGCCCAGTGATGACCTATGTTTTCCTCAGCCAGATTCAGGAGCGCCTCCACGACGGATTCCATGACGTTCTGCGCGCCCGTTGGGACAAGTTTGATGGAGTTCCTGATAATGAGAGATACGACGATGAGTATGAGGGAAGCGACGAAGGCATATGAAACGTAGTGGGGCACTGTCTCGGGATTTATGAAAATATCCAGCAAGAGTTTCTCTTCATGCATGACGGCCTCCTTTGGGGAAAATCGCTGTAATATTACATAAGACACTCGGGCAATGTCAACAACAAAAACAAAAAGACTTGCATTTTTTAATTTGATAATGTATTAATAATTAAAATTAATATGCGAGAGAATTTCCGCTTTATCTGATATACTCGATAAATGGCAAGGGGAAAAATGAAAAAAGACCTGAATGACGAAGAAAAAAAGGAGATGCCGCTTTACCCCATCGGTATCGTGGCGGAACTGATCGGCACCACTGACCAGACGCTGCGGCTTTATGAGAAGCACGGGCTTATCAAGCCGGCGCGGAGAAACAAGAACCGCTTCTATTCCGAGAATGACATCAAGTGGCTCCGGTGCCTGAGGGAACTCATTCACAACAAGAAGATCAGTATCGAAGGCATCAAGAGGCTGCTTGATTACGCGCCCTGCTGGGAGATAACTGCCTGTACGGATGATCGGAAGAGCGCCTGCTCTGCCTATATAGACAGGACCAAACCCTGCTGGGAACTGAACCGGATGATCTGCAACACCCAGTCGGGAAGGATCTGCGAAGACTGTATCGTCTACATCTCCAAGAAGGCCAAGAAGTAACCCGCTCAGTCGAAATTAAACTGCGACGGGTCCCTGATCTCCCAGACCGATTTGGACGGGGCAACCTGCCGGGGCTGGGAACCTTCCTTGAAATACTCTCTGATCCCTGAATCATCCTTTGAGAGCAGACCGGTCTTTGGGTCAACTGTTGCCGTGACTATCCCGTCCGGCTGGAAGAAACCTTCAGCATCGCCTCTCCCGGAGTTCTGCATGAACGATACCCATATGGGCGCAGCCGCCTTGCCGCCGGTCTCCTGTGAACCCATCGTCCTGAGGCTGTCGTATCCCACCCAGGCGCAGGAGACAAGGTTGGTCGTATACCCGACAAACCAGGCGTCCTTGTAGTCATTGGTGGTGCCCGTTTTCCCGGCGACCGGAGCGCCCACGGCCTTCGCCCTCCATCCCGTGCCATATTTGACAACGTCCTCCATCATGGAAGTGATGAGGAACGATGTCTGGGGACTGATCACCTGCTCGGGCTCGGGCTCGTGAGATTCCATGATGCCGCCCCTTCTGTCAGTAATGTACTTGATGGTGATCGGTTTTACCTTCATGCCGTTACTCGCGAAAACGTCATAGATGGTGGCGAGTTCGAGGGGCGTTACGGCCAGGGAACCGAGCGCGATGCTCAGATTCCTCGGGATTTCACCCTGGAATCCCACGGTGCGCGCGAAGTTGATCAGGTTGTCGATGCCCATCGCCTCCACGAGCTTCACGGTGACCACATTTCGGGAGTAGGTAAGTGCCTCCCTCAACCGGGTGGGGCCATAGAACTTGTGATCATAATTCTCCGGGCTCCATTCGCCCTTCGGCCCCCCCATGTACGTTACCGGCTCGTCGTTGATAATGCTCGCCGGCGTGAACCCGTTGTCCATCGCAGCCGCGTAAATGATCGGCTTGAACGCTGAACCAGGCTGTCTCCTGGCATTCACGGCCCTGTTGAAGTCGCTCTTGGTGAAATCATACCCGCCGACCATGGCCCTGATGAAGCCGGAGTACGGCTCGATAGCCACGAGGGCGCCCTCAACCTCGGGGTCTTGTTCGAGGGCGAGATTTACATTCTTGTTCTGGATCCCCTTAATGCTTACCTTTATCATATCGCCGGGTTTCAGGATCTTTGCAAGGGTGAATTGGGGAATGGTCTTAGCCGAGCCGTCCTTGTTAAGGACTCGTGCGGCCCAGAGGGCATCACTGAGCGCGAGCTTTCCGGTCACCCCACGGGTCTTGATGATAGCCTCCTTTTCGGAAACCTTCAGCACAAGGCCTGCATATACATCTCCGGGATTCACCGCAACGGTCGTCGAGAGGCCTTTTGTCTTTAATTCCTTGTCGAAGTCGATGTTGTTGCGGTGTTCAAGGGGGCCTCGCCACCCCCGTCGCTTGTCCACCTCCCTGAGGCCGGCCTGGACGGCGTTGACAGCGGACACCTGCAGCGATCTGTTGAGAGTGGTATAGACCTTGAGCCCTTTCCTATAGACCGTCTCCTCGCCGTATTTCTCCTCGAGATACTTGCGGACGTATTCCGTAAAATAGCTGGTAGCCTCCATTCCCTTTTTCGGGCTTGCCAGATAGAGAGGCTGGTTGTACGCAAACTCCCGGTCCGACTTCTTGATATACTCCTCTTCCTCCATGCGGGACAGGACGGTCATCTGCCTCTCCTTTGCCCGCGACAGGTCGTTGAAAGGAGAATAGAGGGTGGGGGCCTTTACCAGCCCTGCGATAAGGGCGGCCTCACCCAGGGTGAGATTCTTTGCCGATTTGCCGAAATAGACCCGCGCGGCCATCTCAACGCCGTATGCTCCGTGTCCGAAATAGACCCTGTTAAGATAAAGCTCGAGGATCTCCTTCTTCGACAGGTTCTTTTCCATCTTCACGGCAAGGGACGCCTCCATCAGTTTCCTCTTGAGGGTCTTCTCAGGGCTCAGAAAGACAACCTTGGCAAGCTGCTGTGTGAGGGTGCTGCCGCCTTCCTTGAGACTCGCGTGCAGAACGTCTTTTACCATGGCGCGTGCAATCGCGATGTAGTCGATGCCCTTATGCTTCCAGAACCGGGAATCCTCGACAGCGATAATCGCGTTTACCATGTTCTTGGGCATGTGGTCGATCGGAACGAAGATGCCTTTTTCGAGTTTCAGCTCCCCGATGAGAACATCATCATCAGAATAGATCTTCGTTCCTGCCGAAGGGTTGTACCGCTTCAGTTCTTCTATGGAGGGAATGCCTTTAGAGATCGCTATATAGCTGCCTGCGACCCCGCCGAGAAGTATGGATACAAGCGTAAAGATAATAATGAACTTCAACTTCATCGTAAACTTGATTATACTCTGGCCCTTAAAGAGCTGTCAAAATAAGGAAGAAAGCCGTTGCAGCGGCGCGGCGCACAGAAAAACGCATGCTCATCCGGTCAACTTCAGGAGAAAATTGACGAGCCCGCCGACAAGCAGGGCGAAGGTGGTGATCAGGGAGAACATCAGGAGGGCGGCCCTGGCGCCCCGCTCCTTGATGATCATGAAGAAGCTGGCCAGACAGGGGATGAAGAGGGTGAGTGTCACGATGCTGACGATCGCCTGGTTTTCGTTCAGAATCCCCTGTTTGGAGAGGTCAAAGAGGCCGGCTGCCCCATAATCCCTCCTAAGAAAACCCATGATAAAGGCGCCGGTCACCTGGCCCGGAAGCCCGAGGAAGGTGACGATCAGGGGTGATGCGGCTTTTTCAAGCCACCCGAGTATGCGGAGCTTGTCGAGAAAAAAGAGGATCAGGGTGCCCAGCATGAAGAGAGGGACCGCCTCTCTCAGGTACCATTCTATCCTGCCGAGCGTCTTCATCAGGATGTTGCCCATCTTCGGCATGCGTATAGGCGGCAGTTCAAGAAAGAAGTCCGCCTTTTCCCCGGGGACGACGAGCGCCGTTATGTAGCCGGTCAGCAGCAAGACCGCCAGCAGCGTGCCTATCCACCAGAGGGTGACCTTGAGGGGATAGGGGCCGAGCATCCCCAGGATCACTCCAAGCTGCGCTGAACAGGGGATGGCAAGGGCGATGAGAAAGGTGGCGATGATCCGTTCCCGCGGTGTCTCAAGAATCCGGGTGGTCATCGTGGCCATGGTACCGCATCCGAGGCCCAGCACCATCGGCAGAACGGCCTTGCCATTGAGGCCTACCCGTGAAAAGGCGCTGTTGGTGAGCACCGCTATCCGCGGCAGATAGCCGCTGTCTTCCAGAAATCCGAAGGCGATAAAGAAGGTGGTGGTGATCGGCAGTATGATCGCCACGGCGTATGTCAGCGCCATCGTGAAGAGTCCGTACTGACCCACAAAAAGGTCCTGGATAAAGACAGAGGGTATGAGGTGCCTGACCACCTTCTGTATGCCAGGGCTCAGATACTCTCCGAATATCACCTGTTCGAGGAAGTTCACCAAAACGCCTGCTCCCAGTTTCCCGACAAATTCGTAAAAGCAGAAGAGGACGAAGACGAGGAAGAAGATGCCCCAAAAGGGGTGCATGGACCTGCTCCCGACCCACTGGGCGATATGCCCCGCACTGTCAGGCCCCTTCTTCATGACGAGTCTGACAATCTCATCGGCGAGTTCGATCCTCTTCCTGGCGATTGCATTAAATATGGGTTCCCGGTAAAGTGCCTGGGCCTCGTCCCTGAGGTCCTCGACCTTCTTGATGGTACGTGGATCAAGGTTTGCGATGAACCAGGACTTCATGCTGTCATCCCCGGAGAGTATCATCAGGCTGATCGCCTGCCGGGAGATGGGCGCCTCGGGCAGCAGTGCCGCGATCTTCCCCGCATACTGCTCGATAATCTCTCCATAATTCGTGTGGATAAGGGGATTCCGCGGGGTCAGGAGGGCATCGCGCAGCTTCGCAATACCTTTCCTTTGCGGTGCCACCGTGCCGACGACGCTGACGCCGAGCAACTCCTCGAGTCTCCGGTAATCGATCTCGATCCCCCGGGCAGCTGCCTCATCTTCCATATTAAGGACGACAAGGCAGGCCAGCTTCATCTCGGCAAGCTGGATGAGGAGCATCAGCGCCCGCTTGAGGTTCTTGGAGTCTGCAACCAGAACGACGATGTCAGGCTTCTCGGCCAGGAGGATGTCCCGGGTCACCCTTTCGTCCTCACTCATGGGGATGAAGCTGTTTATCCCCGGCGAGTCGACTATCAGAAACCTTTTTCCGTCAAGGCTAAGGTTGCCGTGGGACACCTCAACGGTCGTTCCAGGATAGTTCGAAACGGTCACGTATTTGCCGGTGAGCAGCCCGAAGATGACGCTCTTGCCCACATTGGGGTTGCCGATCAGGACTATTCTTCTTCCCTTTTGCTTCTTCTTGTTTTCCTTCTTATCTTTATCTTCTGCAGTTTTCACAGTGACCCCGTATCTCAAGGGTATGGCTCATCCCCTTAAAGTTATTGCTGGTGCATATATCGAGTTGCAGGTTTTCAAGGTCTTCGGAGTAGAACTCGATAATCTCTCCGCAGATATCGCATATCATATGGTCATGATGCCGCCGCCCGTAGGTATGTTCATAGATGTTGCCTCTCCCTGAACGGGAGACCTTTTCGACCAGACCGCTTTCGACGAGGAGGCTGAGCGTCCTGTAGACCGAGGCCCTGGATGCCTTCAGCCCCGATTCCCTGATGCGGGCATAGAGCTGCTCAGGATCGAAATGAACGGGCACTGAAGACACCTCCTCAAGGACGGCGAACCGTTCGCGGGTCATCTTGAGTCCCTTCTGGCCGAGGAAGTTCTGAAATATCTTGTTTTGCATGGAGTATAGTAACTGAAATTGAGATTTAATTTCAATTAGACTTTCCGGCTACCCTGGTTTTACATTTATTTGGTTTTTATGCTAAGGTTAAACCCTGCAAAAAGGTATTATCTGGAGGCGTGACATGGTTAGAAAGATCGTCCTTGCATATTCAGGGGGGCTCGACACCTCTGTGGCCATCACCTGGCTCAAAGAGACGTATCATGCTGAGGTGATCGCGTTCTGCGCTGACCTCGGCCAGGGGGAGGACCTCGCCAGGGTGAAGAAGAAGGCCCTCAGGACAGGGGCGTCAAAGGCGTATGTGGAGGACCTGCGGGAGGAGTTCGTCCGGGAGTACATCTTCCCGATGCTCCGGGGCAATGCTGTTTACGAGAACTTCTATCTGCTCGGGACATCCATAGCCCGGCCGCTGATCGCAAAAAAACAGGTTGAGATTGCCCTCAGGGAGGGCGCTGACGCCGTTGCCCACGGTGCAACAGGCAAGGGCAACGATCAGATCCGCTTCGAACTCACCTACTATGCCCTGAAACCGGGCATAAAGGTGATCGCACCCTGGCGCGAGTGGTCGTTTGATTCACGCCAGTCCCTGATAGATTACGCTGATCTGCACAAGATTCCCGTCACCGCTACGAAGGAAAAGCCCTTCAGCACCGACAGGAACCTGTTCCATATAAGCTATGAAGGGGGCATCCTCGAAGACCCGTGGGCAGAACCCCCCGCTGACATGTACACCATGATGAGGCCCCTTGAGCAGACGCCTGACAAGCCTGTGTACGTTGAGATCGCATTCAGGAAAGGTGATCCAATCAGCATAGACGGCAGGAAGATGTCTCCTGCGGCTATCCTGCAGCGACTCAATGATCTGGGCGGCAGGCATGGCGTCGGCAGGGTCGATATTGTTGAAAACCGGTTCGTGGGGATCAAGTCGCGAGGCGTGTATGAGACACCGGGCGGTACCATGCTCCACGTGGCAAGAAGGGCCGCAGAGTCGATAACCCTTGACCGCGAGGTGAAACACCTGCTTGACTCACTCATGCCCAAGTATGCTGAGTTGATATACTACGGCTACTGGTTTTCGCCGGAGCGCCTGGCTTTGCAGCGCATGATTGACGACATTCAGACAGCAGTTACCGGAACCGTGCGGCTGAAGCTCTATAAAGGCAATTGCATGGTAGTCGGCAGGAAGGCCCCCGGCTCCCTGTATGATACCCGGCTCGCCACCTTTGAGAAAGAGGATGTCTACAACCAAAAAGACGCAGAGGGTTTTATCAAGCTCCAGGCCCTCCGTCTGAAGGCGAACAAGGCCCTCAGGAAGTAGCATGTCTTCTGCGGCAGACTGGATAGCCCTGTCGCTCGTGCCGGATGTCGGCCCGGTCATGGCGAAGAAACTGCTGACGGCCTTCGGCAGCCCGGAGAACATATTTGCAGCAGGCCAGTCGGACCTGCACGAGATAAAGGGGCTGACCAGGGAGCGGGCGGCGCACATCAGGGATTTCCGTTTCCGGGACATGGCCGAGGCGTATAGCAAGGCGGCGGAGAAGAAGGGTATACGGGTCGTTGGATATCATGATCCGTTGTATCCTGATGTGCTCAGGGAGACAGAGGGAACGCCGGTAGTTCTCTATATGAAGGGAGAATACCTTCCCGCCGATCGGTACGGCATCGCCGTCGTCGGATCGAGGGACAACTCTCCGTACGGAGAACAGGTGACCAGAAAGATCGCCCAGGACCTGGCCGCCGCGGGGTTTACCATTATAAGCGGCATGGCCCGCGGCATAGATACGCTGTCGCACGCGGCCGCGCTCGCAGCGGGAGGCAGGACAATCGCCGTGCTGGGGTCAGGGCTGGATGTCTACTATCCGTCCGAGAACAGGGCGTTGATGGAGAGGATAACCCGGTCAGGATGCGGGCTGAGCGAATTTCCGCCGGGCACGATGCCGCACCGCGAGAACTTCCCGCGCAGGAACAGGATCATCAGCGGTCTTGCCCTTGGAGTGCTGGTTGTCGAGGCTGCTGTTGACAGCGGGTCGCTGATAACGGCACAGTATGCACTGGAGCAGAACCGCGAGGTCTTCGCGGTGCCCGGGAATATAACGTCCCGCAACTCGGCCGGCACGAACAGGATTATCCGTCAGGGAGCGCGGGTGGTGACTGAGGCCCGTGATATCATCGAAGAACTCGCCCCTGTCCTCAAGGGGTTTATCAGCGCCAGCAATACCGCACCGCAGGTGGAGATGTCGGATGAGGAGAGCAGGATATGCGCGGTCCTCAGCAGGGAGCCAAAGCACATCGACGTGCTTTCCCGGGAGATGACACTGCCGGTCCACCGGGCACTCGGGTTGCTTCTCTCCCTGGAGATCAAGGGTGTGGTGCGGCAGAGCAGCGGAAAGAGATTCTATCTGGCATGAGGTGGCTTTTTTGTCCAAGAAATTACTGAGGATTCTGAGGATGATCTCGCAGGATCTTAAGGAAACGGAGCTTTATTCCGAAGAGGTAGTGGAAGGCGCTGCCGCAGAGGAACCCGACCTGTTTGACATCGGCGACGAACTTGCCGCCCTCGAGTCCTCGGAGCGGCTCGAAGAGGAAGAGCTTGACATTCTGCGGTCACTCGTTGCTTATATATTAATGAGAGATAACACGTTCGACCGGGAGGATGTCTATTCCCTGGTCTTCGCCGGAGGAAAGAGAATACTATGGAATTGAAATGCCCTTACACGGAACTAATGGAGGTTTGATATGAAGTCGCTGGTAATCGTCGAATCTCCTGCAAAGGCAAAGACCATCAGCAAGATCCTCGGCAAGGATTTCGGAGTGAAGGCATCGGTGGGGCATATAAAGGACCTCCCCGTCAAAGAGATGGGCATCGACATCGAGCACAACTTCGCGCCCACCTACATTGTTATCCCGGGCAAGGAAAAGGTGATCAAGGAACTGAAGAAGGCTTCGAAAGAGGCTGAAGCGATTTACCTCGCTCCTGACCCTGACCGCGAAGGGGAGGCGATAGCCTGGCATATTGCTGAAGAGATAAAGGATAAGAAGAAAAAGGTCTACCGGATCAAATTCAACGAGATCACGAAGGCCGCGGTGCTTGAGTCTATCAAGAACCCCGGCGAGATCGATGTGGACAAGGTTGACGCACAGCAGGCCAGGAGGGTCCTGGACAGGCTCGTCGGATATGAACTGAGTCCGCTCCTGTGGCGGAAGGTCAAGCGGGGGCTGAGCGCGGGCAGGGTGCAGTCCGTGGCGGTGAGGCTCGTCGTTGAGAGGGAGCGAGCGATCGAGGCCTTCAAACAGGAGGAATACTGGTCCATCAACGCCGAGTTCGAGGGCTCCAGCAAGCCGTCCTTCTGGTCCAAGCTGTCCCGCTACGCCGGGGACAAGGTGGATATCAAGGACAGCACGTCGGCCGAGACGGCGGCGGGAATCATTCGTCAGGGCAGGTTTGTCCTCTCGAAGATCGAGCGGAAGACGCGGAAGCGTATGCCGTCGCCTCCTTTTATCACGAGCACGATGCAGCAGGAGGCGGCACGGAAGCTGCGGTTTACCGCGAAGAAGACGATGACCATCGCCCAGCAGCTCTACGAAGGCATAGAGCTGGGAGACGAGGGATCGGTCGGCCTGATCACGTACATGAGGACCGATTCAACCCGGGTGGCGGCTGAGGCACAGCAGGTTGCGAGGGATTTTATCGAGAAGTCATACGGAAGGGAATATCTGCCTGAAAAGCCTCCGGTGTATAAGAGCAAGGCGTCTGCCCAGGAGGCCCACGAGGCGATTCGTCCCACCTATCTTGACAGGGCGCCTGAGGCGATCAAGCAGTATCTGTCAAAGGACCAGAATGCCCTCTATAAGCTGATCTGGAACCGTTTTATCGCCAGCCAGATGGCCCCCGCCCTCCTGGAGCAGACGTCTTTCGACATTTCCTGTGACACCGATGCCGGCAAAGGCGAGATCTTCTTCCGGGCGAGCGGCAGCGTCGTCAAGTTTCAGGGCTTTACGGTCCTCTATACCGAGGGCACGGATGAGATCCTCGACGAGAACGAGTCGCTCCTCCCTGATCTCAGGGAAGGCGAGTCCCTCCGGCTTCTGAACCTTCAGCCGAGGCAGCATTTCACGCAGCCTCCGCCGCGGTATACCGAGGCTACCCTGGTGAAGGCGCTAGAAGAGGAGGGCATCGGCAGGCCGAGCACATACGCATCGATCCTCTCTACCATCCAGGACAGGAAATACGTTCACAAGGCAGAAGGCAGGTTCAGTCCGACCGAACTCGGTGTCGTTGTCAATGACCTCCTCGTAGAGCGGTTTGCGGAACTGATGGACATCGGCTTCACGGCGAATATGGAGCAGAAGCTCGACAGCATCGAAGAAGGGAAACTAAAGTGGGAGAGGGTTGTCAAGGATTTCTATTCCCCGTTTCACGAGAAGCTGGGAGAGGCCCTGGCGATTCCGGGCAAGGTCAAACCCCAGGACATTCCCACGGAAGAGACGTGTGAGAAGTGCGGACTCCCGATGGTCATCAGGTGGGGCAGACATGGACGATTCCTCGCCTGCTCCGGATTCCCTGACTGCAAGAACGCAAAACCCCTTGACGCCAACAAGCAGCCGGTCGAGGCGGTAGAGACGGGCGAGCCATGTCCCAAATGCGGGTCGCCCATGGTACTGAAGTCCGGCAGGTTCGGCAAGTTCATCGCCTGCTCCAAGTACCCCGAATGCAAGACAACCAAGCCGATTGCAACTGGTGTGAAATGCCCGCTTGACGGCGGGGATATCGTCGAGAGAAGGTCGAGGAAGGGCAAGTCCTTCTGGAGTTGCGGCAACTACCCGAAATGCAAGTTCGCCACATGGTACAGGCCGGTACCGGAGAAATGCCCGCAGTGCAGCGCGGCATTTCTGGGAGAAAAGAGGAGCAAGACCGGAGAGGTCTTCCTCGTCTGCCTGAACAAGGAATGCGGATACAAGTCAGAGGCGAAGAAGGAAGAAGAGGCAGCTGCAGGCGCGGTATAATCATGCACCGCAAACCCGTCTGAAAGACCGATCATTGGTGCCGAAGGGGGGACTCGAACCCCCACGGCGTTTCCACCACTAGACCCTGAACCTAGCGCGTCTGCCAGTTCCGCCACTTCGGCAACCAGTTATTCTATCTGTTGGCAAAAAGCCTTGTCAACAATACCCGACCTAAAAAATAATCAATGAGTGTCAACCGCAAAATGCAGCGCGCTGATGCTTTCAACGGGGATTACTTCTTTTCGATCTGCTGAATGAGCGCGTCGGCGCTGAGTGCGCCTGAGAGGAGGCTGCCGTCAGGCAGGATGATGGCGGGTGTCCCGTCGATTCCGAGTCTCTGGGCGAGTTTTATGTTGTCGTCGATGACTGTCGTATTGCATGACGGTTTCGGCAGATTCTTTTTTTCGAAGGCGTCATCCAGGAGGCTCAGCGAGTTTTCGCACATGATCGCCTTCGCCTTTTCAGCAGCATCCTTGTGCATGGGAAGCGGATACAGGATGATGAAAAAGACGATATCCTTCCTCTGCTCCAGTATCTTCTTCATCTCCCGATGAAGTTTCCCGCAGTAGGGTCAGTCGGGGTCGTCGAAGACGACGACCTTGTATTTTGCGTTCTTGTCGCCCATGACGAGCGCCTTCTCAAGGGGGATCGACGAGACGTCCACCTTGTTGATCTTGTCGAAGCTCTCCTTGGTGAAGTTGATCCTCTTTTCGATATCGAAGATGTTCCCTGCGATCACCTTCTTCTTCGCGTAGTCGAGATAGAGGATACCCTTTTTGCCGCCAGCCTCCATTGCCACTTCCCAGATGCCGTTGATGGGTCCCGGCTTCAGGTCAAGGACTTTGATATCAGGGATCAGCCCTTTGAGGACTTCCCTTGCCTGATCGGCATTGATGGTGTGGCACTTGGTGCAGTCCTGTTCGCCCTTCGCAAAGGAGGCGGCAAAATCATACTGCATCAGTACTGCAGCAAAGACCACGAGAGCTGAAAGTATCACCTTGCGCATGTCACGATTATATCACAAGACAGCCGGTAAAGTGTTACAACCCCATGGCATGCGCAGGAGCCGTATGATATCTGTCATACACCGGATAGCAAGTCCGGAGCATACTGGAGTCATGAAGCCGACAGTGCCGGAGACAGGGAAGGTCATCAGGACAGAGCCGGGAAAGGCGATCGTCTTTCTTGCGGGAAGCGGATCGTGCAAGGGCTGCGGCGCGGCAAAAATAGGCCTCTGCAAGGCGGGCGGAACCTCCCTCTTCCTGACAGCGGAAAACCGTGCAGGAGCTGAAACAGGCGATACCGTAGAGGTCGGCGTGAGCACGAGGGTCAGGTGGAGGGGGTATCTTCTCGCCTACCTTATCCCCATCTTTTCTTTGGCGGGCGGGACCCTTGCCGGCGATATCCTGGGTCAGATGATTTCCTTTCCCCCTCTTGATTTCCTTGGCGGTTTTGCCTGTCTCCTTGCCGCCTCCTTTATCTCTTTCCGCAGATTAAGAAGGCTGGATTCCTCTCACTCCATGGAGGTGAAGCGGGTCGTCCTTGACCCGGTTTTCAGGGAGACGGTCGAAACCGATGAGGAAAAGATCTTCAGCCGGCTGGGCTGCTGAAGGATAACGGCAGGGTCACTGACATGCTTCGTTGTTTTAACTCTTTGATTTGTAAGGCGTATTTATCTCCACCCCGTGATGAGGTTACCAGATTATTTATATTGACAAATTGACACCCAACCTGTTATAAAAATAGCCTTTACTGGACTCAAATCTCAATAAAAGGTGGGAGGGAGCGTCATGAAATTGGGTGTCTTTGTCAGTGACTTTCAGCTCTCGAGCGATACCCTCGAGAGGGTAAAGGCCGACAAACTCGGCATTATCTTTGTCCAAAACGGCGTCTATCACGCCGCATCCATGGTAAACGGCAAGGCCTCATCCTTGCTCGATAAGACGACCAACCTCTACGCGCTGTCCGATGATATCCAGATCCGCGGCCTGAAGACCGCTGATGTGGACAAGCGGGTAAAGGTAGTGAGCTATGGGGATGTGGTGGATCTTATCTTTAGCGAATACGACAAGATTGCGTGGCTATAGGAGGAGGCATTATGGGAATGTTAACGATTGGATGTTTTCCGGGTCTTGTAGGCAATATGACCTATGATTTCGCCCTTAAGCTCGCTGATGCTGCAGTAACAAAAGGACACAAGGTGAATATCTGGTTTTCAGGCAACGCCACCGGGTCGATAAAGGCCCATCAGAAGCACCTCAAGGACTATTCCACCGGCGAGAAGCACCTGAAGGCCCTGATCGAAAAGGGTGTGGAGATCTGCACCTGCGAGGCCTGCACCGTGGCCCGCGGGATCATGAAGACCGAGGGCATCGAAGGTGTGCAGTGGAACGCCATGCACTGGTATCTGGCGAAGATCCACGCTTCCGACCGGGTCCTTCAGATAGGAGGTGAGTAAGATGGGTGACGTCAAGCTTGCATTTATCGTCCAGAAGCCGCAATATAAGGGTGAGACTTCGCGGCTGGCCATAACCCATGCCATCTCCTACCAGACGGTGGAGATCCTCCTCGAAGACGGTGACACGGTCACCCCGAAGCTCTGTTTCATCGGCGAGGGTGTCCTCGGCCTGCAGGGGAAGCAAAACGCCATGGAGCTCTACGGCATCACGAGCACCGAGTCCCACATGAAGAATTCCCTCCTTGTGGACCTCGATGTGCTGATCTGTAAGGAAGACCTGGCAAAGTACGGCATCTCCGAGTCTGAGATGCCTGACGCCGAAGATATGGGCGCTGACAAGAAGATACAGATCGTGCCTTTTGCCGAAATACAGAAGGCGATGGAAGAGGCGAAACACGTCCTCTTCTTTTAACAACAACCAAGGAGGTTTTTAGTAATGGGTGAGTTAAGCAGCAAGACACCTGATCAGACTCTGGATGTGCTGGGTAGGGTATGCCCCTATCCGCTGGTTCTTACGAAAAAGGCCCTCGAGAAGATGAGCAGCGGGCAGCTTCTCAAGGTCCTCTGCGATGCCCCGGCTTCTGCCGAGGATTCGCTTCCCAAGTTTGCGGAGAAGCAGGGCTATAAATTCGAGTCAGTAAAGCTCGCCGGCCAGGACACCTGGGATATCTTTATCCAGAAGTCATAAGATCAGGCCGAAAGACATAAGAAAGGGCGGCTTTTAAGCCGCCCTTTCTTTGTGCCGCATCCTTTTTCATTTCACCCTCTCACCAACGCGGGCTGCACCATTGCGGTATTGCGCAGGGAAAGCTCTCATGCTATCCTTCTAACAGGGAGGAGGTTGCATGGCGACCCCATCGACAGCGGGCATCAGGTCACCGGAACTTACCGACAAGATAATCGTCTATTTCGTTGAGCACGGCATCCAGATCCTGACGGCGATCGTCCTTCTGGGCATCGGCGTGGTCATCTCCCGATGGGTCGGCAATATCCTGAAGAGGTGGCTGACGAAAAGAGCGTTTGACGAACCGGTCAGCACCCTCATCGTCAGGGCGGTCAGACTGCTGATCGTCGCCTTTATCGGGATCATGGCGCTCGGCCAGATGGGTATTCAGATCACCCCGCTGATAGCCGGGATCGGCGTGGCCGGAGTGGGGGCGAGCCTGGCGATGCAGGGGCTGCTCTCCAACCTGGTGGCAGGGCTGACCATCATCTTCACGAAACCTTACACCGTCGGGGAGTACATCGAAGTGCTGGGTGTATACGGGCAGGTGACCGACATCTCCCTTTTTTCGACGACCCTGCTCCATATGGACAATTCCCGCGTTATCGTGCCGAACAGAAAGATCGTGGGAGAGATACTTCACAACTACGGAAGGATCCGCCAACTGAATCTCGCCGTAGGCATCGCCTATGGCAGCAACACCGCCCTTGCCCTTGAAACAGTCGGCGCTGTCCTACGGCAGAACCCCCGTGTCCTGAAAGAGCCGGCGCCCGTGCTCGGCATTTCCGAACTCGGGGCATCGGCTATTACCCTGGCGATCAGGCCCTGGGTGAGTGTGGAAGATTTCGTGGTGGCACAGGCTGAGGTCTACCAGTCGGTGCTGGCGCGATTCAGCGAGACGAAGATCGAGATCCCCGGTCCCCGCACCGTTGTCCGGATACTCAATAATCCCTGAGCCGTTCTAGCTGCCTGATTTCATTTCTCCAGCCTGAAGGCGATAGGAACCTCTATGACCCCGCCTGCCACCGGGAACGGCGCTGCCCTCCGTATCGTCTCGAGTGCAGCGGCGTCGAGGATATCAGAGCCTGAGCTCCTGATGATCCGGATATTTTCGGGACGCCCTGTCTTATTGATCGTGAATGAGGCGGTTGCCGTTCCCTCGGTCCCCCTTTTTCTCGCGAAGTAGGGATAGCTCTTCGCCCGTTCTATCGCGGCCCTTATTATCGCCACCGCATCCGATTTGCCCTGGCCGTTTCCTCTTCCCTCCAGTGGACGTGCCGCTGCCTGGCTACCTGAACCGCCGCCCGTCGACGGGCCCGCTGTGGCGGCAGGTGGATGCCCTCCGGAGATTACGCTGAATCCTGTCGACATGTTCTCAGCGGAAACGCCCCCAGTCTTTTCTGCGACCTTGCCCTTTTCCGTCACCGCCCCGGCCGCACTCCCCGCTATCGCCGGAGCTTCTGCCCTGCCCGGGGGGGCAGCCGCCGTGACAGGCGCCGGCCGGAAAGCCGGCCGTGGAACGGCGCCGACAGCATCTATTTTTTTTGCAGCAGGGACTCCCGGGGGGGATGGCGATGCCTCGGCGATGAGCGTGACATATGCCGCCGCCAGGGAAGGCCGTACAGGGCCCCTGACGGCCAGTACGGTCGCGGCAGCGGCAAAGAGGGAAACATGGATGACAAGGGAAAGCAGTATGGTATGTCTGAATTCCATGGTTCCTCCTCCTGCCGCTGCCACGACCCTGATCAACTCTCAGATATCAAAGGAAAGCCCGACGAGAAAGTTCCTCCTCGGCGAGGGATAAAAGGCCTTTTCAAGGGGAAAACCACCCAGGACACCATATTCCGAGTAGCTCTTGTTGGTCAGATTATTCAGATCGACAAATGCCCTGACCGACTTCCACCTGTAGGAAAGCTTCGCATTCAGGATGAGGTAGCTCTCCTGTTTGCTGAAGTCATTCGCAAAGTCGCTCACAAAAGGCCTCTCCCCGACATAGATGCCCGTGACCCCCGCAGTAGCGGCCTTGCTTATCTGATAGGTCACGTCAAGGGTCGCCTTATGAGCGGGAGCATTTGGAATCTCCTTTCCGGTGAAGGCACCCTCCTTTATCTTCGCGGTCAGATACGTGTAGCTTCCCCTCACCGTCAGCTGACTCGTCGCCTTTGCCTCTACTGACAGCTCGACGCCGTCCCGCCGGGTCTTTCCATCGAGGTTTTCATTTTGATAGGTGACCGGGTTGAAGAAGATTTCCCTGTCCGTATCCAGCCGGAAGACATTGACATGCATAAAGAGGTCATCGGAAAGATAGTGCCTGACCCCGAGTTCGTAGTCATTCGATGTCTGGGGTCCCAGGCCGGTATTCACCGAGTTTGTGAAGAAACTGTACAGCTCATCGAGCAACGGATACCGGAAGCTCCGGGAATAACTCGCATAGGCATAGGACTTCCTGAAAAAGGTGTAGTTGACGCCTGCGGTATAGGCGTTCTTCTTCATCGAGATGCTCTCCGGGGTACTCGGTGAAAAGCTGAACCTGGCATGGTCGTACCTGAATCCGGCGGAAAGTCGCAGGCTGTCCGTGACGCTGATCTCGTCGTGACCGTAATATCCATCATTCACCTTCTTCAGGTCAAACATGCCGACCGTATGCGCACCGAAGAAGAGAGAATCGTTCACAATATCACTTGCCGACCTCTGATAATCAATCCCCGCTGTCAGGGTATTCTTCATGCCGCCGAGTCGGTGCCTGAGTATGACCTGGGGAGACAGGATCGTCGTCTGGATGCCGCTGTCGCCGAGAAAATGGCCGTAGTCACCGGAACTGAAGGATTGAAAGTCCCTCTTCCTGAAGGAGGTGTCGATCCGGAGGATCGCATTCTCGGAGAAGAGGACCTCAGGGGAGAGTTTGAGGTAATAGTCCTTTGTTTCCGCAAAGTCGTTGGGGAACCTCGTGTCGTTCCGCGAGGCGCCGGCAGCAAAGTCGCTCTCCTTCAGGGCCCCCGGGAGTCCGGAATGGTCTTTGTGATAGCCGACGCTGAAATCCATCTTCAGAAAGTCCCTCAGATAGTAGGCTGCATTGAATCCGAGGTCCTTTGACTCGGTCTTGCTGTTGTCCCTGAATCCGTCGGAGGAAAGATAATTTCCCGACAGATGGAGAGAGAGGTTCTTCATGCCTCCACTGACATAGGAATCAGCCTTGAAGGTGCTGAAGCTGCCGCCGGCGAGCCCGGCGCCCGCCTTGAATCCGGAAGTTCCCTCCTTGGTAATGATGTTGATGACGCCACCGGCAGCGTTGTCGCCGTACAGGACGCTCCCCCGGCCACCCCTGATGATCTCGATCCTGCTGACCCGGTCGAGCGGGATCTCCACCCAGTCGACCCCGCTGAGGTCAGCCTGATTCACCCGCCTGCCGTCGACAAGCACCAGGGTATTCGACGGAGAGGTCTCCCCGAAGCCCCGCAGATCGACCGTATAGGTCCTGCGGCTTCCGTTGATGTCGTTGACGAGGATGCCGGTCTGGGTCCGTAACAGGTCAGGGATATTCTGAGCCGTAGAATTCCTGATGCTCTCCTCGGTTATATAGGTGACATTGGCCGGCACGTCCGCTACCTTTTCCTCATACCGTGTCGCCGTGACGACGACCTCATCGATCTTTATCTTTTCTTCAGCCTTTGCCGCCGGGATGACGGCAAAAAAGGCGAGTGCTGCAAGCACAACCACGAATATTCTCATAATGGGCATATGATCTCCTTACCGTATTTCATGATGAATAAATCCTCTATGCACCGCATGCGGGCGCTGGCGCTATGCTGTGATGTTTTTCTTCATGCACCGTCTCATCCTTACCTCCTCTTCCCTCGAAGGGCGACAGAATAGCGAGGCATCCAGGGTCTCCTGACTCAGGGCGGCCTACTCGCCCGCCTTCCCATCCGCCATGGCGGACAGTGGCGATCCGGCTTTCGTTCCCTTTACAGTTGCGGGGCAGTTCCCGGCTTACACGGGATTCCCCAGGAACACCTCTTCCAGATTGCGAACCGCAATCTCTCTACAGTCTTCTCGTCTTCACTCTCATGAGCCTTGAGGACCGCCGTTGAGGAGCTTCACGACCGGGTACCTGTCCCAGAACTCGATGATATTTACCGCAGCATGCTCCTGCTCAATACGGAATATGTTTTCAAGGGGCATGCCGAGCACGTGAGAGAGAATGACCCTGTTGACGCCGCCGTGGGCGACGATCGCTATATCCTCACCCGCATGCCTGCCGACGATCGCATCGAGCGCCGGGATTACCCTGTCGCACACCTCCCGGGTGCTCTCCCCGCCCAGGGGGCTGAACCGCAGGGGATCGGAGGCCCACGCCTGAAATTCGGCCGGATACCGGTCGATGATTTCCGTAAAGGTCATGCCCTCCCATATGCCGAAGGAACGCTCCCTGAGGGCAGGCACGATCACCGGCTTCCTGCCATGGGGTTCTGCGATGAGTTCAGCAGACGCCTTCGCCCGCGACAGATCAGAGGTGTATACAGCGGACAGCCCCTGTTTTGTATCAGCAGCGCCGGGCCCCTGCCTGCCCGTCTCTCCATGGATATCCCGCAGATAGCTTGTATGCTTCGAACCTGCCGGGTCTTGCAGACGGGAGAGGACAAAGGAGGATGCGGTCCTGATCTGATCCGCCCCCTGTGGGGAGAGGGGAACGTCGATACGGCCGTGGTACCGTTTGGTATCGCCTCCATCGGTCTTGCCGTGTCTTATGAGATAGAGCGTTGTAACCATAGGGATGCCACCATGAGAAAAACGATTTCTGAAATCTCGCTGACAGCGCCGAAGCAGTCGCCGGTCAGCCCGCCGAACTTCATCGACAGATATTTCACCGATAGGAAACAAAAGATGTACAATACCGCGCACAGCACTACGGGCAGCATCGCCGCGATGGGGGCATAGCGGGTGTACTGCAGCAAACCGGTGACAACGAGACAAGGGAGCAGGGTCGCAAGGGAGGAGATGATCACCTCTTTCCTGCCCACCGCGTCGATGAACACGCTGCCGAGGCCCTCCTTCCTTGCCGGTTTGCCGAGAGACAGAGCCAGCACCATCGACCATCGTGAGAAGACCGGAAGGAGGAACAAAAGAGCATATCGGGTAATAGAAGAGGAATGGAGCAGGATGTCCCGGATCAGAAGGTATTTGAGCAGTATCACGAGGATCAGCGCGACAGCCCCGGCAGCGCCCGTTGCGCTGTCCTTCATCACCGCAAGCCGCCTCTCACGGTCGTGGGCAATATCTCCGACCGACTTTACCGCAAGGCCGTCGAAGGTATCCGCCAGTCCATCGAGGTGGAACCCCCCGTTGACGGCGATAAGGATCAGGAGGACCAGACAGCCGGTGATCTCGTCAGAGAATAAGGCGCTGCAGAACGCGGAGACCGCCACCGCAAGGAGCCCCTGGAATGCCCCTACAACGGGGAAGAAGGAGGCGGCAGCAGGGAGTTCCCCTGCAGAGACTTCCCCTCTTGTCCTGATAGGGATGATCGTCAGGAACTGAAAAGCGAGCAGCACCCTGTTCATCGTCATTCCCTGTTTGACACCCCCGCATCGCCGAAGGTTGCCATCTCTCTATAAATCCTGAGGCCCCCTTCGATCAGTATCATCGCCAGGGCGGCTCCGGTCCCCTCGCCCAGGCGCATGCCGAGGTCGAGGATAGGGCTGAGGCCGATCCTTTCGAGTATCACCCGATGCCCTATTTCGACGGAATTATGGGCTGCGAACATGTAATCTTTTACCGTAGGCTCGATGCAGTAGGCGATCAGCGCGCCTGCTGTTGAGATAAAGCCGTCGATAACCACCGCCACCCGCTCCGAAGCCGCGCCGAGCACAAGGCCCGCGATGCCGGCTATCTCGGCTCCCCCCACCTTTGCCAGGACATCCACCGGGTCTTTCGGGTTCGGCCTGTTTACGGAGAGGGAATCCTCAATCACCCTGATTTTGTGCAGGAGCGCTTCGTCACTGATGCCGGTTCCCTTTCCGGTCACCTCGGCGACCGGTCTGCCGGTCAGCACCGCCGCGATGGCGCTCGAAGGGGTAGTATTGGCGATGCCCATATCGCCCGTCCCGAAGATACGGTATCCCTTCCTCGCATACTCCTGTGCCATTCCAATGCCGACCCCGATGCAGTCCTCAGCCTCCTGCCGTGTCATGGCGGGTCCCCTTCTCATGTTCCGCGTGCCTCTCATGATCTTCCTCGATACGAACGTCCCTCCCTGTCCCCCTGCTGCGGGGGGCGGGGAGGTGAAATCAAAGTCAACCCCAATGTCGATGACAACGACGTCCGCCCCGGCCTGGCGGGCGAGGACATTGATCCCCGCCCCGCCCCTCAGGAAGTTCAATACCATCTGGGGGGTGACCTCCCGGGGGAATGCGGATACGCCCTCATCGGCAACGCCATGGTCTCCCGCAAAGGTGAAGACGACCTTCCTGCCAAGCTCAGGCATCCTGTCTTCGCTGATCGCTACAAGCCTCTGGGCAAACTCCTCGAGCCTGCCGAGGCTCCCCTGCGGCTTGGTAAGCATATCAAGCCGCTCCTTCGCCTCTTTGAGATATGAGGCCCTGATCGGCCGTATGGCGCGTGCCGTCTCAGTAATCATATGCATCCTCCGTCCTTTATCTTCAGCGGTATGCCCGCCACGGTGAGGTAGACCGCATCCGCGATCTCCGCGATATTCCTGTTGAGCCTTCCTGCGTCGTCCCGGAATCTCCGGGCGAGTTCATGCAGCGGAACGATCCCCATCCCCACCTCGTTCGAGACGACAAAGACACTCGCCGAGCGACGGACCTCCTGGAGTGCAGCGATCAGGCCGGCGGTCTCCGCGGCGATGTCGGCACCTGAACACAGGATGTTCGAGAGCCAGATCGTCAGGCAGTCGATGATAATGACATCATGACTCTCCGCGGCCTTTCGCAGGACAGCGGCGATGCCGCGGGGTTCCTCAAAGGTCTTCCACTCTTCGCTCCTGTCTTCCTTATGTCTCCTGATGCGGTCCGCCATTTCGTCATCAACCGCCTCTGCCGTGGCGATAAACGCCCTCTTGCCGGGGACGCCCTCCGCCTGCTGCAGCGCAAAGCTGCTTTTTCCGCTCCTGGCCCCTCCGGTCACAAAGACGATCCCGCCCCTCGGCAGCCTGCGGTCAGCATCAGTCATCGCATTCCTCCTCATAGGTGATGTACGCCTTCCCGTCCGGCTGCCGCATGATCTTTACGCCGATGCCGAAGGTCTCCCTGATCGCGCCCTCGGTCAGCACCTCTGCCGGGCTTCCCATGCCGAAGACCTTCCCGTCTTTTATGAGCATCACCTTTTCGAAGCGAAGGGCGATGTTGATATCATGAAGCGCCATGACGACCGAGATGTTCCTCTTGTCGCGGAGTCGCCGCAGGAGTCGTACGAGTTCTATCTGGTAGCGTATGTCAAGATTCGCCAGCGGCTCGTCCAGGAGGATCAGGCCCGCCCCCTGAAGGAGGGTCATGGCGATGAAGGTCCTTCGTTTCTCACCCCCGCTCAACTCGGTGATATGGGAGTCGGCCTTTTCAGAGAGACCGACAAGGTCGAGCGCCTCATCAGCCGTCATCTCCGGCAGGATGTCATAGGGATAGAGGCCCATGCTGACCAGTTCCTTCACCGTGAAAGGCACGTTCATATCAAGGGTCTGGGGGAGATAGCTGATCAGCTTTGCGCGGTCTTTGTTGCGATACGTGGCAAGGGGCTTGTCCCAGAGGCTGAGGAGGCCTTCAGAAGGCCTCAGGATGCCGCAGCAGAGTTTCAGGATCGTGGATTTGCCCGAGCCGTTTGCGCCGAGCAGGCCGATAAACTCCCCCTCTCCGACGGAAAAGGAGAGCCGTGTCACAAAGGCATCCTTCCGGGAATACGAGAACCCCACGTCCCCGAGTTCCAGGATCATCTGCCTAGACGGCGAGGACATTCTTCCTCCTCAGGAGAAAAAGGAAGTAGGGAGCGCCGATGATGGCGGTTACGACTCCCGACGGGAGTTCCATCGGCGGAAGGATGGACCTGCCGATGAGGTCTGCCACGCAGAGGAGTGCGCCTCCACCCAGCGCCGATGCAGGCATGAGGAAACGGCTGTCAGATCCGACAAAGAAGCGCGCCATGTGGGGCACGAGCAGTCCGATGAAGCCGATCATGCCGCCGAGGGATACCGACGCAGCGGTCATGAGTCCGACCGCAACGAAGAGCAGGACGCGTTCACGGTGGGGCGTAAAGCCGAGGCTGTGAGCGAATTCATCGCCAAGCATCAGGGCATTGAGCGCCCGCGCCCTGAGCCCCGCGACGATCATTCCGCCAAAGACAAAGGCCATGCCGTAGGGCACCCGCGGCCACTCTGACATCGAGAGGTCCCCGAAGATCCAGAGGGTCGCCCTCCTCAGCCCCTCGTCCCGCGACACGCTCATCAGGAGCATGAGAAGGGCGGAGCACAGAAAGCTGAGGCCGACGCCCGCAAGGAGGAGCCGCTCCGGCCAGAGGCCCCGCCGCTGCCAACCCAGCATCCCGACAAGGCTCCCTGTCGCTATCGCGCCGGAAAAGGCCAGAACAGGGATCGTGAAGGTGCCGAGAAAGGATATCCCGCTGATGATGCCGAGGGCTGCCGTGAGAGAGGCACCGCTCGAAATCCCGAGTATGTACGGATCAGCGAGAGGGTTCCTCAGGATGCCCTGGAGCACCGCGCCGGAGGAGCCGAGGGCCATGCCCATCAGCACCGCAACGATGACACGGGGGGCCCGGATCGAAAAGAGGATCTCGCGGCTGGTCTCATCAAGGGAAAAGGGGTCTATATTCGTGGGGCCGATGAAAAGGGAGGCCCCGACGGCAAGGAAAAAGATGAGCGTCAGGATCGTGATGCGCGGAGTCAAGGCCTGCTCTCCAGGACCCTGATGAGTTCCGCGATGCCCTGCGGTATCCGGGGGCCGAGCCGGTACAGTCCATCGCCGACAAAGTACACCCTGCCTTCCCTCACAGCGGGCAGGATCTTCAGCCTCTGCAGAAGCCCCTGGGAGATCTTCTCCACATCCTTGCTGTCCATACCCTTGCCGATGATAATGACATCAGGAGGATGACGGAGGATCTCCTCGAGCGAATATTTCGGATATTCCGCCCCTGTACGGGCGGCGAGATTTTCTGCGCCCAGGAGAGTCAGACTGTCATCGATCACTGTCCCTACGCCTGCGGCGATGAGCGGCTCCGGCCAGACGATGAAGAGGACCTTCTTTCCCCTTGCGGCTGTATGAGATCTCCCGAAGCCCTCGATCGACGACCGGAGGGAGGCCGCAAGCCGGTCAGCCTTTTCCTTTGCCCCGAGGGCTGCACCCAGTTCCCGTATCCCCTGCGGCAGCTCTGAAAGCCTTCGGCTGGTAACCACATAGGTCCTGATCTTCATGGACCGGAGTCTCTCCTCGAATTCCTTTGGGTTGCCGTCGGTCGTCATCACCACGATATCAGGCCTGAGGCTGACAACAGCCTCGAGGGAGGGGTTTGACATCCCGCCGATCTTCGGTTTCTTCTTTGCCTCTGCAGGGTAATCGCAGAAGGTCGTTACCCCCACAATCCGGTCGCCGAGTCCGAGCGCAAAGAGGACTTCGGTGATATTGGGGGCAAGGGAGATGATCCTCGTCGGCGTATCGGCCGCAGCCGCCGCAGGACATGCCACCCAGGGCGCCATGAGCAGAAACAGCAGCAACCCCCACACAAATCTTCTCTTCGCATTACCTGCCATGATATCTTCGTCTCCTCAAAAAAAAATCCTCAGAACCCGTACCGGTTCCTGAGGATTGCACCCTGGTTCCTTCATCCTCGCCTTCCTCCGCGGAAAGGCACTGAATAGCTATCAGCATGCAGCAGATAACTAAAGGCTATTCGCCATGACAGGCAGGTCTTCTGGCTTTCCCGACCTCCGCCGGCCTTCCCATCCGACCTAGCGGACAGTGGCCCTGGGGGCGGAGACGATTATCCGGCAGTGCCGGATCGGGATTACAGCGGCGGGACCGCTCCTGATTTACACAGGATTCCCTATTGAGTCTCAAACACCTGTACTGAAAATAGTTTGCAGTAAATCGGGAATAAAATCAACCGCAGCTCCCGCAGCGCAGAGCAGCGGGCAGAGGGGTGATGAGTGGCTCAGTGCCCGAGCAGGGCTATCAGCTTGAAAAGACGGACGAAATTGTAGTACTATTTTATCTACGCCGAAGTGGTGGAACTGGTAGACACGCACGTTTGAGGGGCGTGTGGAGAGATCCATGCGGGTTCGAGTCCCGCCTTCGGCACCATTCCTTTCAATCCCTTTGAAAAATAAAGGATTCCTCTTTACCTCATAGGCTTTACCCCGAAATAGACCACAAATTAGGTCACATTTTAGGGTAGAAAGGGACTTATGAGGCATCTTTACAGCTTCAAGGGCTTCTATTACTTCCGTTCAAGGGTTCCATCAGACTTGCAGGGGCTTTTTCAATGTACGCTTATTAAGAAGTCCCTAAAGACTAAAGATTTTAAAACAGCCGTATCATCAGTTAAACTACTAAGCAGTGAGCTTTTTAGAGTTATCAAAGCAATCAGGAGTGGTATTTTGACGGATGGACAGATAAAAGAGCTTGTATGGAAGTATGAGTCAACGGATCAGGGAGGCCGGACGCTGCTTTATTGTGATTTTTCAGGAGCATTCCCCAGTTTAAGGGGCTAGTTTTTCAGGAGCATTCCCCACCCCTTTTTCAGGTCATTCCCCACCTATAATTTGCAGGTCAGGTGTAGCAATCTTGATAACGGT
>JAKAHR010000038.1 GCA_021825365.1 Nitrospirota bacterium | reverse complement strand
ACATTTTGGCTACAGTTGAAGAGGATAAGGAGGCCGCATGCTCCATAACCCCTTGATTTTATTGGCGGTCCCAACGGGAATCGAACCCGTGTTTTAGCCTTGAGAGGGCCACGTCCTAGACCGCTAGACGATGGGACCGTTATGGCTGGGGAGAGAGGATTCGAACCCCTATAAGCAGATCCAGAGTCTACCGTCCTGCCATTGGACGACTCCCCAAGAAGCATTTGTTATATCATACCGCCGCCAGCTTTGTAAACCAACAGAGCCCGTCCCCCGCCGGCCCGAATAGCCTGTCCCCTGTTCCCCCAGGCGGCCCTGGGTGTTTCCTATTGCTTTTTGCGGCACGAGCATATTATCCTTTAATTACATTCATCAGGGGTATCATGTGTTCAGGTAATGGGCGCTAACTTTTCGAGTCTCAACAGAAAATTCTTCTGTATTATTCTTGCCGGCACCACAATCCTTTTCGGCATACTGACGCTCGCCATACTACAGCGTGAAAAGGAGATCATCTTCAATATCCATAAACAGCAGGCCCTCATCACCGCCAGTCTGATAGCTGATGACATCAGCGCCCTGATGGATAATGATCACGCCGATGCGTTGGCGGACACGCTGAGGGAGCACGCGGACACGGCAAAAGTACAGATAGGCGTCGCCCGCCTTGACGGTTCGCCGGCTTTTAATGCCGACCTCAGTGTGCCTAAAGAGTATCTGGACTCGACGGAAGAGCGTTTTATAGCCCAGGGGGATCATTACACCGTCTACAAACCCATCCGCAACGAAACGACATGCCACCGCTGCCACAGGCCGGGCGACAGAGTACGCGGCATAATCACGATACGCGGTTCCCTCAGGCAGGCAACGGCCGAAATAACCGCTACCGCAAGACGGCTGCTCGCCTATGGCGGCGTCATGGGCCTTGCCAGCGGGGTCCTGCTGGTCATCTTCCTGCGGCGATACGTTACGCAGCCGATCGCACAACTGACGAGAGGGGCGCTGCTCCTGAGGGAGGGGCATCTTGACGCCCGGGTATCCCTTGACCGCAGGGACGAGATGGGCGTCCTCGCCGCCTCCTTCAATGATATGGCCGACAGCATCAGGCAGGCCCGCGACCATCTGGGTGACGCGGTCAGGCAGCGGACTACGGAACTCCGGGTAATCGCGGAGCTTTCCCTGGAAGTATTCAAGGGCAACCTCAGCGCGGATGCCCTGATTGAGCAATTCCTCTCCTCCATCACCGGCAGTCTCGGATTCGGCTATGCCTCTCTCTGTCTCATAGACAAAGAGACAGGCCTCCTGTCACAGGAATTCAGCAAGGGCATTGAACACGGGTTTTGCTCCATGGAAATAGCCATGGCCAGCGATCACGTCCTGACCAGGACAATCCGGGAGGCCAGGTCGGTAATCAGGTCCTCCAAAGACATCGGCATGCCCGATGCCTTTGCGAACGTGGCCATCATCCCCCTTCTTTCACACCAGAGGCGCCACTGCAGGGAGGTCAACCTCTGCACCTTCGAGGATTGTCCCGCCTATGCGAATGAAGACGACCGCTGCTGGCTCATCGGCGGCACCCTCTGCAGAAGCCCCCAGGCGGTTGCGGGGAAGGAGAAGATCTACGGATGCCTTCACTGCGATGTCTTCCCGGTCCTCGGTGTCCTTATCGCGGGCCGGAAGGATGAGATCCCAGAGTCTTCGCTTCACTCTCTGGAGATCCTCGGCTCGGAGATCGCCTCAGCCATCGAGAACCAGCGGTTGATCGACGCCAAGAAGAGCGACATAGCCAAGCTGATCAGGCTCCATGACATATCCGTGGAATCCCTGCAAAACCCGGGGAAGACGCTCTCCACATCGATCGTTTCGTCCGTGACCGCCTTTTCGAATGTCGACGCCGCAATCCTCCTGCTCGCGGAAGGCGACGGCACCCTGCACCTTGCCGAGGCATCGGGCATCGACACGGCGGGCCTGCCTTCCCCCATCTCATCCGCCGATTCCTTCGTCGGGAGGGCGATCAGGGAGGACCGTCCCGTCGAGACCCTCAGGATGGCCGACCTTTCCTGTTTCGAAGAGGCGATCACGCGCGAAAAATTTCTCTATGCAGCCTCGGTGCCCCTGCGGTTCAAGGAAACGGTCTTCGGATGCCTCACCCTTTTCAGGCGGCGGGACTTCCTCATGACCGACTCCGAGAAGGCGATTGTCCTCCTCTTCGCCAGTCAGGCATCTGCCGCCCTCAACACGTCGAGGCTCTTTTCCTCGGTAAAGGCTGAACAGGAATTCTCTGACGCCATCTTCAATTGCGCGGCGAGCGGCATCATGGTCCTCGACCGGGAGGGGCGTATCCTCAAGATAAACGGCATCGGCGCGGAAATACTCCACATAGACGCAGTCGTCGCCACCGGCTGGAAGATCACGGACCTGTTCCCGGAGCTTGAGGACGTGTTCCTGTTCGGCATGGGCATCGGCAGGGAGGTGAATATCTCCTGCCCCGACGGAAAGACGATACCCATCGGCTTCTCCAACTCCCCCCTCTTCGATGCGCCCGACGGGAAATTGGGGGTCATTGTACTGTTCCGCGACCTGACCGAGATAAAGAAGCTGCAGGATGAATTAAGAAGAAAGGAACATTTCGAGGCGATGGGCATGGTCCTCTCCGGGGTGGCGCACGAGATCAGAAACCCGCTCTTCGGCATCTCCTCCATCGGGCAGATCCTCGACCGGGAAATCGACATCCCCCAGTACAAGTCCCTCATCCAGGCGATGCTCAAGGAGACGGAGAGGATGAAGCGGCTGCTGGAGGAACTGCTCCTGTATACCCGGCCCGCGCGTCTTGACATCAGGGAGGTGGATCTCGTCGGTCTCTTTAACGATATGCGCCATTTCATCAGCGCCAAGAGGGGCGACGTGACTCTCCACATGAAGATGCCTCCGCATCTTTCGGTCGCTGCCGACAAGGACAAGATAACCCAGGTCTTTCTTAACCTCCTGAACAACGCCATCGACGCGGCGCGCTACGCCATTACCCTGTCCGCCTCAAAGCAGGAAAAGGAGGTGAGGATAGTGATTACGGACGACGGGCCGGGCATACCCGCTGAAAATCTGCAGCGCATTTTCGATCCCTTTTTTACGACAAAAAAAGGGGGGACGGGACTCGGGCTTCCTATCAGCAGAAAGATCATCGAAGATCACGGCGGATCGATCGATATCCGCAGCAAGGCCGGCGGCGGGACTACAGTCACCGTGACCTGTGCAGCGCCGGAGGCCTGACTACGCCCTTCGGAGGATCTCTCCGGCAATAGCAGTCACCGGCAGCACCCGGTCGACGATATTCGCTTCAATAGCTACCCGGGGCATCCCGTAGATGGCTGAGGTTGCCTCATTTTGGGCGATCGTATATCCTCCCTTTTCCTTGATGACGCGCATTCCTTTCACGCCGTCGGACCCCATACCCGTCAGTAAGACACCCATGGACCGCTCACCGGCCTGCTCCCCGACGGAACGGAACAGTACGTCGACAGAGGGTCGGTGAATCTCCTCTACCGGTTCCATATCCAGTTGCACCTTGTGTCCCTCCTCGTCCCTTCTGAGGAACATATGGAGTCCGGCCGGGGCGATAAGAGCGACCCCAGGGGAGAGCACGTCCCCCTCCTCCGCCTCCCTCACGGTGATTTCGGAGGCAGCGGCGAGTCTGGCCGCAAGGGGAGCGGTAAAACCC
The DNA here is from genome assembly GCA_021825365.1 of Nitrospirota bacterium. Taxonomy (GTDB): domain Bacteria; phylum Nitrospirota; class Thermodesulfovibrionia; order Thermodesulfovibrionales; family UBA6898; genus JAKAGF01. The sequence goes on along the minus strand of JAKAHR010000038.1, from coordinate 22,411 downwards.
CGCGGCATGTGCTGGACAATGAGGATCGAGAAGGTGATCTCCCGCGGAAACTTCGGGAGGATCATGCTCAGCGCCAGGGGACCACCGGTCGAGGCACCTATGGCGACAACGTCAACAATGCCTCTAGTGCCTCCGTCGCGGCAAAGCTGCCGGTCCCCCTGGGCGATCCTCATGGGCCTGCCGGCTGCTATGGACCTGACCTTGGCTATGATTTCGCGCGCAAGATCGAAGAAGTCCATCATGCCGGTCGAAGACTTGTCCACAAAGTCCATCGCGCCCATCTCAAGGGCCCTGAGCGTCAATTCCGCCCCATCCCGCGTCAGCTGTGACAGCATGAGGACCGGGGTCGGATGCGCATCCATGATCGCCCGGAGGGTCTCTATGCCGTCCATTTCGGGCATCATTACATCCAGCGTAATGACATCGGGTCTCAGAGAAGCGATCTTTTCCAGGGCCTCCCTGCCGGAGCGGGCCTCGCCGACGAGTTCGATGCCGTGCTCGGCCTCAAAGATACGCTTCAACGCCTTCCGGACGAAAGATGAATCGTCCACCGTCAACACCCGTATATTACCCATCTGCATTGATGACGGCTTCGCCGGCATCCCCGGAAGCCCTGTCAGTCATGTCGCGGCCTCCGCCTCTCCATCTCAGCCAGCCCGAGACGCGCGGCCTGCCGCACCTCCTCGTCGGGATCTGCCTGCATCTTTGCCAGAATGGCGCGGGCCCGTGCCATGTCCAGCGCCCCGAGAGAAAGGGCGACCTCCGTGCGCACCTCCGGATCTTCATCCTCGGCAAACTGCAGAAGGGCCATGTTCTGTCCTGTCATGCTGAGCAGCTTTGCGAGGATGACCCTGTTCGGCCCCTCAGATGCCCTGAGTTCGTCCACGATACTGCAGAGAGCCATTCTCCCCATGCCCCACAACCCCTCGATGGCATACTCCTGGAGATCATCATCCTTGAGCCCCTCGATCATATAGGGGATAACCGCGAAGTCCCGCGACCAGCAAAGAGCCACAAAGGCATACCTTTTTATGTCAGGGTCCCGGGTTCTGAGCATCTCGATCATCGCCGGCACGAGGCTGGCGAAATAGTCCGGGTTCGGCGTGATACGCTCCCTGCCGGCGATGGTGACGATCGCCCTGAGGGCGGCCTCCCTGAACCTCGGCCTGCGGACACAGGCGGCAAGGTGACCGATAGACTCCCGGTCGCCGCACCGTTCGATTGCCTGAAGCGCCAGCGCATCGATGCCCTCCCGGTCAAGACATTGGTAGAGAATGGCAAGCGCCTCCGGCCCCCCCATCTCCCCGAGGGCATGAACCGCGGCCATGGCGACCCACGGATCATCCTGAAGCGCCTGCCAGAACACACCCAGGGCTGCGCTGTCGCCGATCTTTCCCAGGGCCTCCACGCATGCCGCGCGCACGTTCACGTCCTTATCCGCGAATGCGCAGATGAGGGGAGAGACGCTGTCCGTGGCCCTGATTTCACAGAACATATTCGCCGCAAACAGCCTCACCTCCGGGTCATCGTCACGGATGAGTATCTCGAGATACGGCAGCGCCCTGGGTCCCAGGGATACAAAGACCTCCATCGCCGAAGTACGTGCGTCGGCATTATCATGATTCCTCACTCCCTCTGCCAGATAGGCAACATAGGAATCCTCCGCATAGGACTGCAAAGCCACGGAAGCCCGCTTTCTGGCCCACCAGTCCTGGCCGGCCAGATCCTCTATGATTTTCCGGACTCTTTCACCCGTATCCGTCATGGCTCGCAATCAGACCTGCCGCTGTACTTCATCCGGCTGCAATTCCCCGCTTTTCCGATACACGATCACCTTCCCCCGGTACTCCGGGACAAACAGGTTCGTCCTCTGAATAAGACTCTCCGCCGATCCGATGATCAGGTAGCCCGTTTCCGTGAGTGAACTGCTGAAGTTCCTCACGAGTCTTTCGGTCGCCGGATCGCTCATATAGATCAGCACATTCCTGCAGAAAATGACGTCAACGGGCGCAAGGCCGGCATAGAGGCCGCTGTCGAGGATATTTGCGTGCCTGAATTCCACATTCTTCGCGTATGCCCTCTTCAGCAGGTAGCGGCCGTCTGCCACGGTAAAATAACGTTCAACCTTGTTCATGTCGCCATTGAGACTTCTAAAGGAATTGGCCGTATAGGCAGCGGCATTCGCCTTTTTGATCGCCGTGCGGTCGATGTCGATGCCGATAATCTCCACTTCCCAGTTCCAGAGAAATAATCCGCTTTCCTGGATAAGGATATTGAGGGAATAGGCCTCTTCGCCGCTCGAGGAAGCGAGAGAGAGGATTCTGATGCGCTGGGTCCCTCCCTGTTTTTCCCGCTTTATGTCCTGGAGTATCTCCACGAAGGCATCCAACTGCGGGCGCTCGCGGAAGAAATAGGTCTCGTTGTTGGTGATGTGAGACGCCAGGGTGAAGAACTCCTCTCGCGTGGGGTCGGCCAGAATATAGTCATAGTATTCTTTGTACGTCGAAAGTCCCAGAATGCTCAGCCGGTGCGAGACCCGTGCATGGAGGGTCAACCTCCGGTCCCCCCGCAACAGGATCCCGAATTCCCGCTCGATGAGATCACGAAGGGACGAGAACTCCTCCTCGCTCATTACGGTCTTTTTATCGGGGAAGGCCATCATTGCCTGCGTCTCCCTTCGTCGACTGAAGGGAAAGCATTGCCGCTGCCTTCACTTCCTCAACTGCATCAGATGTGAGTTTCCGCAACGCAGCCTGCGCCGCGGCCGTACCTGCCGCGCCGAGTGCCAGGGCGGCCTCCGTGCGCACCTCCGGGTCCTCGTCATCAACAAATTCCAGGAGCAGTCCCTTCTCGCCCACCATGGAAAGGATCTTGGCCAAAATTCTCTTCTGCCCTCCCCGGCCCCTCATCGCCCCGATAATGTCAGGGACCGCATCCTTGCCCAGTGCCATCAGGCCGTTGATGGCATATTCCTGCAGTCCGTCATCGCTCAGCGCCGCGATCAAATAGGGAGCAGCAGCAGCCTCCCTGGCCCAGCTGAGTGCGATGAGAGCGGCACTCCGGATAGTTGTGTCGGACGATTGCACGAGATCCTTGAGAACCGGCATTTTCTCCTCGACAAACGCTGCGGGGAGCATTACGCATTCCCGCTCTACGATGGTCACCAGCGCCCGAAGAGCCAGCCCCCCGATCTCACCCCGTCCCACATACGGCATGATCTGCTCCACGGAACTGCAGTCACCGGCCCGCTCAAGGGCTTCGCAGGTCATTCCCCGGTATTCTCCCCTGCCGAGGAAGCGGTGGAGTGCCGTCCGCGCCTCATCCCCCCCTATCCTGCCGAGGGCGTCGACAGCAGCCATAACGGACCACGGTGCATCCTCAAGCCCGCGCGCGAGGACGCCGACCGCCCTCACATCTCCCATCTTGCCGAGGGCCTCGATTGCGGCGACGCGCACGTTCACATCCGTATCTTCGAGGGCGCGGAGGAGGGCCGGCAGGGTACCGTTGTCCCCTATATCTCCGATCAGATTGGCCGCGAATATCCTCACGTCCGCATCGCGGTCCGACAGGAGCGACACCAGGAAGGCCGAGGCCTTCGTGCCGAGTGCCCTGAATATCTCCATGGCGATATTCCTCGAGAGGTGATCCTCACCATTCCTCAGCCATGACTCGAGGACAACGAGGTACTGCTCCTCGTGTTTCGCCACGAGCTCTGCGATCTCTTTCTTCCGAGCCCACCAGTCCTTTGTCCTGAGCCTGTCGAGTCTTTCCCGGTTCCCGTCCATTCCTTCTCCCATTCCTTGCGGGCCTACGCCTCGATCCCCTGAATTCGGCGGAACGCCTCGCACATCATGCAGTTCTTGAGCTTGGAACGGAAATCTCCCTGCTGGTCACCCTTGCACCACGTCCCGGCAATCTGCCAGCAACGATGTTCCCCGGCGTTATAGGCGGGGCATTTGTGCCGGGAGGTGATCGGACAGTTCATGATGTCCCAGCACCTCTTGTTTCCGTTGGTATGAACGGTAAAGGAGCTTATGGAGTATTGGAGATTTTCTACCTGAAAGAGGGTCTCCTCCGACATGGCCACCATGTCCTTTGATAGATTGAGATTCTGGCCGGATATGTTGCTCATGCCCTCCATGGCCTTCACAATCGTCTCGCCGCCGAGCTTCTGTTCAGCGGTCGAGTTGGCGACCCCCTGCGTCATGGTGCTCATGATCTCCGCCGCCTGGACAATCTGTTTGGCCCCGCCGACCTGCTCCCTGACCGCGGCGCCAACCTCGCGGGCAAGGCGCTTCATACGTTCAATCACCTCGCGCATCTGCTTTCCGCCGACAGCCTGCTCCCTGGTGGCGATATTGACTTCCTGCACCATCTTATTCATGCGATCGAGTGACTGCCGGACGCTGCCGGCCCCCTTTGCCTGGTCCTTCACCGCAGCGGCGACCTCTTCCGACGACGTATTCATGTCAACCACATACTTCATCACCTGCTCAATCGCCTTGTTCAGCTCACCCGCTGATTTTGCTATCCCCTGTATCACGCCGGAACTCTCCTTCATGGACGTGATGATCGCCGAGAAGGCATCCCTGCTGTTTTCCGCAAGGGTTATGCCGCCCTTGCCCTCCCGGTAGGTCTCCTCCGTCGCCTTGATCGCCGTCGAGGTCTCCGCCTGCACCTTCTTGATCACCCCGCCGATCTCCTTCGTCGCCTCCATCGACCGCTCCGCCAGCTTCCGTATCTCCTCCGCCACTACGGCGAAGCCCCTGCCGGCGTCGCCGGCCCGCGCCGCTTCTATCGCCGCATTGAGGGCCAGGAGGTTCGTCTGATCGGCGATCTCGTCGATCACCTCCACGATCGAGCCTATCTCCTCGGAGCGCTTCCCGAGGTTCTGGATGATCTCCATCGTCTTTTCCGTCGTCTTGCCGATGTTCTGGAGGCTTTCCATACTCCGGTATATCGCCTTGCCGCCTTCCTCCGCCTCGTTGTATGCGTCCTGACCCAGCTTATTGGCTCCGCCAATCCTGCCTACAACTTCCTTGACGGTCCGCGTCATCTCCTCAATCGTCCCCGATGTCTCCATTACCATACCCTTCAGGGAATCAGTACTCCTTGCAATCTGCTCGATAGAAGATAAGAGGTTCTCAACAGTCAGCGATGTCTCGCTTACCGCCTCCGTCATCGATGACGTATTCCCCGCCGTTTGGTCCACCGATACCAGCATCTGTTCAATGGTAGCAGAGGTCTCCTCCACGGAAGCTGCCATGTTGTCGGAACTCCTGCCGACCTGCTCGATGGAGGCCGCCATCTCATTAATGGTTGCGGATGTTTCGTCCACGTTCGTTGCCAGCGCCTCGGCGTTCCTGGCCACCTTTGCGATGGAGACGGCCATCTCTTCTACCGATGAGGTCGTCTCGTCCGTTACCGCCGCCTCCTCCTGTGCCGTCTTTGAAAGCTGGCTTGAACCCTTCGACACCTTGTCCGCATTCAGGGCGACGTGGTACGAGGAGGCAACCGTATTCTTCACGATGTCCCGGAGGTTCTTCACCATATCATTGAAGCAACCCGCAAGCATCCCGATCTCATCCCCGCTCTTTATGTCCACCTCCTGCGTCAGGTCCCCGGCGCTAATCTTCTTTGTGGTCTCGGCCAACTTCAGCAGCGGCCGGGTAATGCTCCGGCTGATGACAAGGCCGAACGTAAGGGTCAGCAGGAACACAGCCAGCACCACGGCGCCCATAAAGAGCGTCGTCTTCCCGATAACCCCGCGCACCGCGGCCTCCATGGCTTCCATCCTCCTGTTGCCCTCTTCAGCAAGATCCCTGGCTGCCTTCTCAAGCCTGTGGATTGGATCCTTGTATTCGTTGATGGCGGCGTTGGCCTCCTGGGCGGTCTTTATCTGCTTCTCCCCGATCAACGCAAAGACCTTCACGAACCCGGCCTCATACGTGGCGAGTTCGGTCTGCATCGCCCGCACCATTTCCTTGTCCTGGTTCAGGAGCGGAATCTTATCGAGGTCGTCCACCCTTTTCTTGAGATGATCAAGCTCCGCGTCCCATTTCTTCCGGTAATCAGCCACCTTTTCCGCTGACTCTATGTTGATGTAGATATCTTTTTCATACCGCCTCATGGCGTTGACATTTGCACGGGCCCGGGCCGCGTGTTCCGCCAGATTTCCATCCACGTTCAACATGCCGGTTACCTTGACGGAGATGGTATGAAGCCCCCAGTATGCCGTTCCTCCAGTAACCAGAACCAGAAACAACATGACGCCGAAGGCCAACCCTAACCGTAAACCGATCTTCAGATTCTTAAGCATGACATCCTTCCTCCAGCCAGATACTGCATCCGTCGTTACCCCTCCTGCCCATCGCCGCCCGTCTCCTTGATCTCGACCTTTTCCCTCTTCAGCAGTTGTTCGAGATCAAGAAGGATGATCAAACGTTCCTTCAACTTACAGACCCCCGTCAAATAATCCGTATCCACCTCGAGGACCTCCTCCGGAGGCGCCTCCACCGCTTGCGCCGGCACCCGCACCACATGAGACACCGCGTCGACCAGCAGGCCGATGACTTTGGAGCCCACCTCCGTCACGATGATGCGCGAGCTCTTGCTCAGGTCGCATACCTGCAGCTTCAGCCGTTTCCTGAGATTCAGAACGGGGAGCACTCTTCCCCGCAGGTTGATGACCCCTTCCATGTAAACCGGGGAGTTGGGCACCCGGGTGATCCCCGCAACACGCACGATCTCACGCACCTGACTGATCGGCACACCGTATTCCTCGCCGAGGTTGAAGGTGATAATCTGGGACTCCCGTGAGTCCTCCCTATAATCCACCAGTATGTCTTCGGCCAGTCCTGCTGCAGGCAATTTGATGCTAGACATGTCTCTGTACCTCCTGATTATGCCCGGATCTTCGGTTCTCCCCTGCGCCTCGGAGACCCCCGGGATTATGCATCTGCGGCCGCCCGGGACTGATTCCCGTTGCCCCCGTTGGTGTTTATCCTGAACCTGCTCACCGACTCCTGGAGGGTCCCCACCTGTGCGAGGGTGTTGCCGGCCCCTCCTTCCATGTCGGTGGAGAGTTTGAGCGTTTCGGAGGCCACCTGAGCCATCTCCTCCATCGTCTTCACCACCACCTCCCCATTCTGCTTCTGCATCGAGGTTGCTCCCGCAACATCCTGGGTCATGTTCCTCATGACATCCATCGTACGGACGATCTGATGCGCGGCCTTGACCTGTTCGCTGACGGCGAGAGCCACTTCGCGGACTGATGCCATCACCCGCTCGATGGCATCGTTTATCCGTTTGGTCCCAGCGCTCTGCTCCGTGGTGGCGATGTTCACCTCATGAACCTGCCGGTTCATCGTACCGAGGACATTCCGGATATGGCCGGTGCTGTCTGACTGGGCCCTCGCCGCCTCCGCGACACCTTCGGAGGACGCGTTCATGTCGAGCATGTACTTCATCACCTGTCCCGTTGCATTGGTGAGCTCGCCGGCGGACCGCTCAATCTTCTCCATGATTTGGGACGTCTCCTTCACCGCCTCGGTGATGCTGTTGAAGGCATTGCGGCTGCTTCCCGCAAGCTTCATCCCATCCTGTCCCTCGCGGTACGTCTCTTCAGCGGCCTTCACGGCCGCCGCCGTCTGTTCCTGTACCTGGCGTATGACACCGCCTATCTCCTTGGTCGCCTCCATCGACCGCTCGGCCAGCTTCCTGATCTCATCAGCCACCACCGCAAAGCCCCTGCCCGCGTCGCCGGCCCGGGCGGCCTCGATCGCGGCGTTCAGGGCCAGCAGGTTCGTCTGGTCCGCTATCTCGTCGATGACCTCGACGATCTGGCCGATGTCCTCTGACCGTTTGCCGAGGTTCTGGATCAGTGACACCGTCTTTTCGGTCGTTTTGCCTATGTTCTGGAGGCTCTCGATGCTCTGATAGATCGCCTTGCCCCCTTCGTCGGCGTCGCGATGCGCATTCTGGCTGAGCCGGTTGGCGTCTCCGATCTGCTGTGACACCGCCTGCACGGTGCGGGCCATTTCCTCTATGGTTCCCGCCGTTTCCGACACCATATGCTTCAGGGAATCCGTATTTTTCGATATTTGCTCTATGGAAGAGAGCGTATTTTCCACGGTCATCGAGGTCGCGGTCACCGATTCCGTCATGGCTGCCGAGTTCTTCGATGTCTGCTCAATGGAACTCACCATCTGGACGATCGTAGCGGATGTCTGCTCCACCAGATTCGCCATCATGTCTGCATTCTTGCCTACCTGTTCAACCGAGGCCGCCATCTCCCCGATCGTCGTTGATGTCTCATCAACATTGGATGCCAGAGCTCCGGTATTTTTTGCCACCTGTTCGATGGATGCCGCCATCTCCTCAATCGATGCGAGGGTCTGTTCCGATGCCGCAGCTGCGGCTGATGCTCCCTGTTTGACCTGCCGTGAGTTTGCGGAGATCTGCTCTACCGCGGAGGTGGTCCCTTCCGATATCTGATGGATATTGGCGATGAGATCATGCACATTGTCTATAAAGGCGTTAAAATGCGTGGCCATCTCGCCTATCTCGTCATTTGACGATATCTCCACCCTCTTGGTCAGGTCGCCCTGTCCGGCCGCTATATCCTTCAGGATCTCCGTGAGCTTCTTGATAGGGTTCACCACGATTCTCCTGGAGACCAGGAAAAGGGCCGTCCCGATGAGCAGCGCGGAGATGAGGTTCACGGCGACTATAAAGATCAGGATGTCCCGGACCTGCCGCTGCATCTTATAGCCTGACATTCCCATGGTCACGGTCCCGATGGTCCGCTCTCCCATAACAATGGGAACGGAGAATTCGAAGATCTGCACCTGCTTCTTGAGCGCCTTGAGCGAATCGTCCAGCGGTGCGTCCTCGGCTAAACCCTTCAGGGCCTCGGTCACGCCGTATGATTTTCTGTTGATGCTGACGGAAGGAGATGTGAGTACCGCTCCGCTCTCGTTCTTGATCAGGGTGTAGACCACGTCTTTTTCAGCGTTGGTGTCACTGACGATACCGTCAAGCTGCGTCGTCTCATTGGTAAGCAGCGGTTCCCAGCTGAGTTTCGACGTATAGGCAGCGAGGCTGTGTCCCTTTTCGAGAAGCACCCCCTGAAGTGTCGCCTTCTCCTTCGAGACGATAATAACGGTCGATACCGTCGTGGAAATCACGAGGATCAGGATCAAGAAGACCATATACTTCCATACGATGCTCCTGCTGAAACTGGACGTGGCCATAATTCCCCCCCTTTTGCTGCCCGGCTGCGGGGCGCCTCCCGGACGCCCCGCAGGCACACAGTTTATGTCCGTTACTTCTTCCCGCTCTTCTTTGCCTCAGCCGTAAAGGCGTCGATGACCTTCTTCACCTTTGCCGACGGAGCCCCTATCGTGATGAACCCCAGGGGCCGTTCGATCTTCGACGACTGCACGACCTTCATCTTGCCCGCATCGACAAATCCCCTGCCGAGTCCCGCGATCCCATTGGGGTCTGCTGCAACCATATCGCCCGCCTTCTTCACGGATGTCATGGGCAGCGCCGAGGCGGAGTATTCCTGTCCGCCCATAACCACCTGCTTGATCATAGCCCTGGTCCCGCCGGTGACCGTATCGGTGAAAACAGTGATAGGGGCGTCCTTTCCCCCAACTTCCTTCCAGTTCTTGATCTTCCCGGTATGGATATCCCGAAGCTGAGCTGTTGTAAGGCTGCTGACGGGATTCGACGGATTGACGACGAAGACAATCTCGTCATGCATGGCCACGCTGAACTGGAGCTTGGACCTGTCCACAACCTTTCCCGCGACCTTGGCAGCCGCCACCGCAATCTCAACGGGCTCGGAACAGAGCGAGGCGTCAGTGCGACCCTCGACCAGGTCTACGAGGCCTTTTCCCGTGGCATTTCCCACGATCTCCAGCGTAAGGCCGGTGGCCTTCTCAACGGCGGCCTTGTGAGGGTTAATCAGGCGGTCGATGACCGTCGTTGCGCCGTGCAGGCGCACCTGTTCGGCATACCCGGGGACCGCGAGCACAAAAAGTATCAATGCCGCTGCAACTGCGAAAGAAAATATTCTTATCTTCATGAATTCGTCCTCCTCATAGAAATATAGTTCATCAGGCAATTACCACATTTCACGCACAGACACTGCCTCTACCCCTGTCCCCGATCATACCTCCTTATCGATGATGTGCCGCGCCAAAGGCGTTCTGTCGCCACGTCACAAAGACTCCCCACCGGATGTCACCGGCTCGTGTCCATCGCCCTCCTCCTCCCGCCTTTCCCTCCCGTTCCAGAAGGAAAGGACATCGATGATAAGAACAATCCTGCCGTCCCCCAGTATGGACGCACCCGCCACTCCGTACGACTTGCCGAACGTGTCGTCAAGGGGCTTGATCACGATCTCCTGTTGTCCCCTCAGCCTGTTGACTGCCAGGGCAATCCTCTTGTCTCCCCTGCCGAGTATCACCAGATAAAACCGCCGTTGCCGCCGGCCGGGAAGTCCGAAAAACTCATCGAGCCGCACCACCGGGATGACGCGGTCTCTGAACCGGATAATCTCGCGGTTGTTGATAAGGTGGATATCTTCCTCCCTTACCTTGATGCTTTCATCCACCGAGCTGAGGGGGATGGCGTAGACCTCATCCCCAGCCTCGGCCATCAACGCAGGTATGATAGCGAGGCTGAGGGGGAGCTTTATCGTGATGACGGTGCCCTTGCCGGGGGCGCTGTCGATCGACACCTGCCCGTTGAGCTTGGCTATATTCCGGCTGACCACGTCGAGGCCTATGCCGCGTCCGGAGACGTCGGTTGCCTCCCTCTTTGTCGTGAACCCGGCCGAGAAGATGAGGGCCGCGAGCCCCTCGTGGCCAAGCTGTTCGTCGGCCTTGATCAGACCCCTTCTTACCCCGGTCTCCCTCACCTCCTCGGGATCGATGCCCTTTCCGTCGTCTTTCACCTTGATGATCACGTAGTTGGATTCCTGCCCTGCGGTGAGACTAATGGTCCCGGACGGCATCTTACCGGCGGATATCCGCTGCTCGCGGGTCTCTATCCCGTGATCGACCGCGTTTCGGATAATGTGCAGCAATGGTTCTTCAAGCTCGTCGATGACCGTCTTGTCCAGTTCGGTCTCCTCACCCTTGAAGATGAGGCTGATCTCTTTCCCCTGGGTCTTTGCCAGGTCCCTGACCATGCGGGGGAATTTATTGAAGACATAGCTCACCGGCAGCATCCGGGCCCTCATGATCCCCTCCTGGAGACCGGCAATCGTCTTCCCCATGAACTCAAGGCCGTCCTTCAGCTCCTTGGTGAAGGTCTTGCTTTCCATCTGCGCGCGCATCTGCGTCTCTATTTGATGCAGCCGGGTCTTGTAAATGACGAGTTCCCCCACGAGATTAAGCAGGTCGTTCAGCCGCTTGAAGTCCACCTTGATGGTATCGGTCTTCGTCCCCAGGTACGATCTTGGATCAACGGCTTGAGGAGACGAGGCCGCGACCTTGCCGTTCATGCTCGACCTGAGCGCCACTATCGCGTTGCCCAGGTCGGGCTTCGTCATCGGGTCCTTTTCGATCCCCTGAAGGGTGTGCCGGATGACATGGACGCTCCCCAGCAGGACGTCCAGGCCGCTATCCAGCGCCAGTTCCTTGTCGAGGACCATCTTGAGCAGTTCCTCGATCTCGTGTACATAGACCTTCAGGGATTCGTATCCCATCATACCGGCGTTTCCCTTGAGCGTGTGCAGGGGCCCGAGGGTGCCGGCAATGATGTCCCTGTTGAAGCCCTTTTCTTCAAGGTTCAGCAGAGAAGCGTCGAAGACCGCAAGATGGCCTTCGGCGTCATCAAGAAAGTCTTTTATGAGTTCGGTAAATTCCACGCCTTGCGGTTACGCGTTCCGCAGCTGTTCCAGGAAAGGCGGCTTCTTCGTCTTCACCTTTTCGATGAGTTCATAGAGCACATGCGGCTTGAAGGGTTTCACAACGTACCCCCAGGCCCCGAGCTTCAGCGCCCTGAGCGTGTCTTCTTCCTTTCCCTCCGTGCTGATCACGATAATCGGAATCTGACGGTACAGTTTTTCGCTCTTGATCTTTTCCATGAACTGCAACCCGTTCATGACCGGCATATTGATGTCCAGGAGGATCAGATCGAAATCATTCTCCCGCGAAAGCACATCAAGCGCCTCCAAGCCGTTCATCGCATCGACGACGCGACAGCCATCGTATCTGTTCAGCACCAGCCGATACATGGAATGTATGAGCTGGGAATCATCTACAACGAGTATCTTGCTTATTTCGGCCACAGCACCCTCCTCTTGACACTTTTCATAATTATTAGACCTTCTGCGATGATGCAACGGATATTCCGAGCGTTTTGACCATCGAGATCAGGTGATCGATGTCGATGGGCTTCTCATAGTACTGCACTGCCCCCCGGCGGTAGGCCTCCTCCCTGATGTCATCAGATCCGTAGGCCGTCATGATGATCACCTCGGTCTTGGGGTTTACCTTCTTGACGTAGCTGAGGAGCTCAAGCCCTTCGATGCCATACATACCGCTGAGTCGTATGTCGGCTATAACCAGATCAAAGGCATATCGGTCAAGAGCTTCCTCCGCCTCCTCGATCCTGCCGCTGGTTATCACCGTCACATCTTTGCCGCTGAGGACATGGGAAAGCGTCATCAGAATTGTCGGCTCATCATCCACGATCAATATCTTTTTCATCCATACCTCCTTTGCTGAAATAACGTTGCCTCATGAGCAACCCCTATGCCATATACCACACGGGTCTCTGCCAGGGCATGCGCCGGCACGGAACTCTTTGTCATGCATAGGGATTTCAAGGAAACAGCAGGTGATGTGGACAGCGGCGGAAGAAGACAATAAAACAAAAGCAGCGACCGGAAAACAGGCAGGCTGTACGGTTTTCGGTCAGCGGTTGTACTGTTTCAGTTTTTCATTCAGGGTCGAGCGGGCCAGTCCCAGCATCTGTGCAGCCTTAGTCCTGTTACCGCCTGCAAGGTCGAGGACGCGCCTGATATGCGCCTCCTCAACTTCTCCAAGGGACAGCGCCTCCCTCTTCAGCTCCGCAACAACCGGAAGATGCAGATGGGCGAGCCCGATGGTCTCCTCCTGGCAGAGGATCAGGGATCGCTCGATGACATTGCGCAGCTCTCTGACATTCCCCGGCCATGCATACGAATTCAGGGCATCCGCAGCCTCAAGAGAAAAACCGGAGACCTGCTTTTTGCCCATCGCCTTCTTCATCTCCTCCAGATAATGCCCGGCGATGAGCGGTATGTCTTCGGGCCTCTCCCTCAGCGGCAGCAATGACAGCGGCATGACGTTGAGGCGGTAATAGAGGTCCTCCCTGAAGATCCCCTGCCTGATCAGCTCTCCCAGGTCCCTGTTGGTGGCGGCGATGACGCGCACATCAACCGGGATGTCCCTCGTCCCGCCCAGCCGCTTCAGGGTCCGCGATTCAAGAACCCTCAGGACCTTGGCCTGAGCGCCAGGAGGCATGTCGCCGATCTCATCGAGGAAAAGCGTGCCTCCGTCGGCGAGTTCGACGAGCCCCTTCTTCGTCTTCTTGGCATCCGTGAACGCGCCGACTTCATAGCCGAACAGTTCGCTTTCGAGTATCTGCTCGGGAATAGCGGCGCAGTTGATCTCGACAAAAGGCTTGTCACGCCGGACGCTCAGGACATGGATATTGCGGGCCACGATCTCTTTCCCGGTCCCCGTATCTCCCCGGATCAGGACGGTCGTCGACGCATTTGAGGCAAGGAGGCTAATCATGTGAATGAGCCCCTGGATGTGCGGACTCCTGCCGACAAGGGGATAGGGAGACCCCCTGAGGAGTCCCACCCCCTGGCGCATCCTCCGCAGCCCCACACCCTTTTCGACGATCACCGCAAGCTCTTCCAGATCTATGGGCTTCTGAAAATAATACTCGGCGCCCAGCTTCATCGCCTTCACCGCATCGCTGATCTCTCCGTAGCCGGTCATCACGATGACGGAGATTTCGGGGTAGTCTTTCTTGATCCCCTGGAGCACTTCGAACCCATGGCAGTCGGGAAGACGCAGATCGAGGATGACGATGTCGGGGAGCTCCCGCAGTGCCAGGGCAAGTCCATCGTCGCCGTTTACGGCAGTGATGACACCGCAGCCCCTGCCTTTGAAAAATGTCCGGAGACTCAGAGAGATCGTCTCATCGTCCTCTATGATGAGGATGAGAGGCTCGCTCATCACCTTCGGTCGCGGTTCTCGAAGAGGGTCCGGACCTCCTCCATCAGCTCATTGAGGTCCTTGAATTCGTGGTAGACGGAGGCAAACCGAACATAGGCGACCTGGTCGAGGTGTTTCAGTTCGGACATGATCTGTTCGCCGACCCAGGTGCTCTGTATCTCTTTGACCCCCAGACCGAGGAGACGCTTCTCGATCCCTTCGACGATGTTATCAAGGCGGTCAGTCCCGATGGGCCGCTTTTTGCACGCCAGGAGCAGTCCGTGTTTGAGCTTCGCGACATCAAAGGGCTCGCGGCGGCCGTCCTTTTTGACCACGAGGGGGACAAGATCTTCGACGCGTTCATAGGAGGTAAACCGCTTGTTGCACCCGAGACACTCACGCCTGCGGCGGATGGCATCCCCTTCCTTGCTGGTCCGTGAATCGATAACCTTATCCTCGGGATTGCCGCAGAAGGGGCACTTCATAGGCACCGACTGCCAAACACGAGATAAGAACTCATGTCGTCAGCTCTCATTTCTCCTTTCGGCTCTTCACCTTCACCGGTAGATGGGGAAGCGGTCACAGAGGTTCTTCACGCGGGCGGAGATGGCCGCGATCGCCTCCGGCTCCTTGCTATTATTGATGACCTCGGAAATAATCTCGGCGATCTCCTCCATCTCCTGCCTGCCCATGCCGCGCGTAGTGACGCTGGGAGTCCCGAGCCTCATACCGCTCGTCACGGCGGGAGGGCGCTGGTCATAGGGGATTGCATTCTTATTGACGGTGATGCCCGCCTTGTCCAGTGCGGTTTCCGCGTCCTTGCCGGTTATGCCCTTGCTCGTGAGGTCCACGAGCATCAGGTGATTGTCCGTTCCGCCTGAGATGATGCGGAACCCTTTCCTGACGAGTACGTCCGCCATGGTCCGGGCGTTGTCGACGACGTTCTGCTGGTACTTCCTGAACTCCTCGGTCATCGCCTCCCTGAGAGCGACCGCCTTGGCGGCGATGACATGGACAAGGGGTCCTCCCTGTATGCCCGGGAAGATCATCTTGTCGACCGCCCTGGCAAACTCGGCCCTGCAGAGGATCATGCCGCCCCTCGGTCCGCGAAGCGTCTTATGGGTAGTTGTCGTAACAAAGTCGGCATACGGGACGGGTGACGGATGAAGACCCGCAGCGACCAGGCCGGCTATATGCGCGATGTCGGCAAGGAGATAGGCCCCCGCCTCTTTGGCGATATCGGAAAACATCTTGAAGTCTATGATCCGCGAATAGGCGCTTGCCCCGACGACAACCATCTTCGGACGGTGCTCGCGGGCGAGTCTCCTCACCTCGTCATAGTCGATATACCCCTCCTTGTTGACCCCATACGCCAGATTCTGGTACAGCATACCGGAGAAGTTCACCGACGCTCCGTGAGAGAGATGGCCGCCGTGGTTAAGACTCATGCCGAGGATCCTGTCACCGGGCTTCAGCACCGCAAAGTAGACCGCCATGTTCGCCTGCGAGCCGGAATGCGGCTGGACATTGACATGCTCGGCGCCGAATATCTTCTTTGCGCGCTCGACGGAGAGTGTCTCTACGGTGTCGGCGTATTCGCAACCGCCGTAGTAACGCCTCCCGGGATATCCTTCCGCGTACTTGTTGGTGAAGATGGAACCCTGGGCCTCCAGCACGGCAGGGCTCACATAATTCTCCGAAGCGATAAGAACGATCTTGCGGTGTTCGCGTTCCCGTTCCCGCTCTATGGCATCGAATACATCAGGATCGTCGTGTCTCAGATTACTGCATTCCATGGGTGTTCAGGTCTTCCTCTATTTTCTTTATCTTATCCAGTCTCCGAAGATGCCTCGCCCCCTCGAAGGCGGTCGCGAGCCACGTCTTCACGATCTCGGCTGCCAGGTCTTTGCCAATGACCCGGCCTCCCATGACGAGGATATTCGCATCGTTGTGCAGCCTGCTCATCCTGGCGGTAAAGAGGTCATTGCAGAGCGATGCGCGGACGCCGGGGAACTTGTTAGCCACCATCGACATGCCGATTCCGGTGCCGCAGATGAGGATGCCGCGTTCCGCCCCGCCTGAGGAGACGAGTTGCGACACCTTCTGCCCGAAATCAGGATAATCGACGGACTGCACTCCGTCGGTTCCGCAGTCGAGAATCTCGGCCTGCATTCCCCGGAGAAGGGGGATAATCTCTTCTTTCAGGCCGAATCCTGCATGGTCACAGCCGATAGCGATTTTCACCTGCACGTACCTTTCGAACAAACCCCGTATGTCCCGTCTTTACGGTGATTTCTGGGGAGGGATTCACTTAGCCCGGCATATTATCTTATCCGAGGTCCGAATTCTAAGTCAAGAAATGAGAGGCCACAAACAGGGTCTTCTCAGGGCTTTTTTTGAGGTACAATAAAGGTGCAGCCGGTCCGCATACCCGGCGCAAGGGAGCGGCATGACAAAGAAAAAGAAGGATGACCTGATCCAGGAAGATTCGCGCAAGATCCTCAGGAGCGACTTCGCCCAACTGGCCGATCCGGTCACCCTGTTGCTCTTTACCGATGACGCGGAAAATGAGCCGTTCAATGCCTTTGCCCGCAAACTCGTTACTGAACTGGCCGAGATAACCGGGAAGGTCAGGCCGGTCTTCGAAGGCCTGGGCGGGACCGTAGCCTCAAAACACGACGTTACCCGATCGCCGACCCTTTTACTCCAGCCGGACCGATACCGGATCCGGTTTGTCGGGGCGCCAGCCGGCGAAGAGGCCCGCACCCTTGCCCTCTCGATTCTCATGGCCTCCACCGGAAAGACGATCCTTTCGGATCAGGCAAAGGAACGGCTGACCGCGCTGAAGGAACCAAGGAACGTCAAGATCTTCGTCAGCCCCACCTGCCCCTATTGCCCGCAGCAGGCGGCCCTCGCCATATCCGCGGCTATTGAAAGGCCGGGCCTGGTGACGGCTGAGATCATCGAGATTTTTGAAAATAAGGAGATCGCCTCACGCTTCAACGTATCCTCTGTCCCGCAGGTCTTCATCGATGACCACCTCGTCGGCCTCGGCCTCCAGCCGGAGGAGGCCTTTATAGAAGAACTCCTGACCGCGGTGCCCGTTACGCCCAGGCCGGCGGAATACGGAGGAAGGAGCGAAAAAGACCTTGTCATCGTCGGTGCGGGCCCGGCCGGCCTGACCGCGGCAATCTACGCCGCCCGGAGCGGCCTCGGGACGGTTGTCCTCGAGAAGGCGAACATCGGAGGCCAGGTCTCGATAACACCCGTTGTGGAGAATTATCCGGGTTTTTCGAGAATTGCCGGACGGACGCTCATGGACATGATGGCGCAGCAGGCGATCGCCTACAGCGATATCCACGAAGGGGAGGACGTCGTCGATGTGGTAAAGAAGGACAGCCTTTTTGAGGTCTCCACCACGAGAACGACGTATGTGACAAAGGCGATCCTGCTGGCCACCGGTGCGGAGAGCAGGAAACTGGGTGTACCCGGGGAAATGCAGTTTCAGGGCCGCGGCGTCAGTTATTGTGCTGCCTGCGACGGATACTTCTTCAAAGACGGCAAGAAGGTGATCGTGGTGGGCGGGGGCAACACCGCGGCCACCGAGGCGCTCTACCTGAAGAACATCGGGGTCGATGTCACGATTGTCCACCGCCGTGACCAGCTCCGGGCTGAAAAGTATCTCCGGCAGAGCCTTGAGAATAACAAGATCCCGGTCATCTGGAACTCCACGGTCAAAGAGATACGCGGAGAAAAGCTCGTGACCGCCGTGGTTATCGAAAACGCGGCAGACGGAACTACCCGGACGATGCCGGTAAACGGGGTCTTCGTAGCCATCGGCTATGTGCCGAACAACGAGCTGGCGCGGAAACTCGGCGTCGGAATGGACAAGGAAGGCTACGTCACCGTGGACGAACGACACCGCACCACCGTGAGAGGCATCTATGCCGCAGGGGATCTTACCGGCGGAGAAAAGCAGATCGTCACCGCAGTCGGGCAGGCCGCAGTCGCCGCAACAACGGTCTTCGAAGACATAGCCAACCCCTACTGGAAGGAAAAGACCTAATCAGACTTCCGCGCCGGACTCTTCTGCCCGCCGGCAGCCGGTTCTCCGAAGATCTGGGGGTACAGCTTTTTGGCGCACTCAGGGCAGATCCCATGGCTGAACTCAGCCTCTGAATGCTCGCTGATATAGGTTTCCACCTGATTCCAGTATCCCCGGTCATCCCTGATCTTCTTGCAGGAGGCACAGATGGGGAGGTACCCCCTGAGCGTTTGGATCTTGCCCATCGCCTCGCGGAGTTCATCAATCAGCCGCTTCTGTTCCGCCTGGGATCGTTTGAGAGAGTCGAAGATGGGACCGATCAGGGCGACGCCGGCGACCATGAAGGCGGATGTGGCAAGGCCGACGAGGTCAAAGAATATGTCCGGGTTACGCGGCGCGGTGAGTGAATGGTAAAAAGTAATGAGACGGCGGCCGGCCATGCCCGCTATGCCCAGGGTGATACATATCCAGGCAAGGCTCGCGCCGCTGATCCTGATCAGCCGGAGAGCCAGGAACATGGCGGTTATCTGAAGCAGGATGGAAGTCAGTTCAATAGCGATGTACATAGGCAGGGACCTGTCTCCTGATCAGGCGATGACCTGTGGCGGGTCTTGCGGGACCGATTTCTTCTCTATCTTGAGCCTTCCTATAAGATCGTCGGAGGCAGGAGGAGCCTCGGTGTTGTATTCGCGGCCGTCATGAACCACCTTTACGTCCGCCCGGGAAAGGCTGCGCCCATCCGAATACCGAACGCAGATCGACGCGGCCACGGGGACAACGTCCTCCTCCGAGTCGCCCCGTACCAGGGTTACGGGACTGCCGTATCCAACCACCCGCAGCATCAGCCCGACCCCGTCATAATGCTTCAGGAGGGCCTCGTTTTCCTCCCTGTCCCTGCCGACGATGATCTTGGTGCGCGACGAAAACCTGAAATGCCTTCCCAGCCTCAGCAGGTGCAGGTCCGGCAGTGCGGGATCAGGGTCATGATCAAGGAGTTCCTTCAGCCGAAATGCATAATTGGGTTCCGTAAGGAGACAGCCTCCGGCGGGAGCGGGATAATCCGTAAGGCCGATCTCCGCTGCAAGCGCCATCTGGGGCTTCCGGGACCTGCCGCTGAAGCCGTGGAGGAGCTGTCTGTCGATGAGCCCGGCTTCCTCCGCAAGAGTGGGTTTCAGCACCTTGGCGCTCAGGGGCCGCAGGACAGCCCCCCGCAATCCGGCTTCCCGGTCAATGATATTGAGGGCATCCCGCCGCTGGCTCATCGGCCTCTGGCCCAGGACCTCGCCGGTTATGATGAAGCTCGCTCCCGTCATCTCCATGAACTCCCTGGCCTCCCTGAGCATGAGTATCCTGCAGTCCATGCAGGGGTTCATATTCTTTCCATGGCCGAACTTGGGGTTCTTGACGATGTCGATAAACTTGTCGGAAAGGTGGCAGAGCTTCACCTCGAACCCGAACCGGCTGGCAGCGGCAAAGGGGTTCTTGGAACAGGACGATCGGTCCGAGATTTCGCAGCCGAAATGGTTGAGGAAGGTAACCGCCTTCACCTCGATCCCCTGGCGCATCACCGTAAGAACAGCCAGGGTGCTGTCGAGACCCCCGGAGTACAGGGCGACTGCGCGTACGGTACTCATGAAAAGGACTCGATGATCTGTTCGGGGCTCGCCACGGCGGTGCCGACTTCGCCGACAACAACGCCCGCAGCATGGTTGGCTATGACCGCGGCATCTTCCATGCCCGCACCCGAGATGTGGGCCAGGGTAAAGGCGGAGATGACCGTATCTCCGGCTCCGGTGACATCGTAGACCTTACGCGCCGCGGTAGGGATGTGGGCGACTCTTCTCCGTTCAAAGAGGCTCATCCCTTTTTCGCCGCGCGTGATGAGAACCGCCTTGCAGCCGAGTCTTTTCATGAGGGCCCGGCCGGCCTGAAGGAGCGTTTTTTCGTCCCTGATCTCGATATGGGCACCGCTCGACGCCTCAAGGACATTCGGGGTGACAAGGGAAACACCCCGGTAAAATCCGAAGTGTCCGACCTTCGGGTCTACGGCGATGAACATCTTCCTCACCTTCGGATGCCTGAGCAGCCTGCCGATGATCTCGGCCGAGATCATCCCCTTCTTATAATCGGATATGATCAAGGCGTCGTAACGGTCATGTACGGAAATGATATAATCTACGATGCCGGTGAGTATCCGGCCGCCCACATACTTGCTATCCTCCCGGTCAAACCTCACGACCTGCTGACTGTGCGCGATGACCCGCGTCTTGACCGTCGTCGGCCGGTTCTCGAGGAAGACCCCATCACAGTTGACCCCCCTCGTCCGGAGCATTTCGACGAGGGCCTCGCCGGCCATGTCCTTGCCGTTTATTCCGACAACAGCCGCCTTGGCGCCGAGTGCCCTGATGTTGTGGGCCACGTTCGCAGCGCCCCCGAGCATGAAACTTTCCCGGGTGACCTCCACAACCGGGACCGGCGCCTCGGGCGATATCCGGCTCACCTTGCCCCAGATATAGTGATCGAGGATGAGATCCCCGATAACGAGGATATTCTTTTTGCCGAAGGAATTGAGTATCTTCCGGTAATCCATAGTCTTACTATACCCTACCTGCGCCGTAATGAGAAAGCATTCAAAAAAAAGAGGCGGGTCATGAAGACCCGCCTCTTGTATCGCGCATTTACGCGCTCAGCTTTATTTAGAAGCTGAGGGTGAGCATGTGCCTGAGGACAGTGATGCCCTTCTTCTCTTCGCCGTAGAACTTACCGGTCTTGAAGTAGCCTGCATCGACCTGATAGGTCAGGTTCTTTGCAACAGCATAGGCAACCTTGCCGTCAAGTTCCCAGCCGGCATCCTTCGACACGCCGTCAGCGGTCTTGGAAGCGCGGATGATGTAGCCGTCAACAGACGCCTTGATCTCGGGGCTGACCTTGTAGTCGAGGCCGAGATTGTAGTAGGTCGTGTTGGCGAGACCGGTGCCCTTCGCGCCAGCCGTTGTTGCTGCCTGATATTCGTATACCAGGGTGTAGTTCTGGACATCGGAAACATACGGCACAAAGGTCTTGATCTTGCTTGCATCCTTGCCGTCGTCGCCGCTGCCATACGCAAAGCTGGCCCTGAGGGTAGCAGGATCCATCTTGTAGTCGAGGCCCAGCAGGAAGGCCCAGCCTCTGAACTTGGCGTCGCCGAACTTACCGAACTGGATGTCGAGTTCAGACTTGTAGCCGAGGCCAGAGATATTGCCGCTGGCATGGAGGCCGAGGTCCTGGTGGCTGAACCGTTCTGCAGACAGATTCAGGTACGTGTAGTTGATGCCGATGGTGTTCTTTGCATCCAGCTTGTAGGTCATGAGGCCAACATAGCCGTCGAGGTCATCGGTGTTCTTGCTCTTGCTGCCGTCAAGCGCGCCGGCAGGAATGCCCCCAAGGGGAATCGCAGGGGTCGGGTTGCCGTCGCCGGCAGGAATGCCCCCAAGGGGAATCGCAGGGGTCGGGTTGCCGTCGCCGGCAAACTTAACGGTAAGCAGGCCGATGTGCATCTCCTTCGTGGGGTCCATGAAGAAGACGATCGCATCGTCGCCGAACCTGGTGTGATCAAAGAACTGCCTCTCGCCCAGTGCCAGCGGCATGTGGCCGATCTTCAGGCCGGAGTTAAAGCCGAAAAGGCCGGTACCCTTGTAGAGAATCCATGCCTGCAGATAATTGATGGAAGTGGCAGGATGGGAGTTGAAGTTGCCCCAGGTGTAAACGTCAGACCTGGCGCTGCCGGACTCCAGCTGGACATAGCCCTGGACGTTCGGGGAGACCTTTGCGTCAACGGACAGCCTGATCCTCTCGTCATACCATGCACGGGAGCCGGTGCCCACGGACTTGCCGCTGACGATGTCATTCTTCTCATACCAGCCTCTGGTCCTCAATTCACCATCAATGGTGATCTGGGTTGCGCCCTTTGCTATAACAGCCTGCGTCTCAGACGGGATTTCGGCGTGGATAGCAAAAGCACTTGCTGCAAAACTGAAAACAAAGAGTGCGCCTAAGAGTATCGCTAAAAGCTTCTTCAATTTGCTAACCCTCCTTCTCATGAAGTTAGAAGTTAGAATTAGGAGTTAAATGTGTTAACCGCTAATAACTAACTAAA
>JAKAHR010000037.1 GCA_021825365.1 Nitrospirota bacterium | reverse complement strand
GGTTCTTCAACTGGTGGACAGAGAGGAAGCTAACCAGGGAACTGGCGGGAATGGAAATATGATGCTCACCCAAAAAGGAGGAAACACATCATGGCGGTAAAAGTCGAAAAGACCGGAGACGGCGTCTATACCCTCGACTGCACAGGGTATGTCTGTCCCCATCCGCAAATCTATACCAAGAAGATGATCGAGAAGATCAAGCCGGGAGAGGTGCTGGAAGTCACCTTTGACAACCCGTCTTCAGGCGAGTCGATCAGCGCCCTCTGTGTCTCGGCAGGCAACGAGATCATCGAGCGGCATCAGAGGGGCGGCAGATTCATTTTCAAGATAAGGAAATCGTCCTGACATGGACCAGGGCGCCGGAGGTGCGGGTATGGACAAGACATTTATTATCGTCGTCCTGGTGGTGACCATCTTTACCGGGTTCCTCATCGGCTACAGCGTGCCGCCCTTCATCAAGGCGGGCGTCTTCAGCGGGAGGAAGGAGAAGGGTGTCGAGTCCCAGATCGACAAGAACATGGAAAAGTACTACAAGGACCTGTACAAATCCGATGACAAATAGCATGGCTGTTCAACAGCGGCAAGCGGAGGGATGCTGATGCAGAGGACGTGGATTCCAGCGATCGTCATTCTCTTTATCCTCGGGGCCCTGGCGGGGTTCCGGATGTCGTATGCCACCGGTATTCAGCCGGGTTACTTTGAGAAGCAGGAGGCGCCTGCCTACGGCGTTTCGGAGGAAAAGGCGCTTGGTTCCGACTTCGGCAAGGAATACGAGGAATATTTCAAGAGTCTGTACAAGTAAAAAGCAGCGCAGTCAGTCGCTGCCGGGATGCGTAGATATCAGGAAAGAGGAGGTAACGAGGCGTGAGTAAGAGGACAAGGGTTCTGGTCATCAGTTGCTTCATCCTGCTGGTCGCAGCAGGAACGTCGTTCGCCGCGGATTGGGTCCATCCCGAGCTTTTGGCGACACCGGAGACGATCGAAAAGAACGTCAATAAACCCGACTGGGTGGTCGTAGACTGCAGGGACCTCAAGGACTATGCGAAGGGGCACATCCCCGGGGCGATCAGCTTCGGCAAGGAATGCAAGAAGGCGCTGCGTGACGGCACGTCGAGGGTATTCAAGGACGTCAAGAAGTATGAACACCTCTTCGGCAAGGCCGGAATCGGCAACGACACGCATGTCATCTTTTACGGAGAGCACAAGGTGACCGACACCTTCAAGGATTCGACCGTCGCCTTCTGGGTCATGGAGTATCTCGGACATGACAAGACGAGCGTGCTCAACGGCGGTCTGAACGCATGGATGAAGGCGGGGAAGAAGCTCACCAACCAGCCGTCCCGGAAGCCGGAGAAGACGTTCAAGGCGAAGGTGGTCTCCGCCAGGTACGCATCCACCGACGAGATGCTCCAGATCGCGCAGGGCAAGAAGAAGGGAGTCGAGGTGATTGATGCGCGGTCGAGGAAGGAACATGAAGGCGAGGACATCCGTTCGCTGCGGGGCGGCTATCTGCCCAATACGAACGTCAATATCCCCCATACCGAGACAATGGACCAGGAAAAGGACGCAAAGACGGGGAAGGACGTGGACAACGGCCATATATCATATGCACGGGTCGCCGGTTTTTACAAGGACATGGACAAGAACAAACGCACCATTGCGTACTGCCACACCGGGACACGTTCAACCCTGACCTACCTCGAGTTGCGGCTTCTCGGGTACAAGGAACCTGCAAACTGGGACGATTCATGGATCGTGTGGGGCAATAATCTCAAATACCCGGTTGCCAACGAGCAGTGGATTAACTTCGAGAGGCTGAAGAAAGTCGAGGAAGAATCCAAGAAGCTGAAAGAGGCGATGCCGAAAAAGGAAGGGGCGGCTGCGGAATAACCTGGCCGGGGTGGTGAGCCCTGTCCGCGGCGAGCGACCGGGCTCACCGGTATAAACGGGAACCCTATTTGAGGGGGAGAATATCTATGGAAGCAGACAAGACGGGTATCAGTGAAGACTGGTTGTCTCTGTGGCTGGGACTGTTTATCTTTGTCCTTTCGCTGTTTGTCTTTGGTGGGGCGGATATACTCGGATGGGGGATATCCAATTCCGTGTGGACGGATGTGACGAAGTCGATGTCGCCGGTTTCAAAGAGCTATGCGCCTCTAAAGGGTGAGATCACCAGGCTGGACGGCCAGAAGGTGACGCTGAAGAAGGCCGACGGCAAGGAGGAGACGATAACCGTTGCGGACGCCCCGGCGCTGAAGGTGGGGGACTGGTACGAGAAGCCGGGGGTATCGGGATTCCTGTCCCTGGTGCTCACCTACATCTTCATGCTGGTGGTGATGACGGTCGGCGCGGCGGCCCTGCGGGCGAACATTCCGAAGTTCATCATCGGCTTCACCATCGTCTTTTGGCTGAGTTATCTCTGCTGGCTTTTGGGTCACTTTGCCTACATCGCGGCGACGAACGCCAAGAAGGCGGGGGTGCCGTGGTCCCTGAGGCTGACGGGTGAAGCGGGCTTCATCGTCGCCCTTGTTGCGGGACTGCTGGTCGGCAATTTCTTCCCCAAGCTTGCCCAGACGCTGAAAGAGGCGGTCAGGCCTGAACTCTACATCAAGACCGCCATCGTGCTGATGGGAGCCCTCCTGGGGGTGAAGGCAGCCGAGTCTTTCGGTCTTGCCACCGCCGTGATGTTCCGGGGTCTCTGCGCCATCATCGAGGCGTACCTCATCTACTGGGCCCTGGTCTATTTCGTGGCGAGGAAATACTTCAAGTTCAGCAAGGAATGGGCAGCGCCCCTGGCATCCGGCATATCGATATGCGGCGTGTCTGCGGCGATAGCGACCGGAGGGGCGATCAGGGCGCGTCCCGTCGTGCCGATCATGGTCTCTTCCCTGGTCGTGATCTTTGCGGTCATCGAGCTGATCGTGCTGCCCTTCATGGCGCAGAACATGTTATGGAAAGAGCCGCTTGTCGCGGGGGCCTGGATGGGGCTCGCGGTGAAGACCGACGGCGCCGCGGTTGCCAGCGGGGCGGTGGCCGATTCCCTGATCAGGGCCAAGGCGCTCGCCATGGAGGGAGTGAACTACAAGGAGGGGTGGCTGACGATGACCGCCACCACGGTGAAGCTCTTCATCGACATATTCATCGGTGTATGGTCGTTCATCCTCGCCTATATCTGGTGCGCCAAGATCGAGTGCAAACCAGGGGAGAAGGTGGGTGCAGGGGAGATATGGAAACGCTTCCCCAAGTTCGTCATCGGCTATGTCATCACCTTCTTCATCTTCCTGGTGATATGCCTGCCGGCGACGAAGGTCGTGCAGCCTGCGGAGCATGAAATCTCGACCCTGAAAGAAGAGGTGGCCAAGGCGGAAAAGCAGCTCGCAGCAGCGAGTGACCCTGCCATGCAGGCCGACCTGTCGGCCAGGATGACCGCAGCCAAAGACAAGATGAAGACGCTCGGCGAGGGCATCAAGGCGGAGAAGGCGACCCTCAACAGCGCCAGGATCGCCACGAACGGGAGCAATTCCTTCAGGGTGATGTTCTTTGTGCTGACCTTCTTCACTATCGGGGTCGTCTCGAACTTCAAGAAGCTATGGGAAGAGGGGATTGGAAAACTGGCGGCTGTCTATGTCCTCTGCCTGTTCGGGTTCATCATCTGGATCGGCCTGGCGATCTCCTGGATATTCTTCCACGGGGTGAAGCCGCCGATCATTGCGGGATAGAAAGGAGAAGTCATGGCTGAAGAACCGAAACTCGTCGATGAACTGAGAAAGATGGAATATGAGCCGCTGCTGCCGGTCGAGATAAAACTGATCAGCTGGAGCGTCATCAGCGGAGCGGTGCTGCTGGGCATCCTCGTCTGGGTCAGCTACACCTTCTTCCCCGGACAGCACTGATAACGGTCCGGGTCTGCATCTGAAAAGGGGGAGGGCGCCCGCCTTCCCCTTTTTTTATTGAACATCTTCCCTTGAGCGGTATATCCTTCCTCTGTACAATGGAATCCCGTGAAATTGACACGAACCATATATCGTGATAAGGGATAAGTATGAATTCCCGCGTGAAGTGCGGGAACCGCATCAGTCTGCGGGTGCAGCAGGAGAAGCCGACGATAACATTTTTTGCCGGCCGGGGGAGAAGGCAAGTCCGGCTCTAAGGGGGTGCGAACGAAGAAACGTTTCTGAAGGTCACGGTGAGGTTCCTGAAAACAACAAATTCCACGGGAGGTTGAAAGATGAATGCCTTAATGCCGAGAAGAATACTCATTTTTTTAATTGTATTATTCTCTATGAGTCTGCTGGCAGGATGCGCCCACATGGACAAGGCCCCGAAGGACAGAGAAGGATATTTGTACTATCACAAGCCGCTGCCGGAGGCGTCTGTAAAATTGGACGCAGCGCGTGCGGCGGGCAAGGACAAGGAATGTCCGGCAGAGTATAATGCCGCAAAAGATACGGTCGACAAGGCGTACGAGATCTATATGGCATGCCGTACGCAGGAGGCGATCGATATGGCCAGGGACGGGATAGGAAAGATCAATGCCCTTTGCCCCGCCAAAGCGGTCGAAGAGATGAAACCCGAACCAAGGCCCGCGCCTGCACCTGCGCCTGCTCCGATGGCAGAGCCCGCGCCTCCTCCGCCCGCCCCGGCTGCCGAGCCGGTGAAGATAACCCTTGAGGATATACATTTTGATTTCGACAAGGCGACCCTTACGAAGGTGGCCGTGGGCATCCTCGAGAGGGACATAAAGACACTGAAGGAAAACCCCGGCATCCATGTCCAGATAGAGGGGCACACCTGCGCCCATGGCGCCGATGCCTATAATATGGCGCTGGGAGAAAGAAGGGCGAATGCGGTCAAGGAGTACCTGGTCAAGCAGGGCATCGCTTCCGACCGGATGACGACGATCAGCTACGGCGAGACAAGACTCGCGATGCCTGAGGTCCCGACGCCGAAGAACAAGGAGTCAAAGGAGGCGAAGACAAACAGGCGTGTTCACTTCGAGGTGATCGTCAAATAGGAGGAGAAGCGCAACGCGAGAAAGATCTGCACGGGCGTATGGTGATGCGCCCGTGCAGACCAGGGAAAGGGGGAGATGCGCTGCCAACAGAGCCCTTGATCGATACTGACCCAGTCTCTCTTTTCGAGAAACGCGCATTGGCAGCCGTGCGCATGAGAATCACCTTGCCGACGGGAAGGCGGGAAGCGAATACATTAACGATCGGGATCACTCTTCATTTTTTTTACTTCGTCCATTGCCTTGTCTGAGCAGTCAGGGCAGAGCCCATGACTGAACAAGGCCTCGGAATGCTCGGTAATATACAGTTCGATCTGGTTCCAGTATCCCTTGTCATCCCTTATCTTTTTGCAGGATGCGCAGATCGGCAGCATCCCGCTTAATTGTTTCACCTTCGCAAGGGCGTCCTGGAGTTCAGCGATAAGCTTTTCCCGTCTCTCTGCGGCTATTTTCAGCTCGTTGATGTCAACAAGCATCATGAGCACGCCGTCGATCCTGTTGTCGATGGTCTTGTACGGTCGTATTGTCAACGAATACCAGAGTCCCTCGGTATCCTGGACTTCTTTATTCCTGGTGACAAGGGTATTGATCGCCTCAAGCACCATGTGCTCGAGGTCCGGGATATCGATATTCGTCCTGATATTGCTCAGGGGACGTCCGGCATCCGAGGGGATAAGATTCAGCAGCGTGGCTGCCGCATCATTGAACCTCCTGATCTGGAGTTCGCTTCCGAGTATGATAACCGGGATCTCAATGCCCCTGAGCACGTTCAACAGGTCATTGGTCAGCTGCGTTGCTTCCTGATTGCGGCTTTGAAGCTCGTCGTTGACCGTGGTCAGCTCTTCGTTCGTTGACTGGAGCTCTTCCTTTGCAGTCTCCATTTCCTCGTTGATGCTCTGCATCTCTTCATTACTTGATTGCAGTTCCTCATTCAGCGCCCTCAGCTCTTCATTTGCGGCCTCATACTCCTGGCTCACCCTGTTCAAATGCACCTTTGACGCGGCAAGTTCCTGCCTCAGCAGGACTGTCTCTTCGTCCTCCGATCGCCCCTTCCCGGCAGGGGCGGGAGACACCGTCTCTATTTTCTCCTTGTCAGGGAGGGGGGCAAGGGGAGGTGTTTCCGCAAACAGGACCAGAAAACAGCGTTCCCCGGATGCTGATGACTGCAAAGGGATTACGTCGATAACAATATATTTGACCTCATCATCAAGCCTTAACCGGAATCCCTCCTTCCTGACCTGAGCATTCTCTCTTCTTGCCTGATGGATCGTCATGCGGAGTTCGGCTGACAGGTCTTCGCTGACCATCTTCAGAAGGTTCAGGCTCGCTTCTCCTGGCGCGGGACTGAGATACGGGCGGGTATCTCCCCGGAACTGGAGGATCTTCATGTTCTCGTTGACGAGAAAGCCCGCTGGTCCATATTTGGTGAGCAATATGGCATCAACTTCTTTCTGAATGTCAAACTCCCCCGACGGCGGGACGGCAGCTTTTTTGCCGGCCGCCTTTTCTTTGCTGTAGTCGACAGCAGATGCCTCAAAATACGGCCCTGACTGTGAGGCTTTCTTGAGATAAATAGTGTGCTTCTTGTCGACCACGGAGAAAAGATCGGAAAATACGCCGACTGTCTCGGATGGCCCGATCATGAGAAAGCCTTTGGGGTTGAGGGCATAAGACAATACCTTGACCGCTTTTCTTTGAAGCTCCGGGCCGAAATAGATGAGTACATTCCGACAGCTGATCAGATCCATCTTTGAAAACGGGGGATCTTTCACTATATTCTGCTTCGCGAATATACACATTTCCCGGACACGCTTGTTAATGACGTAGCAGCTCCCGGTCTTTTCAAAGAAACGCCTCAGTCTCTCCGGGGATACGTCCCTGGATATGTTTTCAGTGTATATGCCTTTTCTAGCCTGCTCTACCGCGATATCGTCAATATCTGTTGCAAAAAGCTGCACCGGCCGGCTGATCTTGTTGTCGTCCATATACTCGACAAGAGACATGGCGACAGAGTAGGCCTCTTCCCCTGTTGAGCAGGCCGGCACCCATATCCTGACAGGGATATCAGCCGCCGTCTTGTTGACAAGGTATGGGAACACGTTGATTTTTAGTGCATCAAAGGCATGCGGTTCTCTGAAGAAAGAGGTGACGTTGATAAGCATGTCTTGGTAAAGGGTCTCAATTTCAGAGGGGTTTTCCCTGAGATACGCGACATATTCACCCATCGCCTCTATCTTCTGCAGCAGCATGCGGCGGGTGACCCTGCGCATTATTGTTGAACGTTTGTAGGAGGAAAAATCTACGCCCTTGGCTGACCTGAGCAGGATAAATATCTTATTGAGGTCATTCTCTTCCGCCGCCACAATCTGCGCGGTTTCCTCTGGCCGGACAGGGACAAGATAGGGATGCAGTCTGATCCTGAGCAGTTCAGCCGCAATCCTGTCGGGAGGGAGCACAAAATCCACGCAGCCGGTAGTGATCGCACCTTTCGGCATTCCGTCATACTTTGCAGTTTCATCCTGCGCAAAGACTATGCCGCCTTCTCCCTTAACTGCCCTTATTCCCATGGACCCGTCGGACCCTGATCCGGACATGATTACGGCTATCCCATTGTTTCTCCGGTCTTGTGCAAGGGAGCGCAGAAAAGTATCAACCGGCATATGCTGTCCCCTGGTCTTTTCCCGGGGCGCCAGATGGAGGACCCCCTGAAAGATGATCATTTCGCTGTCAGGCGGGATGACATATACATTATTAGGATCTACGGTCATCCCGTCTTTTACCTCTCTTACGGGAATGGTGGTCGTTTTGGAGAGAAGCTCCGTCAATATGCTTTCGTGTGCCGGTGCAAGGTGCTGGATAAGGACCAGGGCCATACCCGGGTCGGCAGGCAGATTCTTTAATAATTGCGTAAAAGCCTCGAGCCCGCCGGCGGAGGCGCCGATCCCTACAATGGGAAATCGACTGCCGCCCAACAATTCGGTCCCGGGTTGTCCAGCCGGAGCGGGGGGCGGCTTGGGTCTGCGCGTGCTTTCCCTGCCGGCCATCTTAGTCTGGGTTACCCGTGGAGATATATGAAGTCATTTGGTCGCCTGCTCTCATGAGCTATGATCCCCCTTCCCTTGCTGAGATTATAACACGGCGGGTTCTATGCTGCGACTCGCCGGAGACCAGCGCAGACCGTATATCAGACTTTATTGTCCGTAAACAGGTACAATTACTGGACCCGTTACGGATAACCGCGCGGAAAAGGAGGGACTATGAAAGTAAAGATGTTCACGAACCGGGGTGATGCGGCGAAGCTGGAAGAAGAGATCAACCAGTGGCTCAGCGACAAAAACATCAGCATATCGTATTCGCATATCAAGCAGAACTACACCTTTGACAGCAAAGACAATGTAGCCAGCGCCCTGATTTCAGTATGGTATGAGCCCAATTTCGAGGAGTAAGAAAGCCGACGGCAGAAGAAGAGGGGCCGAACCCGGGTAATAAAAGGATACACAGGGTCTAATGACCATGTTGTTCCTTGAATTCTTCAAGTTCGTGCAGCGCCTTTTTGGCGCATTCGGGACACATGCCGTGTGAGAATACGGTATCAGTATGTTTACTTATGTACGTTTCTACCCTTTCCCAGTATCCTTTGTCATCCCTGATCTTCTTGCAGTAAGAGCAGATGGGCAGCATACCGTTCAGAGTCTTGATCTTTGCAGCAGCATCTTTGAGTTCATTGACAAGTTTCTCCCTTTCCTCCTCCGCCAGTTTGCGCTCGGTTATGTCCTTGACCACGCCGTCGTACGATACAAGGGTGCCGGCTTGATCCCTGTACAGAATGATATTGTCGCTTACCCATCGCAATTTTCCGTCTTTGCGCAGGATCCTATGCTCGATAGGCGGTATATCCTTCCCCTCCAGAATATGTTCGACGCGACTTTGTATCAGTTCCCGATCCTCCGGCGCCACCATGCTGATCCAGAGATAAGGATCGGCGGCAAACTCCTCTGCCGTATACCCCGTTACCGCTGCGCAAGCCGGACTATGGGTAGTCTCCACGGCACGGCCGTTTTCAATGCGGACCGTGTACAGGTAATCCGTGATCCCCTCGGTAATGCGCCGGTAACGCGCTTCACTCTGCCGCAGCAACTCCTCCGCCAGCTTGCGGTCGGTTATATCGGTGGTTATCGAAAGTGCAGAGATGATCTCTCCCCGGTCATTACGCAGGGGCACTGCTTTGGTATACAGCCAGCAGGGGCGCCCGCCGAGACCTATTATCCTGAATTCGAGGTTCCTTGAGTTGCCCTGAAAGACATCCTTCACCAGAGCCTGAAAAGCCTCACGATGTTCTTCAACAACCAGGGGGTATACGCACTGTCCTTTCACCTGGTCGAGCGAATCAGCCTGGATCATGTCGAGTCCGGCACGGTTCATCATCTGCAGAGTCCCGTCTGCAGCAAGAAGCTTTACTCACGTAGGAACGGCTTCAATAATCACTTCCGCGATTCTATTGCTTTCCCACAACATCTTATCCGCAAACTGGCGCAAATTGTCCGTATCGCCGGAAGAGGTCTCCATCTCAGCCATAGCCTGCTTCTCCTCCATATTTCTTCGTTACCTGATGCTCCCCCATGCCTGTAACGACCTTGCCGTGAATCCTTATATATACTTTACCCCATGTTAGGCAAATACGTACCCGTCAATATGCCAACTCTTTGATCTTGTTTTTGACGACAAATGTCCGGGCCGCTTTGTCGTGATACTCCACTCAGAATCCCGCCGCTGCTCGAAAGTGGAATAGGAGGTGCAGCCAATACCCTGAAAGTCGACATCACGAGTATGGTTTGCGGGAAGGACCATCATGGAGACCGGCTACCCCGGACCTGGCATGTGCTGCTATAATCTGGATGGAGGGTGGTGCAAACCGTTGATATGGGAGTGACATGGTATGGGAAGAAGGGAAGGGGGAGAGCGATGAAAACCCATATGAGTGTGGCCGTGATGTGCACGTTTCTTATTTTATGGTGTTTTGCTCTTGCCGAAGCAGGGAGTGCCGATTGGAAGGCCCTCCGGCAGAGTACGTATGGCGACACCTTTTCTTACGATGCCGCGAGTGTAAAACATAGCGGGAGTAATACGGTAACGGTCCGGGCCGGAACGCAAAGCAGTGAGTATCTTTACGAAATGGACTGCAAAAACAGGAAGGCCCGCCTCGTTGAGGGCGCCGGCGCGGCCGGATCGGGGTGGTTCACCATTGCGGGTGGAGAAGACGCATTGCTCTACAGGGCTGTGTGTCCCTGAATTCCCGCATGCGGCAAGATCTGGCACAGGATTCTCGAAATATGGTGCGGATGGAAATCCCTGACCTTGCGGATATGCCGGGTGGACATGCTTGAAAAGACCGTCTTGAAGATCGCATGCGTCATGTTGTGCATGCTTTGCACGGCCGCTTTCGTAGAGGGCAGCGGGAGGGATACAAGGTCCCAGAGACTTTCCGGTCCCCAGGTGGATGCAGGGCGTCTCGAAAAGAAGATTCATGCCCTGATAAACAGGGAAAGAAAGAAGAAGGGCCTGCCCGCTCTCCTGTGGGATGAAAGACTGCACCGCATAGCCGGAAAATACAGCCGGGATATGGAGCAGCGGGACTTCTTCGCCCACACCGACCCTGACGGCAGAACCTTTTGTGACAGATATAAGGCAGCCCGGTATGACTGCAGGATCAGGACGGGTGACACCATCTGTCTGGGAGCGGAGAATATCTCACAGGACAATCTCCCTGCGGTTATTGACGGCGGGACAGAGGACAGGATTGCTGAGTCAGTCGTAAGAAGATGGATAAGCAGCAGGGGCCACAGGACAAATATCCTGACCCCGTATTTCAAACGGCAGGGGATCGGTGTTGCCCTGTCTGAGGACGGCAGGGTCTACGTAACCGAGAACTTCTGCTGAAGAGACTGCAAAAGCCCTACCTTTTCTCTACGAGGTTTGCATCGTCATGTAGAACGTCCTGCCGCCCCTTTTTATCAGGAAGAGCACGGGCTTGTTCTTTCCGGAGGTCTTAATGGCAGAGGTATAGTCATCGACGTTTTTGACCGGTATGCGGTTAGCCTCCTTTACTACATCACCAACCTGCAGCCCGGCGTCGTCAGCAGGACTGCCCGGCTCGACCTTGACAACGACAACGCCGATCTTGTCCCGCAACTGAAGTTCGTTCATCATATGAGGCGTTATGGCCTGCACGGTCAGCCCAAGGCCCTCAGGAGCCGACTGAGCAACAGCCGGAATTCCTCCGGCCGGTATCTCAGCTACTTTAACCGTGACTGTCTGCTCTCTGGAGTTTCGAATGATCTTCAGGGTGACGGTCTTGCCGGCGGGTGTTTCAGCGACAAGGAGAGGGAGATCCCCGATTCTTTTGATATCTTTTCCGTCAAAGGACACGATCACATCTCCGCGCTTTATTCCAGCGGCATCGGCGGGTCCTCCGGCCACTACTTCGCCCACAAGGGAGCCGTGGGTCTCCTTCAGGCCGAGGGCCTGGGCGATCTCCGGCGTAACGGTCTGCACGGATACGCCTATCCATCCTCTGGTCACTTTTCCCTTGTCCCTGAGCTGGGGAGTAATTCTTTTTGCCAAGTTGCTCGGGATTGCGAAACCGATACCCTGTCCTGAGGGGATAATCGCAGAGTTTATCCCGATCACCTCTCCGGCAAGATTGATAAGAGGCCCGCCGCTGTTGCCCGGATTGATAGGAGCATCGGTCTGAATAAAGTTGTCGTACGGGCCCGATCCAATAACGCGGCCGGTGGCGCTGATTATGCCCTGGGTGACTGTTTCCTCCAGGCCAAAGGGGTTGCCGATGGCGAGCACCCAGTCGCCGACACGCATCTTGTCGGAATCACCGAGGGAAAGGGCCGGCAGGTCTTTAAACAGGGATGAAATCTTGATCAATGCCAGATCCGTCTTGGGGTCCCTCCCGATGACCCTTGCCTTATATTCCCTGCCGTCGGCCAGTTTGACCTTGATCTCGTCCGCTCCATCGACAACGTGATTGTTGGTGATAATATGGCCATCCTTGTCGATAATGAAGCCGGACCCGAGACTCTGTTGTTTCAGTTCCTGGTCCGGTATATCACCGAAAAATCTGTGGAGGAAATCGCCAAAAGGTTCCCCGTCACCCTGGCCGAAGAAATGTCTGAAGGGGCTGCCCGGCAGCTTTACTGTCGAGACAGTGCTGATATTCACGACAGCGGGCTTTACCTTTGCCACAAGGTCTGCGAAGGACTGTGGAAAGCCGACAACCGTATATCCTCCTTTCATTTTGTCGCAACCAGGCTGCAGGGCGATCAGGCTGATCAGAAAAACCGCAAAAATAACTACTTCCATGATGCGGGCGTTGTCTGTCTTCATGTCTAAACTCCTTTACCTTACGGATTGCATATAGTGATAAAGACCATTCTTGTCATGGTTCTGACCCCGGTGAAATTATGCGAACCCCCAACTATTAACAAAATAGTATCTCTTTGTGCACCGCTGTCAAGAGAAGATTGGGATACTGGGAGAAGAAAGGAGGGTCGGATGAGGCGGCCATTCCTTAATAAGTCTCAGATAGTGATGCCGATGGGGGGAAAGACAATACGGGGCCAAGGGCTTCACTCTGTGAAGGTAAGAGGGCGCTGAGGAAGCTACTTGCATGCGTACATAGTAAAAGGGGCGCAGACTGAGGTCTGCGCCCCTTTTAATCCAGAGCAACCATTTAGCAGCGATTCATACCGGCTGCTCCAAAATCGATCTCGTTTGCGATATAGGAACCATCCCCTTGATCAAAATAGGATACTGTTACCATATCCCCGATCTTGAGGCTGGAAAATGACTCCGGTACGCTGCACTTCATAACCGCGCCGTCGTCATTCAGATTGAACGCCACTTCATCGTTCGGACCTGCCTGAACCGTGAGAATCTTATCGGCATTGTCAAGCGCCACAATCTTTCCTGTATAGCTGAATGGTGTGCTGCCGCCAGCAGCAAATACAGTAGCTTGGGCCTGGTATGCAAACGCCGCGACAAAGAGAACTGCCAGTACCGCTACAAGAACTCCTTTAACGCTTTTTCTTTCAAACATGTCCAGTACCACCTTTCTTTTCACTCTCTGTTACCACCGGCAAGACTTGGTGCCTTGCTTCATCTTTATTGTATCGCGCTTTGCACAGTTCAGCAACAACGCAACTGCTGTCTGTAGTCTTCACTATAGGTCTAAAAAAACCGCATAGCCGTTGAAATTGCATGTTCTTGTCAAAAAACCGCATTTTAATCGACAAATCTCAACATATCGTCAAAAACGCTTCATTGAACTTCCACGAACTAGGAAGAATGGGACTCCGATGATACACTGTAAAAAAGGAGGGAAGACATGCACTGGCGCATGGTTGAGCGCGGAATGGAGTTTGGCTGGCTGTTCATCATCATTTTTTCCTTTTTTATTGTCCTCGGCGTGATACATCTGCTGAATCTGATCTCCGGGGGCACGAGGAGGGAAACCCGGGCAGAATCACCTCTGCACATTCTCAAGAGACGGTACGCCAAAGGGGAAATAGCCAGGGAAGAGTTTGAAAAGATGAAGGACGAAATTGCAGGGAAGATGCGCTGAGGAAAAGGGACTCGCGATGTTCAAGAGGAGGAATGTTACCTTTATCGTCGTCGTTTTTGTCCTTTTTATCACCTATCTGCATTATTCAAGTCTCCCGCAGATCTATTCCTTCCACAATGTGTACAAGGAATTTTACTATATACCCATATTTCTCAGTGCCCTGGCGTTCGGCCTGAAGGGCGCACTCCTGACGTATCTTTCGGTGTTTGTATTCGAGATCCCGTTTGTCGTTGCAGGCTGGACAGGGGGGGTCGCATCAGAATTGAGCAGATTGTTTCATCTGGGGTTGCAGGGGCTTTTTGCAATCTCTGCCGGATATCTCTCAGACAGAGAGAGAACGGCGAGGGAACAGGCGGAAAAAGAGAGAGATCTGGCGAGAATTGGCGAGGTCGCCACCGCAATTGTACACGATCTGAAGAATCCTATTATCACGGTCCTCGGATTTTCAAGGCGCATCAGGGACGGGAAAGGGAATGCCGGCGAGGCGATAGACATCGTGATGGACTCGGCTCTTGCCATGCAAAAGATAGTCCAGGGCGTGCTGGATTTCTCAAGGCCTCTTCATCTGACGCTGAAACAGGAAGATATAGGAGAGGTAATCGCGAAGGCATGTAAGTTCTGTGAAGCAAAGGCCGGAGGAGAAGGCGTGAACCTATCGATCATGCTTTCAGATTCGCCGGTCTATCTGGAGGTAGACGGTTCCGCTATGGAAAGGGCGCTGATAAATCTCGTCAGCAATGCGATTGAGGCATCCGGCAGAGGCCAGACCGTTACAGTCGGAACTGTAACCGGCAAAGCCACCCTGACTATAACGATTACGGATCAAGGCTCAGGAATGGACCGTGATACGCTTGAAAATATATTTGTCCCATTCTATACGAGGAAGAAAGAAGGGAGCGGACTCGGGATGCCGATTGCAAAGAAGGTAGTTGAAGCACACAAAGGCATACTACACATCGACTCTAAGCTGGGAGCAGGCACGGAAGTCAGGATAGAATTGCCATACAAGGGAAGCAGATGATAAAAGGACAACTTCAAAAGGGAGCTGAGGGATCTTTTCCACAGATCAATCTTCGAGTGAGAAATACTTCGGAATACAGGATGATGCCGATCGAAGAGTCTCTGGCAGTGCTGGAGACTTCAGAAAACGGCCTGGCGGAGCCGGCGGCGGAAGAGCGCCTCAGGCTGTTCGGGTATAACGAAATATTAGAGAAAAGGAAGAATCCCCTTTTTGAATTTCTGCTGCGTTATTGGGGGCCCATGCCGTGGCTGCTGGAGCTTGCGATGGGGCTTTCCTTTATATTGGGTCATTATCTCGAAGGGATCATAATCTTTGTGCTGCTCACGGTCAATGCCGTCATCGGCCACGTGCATTCACGCGGCTCCCAAAAGGCGGTCGAGCTCCTCAAGAAGAAGCTTGCGGTCAAGGCGAAAGTATTGCGTAATGGCACGTGGGTCATGAAAGAGGCCAGGGGGATCGTCCCCGGAGACATCATCGCCGTCGGAATCGGCGATATCGTGCCGGCTGATGCAATAATTATGAGCGGCGGTCTTTCCATTGACCAATCGGCCCTGACAGGAGAATCCCTGCCCTTAGAGACTCACGTATCGGACATAATCTATTCGAGCGCGGTAGTAAGGCGCGGAGAGGCCAGGTGCGCGGTAGTCAATACAGGGGCAGGCACCTACTTCGGCAAGACAGCGGAACTGGTTAAAACGGCAAAGCCGCAGTCCCACCAAGGTGAAGTAATGCTGACCATGGTCAGATATATGATGTATCTGGGGATAGTGGCGTTGATCCTGATTTTGGCCTACGGTCTGATCATGAGATTAGAGGAACATATCGTCGCCGTACTGACCCTCGCGGTAATTTTTCTTATGGGCGCTGTCCCTGTGGCGCTGCCGGCGGTGCTCACCATAGTCCAGTCCGTGGGGGCCATGGAGCTTGCAAAAAAGGGGGCGCTTGTTACCCGGCTCGATTCGATAGAAGATGCGGCCTCGATAGATGTTCTCTGCTTCGATAAGACAGGGACGATAACCCAGAACAAATTGTCAGTTGCAGACAGCATACCCTTCACCGGCTATACGAAAGAGGATGTTGTCCTCACCGCCATCCTTGCCTCACAGGAGGAAGGGATGGATATTATAGACCTTGCAATCATTGACTATGCGAAGAACCTGAGAGTCGACAGCAAGGCGTACAGGCGGATATCCCATACTCCCTTTAATCCTGCGATTAAGAGGAGCGAGGGGATAATCGGCGTCAACACAGGGCAGTTTAAAGCGGTCAAAGGTGCTGCCCAGGTTGTCATATCCATGTGCCGGGGAACCGATAGGGAAGACATTGAGAAGGCAAACAGGACCATAGAGGAGTTTTCACGTAAGGGGTACAGGACGATAGCAGTTGCCCGTTCTGAAGGCGAAGATCTGGATAATCTCAGACTCGCGGGATTGCTGTCTTTGGCCGACCCGCTGAGGCCGGACTCAAAAGGCATGATAGAGCAGGCAGAAAAGCTGGGCATAAAGCCGATAATGCTTACCGGCGACAGCATGGCAATAGCTAAAGAGATAGCCCTCCAGGCGGGGATCGGAAATAACATTATCCGTATGGCTGATATTGGCGGCTTAAGCGAGGCTGATCAGATGAAGGTCGTTGGGGAAAGTGATGGCTTTGCCGAGATATTTCCCGAGGACAAGTATACGATCGTGAAACTTCTTCAGTCCAGGGGTCACATGGTAGGGATGA
The DNA here is from genome assembly GCA_021825365.1 of Nitrospirota bacterium. Lineage (GTDB taxonomy): Bacteria > Nitrospirota > Thermodesulfovibrionia > Thermodesulfovibrionales > UBA6898 > JAKAGF01. The sequence continues at coordinate 10,376 of JAKAHR010000037.1, read as the reverse complement.
CCGGAGACGGGGTGAACGATGCGCCGGCCCTGAAACAGGCGGAGATGGGGATAGCGGTGAGCAATGCGACTGACGTGGCAAAGGCCTCCGCGAGCGTGGTCCTGACTGAGCCGGGTATCAGTGTCATAATCAATGCAGTAACGATAAGCAGGCAGATCTATCAGAGGATGCTGACCTGGGTCATTAATAAGGTCACCAAGGTGATAGAATTTGTTGGTCTGCTCACCGTGAGCTTCTTCTGGTTCCATAATATTGTGCTTTCTCTCCTGGGGATGTCGCTCCTGGTGTTTGCAAACGATTTCGTAACCATGTCGCTGGCAACCGACAACGTAAAGCATACGCCGAACCCGAACATGTGGAATGTGAAGAACATTACTCTTGCGTCGCTCGTTCCGGGTATGCTTCTGGTTCTGGAGGGCCTCCTCGTCATAGTGATGGGTACGCAGTATTTTCATCTTGAATGGGAGAAACTGCGCACACTCGTAATGCTGAACCTGATATTTAACAGCCAGTTCCGCGTCCTTATCGTTCGGGAGAGAAGGCACTTCTGGTCGTCCATGCCGGGCAGGGAATTACTGATCCTGAGCGCGGCAACCATAATCGGCTTTGCCCTGCTGTGCGTGTATGGTATCTTTGTTCCGTCCCTTACGCAGTATCAGGTTGCTGCTGTTCTGATATTTTCGGCAGTGTTCACGCTCGGCATTGATTTCCCGAAGTTCTACGCATTCAGAAGATTCCATTTGTGATGCGGCATCATGCAGACCCTTATGTTATCTCTCAGGGGATAAAGATAGCCGTTGACTATCGCACTCGCTGCGATATGCTCTATCTAGAGGTCAGGAGGATGCCGGTCACGGTGTGCGGAACAGGTCAAGGTATCCTTGGAGGGAGAGAACCAGGAAGTGACGATCGCATCCGGCGACAGCCTAGTCATAACCGGCTCAAGGGTTATCTTCGGAGGCAGGCCGGTTATTATCGTTTCTGAGATAAAAAAGGGAGAAGAGGTTTTGAAACTCCGGAGCGAAGACGGGTTCCCCGTGTGGGCCGGCTGGAGGAGACGCTGACAGATATCTTCTGCCCGCGAATGATGCGGGACAGATACAGAGGAGGAGACAAGTAGTGGCCTGCCGATAACGGCTCAGCGGTGACCTTGCATGACCCGTCTTTCAAAAAAAGGTTGACAGAATCTATCAACGTATGGTTATATGTTGATATGAAAAACGAGGGCAGCATCATGAGGCTCCTCTCCGACCCCAAGCGGCTCAGGGTGCTCATGCTCGTGGCGGAACGCGAACTCTGCGTCTGCCAGATCATGGGGGTCCTGAATATCTCGCAGCCGCTGGTGTCGCGGAACCTGAACCAGCTCAGCAGCGCCGGCTTTCTCCGGGGACGCAAGGAGGGGAAGATGGTCTTCTATTCCCTCGACCCGCGGATGAAGGCCTTTAACCGGTGTCTTCTGGAGTTGTTGAAGGACACCCTGAAGGCTGATAAGATGCTGACAGGGGACCTGAGATCGCTCAGGGACTGCGAGGATTTCCAGAAGAGGACCGGCAGATGCGACATGAAGACCTTTTCAGCGTATCTCAAAAAGAAGAGAAGGTCTTCCTGACCAAAGGGGGTTTCCTGATGTATCGGTTCATTTCCATGCAGGTCACGGCTGCCATCCTTGTCCTGGCCCTCCTGCCGGCAGGCGAGGCAGCGGAGAGGGTGGTCTCCCTGGGAGAGGCGATCGCCCTTTCCCTGGAAGGCAACCATGAGTTGAGGGCAGCAGGGAACGGGCTGGCCGCAAAACACGAAGATGTCGGTATCGCGCGGAGCCTACTCCTGCCGCGGCTATCGTTTGAGGAACGGTTTATGCGCACCGCAAACCCTACCTACGCGTTTATGGCAAAACTGAACCAGGAGCGCTTTACCCAACAGGACTTTGCGATCGATTCACTGAACAGCCCCCGGCCGGTGAATGATTTCCAGACAGCGGTCCTTTTCGAGCAGGCGGTCTTCGTGCCGAAGGCGTTTATCGGGCTGGACATGGCGAGGGAGGATTTCCGGGCAAGGGGCGAAGAGTATGACCGCAAGAGGGAAGAGACTGTCTATGCGGTATTCAGGGCCTATTGCGGTGTGCAGACCAGCCGGGTTTATGTGACCGTGGCTGAGAAGGCCGTGGAAGACGCCGCAGAGCATAGGAGGATCGCCGAAGTGCGCTACGACTCGGGATTAGGTCTCTATTCCGACAGCCTCAGGGCGGACGTGGCGTTGACGGAGGCGGAAGAGAGACTCGTCACCGCCCGGAAGAACCTGGAGGTGGCGAGGCGCGGCCTCGGCCTCCTGCTCGGTTTGGCCGAATCAGTGGATGTGAAGGAAGACAGGCCGTCTCTTGCGGTAAGAGACCTTGAGTACTATTACCAGGCCTCGCAGGCGCGAAAAGACCTTCTGTCCGTAGAGGCGCGCTACAGGAACGCGGAGAATTCCCTGAAACTGGCGAATGCCGGGTATCTCCCGATGGTGGGAGTCGGAGGTTCGTATCAGCTCAACGATCACCGCAGGCCCTTCGGCAGCGAGGGCGACAGCTGGCAGGTGACCGCATTCCTGCGCTGGGAGCTCTTCGACGGGACAAAGCGGGAACACGAGCGGCGGAAGGCCAGGAGTGTCATCGCGGAGGCGGGGGAGTACCGGGAGGGACTCAGGAAGTATATATCCTTCCAGGTGTATGAGTCGTATCTTGCCGTGGAGGAGGCCCGGAAGGGGCTGGAGCTGGCGCGCAAGGCATCGCAGTCTGCCGAGGAGGGCAGGAGATTGGTGCGGGCGAGGTACGAAAACTCCCTCTCGACGATAGTTGATCTCCTCGACGTGCAGACCGCGCTCGATGCGGCAAGGGCAAACGTCGCCGCAAAGGAAGGCGCATACCTCACCGCCGTGGCGAACCTGGGTTTCCAGAGCGGCACGATCATGAAGGACCTGGACAGGGAAATGACCGGAGGAATCAGATGAATAGAATACTACAGACATCCGTCGCCCTTTTTTCGTTATTGATTCTTCTGACCGGCTGCGGAGAAAAGGTAAAACCAGGGATAGCGGAGGTGAAGCGGCAGCAGATATCAGGGCTGACGGTCTCGGTGGTGAACCCCGAGACGGCTGACGAATTGTACGAGACGACCGGCACGGTCAGGGCGAAGAGTCTGAGTGCGGTGGCGAGCCGCATAATGGGCACGGTCACCTCGATACCGGTGAAAGAGGGGGACCGCGTGAAGGCGGGCCAGGTGCTCCTTACCCTTGACGACAGCGACGTGGCCCAGAAGGTGAAGGCGGCGGCTGAGGGCTACCGGGAGGCGGAAAAGGCTGTCGAGGCCGCAGGCGAGAACAAGAGGCTCAACGATATCACCTATCAGCGGTACAAGAGGCTATTCGACGAAAAGGCGCTCTCCGGACAGGAACTCGACCAGATAGAAACGCAGCGGCGAGTCGCCCGGCTCGACTACGAGCGGGCCGGCGCTGCCCTGAAGAGGGCCGAGGCCGGAGTCGGCGAGGCAAAGGTCTATCACGGCTTCACGAGGATAACGGCCCCCGTGTCCGGCACGGTCACGGAAAAGAAGATCGAATACGGCAGCATGGCTGTCCCGGGCATGCCTCTTATCACCGTGGAAGATGCCTCGTCCTACCGGGTAGAGGTGAATGCGGACGAGGCCCAGGCCGGAAGGATCAGGCAGGGAATGGAGGTCAGGGTTACGATCGAATCCCTGAACAAGGTATTCACGGGGACGGTCTCTGAGGTCGTGCCCTCGGTTGATCCCCTGAGCCGGACCTTTCTCGTGAAGATCGCTCTCAGGGCTGAGGGCCTCAGGAACGGCCTCTACGCCAGGGTATCGATCCCGGTGGGAAAGAAGCAGGCCCTCCTCGTCCCGTCAAGGGCCGTCGTCGACAAAGGACAATTGACCGGGATCTTCGCGGTCAGCGAGAAGAATATCATCTCGTATCGGCTGGTGAGGCCGGGCAGGGCATACGGCGACCGGGTCGAGATACTCTCCGGCCTGAACCCCGGCGAAAGGGTCGTCATCAGCGGCGTGGAGAGGGCGGTTGACGGCGGTATCGCCGCCACGGCGCAGTAACGGGACGGACATCGTCATGAAAGGGTTGGGTATTTCCGGAAAGATCGCACGATCTTTCATTCAATCGAAGCTCACGCCTCTTATCGTCCTTGCATCCCTCCTCGTCGGCATCTTTGCGGTGATCGTCACCCCGCGGGAGGAGGAGCCCCAGATCGTCGTCCCGATGATCGACGTGATGGTCGCCTATCCCGGCGCCTCCGCCAAAGAGGTGGAGGCGCGGGTCACCAAACCGATGGAGAAGTTTCTCTGGGAGATCAAGGGGGTGGAGTACATCTATTCCATTGTCAAACCCGGGATGAACCTTACGATCGTCCGGTTTTATGTGGGCGAGGACATGGAATCGAGCATCGTCAAGCTCTACAACAAGCTGATGTCCCATAACGATGTGATCCCGCCGGGAGTATCGCAGCCACTGGTAAAGCCGAAGTCGATCGACGATGTGCCGATTGTCACCTTTACCCTGTGGAGCGAACGCTACAACGGGTACGAACTCAGGAGGGTCGCCCAGGAGATCTGCGGGGAGATCAAGAAAGACAAGGATGTCTCCGAGACCTCGGTCATAGGAGGACAGCGCAGACAGGTGAGGGTGGTTCTCGATCCGCAGCGGATGAAGGCATATAACGCATCCGCCTTTCAGATCATGGAGACACTCCAGAAGGCGAACTTTGCGCTCCCCTCCGGCGCCTTCTCATCAGGAAACCGTCAATTCATGGTCGACGCCGGTTCCTTTCTCAAGAGCACGGAAGAGATAGGCGGCCTTGTGGTCGGCGTCAGCAACGGGAAATCGGTGTATCTCCGCGATGTCGCCGCGATCAAGGACGGTCCCGAGGAGCCGGCCCAGTATGTCTTTATGGGACTCGGTCCCTCTGCCGACAGGAAAGGGATCGAGGCCGGTCATTCGCGCAGCGGACAGTATGAGGCGGTGACGCTCACCGTGTCGAAGAAGAAGGGGGCGAATGCGAGTGTCGTTGCGGGCGAGGCGATAAGGAAGATCAATGCCCTGAGGGGCACGCTCGTCCCTTCCGACATCCAGATCACCACGACGCGCAATTACGGAGAGACCGCGAAGGAAAAGTCTGACGAACTCCTTGAGCACCTGTTCATCGCCTCTTTTTCGGTGATCGTGCTCATAGCCCTTGCACTCGGCTGGAGGGAATCCATCGTCGTCGCTGTCGCGGTGCCGGTGACCCTCGCCCTTACGCTCTTTATCAATTATATGTACGGGTATACCCTCAACCGCGTCACCCTTTTTGCCCTGATCTTCTCGATCGGGATACTGGTGGATGATGCGATCGTCGTCGTCGAGAATATCCACCGGCATTTCAAATTTCGCACAATAGATCCGCTTACCGCCGTATTTGCGGTGGATGAGGTGGGTAACCCCACCATCCTCGCGACCTTCACCGTGATCGCGGCCCTCCTCCCGATGGCCTTTGTGTCCGGGCTGATGGGCCCGTATATGCGTCCGATACCGGTGGGTGCATCGGCTGCGATGATATTCTCCCTTCTCATCGCCTTCATCGTAAGCCCGTGGATGAGCTATAAGGTCCTCCGGGGGGTGCCGAAGGAAGGACACAGGGATGAGGGAGATAGACTCTACTCACTCTATGAGCGCATCCTCGGCCCCCTGATCGACAATGCAAAGAGGCGCCTGGCGGCCCTTGCGGCAGTCCTTCTCCTTCTTGGTCTGGCCCTGGCGCTTATTCCCCTGAAGGGCGTGAAGCTGAAGATGCTCCCCTTTGACAACAAGAGCGAGCTCCAGGTGATCATCGATATGCCCGAGGGCTCGACCCTTGAGCAGAGCGCTGCGCTCGGCAGGGAGCTTGGCGAGTATCTGAAGACCGTGCCCGAGGTGACTGACTATCAGTCGTACATCGGCACGGCCGCGCCATTCAACTTCAACGGCCTGGTGCGACACTACTTCCTGCGGTCAGGCGGCAATGTGGCCGATATCCAGGTGAATTTCGTCAACAAGGGCGAACGATCGAGTCAGAGCCACGATATCGCAAAGCGCATCAGGCCGGGCCTCAGGGCGATCGCGGACCGCTACGGGGCCAGGATAAAGGTCGCCGAGATACCGCCCGGGCCTCCGGTGCTCAGCACGCTCGTGGCTGAGGTGTATGGCCCTGACATGGGCAGGCAGATCGAGGTGGCGCGTGATATCCGGCAGATCTTTGAGAAGACGGAAGGAGTCGTTGATGTGGACTGGTATGTTGAGGACGACCAGAGAAAGATTACCTTTGATGTCGACAAGGACAAGGCCGCCCTCAACGGGGTAACGACCGAGGCGGTATCCCGCACCCTTCGGACCGCCCTCGGCGGGGCGTCAACCGGGCTCGTTCATCTTGAGCGGGAAAGGGAGCCGGTCGAGATCAGCCTGAGGATGCCCCTTTCCGAACGCTCGAATCTTCAGTCCCTCAAAGAGGTGGGAGTTCCCTCTTCCTCCGGAGGCATGGTGAGTCTGGCCGACCTGGTGAAGGTGCGTGAGGGGATCGAGGACAAGACGATCTACCACAAGAACCTCAAGAGGGTGGTGTATGTTATCGGCGACGTTGCAGGCGGCGACGAAAGCCCTGCGTATGCGATCCTCAAGATGAAGGATAAGATCAGGGGGCTGAGACTCCCCGAGGGGTACGAATTGAAACAATACTCTTCCGTACAGCCGTGGCTTGAGGATACGTATGCGATGAAATGGGACGGCGAGTGGCACATCACCTACGAGGTCTTCAGGGACCTCGGCATAGCCTTTGCCGCGGTGCTGGTTCTCATCTATATCCTCGTTGTCGCGTGGTTCAGGAACTTTGTGACGCCCCTGATCATCATGGCGCCGATCCCGCTGACGCTTGTCGGCATACTGCCAGGCCACTGGATATTCGGGGCCTTTTTTACCGCGACCTCGATGATCGGGTTCATCGCCCTTGCCGGCATCATCGTCCGGAATTCCATACTGCTGATCGATTTCGTGCAGCTGGAGTGGAGGGACTGCGGGACACTGCGGCAGGCGCTTATCAAGGCGGGGGCGGTGCGGTTCCGGCCGATCGCGCTGACAGCAGCGGCGGTCGTCGTGGGGTCCTTTGTCATGCTCTTTGACCCGATATTCCAGGGGTTGGCGATCGCGATGATGTTCGGGGCGGTTGCAGCAACGGCGCTGACGCTGATTGCGGTCCCCCTTCTTTATTACGAGTTCTTCAAAAGCCGGGTCTGCCCGCTGAAGGAGGAGGAAGTCCGGGAGAAGGAGGATACTGATGAGAAAGAATCGGGTGACAATCCGGAGATAATGTGATATAATTAAGAAACTAAGCAACAATACTGACGGAGGAGTTTACTGATGGAAAAAGCGACTATGTCCTATAGCAAGTGTGTCTGCCAGAAGTGCGGCAGCCAGTATGCGACGATGATCGGCAATGAGCTCGAACTGCTGAAGGAATCATGTCCCAAGTGCGGGGAAAAACAGCTCAAATTCGCCGGCCAGTTGAGTTTCTCGGAGATGAACGGCCTGTTCTCCGGCGGAGGCTGAAGCCCCCGGGGCTGCTGAGACCCGGCGGGTCTCATAACGAAGAAAAGGCGTGCATGAACTGCACGCCTTTTTTGTGTGTCCTTGAATATAGGTTTTCGCGCACTGCACCGAGAGGTTATGTGTTAAGGGCTCCGTCGAATTCTATCCGCAGCGGTCGCGCCGTGCCTTCCGTTAAGATCAGGCATTTATTATTGAGCTGACGACCATGCTAGCCAGCGAGCAAACAAACCAAAGATGAAAACCAAAACGCGTTTATTGCGCGTCTGGCTGAGCAAATGGATAGCCGTATGCAACCGCTATTCCTTGATGCCGGCACCCGCCAATATTTTCTGAATGGGGGTCAGTGTAAGTGTGTCAGATCCAGCCTCGCACTGTATATCCTGAATTGTCTTGCCATTTTTTGAAACCATAATGGATGGCTCTCCCATTAGTCCTTCAAACAACTCGTACTTGTATTCATTATTATTGAATGACAACATTGCACCTTTAGCCAGAAGCGCAAAATGAAAGAGCGTTGAGGGATGTGACTTTGTTTCTTCCGGATACTTAAATACTGTCTTTCCCTTTTTTGCAGCTCTGTATTGCATATAACCCGCGTTAATTGATAAGTCTTTTGAGGCACAGACCGAATAGATGTTGTTTTTGCTGGAGCAAGACCAAATGATTTCTTCAGCAGGGTTGCACAAAGTCATCGCATGCGCTGACTGAAAATATAACAACGATAATAATACCAGCCCGACTCTTACATAACGTTCTTTCATGGTGATGTCCCCTTTTTCGTCTTCCATGTCTTGTGTCTGTTCTCGCACTTAGTCTCATCCAGTAGAGCTATATCTACGGGCGGAATGGACTGCAGGCAGGCTGTCGGTTATTCATCTGATATTGAACATGGTCTTCCCGCAGGCGACGCCGGCGATCTTCCAGATGCCGCCTTCCTTCTCCAGCAGGTAGTCCACGCGATGGGCGTCCTTGCCGTCCCCGCTGCGAAATAGCACAAAGGCAGAGGCCGCCTCTTCCGGGCTGGGCGCGACCCTGTGCGCAGCGGTCTCCATCCGGGTAGTCATATAGTAGTGAGGCGGCAGGAGGATGTCCTGTGCGCAGAGGATGGGGTCATAATCGATGCCGCTGAGGCCCGGCCCGGACATCTTCCTGTTCACCCCGGAGATGGCCTTTATCAGGCCCCTGGTATACTTGCTGTAATACAGCCTGTCCTTGTCCTTCTTCCTGCCGGGTCTCTGCACCAGAAATTCGAAGTGGTTGCTGCCGCGCTCTTCAAACTGCTCCATGTGCCACTTCAGGAGCGAAGCGAGGGCCTTCTCAGGCGCGGTCACCGGGGCGGTAAACCCGGACTCGTCCGCCAGCGCCGCCGAAGCGCTCAAGACAAGCATCACGCAGCAAATAAAATGTTTCATCGACACCTCCGAAGATACGAATATACGCAAAAAAGGGGACAGGTGTCCCCTTCTTTTCCCACCCGTGAGATTGTGTGGTTGAAGGCTCCGTCGTATTCTATCCGCAGCGGTCGCGCCATGCCTTCCCTATAGCAACTTCTTCTTGACAATTCAAGATCAAAGACCTGACCCCGCGGCCCTTATTTCCGCTGGAGATGCAGTTTCAGATATATTTAGTATTTTATAATAATTTCGCATAACGACTACTTTCAGCCGACGGGGCACAGACCTGAGACTGAAAACAAAAAAGCGTTAGTCCCGGTTGGCTGAAGAGATGTATTATGCCTTCGCCTAATTCCAGAGGTTCTTCCATATGTATTTTCTATATTTTGATTGGGCAGCTTTCTTGAGAGCACCATAGTTTCTTGCAATCTTTTCTGCCGGTTGGGCAGGGTGAAGATCACAAAGTGCGAAGTCAAAAGGCTCCCGTTCTTGCATGGTTAATGTCGGTGCGCTTATAACATTAAAATCGCTATCATAGTATTTCTTTATGAGCGTTCTTATAATGCTTTTTGGGCTCAGATATTTGCACTCAGCCTGAAAGAAGACAGCATGATAATAATCATAAAGAATGGTATTTCCACGCTCATCAAAATAGTATGTTTCCGACTCCGCCCAATCGCCAGTGCCATCATCCGGTTCAACATGATATGCGAGGATGTGCCCTTCTTTGTCTCTGATTATCTGATAATAAACCCCTGATCCATCAAGACCATCCTTCGGAGACCAAAACATTTCATAATCACCGTCATTATTGCCTTCAACTCCAAAGAACTTTACATTATCGGGATGTTGCTTCCTATATTCTTCTATCCAGGCGACCCTATCATCTATTGACTGCACTCTGGTTAGTATGAATGACTTGCTTCCAGAATCAGATACGTCAATAGATAATAAGACAAAAAATACACAGGTTATTGATATTCGTATCGTCATATATTTGGGGTATAACGACAGCGATAAGGCGCGGTGGCGACCAGCTAAATTGAAAATCAAAAAGCGTTTAATCACCGTCGCCTTGATTGGCTTGTTGGAAGGTCTTTTTTTCATTTGATTAAGTACGCTATGAGAGCATACGCCATATATGCAAGCAGTAAGTAGAAAAAAATAGATGTAATCTTTTCAAATGGTGGACTAATATCTGCCTCTCTTTTGTCTCGGTTTTTTCCTTTTGAAGTATTTATAAGGCTGGCCAGAAAACCCCGAGTTTTCAAACTCGGGGATGAATGGCCGCCCGGAGCAAAGCCAGTGCAACTGGCGTCGCGGAGGTAGATTTGGCATAATCTGGCTATGGCCAGATATCGG
>JAKAHR010000052.1 GCA_021825365.1 Nitrospirota bacterium | reverse complement strand
AGGATGGAGTCGGATATCTGGTCGGCGATCTTGTCAGGATGCCCTTCGGTGACAGACTCTGACGTAAAGAAATAGTCCTTTCTTGCCATAGGCTTTCTCCTTTCAGGAAACGGAATTCGATATTTTAAAACTTTTCGGACAAAAATAAAAGACAACCGGCCTGATCCCTGCTACAATTCTAGCGAAAGGAGAAAACAGATGAAACGGATTCTGGTTGCCCACGACGGGTCGAAGTCTTCGGAAAAGGCGCTGAAAAAGGCCTTCGAGATCGCCGGGAAATTCAAGTCTCCTGTGGTGGTCGTATCGGTCATCCCTGACCTGTACCTGACAGAACTGATGGAGATGGACCGCAGGCGCATCGTAAACGCACTTTCGGAAGAGGCGAAGAAACTGATGGAGAAGATCAGGAAGAAGTCGGGTTCCCTGTCCGTAAAGACCATCATCAGACAGGGCGACCCTGCTGACGAGATCCTGAAGGCAGCAGACGGCGTGAAGGCCGATGTCATTATCACCGGCTCCCACGGCAGGCACGGTGCAGGGAGGTTTCTCCTCGGCAGCGTATCCTCCAAGATCGTTGATCACGCCGAATGCTCGGTGCTCGTGGTCAAGTAAGACCGCCTACCGGACAAACTCTTTCAGCGCCTCCTGATACCGCTGCGGCCTGAAGCCGAAGGCCTTCTCGATCGCATCGGTATCGCAGATATTGTCTTGTTCGAGAAGCCGCACCTGCTCGACGGTCACCGGCGGAGAGGCGATCACCGCCTCCAGGACGGAAGCGGAGAATTTCATCAGCCCCAGAGGTATATGCAGGCTCAGCCTGCGGCTTCCCATCACCCCTGCGAGTGTTTCTACAATCTCCCGGTAGGTCAGCTGTTCAGGCCCGCCTATGTCATAGGTCGCCTGGTGAGCGCGGGGGTTCTCGATCACGGCTCCCCCGCACCTGAGCCAGTCGCGAATGCCGACAGGCTGAAAACGCGCCCCGCCGTCGCCCGGAATCGGCAGAACGGGCGAGAGCCTGATCATGTCCACCAGCTTCCTCGTGAACCCGTCCCACGGCCCGATGATCAGAGACGGCCTGAAGATCGTCCAGCCCAGACCGCTGGAACGCACGATCTCCTCTGCCTCTGCCTTTGTCCTGAGATACCCGGAGAAAGAAGCGCTGTCAGCGCCGAGAGCTGACTGATAAAAGAAATGCCGGACACCGGCACGCCTCGCCTCTGCTACAAGATTGGCGGTGCCGTCAACGTGGACTGACGTGAAGGTGGCCCTTCCCTGCTCCGCAATGATGCCGACCAGGTGGATGACGATGTCATCGGGCTCGAGGACGTCTTTGAGGGTGCCGGGCTCGGTAATGTCCCCGCGGCAGACCCTGACACCACGGCGGGCAAGCGCATCCGCCGTCTTTTCCGAGCGCACCAGACACTTCAGGCTGACCCCCTTTTCGAGCAGATAGTCGACAAGATGGCCGCCGACAAAGCCGGTTGCACCTGCGATGAATACCACGACTACTTCCCGAGGAGTTCCCTGAAGCGGCCCAGGGAGCGCTGCTCTATCTCGCGATGGATATTATTGCCGTGGGCATCCATCGTCACCACAGCCGGAAAATCCTTCACCTCAAGGATCCAGAGCGCCTCGGCCGGACCAAATTCCTCCAGCTTCCAGACCCCGATCACCCGCTCAATCCTGTCGGCAAGATAGACGGCGGCCCCGCCCACGGCATTGAAATAGACACACCCGTTCTCCCGGAGCGCCTGAAGCGTATGACCGCCCATGCCGCCTTTTCCCATGATCCCCCGGATGCCGAAACCCCGGATGAAGCGCGGTTCGTACATCTCCATGCGTATGCTGGTCGTGGGGCCGGCAGCCACCGCGGTGAATACACCGTCCTTCTCCCTCATCACCGGTCCGCAATGGTAGATGATCGTACCGGCGAGATCCACCGGGAGTTCACCCGGCTGCGGCATGTTCTCGACCAGGTACTTATGCACCCTGTCCCTGCCGGTGACGATCATGCCGGAGATAGAGACAACATCTCCTGCCTTCAGGCCTCGGACATCGTCGGCGGAGAGCGGGGTCTTCAGGCGAAGAGGACCTACCATATCAGCCTCCCCCTCCTCGTGGCCCAGCAACTGACCGATACGTCTACGAAGTACGACGCAGGATGTCGATGGTTCGCCCCGATCTTCACCGCCATGACCGTATTCCTGCCGCCAAGACCCTGCGGTCCGATGCCCAGTTCGTTGATCTCGGCGGTCAGCCGGGACTCGAGCGCGGCAAGGGACTCGAATTTATTCACATCGCCCAGTTTCCGGATCAGCTGCTCTTTTGAGAGTCTTGTCACCTGGTCTTTTGCCGCGCCCACCCCGACGCCGATGACATACGGCGGGCACGCCCTGCCCTGGGCCTTCTGCACGGCGTCGAGCACGCAGCGTCTGACGCCCTCCATGTCCCGGCCGGCATCCAGCTCCTCAGAGGGGAGCTTGTAGAGCTGTCCCGCGTTTTCCGAACCGCCCCCCTTCAGCATCAGGTCTATGGTGAGCGTGTTCCCCCGGGTCTCTTCAAAATAAATTACCGGGAACCCGGTCCCGGTATTGTCCCCGCTATTGAGTTCCGTGACACTATCAACCGCGTTCGGCCGGAGGGGCACCTTCACGGTCGCCGAGCGCGTCGCCTCAAGGATCGTCTCCTTCAGCTCCAGCTGGCTCAGGCCCATCGGCACCTTTACGAAAAAGACGGGCACGCCCGTGTCCTGGCAGATCGGCCGGGCGGTATCCCGCGCCACGCGGACGTTTTCGAGGATCACCGAAAGGGAGGAGTTCGCCGGTGAATCTTCCTTCTCCAGGGCCAGGGAATTCCGGAGCGCCTCTTCAACGTCCGGAGGGAGCGAGGTGGCGACCTTCCGGTACAGCTCTACAATGCCGTCACGGAGTTTCAGCAAGGGTCGCCCGTGCCTTCTTCAGGTAATCGATGTGGGAAAGCTCCTGCTGCATCATCTCCCTGAAAATCACCTTCGCGTTCGTATCCAACGCCTTTTCAGACATTTTCCGGTACAGGTTGTACGCCTTCCCCTCTATCTCGAGCGCAAAGAGAAGGGCCCCCCTATCATCAACAAAGGTATGCTTTTCAAGACTCGTCTCCAGGTCCTTGACCGGGATGCCCGCCTCGGTGACCGGGGCTGCGGCATGCTTGCTGAACTGCTCAAAACCTTCTATGTCCCTCTCGTCCTGAACGGAGAGATACAACGATTGGATATAGTCCATATGCTTTTCCTCCCAGGCCGAGAGGGCCTTGAAGGTCTTCCGGGCCTCCGGATCCAGTGCCTTCTGACCGGCTTCCGCGTAAAACTCACGAGTGCCTTTTTCCATGAGAAACGCCTCGATGAGTGACTGAAGAAGATCCTCTTTTCCTGTCAGCATGTCGCTCTCCTTTGTAGGTCTTGGGGAATCCCCCGCACAATTCGGTATAGCTATAATCATACTATAATATGTCCTGTTCAAGAAATCACGGCAGGGGAAATACATTTATTAATTTATTTATTTACAAAATCTTCTTTTTGTGCTATGTTGGCTAACATGAATATGAGTATCGACGAAAATTCGACGAGAAACATGATCGTCCTGCATCTGAAGAAGAACGGCGGCATGTCGATCGATGAATTGAGCAAGGTGATCGACATCACCCCCATGGGCATCCGCCAGCACCTGATAGCCCTTGAGAAGAAAGGTCTTGTCACCTACGTGCCGAAACGCCGGGGTATCGGCAGGCCCGGCTTTGTCTATATGCTGACCGGAGCGGCCGACGGCCTCTTTCCGAATGCCTATGACGAGTTTGTGCTGGGTATCCTGCGGGAGATCAGGGACCATGAAGGCGCTGAAAAGATCGACCGGATATTCGGCTGGCGCAAAGAACAGCTCTTCAAGGACTACAGCGCCGCCCTGGCCAACAAGGAAGACCTCGGAGATATCCTCCTTGCCCTGAAGGGTATCCTCGAATCCAGGGGGTATTTTGTCGAGATCCTGACCAACGGGAACCAGCACCGGCTCAAGCAGTATCACTGCCCCGTCAGCAGGGTTGCATCAGAATTCAGGGACGCCTGCAGGCATGAACTGCAGCTCTATCGCGAACTCATCAACAGGAATGTTACCCGCGAGCAATCGATGGCAGAGGGCGCCTCGAGCTGCATCTATCTCATCCCCGCGAACTGACAGTCTACCGTTTTCCATATCGCCGCAGCACAGAAAGCAGCCGTTTGATGTGTCGTTCCTCATGCGCGGCTGAGACGGTTATACGCACGCGCGGCTGGCGCACCGCAGGAGGCCGTATCGCGGGCGCATAGATACCCGCTTCCCCGAGAAAGGAGGACATCCTCAGCGCCTCCCGGACACTCTGCGTTCTGAGCGGGATGATGGGGGTTTCACTCGCCGAGACGTCGATCCCCATGTCCGCGAGCCCTTCCGCAAGCATCAGCCTGTTTTCCCACAACCTCCTGACCAGGGAGGTATGCCGTGAGACGAGCGAAACAGCCTTCAGGGATGCGGCGATCACCGGGGCCGGCAAGGCCGTTGAGAAGATGAAACTCCTCGCCGTGTTCAGAAGCCACGTGATGACATCCTCGCCGCCGGCTGCAAACGCCCCGAAGGACCCGAGCGCCTTCGAAAAGGTGCCCATCTGAAGGGTCCGGGGCCCCGGCCCGATTCCGAAGTGGGCGAGTCCGCCGCGTCCCCTGCCGAGCACTCCCGTGGCATGGGCGTCATCGACATACAGGAGAGCCCCCTGTCTGTCGCAGAGGTCCTGGATTTCTCCGAGAGGGGCTATATCGCCGTCCATGCTGAAGATGGAATCCGTCACCACGAGCCGCAGGCCTTTCTCCCCTGCCAGAAGAGAGGAGAGGCGACCCACGTCACGATGGGGGTAGACGACCGTCTTCGCCCGGCTCAGCCTGCAGCCGTCAATGATGCTCGCGTGGTTCAGCTCGTCGCTGAAGATCGTCGCCCCGGAGGCGGCGAGCGCCGGGATAATGCCGGTATTGGCGGCATGACCGGAATTGAACACGAGGGCAGCCTCCGTTGATTTGAAGGCAGCGATCCTCTTTTCAAGCCGCAGATGCAGCCCGGTCCCTCCGCATAAAAGCCGGGAGGCGCCGGCGCCGAACCCGTATCGTTGCGCTGCCTCCGCAGCAGCCCGGACGACCTCGGGATGGTTCGCCAGCCCCAGATAATCGTTGGAAGAGAAGTTCAGGTACCGGCGGCCCTGTATCCTGATCTCAGGCCCCTGCGGCGTATCGCGCGAAACCAACCGCCGCGCCAGGTGGCATCTCTTCAGCTCGGCAAGCTCCCCTTCAAACACGGATACATCATATCACACAGCCGGGGGATTGGGCAGCGGAGACAAAAAAAGGAATGGCAAGCGCCATTCCTTTTCCGTGCCGGAAACAAAAGGAGAGAACGGTTACTTCTTTGTCTTCTTAGCCGTTGACTTCGAAGCGGTCTTCTTCGCCGTGCCGCAGGGGCCCTTTGATTTGCAGGCCATGTTCTTCCTCCTTCATTGGAAAAGTTAATTCACCATAACACAGGATATTTTGTCTGTCAACACAATCGACAAGATGCAGGCGTTTGTTTTGGGCTATAATGATTCCCTGATAGGAGGCTGTATGAAGATATGCGGACTGTGCCGGAAAGAGATCGAGATTGATGCGTACTTCACCCGAAAGACAGTCTGTCCCCGTTGCGGCGGAGACCTGCACATCTGCCTCAACTGCCGCTTCTATTCCGAGACCTCCCACAACAAATGCCTTGAGACGAAGGCTGAACACCAGCGGTCACGGGAGAAGGCGAACTTCTGCGACTACTTTGTCTTCAGGGAGGGGGGAACGAAAGGGGCCCCCGACAGGGAGGACGCGCTGAAGAAACTGAACGATCTCTTCAAGAAATAGCCGGCCTGACAGCAGCCCGGATGCACGGACGGGACAGGGACAGCAGGATGGAAGCATCACCCGGAAAAGACCGGGAATTCCGGAAATGAACCCACTCCCCGGACTAAAGTCCGGGGTTTCGGGACCGCAGGCATAATCTGGCTTTCTCATGCCTGCTGGTCTCGAACATACTTACGTATGACTTCTTCATTCACGGTCCCAACTGTCTCG
>JAKAHR010000011.1 GCA_021825365.1 Nitrospirota bacterium | reverse complement strand
TACCATACCGGCGCAAGGGCCTATGTGGATAAGGGAGTCTTCGCGCCTCCCTTATAACCCTCCGCGCAAGGCATGCATTCCTCCCCGTGGCAAGCCACGGGGTATCCTGCAAAGATATTCATGAAATCATTTCTAAGTCTGTTATTGATCGTATGCTTCCTGCTTCCCGCCGGGTTTGCCCTGGCCGGAGAGGCGGACGCCCCTGCGGCGGCTGTTGCCGCCCCGCTAAAGATCGACAGCGGCGACACGGCCTGGATGATCGTTGCGACGGCGCTGGTGATGCTGATGACACTGCCCGGACTCGCCCTGTTTTACGGCGGACTTGCCAAGCGCAAGGACATGCTCAATACCATGGCGATGTCGTTTGTGACCTTCTGTATCGTGAGTGTGCTCTGGGTGCTGTACGGCTATACCCTCACCTTCAGCGGCGATATAAGCGGCATCATCGGCAACGCCGGCAAACTGCTGCTGTCCGGGGTCGGCGCCAACAGCATCTCCGACCTTGCCAAGACGATACCGGAATACATCTTCATCGTCTACCAGCTCACCTTTGCCGCGATAACCGTAGCCCTGGCAAGCGGGGCCTACATAGAACGGATGAAGTTTTCGGCCTGGATACTCTTTTCGATACTCTGGATGACCTTCGCCTATCTGCCTGTTGCGCACTGGGTATGGGGCAACGGATTTCTGGCCAGGCTGGGCGCACTCGACTTTGCCGGCGGAACGGTCGTACATATCAACGCGGGGATCGCGGCACTTGTCGGAGCTCTTGTCCTGGGCAAGAGGCGCCAGTCGACTCTGATCCCGAACAACCTCGTCCTCGTTGTCACCGGAGCGGGCCTTCTGTGGTTCGGTTGGTTCGGCTTTAACGCGGGCTCGGCCCTGGCCGCCAATGGCCTTGCCGGAGCAGCCTTTATCAACACCAACACCGCGACAGCCGTAGCAGCCCTAGCCTGGATGTCGGCTGAATGGATCCATTCAAAGAAGCCGACGGTGCTCGGACTTGCGTCAGGCGCTGTAGCCGGACTGGTGGCGATCACGCCTGCGGCCGGTTTTGTCAATGTCTCCGGAGCCCTCTTCATAGGGACCGCCGCGGGCGTCGTCGCCTTCCTGTCAGTGGCGGTAATGAAGCCCCGCCTGGGATATGACGATACCCTCGATGCATTCGGCATCCATGGCGTTGCAGGGACACTGGGCGCCATCCTTACCGGGGTCTTCGCCGACCCCTCGATAAATGAGGCTGGAAGGGGTCTGCTCTATGGAAACCCGGCTCAGCTGATAACCCAGTTCATAGCCGTAGGCGTGACCATCGCCTATTCAGGCATCACGACCCTGGTGATCTTCAAGATCGTGAAGCTCCTCGTGGGTCTCCGGGTCGACGAGGAGGCCGAGTTTGCGGGACTGGATGAAAGCGAACACGGCGAGCGGGCCTATAACCTCGGATTATTCCCCGGAGGGTCGGTCCACGCCGTCCCCGGAGAGGAAGCGGAAGGACATCCCGTCCTGCTCAGCAAGGAGAGTCCCTGCATCCAGGAGTAGAGAGCCGGACCCTGCACCGTCTTTAGGATAATAAGAAGGGGCTGCTGAAGCAGCCCCTTCTTATATCCCAGATGTCATCCCGACTGCCCGATCGCCTCAAGTGATATCCGCATGGTAGTCCTGTATGGACCTGACCTTTGCCTGACCCTTCCTCCTCGATGTGATCCCCTTGGCTGCGGCAAGCGTTGCCGCTATCGTCGTGATATTGAGAACCTTATACTTGACCGCTGCCTTCCGGATATAAGAATCATCCTCCTTGGCCGCCCTGCCGCTCGGCGTGTTTATGACGAGGTGTATCTCTCCGTTCTTTATGGCATCGACGATATTGGGTCTGCCCTGCCCCAGTTTCAATATGGGGTCTGATGCTATGCCGTATTCCGCAAGATAGCTGCGCGTACCCTCTGTCGCCACTATCCTGAACCCCAGCTCCTTAAAGAGCCTTGCAGGCTCGATCACCCCAGCCTTGTCCTTGTCGGCAACGGTGATCAGCACCGTCCCTTCGACCGGCAGAGGCAAAGAGGTCGCCTCCTGTGATTTGAAAAAGGCCATGCCGAAACAGTCAGCCAGGCCGAGGACCTCGCCGGTTGAACGCATCTCAGGCCCCAGCACCGGGTCGACCTCGGGGAACATATTAAACGGGAAGACAGCCTCCTTCACGCCGAAATGCGGGATGGACTTCTGTCGCAGGCCGAGGGAGGAGAGCTTCTTGCCGAGCATCACCTGCGTGGCGTACCGAGCCATCGGGATGTCGCATATCTTCGAGACAAGGGGCACGGTCCTCGATGCCCGGGGATTCGCCTCGAGTATATAGACGGTATCGTTCGCTATCGCATACTGGATATTCATCAGGCCGACCACCTTGAGTTCCATCGCTATCCGCCGGGTGTACTCGCATATCCGCTCGACGTGCTTCGGCGGTATGCTCACCGGAGGTATCACGCAGGAAGAGTCCCCTGAATGCACGCCCGCCAGTTCGATATGTTCCATCACCGCGGGGACAAAGGCGTCCGTGCCGTCGGCGATCGCGTCCGCCTCGGCCTCGATCGCATTTTCGAGGAACTTGTCTATCAGGATCGGCCTCTCGGGGGAAACATCAACCGCGGCGGCGATATAGTGACCGAGCATTTCATCGTCCTGGATGACCTCCATGGCGCGCCCCCCCAGCACGTAAGAGGGCCGGACCATCACCGGGTAGCCGATCTTTCGAGCGATCTCCAGCGCCCCCCTGAGGTCGCTCGCCATGCCGGATTCCGGGTGGGGTATCCCCAGCTTACGCATCATCTGTCTGAACCTGTCGCGGTCCTCGGCAAGGTCGATCGCCTCCGGCGAGGTGCCCAGTATCCTGACCCCTGCCTTGGCCAATTCGCCGGCGATATTCAGGGGGGTCTGTCCGCCGAACTGCACAACAACCCCCTCCGGTCTTTCCTTCTCGTAGATGCTGAGGACGTCTTCGACTGTCAGCGGCTCAAAGTAGAGCTTGTCGGACGTGTCGTAATCGGTTGATACTGTTTCGGGGTTGCAGTTCACCATGATAGATTCATACCCGGCGTCGCGGATCGCAAATGCCGCGTGCACGCAGCAGTAGTCGAACTCGATGCCCTGCCCGATGCGGTTCGGCCCGCCGCCGAGCACCATGATCTTCTTCCTGTTGCTCACCGCCACCGTATCAGGGGCATTGTAGGTGGAGTAGTAATACGCGGCGTTCTCGACCCCGCTTACCGCCACCGGCTCCCATGCCTCGACGATGCCCAGGGAGATCCTCTTCTGCCGTATATCGGCCTCCGGGAGGGCCAGCAGCTGCGAGAGATACCTGTCGGCAAAGCCGTCTTTCTTTGCCCTGTTCAGCAGTTCATCCGGCAGCATCGCACCCCGGTGTTTCAGGATCTCCTCCTCCAGTTCGACGAGTTCTTTCATCTGGCCGAGGAACCACGGCTTGATAAAAGTCTTTTCATAAAGCTCCTGTATGTCTGCGCCCTTTCTCAGCGCCTCGTACAGGACGAATTGTCTTTCGCTTGTGGGCGTGCCGAGCATCTGCAGGAGCGTGCCCAGGGGCAGCTTGTTGAAATCCCTTGCAAAGCCGAGGCCGTACCGGCCCGTCTCAAGCGAACGTATCGCCTTCTGGAAGGCCTCTTTGTAGGTCTTCCCTATGCTCATTACCTCGCCCACGGCACGCATCTGGGTGCCGAGCCTGTCCTCCACCCCTCTGAATTTCTCAAATGCCCATCGCGCGAATTTGACGACGACGTAGTCCCCTGAGGGCGTATATCTTTCGAGCGTCCCATCCCGCCAGTAGGGGATTTCATCCATCGTCAGTCCGCCCGCCAGGAGGGACGACACGAACGCGATAGGAAAGCCGGTCGCCTTCGAAGCCAGCGCGGACGAACGGGACGTCCTCGGGTTGATCTCGATCACCACGACGCGCCCGGTCCTGGGGTCATGGGCGAACTGGATATTCGTTCCCCCTATCACCTCGATCGCCTCGACTATCCGGTAGGAATATTCCTGGAGCCTTTTCTGCAGCGCGGGGTCTATCGTGAGCATCGGCGCCGTGCAGAAAGAATCACCGGTGTGGACCCCCATTGCATCGACATTTTCGATGAAGCAGACGGTTATCATCTGGTTCTTCGCGTCGCGGACGACCTCGAGCTCGAGCTCTTCCCAGCCGAGCACGGATTCTTCCACGAGTATCTGGTGGACCAGGCTGGCGGACAGGCCGCGCGCGGCGATGGTGCGGAGTTCCTCGACATTATATACAAGCCCTCCGCCGGTGCCTCCCATGGTGTAGGCCGGCCGTATGACAACCGGGTACCCCAGCTCCTCCGCCACCGCCTCGGCATCCTCCACGTTGTTGACGATCCTGCTCTTGGGCATATCGATCCCCAGCCAGCTCATCGTCTCCTTGAACGCCATCCGGTCCTCGCCCCTCTCGATGGCGCCGACATTCACGCCGATCACCTTGACGCCGTATTTTTCAAGCACCCCGTGTTTGGCCAGTTCGGATGAAAGATTCAGCCCTGTCTGGCCTCCCAGGTTCGGCAACAAGGCGTCGGGCCGTTCGGTCTCGATGATCTCGGTAATAACCTTAAGATTGAGGGGTTCGATGTAGGTGGCATCGGCCATCCCCGGGTCTGTCATGATCGTGGCGGGGTTGGAATTCACCAGAACAATCCGGTAACCGAGCGAGCGCAGGGCCTTGCAGGCCTGTGTCCCCGAATAGTCGAACTCACACGCCTGCCCGATGATGATGGGGCCGGAGCCGATAATCATCACTTTCTTGATATCGTCGCGCCTGGGCATAAGGGTCTTTCCTCCCGTTTTATGAATTCCTCGATTTACGTAGCAGGGCTCACCGATAGTTTAGTGAGACTTACTGAAGATACCATAAAATTAATCAGGAATCATACCAAAAAAGGATCGAAGAGCATATGCCTGACAGGCGCGCCGCTTTATTGGACGGTTATTCTTGCGGGCAAAAGATTCGATGTGCTGACTGCGGATATCAACGGCTGAATCAACAGACGCGCTGCCGCCTGAAAGACAGTCCGTCTCTCAGGCCGGGGACCCTAGTGGTGAAAAAGACGAGTCAGCTTCGGAAGGATCTTTCCGCCCTCGTCGCCGGAACTCCCCGAATCATTCTCTACACGCTCCCGGCTCCCCAAGTAGACCTCGTATTCCCTGATCGCCTCGGAAAAGGGGACCCCGAGACACTTTGCATATTCCCTGATATAACCCCTCACATAGATGTCGCCCGGAAGCACCGAAAAGTCCCCTCTCTCGATCGCCCTGAGATATCTCGTCGTTATACGGGTCATTCTGGAGATATCGCCTATCTCCAGGCCGGATGACAGCCTGACTTCTTCAAGCCTCTTTTCCACGGTATCTGAACTTACCAAAAAAAAAAAAAAAAATAAAGATATATTTAGAATGTGAGATAATTCTGAACCTGTAATTTTGGTTCTTCCAGCCCCACTCTGTACGCTATACTAGGAGGGATCAGTTCGGTGTTAAAGGAGCATGTGTGCGCTATGGAGGATTAAGGGGTTTCTTCCCAAGGATAACCCCTGCTGTTAAGTATTTGATTTTGCTCAATTCTGCAGCATATATCTGCGGCCTGGTTTTGCCAGTCAGACTCTCGCTGCTGCTCGGCCTGACGCCGGCCCGTTTCTGGGAAGGGCTCATCTGGCAGCCGGTGACCTATATGTTCCTCCACGGCGGGATCTTCCACATCTTTTTTAATATGATCGTCCTCTGGATGTTCGGGGCCGCACTCGAATCAACGTGGGGCTCGCGCAGGTTCGTCCTCTTTTACTTCATCTGCGGAATAGGGGCTGGCCTGCTGAATGCCCTGGTTACTCCGTCCAGCATGGTGCCGATCGTCGGCGCATCCGGAGCCATCTACGGACTTCTGATGGCCTTCGCGATTCTCTTCCCCAACCAGCTCATCTATATCTGGGGTATCCTTCCTGTTAAGGCAAAGTATTTTGTGATCGTCATCGGCCTCATCGAGTTCCTCACCGCTCTGGCGGCGTCCCAAAGCGGCATCGCGCACGTCGCCCATCTCGGCGGAATGTTCTTCGGCCTCGTCTACATGAAGTGGTCCGACTGGCAGGGGACCGTCTCCGCCTGGAGGACTCAGAAGAGACGCGATCGCCATCTAAAAGTTGTCTGGGACAGGGACCGGGAAAAGCAGAAACTCCAGAAGGAGATCGACGCGCTTCTCGATAAGGTCGGCGCGAACGGGATCGGCTCTCTCTCACCCGAAGAGCATGAGCGTCTCACCGAGGCGAGCAGGAAGATGGACGAACTGGAGAACAGGGGCTAGCCTCGGGTCTGTTGTCATTCCCTCATCCAATTCACCCACTACGTCGAACGCCTGCATGCAGCGGCCGTGGAGCCGTCAGGACACGGGAAGGCGGACGGGGGCAGGAAAACCGGGGCACGTGCACCCTTGGGTTCTGAATAATGCCCCTGCCGTCGCCTACCCCAGGAAGTACATCCTGACAAATAGTGACGTCAGGATGACGAGCCCGGACAGAGACAGGGAAAGGCCTGCGTCCCGCAGCAGGGGATGCCCCTTCATCAGGGAAGCCAGATAGATCAGCATCGGGAAAAATACCATCGTCAGCCTGGTCATCGAGATGAAGGAGCCGGTCGACAGGGGGATGGCTACGGACAGGATTCCCCACAGGGCATGTGTCCGGTAGGCGCTCAGAAACAACAGCCGCAGGCTTATCGCCAGGGTGACCGCTGCCGGAATAATGTTCATGATGCGGAACGGGTCAGGAGACGTCAATTCATCCAGAAGGCCACCGAAATTTCCGATGTGCCTGTTCCACCCCGCCTGCACCCTGATGAAGGCATCCCAGTAGCCGAGGGCGACTTCCTGGTACACAAGAAACGCCGCGAACCCTGAAACCGACAACAGCGCCCAGGCGATGAACCGGGCCAGTGCCTTCCGGTCGATGCGGCGGCCTTTTCCCTTCATGACGATTACCTGATTCGTCAGGTAGGAGACGGCCAGGGCTGCAAAGACGAACAGCCCCGCAAGCCTCGTGGTGCAGAGGAATAAAAGGCCGATCGCAGACAGCACGTACCTCCCCCGCGAATACATCAGGAAGGACAATACGGAAAAGAACAGGAAGGCTGACTCCGAATAAATCGACGAATAAAAGACCCCCAGCGGAAAGAAGGCGGTCAGGACCACGACCAGATGCGCGTCCGCTTCACGATGGCACTCCTCGGTATATCGATAGAGGAGGAGCAGAGCGCAGAGGAAAAAGAGATTCGAAAGAAGCAGCCCGGCGACGACAGGGGTGACGGACATAATACCGGAGAAGAACCTGATGCTCAGGGGAACAAAGGGAAAAAGGGATATATTGTACGTCTGACCGTCGGGAACGAACGCATACCCATCCGTCACAATGCTCAGGAATCTGCCGGCGTCCCATCTGACGAGGGCATCCCACCAGTGACTGTCAGCGGGATACGAAAGGCCTGCCGGCGACTGTATGAACTTCCTTCCAAAAAATATGCCCGCCATAACACACAGCCGTGAGATGACAAAAACGGCGACGATAAATGCCATCGTGCTGCAGCCTTCGAGAAAAGACCGTATCCGGGGAGTCGTCTTCATGTACCTCTTCGAACAGACCGGGGTTATTCCGGAGACCTATTGTACCGCATCCTGCGTCCTATTCCGAGAATTGCGGAGCGGGCAGGCTATCGTGTTTTGCAGTCGTCCATGCAGGCATACTGCGTATTCCGGCAGGAGGTCCTGCACCCGTCGGAGTCTGCCGGGCCGGGCGACCCCTTCGAACAGCCGGAGCTGCAGCCCTCCGCCGCCTCCGAGCACCGCGTGCTGCACAGCGCCAGGGCAATAATCCGATTACCGTCTTCTCCGCGGCCTTCCCTTGTCCCCTCGGCGACGGGCTTTTGTCGTATGTCGGCCTTCGTCGGTGAGACAGGTTGCAGCGTGTGCGCTGCAGCAAGATTCCCGCGGGGACTTTTCTTGACATTGTTGACGGCAGCGGGACGGTTGTCCGCCTGCCTCTTTTCACGGTGTGTCGTGTCTGCAGGCGAGCTGGTGGACGGCCGCTGCGCGTTTGGCCGTTCAACGCAGGGGTCGTCTGTAAGCAGTATCCCGCCTTTCTCATCCCTGCAGGTATATACCTCGCCGTACGCTGAAAAGCAGATCGCGGCGATAAAAAAGACAGCCAGCACATATCTCACGGCATTCCTCCTGAACAGAGTCACGCAATCATGGACAGATCTGCGGAGGAATCGATTCTGCCACATTCCCTCCGCGACAGCCCTCTTATGCGGGGTCTGACGACATCATGATACAAAAACAGGGCGCATCTTGCAAGGAATTGTGATATTTTAAGGTGATGCACGGAATCGCGCGATCGCGGCATAGGCGACACTACCACGCCGCCGCATGCCTCCTGTCATGCCTCTTTCTCCTGTCCTGCTCCGGCTGCGCATCGCTTCCGGGCCGGTATGAGTCGCTCGCGGACCACCAGACCCTGAGCATCGGGGAGATGCTGGGGCGCATTGAACGGGCGCGCGTGCTTTTTATCGGTGAGGGACATACCGAGGACAGCGATCACCTCCTGCAACTGGCGGTGATCCGCCACCTCCATAGCCGCGGGAAGAGGGTAGTCGTTGCATTCGAGGTCTTCCCCGCAGCGCAACAGGGTGTCCTCTCCAGATGGTCCGGCAGGCTTCTCGACGATTCGTCTTTTGAAAGACTGACGGGGCTTTTCTGGTCAGACTTTGTTTACTACTATGACGATATTCTCGGTTTTTGCCGCGACGCGGGCATCCCCCTCTTCGGCATCGGCACTGATAAGGCCATCACCGTTTCAATCGCCTCACAGGGTCCGGCGGTCATTTCGCAAGAGCAGTCCCGGGAACTCCGTTTTGCGGACTGCAGCGCTGATGAGGTGTATGCCCGGCTGATGAAGTCCATGGCGGCGGCGGACGCACACGGTCGCGATTTCCCTTATTTCTGTGAGGCGCAACGATATGTCGATTCAGTCATGGCGCTGCATCTTGCAGGCCTTTTACGGAGGGGCGAATCCACCGTCGTCGTCCTGGCCGGCGCAGCACATGCAGCGAGGGCTGCCCTTCCGTCTCTGCTGTCCCGCCACCGGGCGGTCGACAGCGTGGTGCTCCTTCCGGCGCGCTTTCTGGAAATGCTGCAGGGGACAGCCGGCGGCAATATTGCGGACTATCTGTGGTATTAGGAAATCCGCCCGGCCTGCTTTCTGCAGGACACGGACTTACGAGTAGATGAGCTTCCTTTCCAGATCGGTCGAGCGGGAGATCCTCCGCGCCTCGTCGAGGGTTATGACTTCCTGCTTGCAGAGCTGTATCAGATGCTGGTCCAGTGTCTGCATCCGATATTCATCGCGGCCCTTTTCGATGTGATGCTCGATCTCATCCAGATGTCCTTCCCGGATGCATGCCTTTATGGTTGAGGTGGCGTACATGACTTCGAGGGCAGGCAGTATCGTCTCCCCGCTCTTTCCCCTCACCAGCCTCAGCGAAACCGTAGCCACGAGACTCTCGGCAAGGCGGTGGCGGACGTTTTCCTGCGTCGTCGGCGGGAAATACCCCATCATGCGGCTTATGGTGGAAGCGGCGTTGTGCGTATGGAGGGTAGACAGGACAAGATGCCCTGTTTCAGCAGCCTTGATGCAGGCGTCGATCGTCTCGAGGTCGCGCATTTCACCCACCATGATGACATCTGGGTCCATGCGCATCGCGGCCTTCAGCGCGCCGCCGAATGTCTCGGTATCAATGCCCACCTCCCGCTGGATTATGCAGCTCTTGTTGGAGTGAAAAATGAACTCAATGGGGTCTTCCACGGTTATGATGCTGTAGTTGAACTGGTCGTTGATATGCCGCAGCATCGAGGCGAGGGTCGTTGACTTGCCGTTGCCCGTCGGCCCGCAAACGAGGATCAGGCCGTTGGGGGCCTTCACGATATCCCCCAGCACCGGCGGAAGGTTCAGCTCCTGGAAGGTGCCGACATGGTGCGGAATGACGCGCATCACGATACCGATATTCCCCCTCTGACGGAAGATGCTCGCCCGGAAGCGGCCAACCTCGGCGAGCGTGTAGGAGGTGTCGAACTCCTTCAGGTCTTCCGGGAGCTTCCGGTTGTTCTGTTCCATCACCGTCGCGGCGATAAACTCCGTATCCTTCTTCGTCAGGGTATTGAGCTTCGAACGGATCAGGTGGCCCCGGGCCCTGAAGATGGGCGGATTGTCCACTTCAAAATGGATATCCGAGACCTTCTTCTCAAAGGCTATCTCCAGGATCTGCGTAAAGGTGGCAATGTCCATGATCGCTCCTCTCGAATTATCTTTCCGTCACCTGCTGCCTGTCCTGCTGAGCTGCTTGCGGTACAGGGCATTCTCCAGCACGACGCCGGCATGATCGGCGAGTATCTGAAGGACATCCGTCCGGACCGTTTCAACCTCTCTCCCCCCGAAATCTCCATAGGTCAGGGCTATCACCTTTCCCCGGACCTTTATCGGGAGGAGAAATACGGTCGGTCTCAGGGGTGCGCCGATGCCGGTGAAGAGATGCTCCCTCAAGACCCTGTCATCGCTTTCATTATAAAACAACCGGCCCTTTTCGACCACCTCGCTGAAGACCGACGGCATGGTCAGGGGTATCTTCAGTGATGCGGCAGATGTAGGTCCTCTGTCACCACCCGCCTGCAGGCCTATCGCCCGGTCACCGACAAGTTCCGCTGCCCGCACGACGAGGGTAACGGACCTCTCGAATACCTCCGAGACCGACTGGAGCAGGAAGCGGGAAACCTCCTGGGGCTCCATCAGGTCACGCAGGCCGGCAACGCTGTTCTGCAGCCTGGCAAACCGGCCATCCTCATCCGCGCGTTCCGTCTGCTCTCCAAAAAATGTCATGATGTATCTGTTGAAGGTATCGAGGAATTCCATGAGGTAGTCGATGAACGCACCATCCGGTTCCTTTCTCGAGGGCTTGGGGAAAACCGCCCTGATACCGTCGCGGTATGCCTGCATCGCAAAGGCATAATCCCCGGCAGAGGTCATCTGGATCATCGAAACCTGCGGATAGTGTACCCCCGCGCGCTGGCGCAGACTGACGATCTGTTCTTCGGACAACAGGCCCGCCGGCGTCCCGGGGCAGTCCCATACGAGGATCGGCACCGTCCTGATCAGGAGACACTGCTCAACGATTCGATCCAGTTCCTCCTCGCCGTCTGTCGCGAAGACGAGGACGCCTTCGTTCTTGCATATGGTCATGACCGAGTGCTTTATCAGCTCATCCTCGCTGAAGAGGATCATCGCCCGGGTACGGACGTCACGCCGCGCCGCGCTCTCCTGCCCCCCCATGCGGGCGGCAGACCTGAACAGGAAGGAGACAAACTCCTCCTGCTTCTCGGATGAAAAGCCGGTCAGCGTCTCCCGTATCTTCTGGCGGTGTATCTCGGCAGGGTCAAAGGTCTCGCTCGCCTGGACGGGCTGAGGTATCCGTCTCTCGAGGTGGTCCAGGTCTCCGAGGCCGAGATCGTCGGCGGTGATGACCGGTCCCCTCCCGCCGCCCGGACCCGCTTCCTCCGCGGGGACTACCTCGGCGAACATCTCCTCAAACGAAGGCACCTGTTTTCCGTTCTGACGGTCTCTCTCCCTCTCATCGAAGATACGGAGGGCGTCCATCAGGACCATCTGTGCGTCGAGGCTCATCGTCTGTTCCATCGTGCCGACGGGATAGCTGCACTCCGGGGTCACGGCGATGTCATTGGCATCCAGGGTGAAGGTCCCCCGGGTCCAGCCTATCAGTTCGACAACCGTCATCTCTATCAGCTTCTTCAGGGCGCGCGAAGCCTCTTCATGCCCGGTCTTTCCCATCTCGATAAGCGTGGTGATCAGTGGTTTGCGGCCCTTTCCCGCCTTCTTCTGGGCATCGAGGGCCTGTTGGAGGTCATTCTTCGTGATGATCTTCAGGGTGACCAGCACCGTACCGATGCGTACCCTGTTGTTGAGATGGCTGGCGCCGACGATATAGCCGTTGCTGAAAATGATCCGGCTTTCTCCCCGTTCCCCCTTTACGGAAAAAGTACCGGACTTTCTCGTTGTATGGAGAAGCTGGATGATATCAACAATATGTAGCTGTTCTAAATCTCCGGTAAAGGCCATACATGCCTGACTGGCATAGCATAAGGTATCGTATAGAGAAGCATACCACAAGAAATACGGACGGGTAAATATCCGCCCGCCGCAAAACGGGCTGCCGGCCCTGCTAGGTATTCGCCGTGGCGAGAATCCTCTCCCTGTCCCTGAAGAGGATGGAGCACTTCCTGAACAAGGTCTTCTGCACCACCCCTTTTCCAAAGACGCTGTGTACGATGACATCGCCCGGACGGTACGAGTCTTCCATGCGGTAGGAATGCTCCGGCCCCTCGGCGGCATCGACAACAGATGCCGGCGTCGGCCGCAGGGAACGGGGCGACGCGGATTCCCTTCTCACCGGCCTCGGCCTGTCAGAAGGCGCTCCCCTGAACCGGTGAGTGCTCCCGCATGTCCTGCACTTCACCCTGACAGGGACCCCGGCCACCATGGCGACCACAATGTGAGCCAGATTGAGTCTGCATCGCGTGCAGAAGGAGTCAACATCTCCGCCCGTAGAAATCTTTCCAGTCATATTTCAGCATCCTCCGCGGGACACCCCGCTCTATTTCTTTCCCACGTGATAAACACTTCAGGATGTATTGCTTCTTTATTATGACACGTTCCGTGATAAACAGGTGAGACACGGGAAACAGACCTCCCGGCCGGTACCTTCCGCAAAACAGAGGCAGTGATAATTCATTTGATCTGGCGCCCCTGGTATGATACAAATTCTTCATATAGTCGCAATCAGGTAAAATGCGAGGTGGACGACCATGGGAAGAAAGATGAATTGCTGGACGTTCAAGAAATGCGGCAGGGGTCCCCGGGGGACACGGGTGAAGGAACTGGGACAGTGTCCGGCGGCCTCCTTTATCCCGGCCGAGGGGCTCAACGGAGGGACCAACGGGGGCAGGATGTGCTGGGCGATCGCCGGCATCTATTCCCTGACAGAGGAAAAGAGGAGCTGTTCTGATTCAGGGCTCCGATGCTATGACTGCGACTTTCACCGGAAGGTCCTGCTGGAGGAGGGCATCATCAAGCCCCACATGCTGACATCACACCGCAGGAAGGCTTCTATTTCATCTCCCGCGGATATTCGGCCTTAAGCCAGGCGGCCCAGCCTCCCTTCAGGGCCGATACCCGGGAAAACCCTTCCTCCATCAATATGCCTGCCACACGGGCACTGCTGTGCTCCTCTTTTCAGGTGCAGTAGGCGACAATGGCCGCCTTCCGGTCGAGCCCCCTGCCGAATTCCCTTATCGCAACATCGTTATTGGGGTCAAGGTAGACCGCACCCCTGATCTTCTTATTGCTGCCGGCATACGCCTCCGGCTGGCGCACATCGAGTACAATAACGGTCTCGCCGCTGTCCATCATCGCCTTCAGCTCATCAACCGTGGTCCTGGGTATGTCCATGCCGCACTCCCCCTTTTCCAGCCGCGGGATGTCCAACGAATGACGCGCAGCCATGTCCTAATCTATCATGCCGCCGCTGTCCCTGCAATCCTTGCCGCCTGATTCGGGTATACTACTATGGTGGACCAGCGATGAAAAGACCGCACAGCACCCCTTCCGCCGTTTCACCCTATATCACCCCCGAAGGTCACCGGAGAATGTACGAGGAGCTGACCTTTCTCTGGAAGGTCAGGCGGCCGCAGGTCACCCAGGCGGTTGCAGAGGCGGCGGCCATGGGAGACCGTTCTGAAAATGCGGAATACATCTACGGAAAGAAACAGCTCCGGCAGATCGACTCCCGCATGCGTTTTCTGTCGAAGAGGCTGGATGAACTCGTCGTCGTCGACAGGATACCTGAAGACACCTCACGGATATTTTTCGGCGCATGGGTCGGGCTGGAGGACAGCGAGGGCAACACATATGCGTACCGGATCGTCGGCAGGGACGAGTTCGATCCTGACAAGGGCTTCATCAGCATCGATTCCCCCATGGCTAAGGCGTTGTTGCGCAAGACAGAAGGCGATGAGGTGGTGGTCAACAGACCAAATGGAACATCCGCCTTTACGGTACTGTCGGTCCGGTATTGACGCGGGGAGGAGAATCGATGCAGGGGACGAAACGCTCTGACATACGGCCGGGACTGCGGGTGTTCATCGTGCTGAAGCAGGACCAGCGATCCGGCAGGCTGACCGAGGGCACCGTGCGCGATATACTGACCAACTCGGCGACTCATCCGCACGGCATTAAAGTCCGTCTTGAGAGCGGACTCGTGGGCCGCGTAAAAAAGATCGCCGGCACTACCTGAAGATCATTCCCCTTGATACCAACGGGAAACGCGGGTACCATGGGGGTAGGAAGTTCAGTTCACAGGCAGGGGGATGCATGGAAGAACAGGAGCCAAAGGGATGGAGTCCCTATCTGGCAGGCGGACTGGCAGGTCTTCTGCTCGTCTGTTCCGTCTTTCTCTCCGGAAACTACTTCGGCGCCTCTACGACGTTTGTCCGTGTCGCCGGTACGATCGAAAAGGTCTTTGTCCCTGACCGGGTGGCCCAGTCGGAGTACTTCACCCGCTTCGCGCCTGCAATCGACTGGCAGTGGATGTTCGTGGCGGGCGTATTCTTTGGATCTCTGATCTCCGCTGCAACGTCCCGTTCCTTCCGCTTGCAGACCGTGCCGCACACCTGGCGGGAGAGGTTCGGCCCGTCAGCGACAAAGAGGGGCCTGGTCGCCTATGCCGGAGGGACGATCGCCATGTTCGGGGCCCGTCTGGCGGACGGCTGACCCAGCGGACACGGGCTGAGCGGTTCGCTCCAGCTTGCGGCAAGCGGATTTGTGGCCCTCATCTGCTTCTTTATCGGCGGCCTGATCGTCGCCAGGATTCTCTATGGGGGCCGCAGATGATGACCCTCGCGGGTTTTATCACCGGCATGGCCTTCGGTTTTCTCCTCCAGAAGGCCCGCGTGATCCGCTACGACAAGCAGCTCGGCGCCCTCCGGCTTATGGACATGACAATCGTCAAGTTTATGCTCTCGACGGTCATCGTCGGCATGGTCGGCGTCTATCTCCTGCATGATCTCGGACTCGCTGAACTGAGGTTCAAGCCGACGGTGCTCGGCGGAAACATTATCGGCGGCATTCTCTTCGGGATCGGATGGGGTTTGATCGGTTACTGCCCGGCCACCTCGGTGGCAGCCTTTGGCGAGGGCCGGACAGATGCCTTATGGGGATTTCTGGGAATGGTTACCGGAGCCGGGCTCTATGCAGAGGCCTATCCCCTGATGAACAGGACGGTGCTCACCTGGGGCGACCTCGGCATGGTGACCATTCCCCAACTGCTGGGAGTGAATCACTGGGCGGTCATCGTCCTGTTCGCCGCTGCAGGCATTTTCCTCTTCCGCTGGTTCGAGCGCAAGGGCCTCTGAGTAAGCCGCTGCTCAGGGACTGCTTTCTCTTCAGATCCTGCCGGCTGTCGTACGGCCCTGGACCCGCTGCGCGGACGGGGCTGCGGAATGATGACCGGATGGGCCCCGCTGCGAGGTCTTCCGGGCCTCCGGCTTTCTGGACCTCTGCTGTTCCGTTCTTCCCGCAGGCTGCGCCGGGCGGGTTCTGTCGCGCCGCTGCTGGGGCTGCCGCGGCTGCCGGGCAAATTCCGTATCCCGGGCAGGCGCCTGCCTCGTATAATCAAACTCCT
Source organism: Nitrospirota bacterium (assembly GCA_021825365.1). Taxonomy (GTDB): domain Bacteria; phylum Nitrospirota; class Thermodesulfovibrionia; order Thermodesulfovibrionales; family UBA6898; genus JAKAGF01. Next base: position 91,884 of record JAKAHR010000011.1, on the reverse strand, counting down.
TCAGCCTGCGGCGCTCCACCTTCTCGCCGAGCACTCGCTCGATGTCGCGTACGAGGGGCTCGTCTTCTTTCGTAATAAAGGTAAAGGCATCACCGGTCTTTGCCGCCCTTCCGGTACGTCCTATCCGGTGCGTATACGCATCGGTCGTGTCCGGCATGTCGTAGTTGATGACATGGGATATGCTCGATACATCTATCCCGCGCGCAGCGATGTCTGTTGCGACCAGGATCTGGTAAGCCCCCTTGCGGAAGCCATCCAGCGCCTCCTGCCGTCTGTTCTGCGACAGGTTTCCCTGTAGAGACGTCGCGCGGTAGCCCGCCCTTTCGAGCTGCTGTCCCACCCGTTTTGCGCGGTGCTTCGTGCGCGTGAAGACGAGCACGGACTCCGTGTCTGTATGCTTGAGAAGCTCAAGCAGCAGACCTGTCTTCAGATGCTGCTCAACCGGATACAGGGCATGACTGACGGTATTGGCCGGTGCGGCATGATCCACCTGCACCGTGACCGGCGCCTCCAGCACCTCCTGGGCGAGCCTGCGGATATCATCAGGCATCGTCGCCGAAAAAAGCAGGGTCTGCCGCTTGGCGGGGATATGGCGGATGATCTTCCGGATATCGGGAAGGAAGCCCATGTCGAACATCCGGTCAGCCTCGTCGAGGACGAGAACCTCCAGGTGAGACAGGTTGACCGTACGCTGGTTAATATGGTCCAGCAGGCGTCCGGGGCAGGCGACGATTATCTCCGTGCCTGACCGCAGTTTCTGTATCTGGGGGTTCATGCTGACGCCCCCGTAGACGGTTGCGCTGCGAAGACCGGTCTGTCGGCCCAGGGCTGCGACCGCCTCGTTGATCTGGTCGGCCAGCTCCCGTGTGGGTGCGACGATCAGTGCGCGGATCCGGCCGCGCGGCCCTCCTATCAAACGGTTCAGGATCGGCAGTACGAAGGCGGCTGTCTTGCCGGTGCCGGTCTGGGCAAGGCCCATCACATCGCGGCCGCCCAGTACCTGGGGGATCGCCTGTGCCTGAATGGGAGTCGGCGTTACATAACCGGCTGCCCTGACCCCCGCTGAAACATGGGGGTGAAACTCAAATCTCTGAAATTCCATGAAGCTCCTTTTTCTGCGTTCGGGGAAAAAAAGCAAGGTAACGTGCGGGACTGACAATGACGCTGTTTTCTTCCGGATACTGCAGTTCTGTGATATGTGTGATATGTAAGCGTAACAGTTTGGCTCAAGTCTGTCAAGGAAAATAGCGGCGCCGCCGGTTCCCTGCATATCAGCGGAAGGGGCAAAGGCCGATCGCGCCGGTCGGCAGATGGAGGCGACAAATCATTATCATTATTGATTGATTGATTAATTATTCTTATAAATGTATGATTATTATAGATATATACATTGCGGGCGGCAACACAAAATCTGACATAAACCCTGACGGGGCGCTGCCAAAGCGATGAGAGAGTAACGAGGGAGGTACCGTGTCGCGTCTTCTGGACAGGCTTCAGATATCCGGCAAACTGTTGCTCATGCCGCTCGTGATCCTTCCCTTTATCATCGGTCTCGCCATCACCGCCTACTTCGGATTCTCACGTCAAACAGATATCGCCGCAGCTCTGTACCACCAGAGGCTCGCGGTCTGCGGCAACGGCGCCAGGGTCCTCGCCGGCCTTTCGTCCGGCCATGCGGGCATATCCGTCATCCTGCGCAACCGCGGGTCCGCGCAAGACAGCGCAGGGGCGGCCGCTCGGCTGAGGCAGCATTCCCTGGCGATCGCCTCGGAGGCCCGATCGATGCAGGAGGCGTTATCTTCGGCAGGTCTGGGGAGCGACGAACAAAAGATTGTCCAGGCGGCGGTGGATGGGGTGAACGCATACCGCAGGGCGGTGGATGAGGCTGCTGAAGCGGTCTCCGCGGACACAGGGGCGGTCGCTTCGGCCATGGCGACTGCTGACGAAAGGTTCCTCCAGGCAGTCGCGAGGCTGCGGGCCCTGCAGGAGGCCGAGGCCTCGCTCGGCGATGCCGGTCATAAAGAGTCTCAAAGGGTCTTCTTCGTTTCGCTCGTCGTCTTCGCCGCGATCCTCATCGCAGGCAGCCTTGCCTTCGCCGGGGTATACCTCCTTATCGTGCGCAGGGCTGTTGTCCGGCCGATCCGCTCCTTTGAATCCGCTGCCGAGAGGGTGGCGCAGGGATTCACCTCCTTTGACTTCGACTCAGCCGGCCCGGATGAACTCGGCAGGGCGGGCTCCCTCCTGAAGGAGTCCTTCCTGTCCCTCGAGGGCGTGCTGCAGAGGATCAAGGAGCTTTCCGACAGGATCCTGAAGGTTGTCGAAGAGGTGGAGCAGGAGGCGGAAAAGGTGCTCAAGGGGGCTGAGTCCGAGGCGGAGGCCTCCGGAGATATCTCGACAGCGGTCGAGGAGCTGAATGCGACCGCGACCGAGATCGCGGATAACACCGAAGATCTCGCAGCCTCCGCGACCGATGCCTCCTCTTCCATTGAGCAGATGGTCTCAAGCATCAGGCATATCAACGGCAGCATCCAGGAACTCAACGGCATCGTGGAGTCGACGACATCATCGATAGACAGGCTTTCCAGGACGATACAGTCTGTTGCCGGAAATTCCGGGGAGCTTTCCGTAGCGGCCGAGGAGACGCTCACCGCCGTCTCCGAGATAGCGGCTGCGATCAAGGAAGTGGATGTGAGTGCAAAGGAATCCGCCGCCCTCTCGGAAAAGGTGACGAGCGAGGCGGCTACCCTCGGCATGGCCTCGATCACAAAGACAATGTCCGGCATGAACGAGATCGCCGTGTCCGTCCAGAACACCGCGCAGTGCATCAGCGTGCTGGGGAACAGGTCGAGGGAGATCGAGAAGATACTGAGCGTCATCCGGTCGGTCAATGATGAGACAAACCTCCTTTCGTTGAATGCGGCGATACTCGCGTCGAAGGCAGGGGACCACGGCAGGGGCTTTGCCGTCGTTGCGAGCGAAATGAAGGACCTTGCCGACAGGACCGGCAGCTCCGCGGGCGAAATCGCCACGCTCATCCAGGGGGTTCAGCAGGAGGTGAAGAACGCCGAGGTCGCGATGCAGAAGGGCATCACCTCCGTGGAAGAGGGCCTCAGGCTCGCACGGGAGGCGGAGGAATCGCTCAAGGCGGTCCTGACCAGCTCACAGAAATCCTCCGAGATGACCTCCGCGATCAAGAGGAGCACGGAGGCGCAGGCGGTTGCGGCGAACTTCGTGATGCGCGCCACAGAGCGGATCAGGGAGATGGCCGACCACATCGCCAAGGCGACGGCCGACCAGGCGGGCAGCGTCGCGCTGATCACCGAGGCGTCGGGGAAGATGGAGCAGCTGTCGCACCGGGTGAGCAAGGCGACGAAGGAGCAGGCGGCCAGCAGCGGCCTCATCGCGCAAACGACCGAGCTCGTCTCGGAGAGGAGCCGCCAGATTTCCCGCTCCCTCGCCGAGCACAAGAAGGGCTCCTTCAGCATCCTGAGCAGCGTGGATTCGGTACGGCATATCCCCCTCGAGAACAAGACGCGCGCCTATGCGATCAGCACAACGCTCTGGAACCTGCAGAAGGACGCCGAGCTGCTCGGGGTCGAGATGGAACGCTTCCGCTTCTCCAGCGTGCGGGGGCAGTCCCTGCGGCTCGGCGTCGTCCCCCTGCAGGAGCCGTCTGTCATGTACCGGAAATTCACCCCCCTCTCGGAATACCTCGCCGCCAGGCTCGGCAGGAAGGTGGACCTGAAGGTCGCGATCGATATGGAAAGCGCGATAAAGGATATCGGGGAAAACACGACCCAGCTCTGCGCCATGGGCCCTGCCAACTACATCGAGGCGAACACGAAACACCGGGTCAAGGTGATCGCAAAGGCGCTGAGGCTCGGCAAGCCCTTCCACCGCGCCGCCACGGTCGTGCGGGCGGACTCGGGCATGCAGTACGTCAAGGACCTCAAGGGAAAGACCTTCGCCTTTGTCAGCCCGAAATCGGCGACCGGACACATCATGCCGCTTGCGGTGCTGAAGGAGGCGGGCATGAGCATCGATGATCTCGCATCGCACCGGTTCCTCGGGGACCATGAAAAGGTCGCCCGCGCGGTGCTCGCCGGAGAGTTCGAGGCAGGCGGGATGATGGAGGAGACCGCGGCGAAATACGCCGGCATGGGGCTGAGGATACTCCAGCTGTCTCCCGAGATACCGGAGTTTAACATCTGCTGCAACCCCTCTGTCGACGAGGCGACGATGAACGCGATACGGGACGCCCTGACGTCTCTCGATGTGACCAGGAAAGATGAGGCGACGATCCTGAGATCGCTGGGCAAGGACTGCACCGGGTTCGTCTCTGCGACGGAGGCCGACTACGACCGCTTCAAGACCGCGATCCAGGGCCTCGAGGTTGAAGAGGCCATGGAGACGCAGTTCCTCAGGAGGCGCGGCCCCAGGAAGTCGTGATGCCCGCGGGGTGAGACCTTCTCCGGGTGACCGGCATCCGGGAGATCGGGCCGTATCAGATACTCGTCATCCAGCCCCTGCCCTGGGCTGAAGCACCCTTCTTCATCGCAGACAGAAAGACAGACCTGAGGGAATCGCTCATCAGCGCCCTCTTCACCGGGGAAAGGCGCAGGAACCCTCCGACAAAGCCGCGCATGAACTGGTGCGTCAGGCGCCCCGGATCGTCAAAGAGCTGGTTCTGGAGGGTCCCCCGCTCAAGGCACTGGAGCATGATGCGTTCAAAGGTCGACTCCGGGGTGATTATCCTCTTCTTCTTTCTCACGAGTGTGAGGGCATGTGACTTGCACTTCAGGCTGCAGACGCCGCATCCGAGGCACCGGGCCATATCCGTCACCGGCCTCTTCTTCTTTCCTGCTGCCGGGCCGTCGCCTGCGACCATCGTCCTGGCGTCAACCGGGCAGGCGCGGCTGCAGAGGCCGCAGCCCGTGCACTTCCCGGGATCCGTCTCCGGCCGGAAGGCGGAGGTGACGACAACGTTCGCGAAGCCCCATCTCTTCATGCCGACAAGGAGGTGGCAGCAGTCGCTGCAGCAGTGGCAGAGGTAGGCGGGGTTCCTCTGCACATTGTCGACGTTGAGCACGAGTCCCAGCTGGCGCGACCGGGCGACGTTGTCCCGCATCTCCGCCTTTGACACCTTCCTTCCGAAACCACGGCGGATGAGAAATTCGGCCGCGATCCCGAAGGACGAGCAGGTATCGAGCGGGGTATCGCATGACCGCACGCCCGCATGCAGGGCCGCATGCCTGCAGGAGCAGGTGCCGATCGAAAACACCTCCTGCCCCTCGATGATCGCCGAGGCGCTCTCATAATCGAGGATCTCGACATGCTGCTGCAGGTCGAGCATCTCCTCGTGGGGTATCGTCCTGAGGAGCCCTACCTTTTCGCCGTGGCTGCAGTTCGCCATGACGAAGTCCCTCTGTTCGATCATATAGTCGTGAAACATCCTGCCGACCTTTTTCCAGTCCTGGCCGGGCGCTGTCCGCATCATCGTCAGTTCGAATATCCCCACCGCTATCGGCGAGGGCATGTAGTGGTATGTCTCTCCGATCCACAGGTCCATGGTTTGTCGCGCTGCCCTGGGCAATAAGTCGTCTAACGCTTTGGATTAAATTGAGAAAGAAATTTGAAAGCAACAGCTAACAATCAAATCCACTGGACAGCGAATAGCCGCTTTTTTGAAGTCAATTGTTGGTTGCCGCTGCCAGTGCTTTTTGTCGTTCTACGTAAATAGAAAATAAAATAATGACAAAAAATATTATACGTTGGTGTCTCTCCGTCAGCCTGATCGTCCTGACACTATTATATTTAAACAGCACGGTTGCCAGCTTCTGGGCTGCAGGCGGACCGCCGACAAAATATCCTCGGGCATGGGAGCAAAGAGGAATATCTCATTTTTGTTATAGCATTGCGTCCATGGTTACAGCCGTAATGATATTTATTGGATTAAAGAATAATTACAACTGGAAGAAATCAAAACTGAAATATTTATGGATTATCTTATTCCTCCTGAGTCTTGGCTATCCGAAGGCAAGAGAATCAATGCTAATCGACAAATGCCTTGATTCGGGCGGCAAATGGAACTACGAATATTTTGAATGCAATAAATGAAGCCACGTAGAACAAAGCCATCGATCCGACCGGGGATAAACTGTCGGTTTTTTTCATTGATCATATTTCCCCGGCGGCTCATGGCCAGCGTTGTGCATAAAATGAAAATTATAAAAACCACAATAATCCTGCTCGTCTTAGCTGCTGCCGTGAGTGCATATGCTGGACGTAATAAGGGATATTCATTTCTAATCTTATATAATGTGGACACGGATGACGGGAAGGCACTCCATGAAAAGATGCACCTTTGTGATACTGGGCATATCCTTGCTCCTCTCAGGGACATTCCTCTCCAGGACATCGCCCGGCGAAGCGGCAGACCAGACGGAATACGACAAACCAGGGCCATACCAGGTCCGCTCGCTCGAGTTTCCCGACCTGACCGATGCAAAGCGGAAGGACCGTAAGGTTCCGCTCAAGGTCCACTTCCCGGCCACAGGCGGCAAATTCCCGCTCGTTGTCTTTTCGCACGGGGGCGGGGGAAACTGGGATTCCTACATCCATCAGGTGCGGCATCTGGCGAGCCACGGCTACGTCGTTGTCTGCGTCGAGCATACGGATAGCAACAACGAGCGGATAAAATACTACATGAGCCGGCGCGGCGGTCACCTGCGATTTGCGGATGCGCTCAACCGCACGACGCATGACCCGCAGGCGATGCTTCAGCGTCCGGGAGATGTCAGCTTCGCCATAGACCAGGCGGTCTTATGGAATACGGGCCATAAAGCGCTGGCAGGAATGATCAACACCGGCAGGATCGGGGTCATGGGCCACTCGTATGGTGCGTATACCACCCTCGCCGTATGCGGCGCACGTCCTATTGTCGATTATCTCGAGCCGGTGACCAGTCCCGGCAGGGGGCTTGGGCGCGACTACAGCGACCCGCGGGTCACCTTTGGTCTGGCGATGTCTCCGCAGCCGCCGGGGACCACGTATTTCAGCACTGAAAGCTACAAGACCATCAATCGCCCGATAGTCGGCATGACAGGCTCGAAGGATACAGGGAAGACCTTTGACGATAAGGCCATGCCGGCCGAGGCGCGGTGGCAATTCTGGGACCTCTTGCCCCCGGGCAATAAATACTTCCTCTGGCTCGAAAACGCCGATCACTTCAGTTTCGCGGACAATCCCAAGGCCTGGCTTTTCCCCTCAGAGTCGCGGACGGATGTTCAGAGGATCTCAAAGGCGATGATGGCGCTATTCTGCGATCACTTCCTGAAGGGAAAGAAGGAGGCCGGGGGCAGGATGAATAGGGAATATGTAAATTCTCTTTCCGGCACTGTCGTGACCGAGATTCAATGGCGTGAAAAATAGGGATGCACGAAAGGAGATACCATGATTCGCAGGATAGCAGTTCTTGTTGCAGTCAGCCTGATTCTCCAGGCCGGCGCCATCTGGGCCGCAGGTTCTGAAAAGGAGAAAGCGGCCGTCTCCTCAGCCGAGAGGTGGCTGAGGGTGATCGATGAAGGGAAATATGCCGAGAGCTGGAAGGATGCGGCTGAGCCCTTTCGAAACGCGGTGACGCAGGCACAGTGGGAGCAGTCGCTTCAGGCGGTAAGGAAGCCCCTCGGCAGGTCTTTGTCGCGGACGATACAGTCGAAGACCTATAAGACCTCGCTGCCCGGCGCCCCTGACGGCGAATATGTTGTCATCCAATTCACCACATCCTTCGAAAAGAAGAAATCGGCTGTTGAGACCGTCACCCCCATGAGAGACCGGGACGGCACCTGGCGGGTTTCCGGTTACTACATAAAATAGACCTCAGCCCGCCTCCGCTGACCGCAACACAAAGGCCGCGGGCGGGGGATGCCTGCGGCCTTGCATATTCCGGAGTTCACCAATAACTGTCTACTTCGGCTGGACGAGCATGCCGCCTTTCTTCTTCTTGGCTGCATCGGTCTCGTTCGTCGTCTCCTGGGACGTGGTCTTCTTCTGCTTGCCCTTTGCGCCGGTCAGGTGTTTCGAGGCGGGCGTTGTATCCTGTTTGGAGGTCCCCGCATCCCCGCCCTTCTTCGGCTTTACCAGCAGGCCGCCCTGCCCTGTTGACTTGCCTTTTTCCTGATCAGAGGCGGCAGCAGCCTTACTCCCCTTCTTCCCGCCTTTGACGAGCGCGCCCTGTGCGTCGTTCTCCCCGGAAAATGCCTGGCCGGCCAGCATCAGGCTGAACAGCACCCCAACCGCCACTATGCCCAACGTCCTGAAATACCCCGCGGAAGACCTCATCACCCGCCTCCTTGAATCATGGATTGAACAACAGACTCATTATATCACCAAAAGCAGAGCGCAATGCAGGATGACCCGGCAATCAGACGCCATTCCTCTTTCGGCCGTCATTTTTCTTCAGGGATGCCCTCAACTTCAGGCTGTAGATAAGCATGACCCCGAGGAGCACGCCCAACAGGACAAGCAGGTAGATCACCACCGCGAGGGACGCCTCGAATTTCCAGAAAAGAAAGGAGATCGAAACAGGCGCGGCGTTCTGCACGGAAAAGATGGTGATCAACGCGATGATGAGGATGAGCAGCAGAATCGATACCGGCATGGCCGTATTATATCATGAGGCACTTTTTGATATGGGCTGAAGAACCGGGGTCACTTCAACGATCTCCCCTTCGCCCGCTTCGCGCCGGAGCCCGATCCGGCCCCGGCCTCCTCTATCTGGGAGAAGATGCCATGGAGCATGCGCGCCTCGCGCTGCGTGACGCCTGCCCGCGCGATCAGCCGCTTCAGATCGGCCATGACCCCCTCCTCGTCGTCCCGTATGCCCTTTGGAGAATATCCGGCAGTCTTCATGATCAACCGGAGCCTCTGGAACAGGAGAGAAAACTCCTCATTGGTGATGATCGGGGCGGGCTGACTGATGGTGAAATTGGCATACGACAGCTCGTAGGCAACGATCAGCACCGCCTGGCTGAGATTAAAGGAGGGGTTCTCCGGCGCAGCGGGGATGCTGATCATGAAGGCGCACTCATCCGCCTCTTCGTTGGTGAGGCCCCTGTCCTCGCGGCCAAACAGGATGCCGACGCGGTTCTTCTCCGCAAGGGCCCTGATGCTCTCCGCAGCCTCCCTCACCGAATAGATAGGGCCGCGTTTCTTTCCCGCCCTCCTCGTGGCTCCGACGACAACGGACTTCTTCTTTACGGCAGGGGCCAGATCAGGATATACGATAGCCCGGGAGAGCACGTCCTCAGCCCCGTGGGCAAACCAGCCGGCCTCTTCAGAGGGGAATTTCTTCGGCCGGACGAGTTCGAGTCGCGAGAACCCGAGATTCTTCAGCGCGCGGGCAGATGCGCCGATGTTCCCGGCCTCCCGTGTGTCGACGAGTATGAAGGAGAGATTATCCTTCCACTTCATCTACCCGCCGCCGGAAGGGTTTTGATCACCCTTTTTGCTGTTGTGCAGGAGTGCGCGTATGAAGTGGAGATAGTGGGCGTCTTTTTCCGTGAGTTCCAGACCCATCCCGTTTTTCAGCGCCTTCATCGAGGCGCCCAGGAGATTGCCGACGGCACTCTTCATCGCCCTCTTCACCCTGCCCCTGACCCTCGCCGTCGTCCCGTCCGACAGATGGATGAGGACATCGATCACCTCTCCCGGGGAAAAGGGATGGTTCGTCCTGATGAAGAGTCCGTTCAGGGAGAAATCGCTTCCAATCCCCCGGTTCGTCACCCCCTCCAGCGTGAATTCGACCTCGCAGCGTCTCGTATACCGCGGGAATTTCCTCTTGTTCCTCGACGCCTCCGCAGGTGCCTTCCTGCCTTGCTCTGCGACCGCTGCGATAAGGACCTTCAGGCCTTCGAAAAGCTCCCGCGTCTCGTCAGCGGAAAGCCTGAGCTCCGGAGTATCCGCATGTCTGATATAGACCGAGCCTTTTACTCTTGAAAAATAGAAGGCCCATCCGCCGGTCTCTCGCACCTTGACCGCATCGTCGGGAATGCCGGGATCAGGCCTGTCTGTTTCTTTCTTTCCGCTCATCGTTCATGCATTGCACGGGCAGGCATATCATACCAGAGGGACAACAGGATACGGGACTCAGTATATGGAGCGTATCCGGCCGTTGCGCTTGTTCACGATCACCTTGTCGACCACGGCGCCGCTCCGGTCCAGGATGTCCGCCTCGAAATAAAGCTCCTTCTCCCGTATGTCTCCGGTGCGCAGGCCGCGCTTTCCGAAATATTCCTGCAGCACCCTGCGGGCGTCATCAGCCGTCGCAACCGCCCTCTTTTCTCCGTAGGCCCCGCCCCTGAATCCGCCGTAGGGCGAGCGGTCCTCCGCGCCCTGGGCTGCGCAGACCGCGGGTCCCCCCTGCAGGACGCCCGGACCCTCCACCGTAAGGGAGAGAAACAGGGCCGCCACCGATATGACCACTACCGCAGACTTTCCCACGCTGAAGATGCTCTCCTTCCGGGACAGAGGTATTTTCGGGATTTCAGTGACATTATAGAAATTACCGGCCACCAGGTCAATCGGCCCGAGGAAGGGATGGGCGGACAGGCGTCCGCCCGTCCCTTCAGACTACTTCTTGTGGCACTTTGAACAGTTCTTGGGATCATTCGTCTTGAATGCCTTGGTGCCGTTATGGCATTCGCCGCAGAACTTTCCCTCGTTCAGCGCCGCCATGGTCATCGCCGAAGATCCCTTCTTCATCTTGAAGATCTTCGTATGGCAGTCGTTGCATTTGAGACCCTTGTCAGCGTGCGCCTTGCCGTCGAAGGTCACCTTGCCTGCCTTGGAATCCCAGTCGAGGACCTTGCCCGGCGGGACCGCCAGGGCGCTGCCGGCAAAGACCAACACCGCTACAAGGGTCATCATCCATGCTATCGCCTTCATCTCGTTACCTCCTTTCTTATCAGATTATTTGTGCATCGCCACGATGCACGCCTTCCCTTCAGATACCGACCATATCCGCGGTGGCGTGCAGGACAGGCATACGGTTCATACCGGTCCCTCCGGCAGCAGCTCACGGCGAGAGGCCGGGATACAGCCCCAGCTGCTTCATACCGAAGGGTGAGCTCTCTATATGCCGCCCGATCCTGCACGTCATCTATATCATTCGCCGTGAGCGCCTCGCGTCTCCGCATCGTCTTCTTACCAGCGGTCATGCTGCCGCCACCTGCGCGGTTCGTACCGGTCGTGGTCATAGTCATGGTCGCAATCCCTGCGGTGGCCCCGGTATGCCGGAGCAACATAGATGACCCTCGACCTCACCGGCCGGTAGGAATAACCGTAGTACCCCGAGGGGTACGCCTCGGCATACACCGGTGCCGGATGAGTAACCGCATTGAGGACAGCCCCTCCGAAAAGCGCTATCCCCCCTGCAAGCAGGGCAGCGGATTCATTATTCATCGCCTCGGCCCTGCTGCCGCCTGCTGCCAGGATTCCGGCTGCAAGGACCCCGATCATCAGAATGTACAGTGCCCGTTTCATTTCACTTCCTCCTTTCTCCTTGTGCGGAAGATACATTCATCAGCTGTTGACTACAGGATAACAGGAGACTATGAAACAGCGGCGAAGAGATTATGAAGAATTGTGAAGCCCCTGGCGCGGCAGCGTGACCGTAAAGGCCGCCCCCTGCCCGTATTCGCTCCGGCAGGTGATGCTGCCTCCGTGCGCATCCACCAGCTCCCTGACGATCGCCAGGCCAAGGCCGAGGCCGCCTTCAGACGCCCGGTAGAACCGCTCGAAGACATAGGGAAGGTCTTCTTCCCTGATGCCGGTGCCGGTATCAGAAACCTCGATGACCACGCCGTCGTCCGTATCAGACGCCCTGACCCCGACGGCCCCGCCCTGCCCCGTCGCCTTCAGCGCGTTGGAGAGCAGGTTGATGAGGACCTGGCTCAGCCTCTCCGGGTCCGCATGGACAGACAGGTCCTCGTCGCACTTCACCGTCAGGGAGACGCCCTTTTCGGAGAACAGCCGTCCGAACCTGTCCGAGATATTCAGGAGAAATGGTCCGAGGTCGATCGGCCTCAGGTCGAGGTTCAGGCTGCTCGCCTCCGCGCTCGAGAGTTCCTCGATCGCCTCGATGATCCTGCGGAGCCGGTTGATCTCCGCATAGAGAGACTGGATGTGCTCTCTGTCCGCAGGGATGTAGCCGTCCATCATCCCCTCGAGTTCCCCGCGCACCGCGGTCAGGGGGGTGCGCAGCTCATGGGCGATGTTGGCGGTCAGCTTCCTCCGGAGGCCTTCCTGTTTTTCAAGCGCAAGCGCCATCCGGTTAAAGGCAGCCGACAAGACGGACAATTCGTCTTTGCCTGTGGCGACAACCCGTCTTGTCAGGTCTCCTGCGCCTATGGCGGAGGCGGCCTCGGTCAGCCCCCTGATCGGCTTCGTCAGCCTCCGGGCCGACACCACGCTCAGGAGCACGGCGATCCCGCCCAGGCAGATAAGGGAGATGAAGAGGAGCGTATTGGACCGGCTGATGAAGACATCTTCCTTGCTCGGCCTGAGGAAATGCACCTCAAGACGGCCGATCTCCCTGCCGCCGAGGAACAGGGCATACGGGATGAACCGCGCATTCTTTTCCTGCCCCCTCTGCTCCGAGATCGCCTTCACCCGCTTTGAGACGAGGGGCGAGAGGGTGGAGACCGCGTGGCCGGTGTCGATGACCAGGCCGCCGGTCGCGTCGTACAACCTCATATCGAGGCCGAGCATCAGGGCCCAGACCGTATCCTCGATCACCGCATCCTGCGACCATGCCCCGTTTTTTTCGTAGCTGCTTTCGAGGGCAGCCGTCACCCAGTAGACACGGTCTTCCATCTCGCCCTCGAGGTATTCCCTGAAATCGCGGACGAGCAGCTCACGCAGCAGGAGGGCGGCGGACAGGGCGATGGCAGAGACCGCGATCAGCAGGAGGAAGAACTTTATCCGGAGACTCTTAAACATCCCTCCTGCCGGAAAAACGGTACCCGACACCGTAGATCGTGATGATGAAGACCGGGTTCCTGGCGTCCTCTTCGATCTTGTGCCTGATGTTCTTGATATGCGCGTCGATACTCCGCTCGTACCCCTCGAACTGATAGCCCAGGGCCTTTTCGACGAGTTCCTCGCGCGTAAATACCTTCGCCGGGTAAGAGGCCAGGGTGAAGAGGACCTTGAATTCAGTCGGCGTGAGGTTCACCTCCCGGCCCTTCCGGGCGACGGAGTAACTCCGGCCGTCGACGACAAGTGCCCCTTCATTGAAGCTCAGCAGCGCGGCCGACCCGAGATCAGCCTTCTGCAGCCGCTTCAGGACGGCCTTCACCCGATAGACGAGCTCACGGGGACTGAAGGGTTTGACGACATAGTCGTCGGCCCCGAGCGCAAAGCCCGCCACCCTCTCCTCCTCGGAAGCCTTCGCGGTGAGCATGATGATCGGGAAGTCGCCCATGTCCCGAAGGTCCTGGCAGACCTCCTCACCCGATACGTCCGGCAGCATGAGATCGAGGATGACCGCAAGAGGTCTTTCCTTCAGGGCAGCGTCGAGTCCGTCCCTCCCCTTCTCCGCATGTACGATCCGGTACCCGGCCCCCTCCAGGTAGACCTTTACGACCCGCGCGATCTTCTTGTCATCCTCTATCAGCAGTATGGGTTCGAGCATGTTCGCCCCGGCGTTAGTGTGCCCTGGATGCTCCGCCCCTACCGGACAACGATCCCCGCATAGCCGACGACGCTCTCGTAATCGCCGCTTACGTCCCCCGAGGTAGCGTACCGCACGAGACGAGCGGACCCGGCGCCCAGCAGCTTCGCCGCCGCCAGCATGACGGTCGCCGGGAGATAACCGCACATGGTTATCTGTTCCCGTCGCACGGTCTCATAGAGCCCCTTCGGGTCGAGAGCGAGCATGCGGTCTATCGCATAACGGTCCTTTGCGCGTGCAACCTTGTCCGGCAGGTAATGGCTCATGTCCGAGCTGGCGACGATCACCACCGGATAATCCACCGCCTTAACCGCTGCCGCTATCCCTTCTCCCAGCTCCAGGCACTCCTCGACGGTAGCGCTCTGCATCGCCAGGGGGACGATCCGGACATCTCCGGAAAAGCAGGCGATAAAGGGCAACTGCACCTCGAGGGAGTGTTCGAAGAGGTGGGCCTGCGAGTCGCGGGAGACCGCGGGGCAGTTCTGCATGATCTTTCCGGCGAGCCTCGTGTCGATGGAGAAGACGCCGGTGGGTATCTCCCATTCGCCGCTTTCCATGAGGGAGAGGCGGGAGCCGAGGCGCGTGTGGTTCGGCCCGAGGAGGAGAAAGGTCTTCGGAAACTTTATCGAAGAATAGACCGCGCCGGCCACGGCCCCTGAGTAGAGCAGCCCCGCGTGGGGAGATACGATGCCGAGGCAGTCCTCCCGGGGGGCGTTCCTGTCGACATACTCATCGACCTGGCTGATAAGACGCTCTCTCGCGGCGTGGTAGAATTGTCCTGCAACAGCGGGGGCCCTGCGCATCGCACCTCCCTGGAGCGCGGAAGATCGCTAAAAAGAGTCTTCCACCTCGCGGTATTCCCTGTCCGTATATTCCGTGAACCTCGTACAATTCGAGAGGAAGGTCAGAAATACGCTGCCTGTCGGTCCGTTCCTCTGCTTGGAGACGATGATCTCTGCCTTCCCCTTGTTGTCCTGCCGGTCCTTGTTGTAGACCTCGTCCCTGTAGAGGAATAGTATCACATCAGCGTCCTGCTCGATAGCCCCGGACTCCCGCAGGTCCGCAAGGGTCGGCCTCTTCTCTCCGCTCCTCGTCTCGACGCCGCGGTTGAGCTGACTGAGGGCGATGACGGGCACCCGCAGTTCCTTCGCAAGAGCCTTCAGCGAGCGGGATATCTCGGATATCTCCTGTTCGCGGCGCTCGGCGTTGCCTCTGCCCCGCATCAGCTGAAGATAATCCACAACCACGAGGCTTAGCCCGTGCTCGGCCTTCAGTCGCCGGGCCTTTGCGCGCATCTCGAGGATGGTGATCGCCGAGGAGTCGTCGATGAAGATCGGCGCCTCCGCCAGTTTTCCGGCGGCGCTGGTGAGCTTGTGCCAGTCGTCCTTCCTGATGAAGCCCTTCCGCACGCTGTTCGAATCGACCATCGCCTCGGAGCAGAGCATCCGGAAGGCGAGCTGTTCCTTCGCCATTTCCAGGCTGAATACCGCGACAGGCTCCTTCATCTCGACCCCCACATGCTGGGCGATGTTGAGGCTGAAGGCGGTCTTGCCCATCGAGGGCCTGCCGCCGATGATGATCAGGTCGCTCTTCTGGAAGCCGGTCGTCATCTCGTCGAGGTCCTTGAAGCCGGAAGGCACGCCGGTGACCGTCTCCTTCCGGTCATACAGCTGTTCGATCATCTGGAAGCTGTCCTTGATGACGGACTTCAGGGTCGAAAAAGAGGTCTTGATCCGCTTGTCGGATATATCGAAGACCGTCTTTTCCGCAAAATCGATCAGCTCTTCCGGGTCGAGCTCGCTGTCGTAGACCGAGCGTGCGATGTCCGTGACGGAGCGGAGCAGCCCCCGCAGCATCGCCTTTTCACGGATGATCTTGGAGTGGTACTTTATGTTTGCTGCCGTGGGGATCATCGCGGCAAGGGATGCGAGGTACTGGCCGCCTCCGACCGTCTCCAGCTCGTTCTTGCGTCCGAGGTGCTCGGTCATGGTGATGATGTCGATCGGCTCGCTCTTGTCAAAGAGCTCGGTCATCGCATGGAAGATCCTGCGGTGGGATTCCCGGTAGAAATCGTCCGCCCCGATGAGTTCCAGGGCGGTCATGAGTGCACCGTTATCGATCAGGATGGCGCCGAGAACAGACTGCTCCGCCTCGACGCTCTGGGGGGGGAGTTTGTCGATGGATGATTCAGTTTCCTTCATGCCTGAACTGCTTTATTCCTGAATGACGTTCACCTTTATGGATGCCGCCACATCAGAGTGCACCTTAACCTCGACCGTATAGCTCCCGAGCCGCTTGATCGGCTCATCGAGGCTGATCTTCTTCCTGTCGACGTCGTACCCTTCGGCCTTGAGCGCCTCGGCGATGTCCATGGTCGTGACAGAACCGAAGAGCCTGTCCTCCTCGCCCGCCTTTGCCTTAATCGTGAGGGAGACGGAGGAGAGCTTGTCTGCGGTCAGCTTCGCCGTGTCCCTGATCTTGGCCGCCTTTTCGAGGATAGCCTTCTTATGATGCTCGAACTCCTTGATATTCTTGGTATTCGCCTCTACTGCAAGCTTCTTGGGGAACAAAAAGTTCCTCGCGTAGCCATCGGCGACGTTCACCACATCCCCCATCTTCCCGAGGCTCTTGACTTCTTCTTTAAGAAAAACTTTCATGAGGCAATCTCCTTGGCAGGTAAAATTTCTATTAAGTATACCATATCGCCGGTAATCAGGGGCAGCCGCGGGTGGCGGCACAGGGAGTGGTCCTGCCCGGATTTGCGGCTGTTGCGTTTTCAGTCAAAGCACTTCTGTGATACAATGGGTCGATCAGTGATGAATACTCTCTTCTCATTCTGCCGGATATCCAAAAAGGGAGCGGTGCGCCGGTTTTACCGTCCCTGCTCCAATACCTGTCCCAAAGGAGGTTTTTCATGAAAAGAGCTTTGCCCGTCCTGTTTGCCCTGCTTTTCCTCGTCTCCCTCTCCGGGGTCTCGTCAGCGACCAACGGGGACAATCTCATCAGCATCGGCCCGGTCTCCCGCGCCATGGGCGGAGTCGGCATCGCCTCTCCGCAGGACTCGATCAGCGCCGTCTTCTCGAACCCGGCTGCCATGTGTTTCGGCCCCTATTGCCCTGGCTCCGGTTTCGATTTCTCAGGCACCATCTTCATGCCTACCGCCCATACGCGCATAACCATGCCCGGCCTTGATACCGGGACACAGCGCAGCAACTCGGACATCTTTATCATCCCGGCCATCGGCATCTCCTCTCCCATTTCGCCGAACCTGCGCTTCGGCCTCGCCGCCTACGGCGTCTCCGGCCTGGGCGTCGACTACCGCGACAAGTTCGACCTCGACCCCTCTACTCCCGGCAACCAGGCGGTCTATACGAACCTGCAGGTCATGAAATTCGCGCCGAACCTCGCGTACCTCGTGAACCCGAACTTCTCGATCGGAGCGGCGATCCATGTGAACTACGGCGCCCTCGACCTGGAGCACGGCACGTCCTCCGGCTTCGGCATCGGAGCGCAGCTCGGCGCCATCTACAAGACCGGACCGTTTCAGTTCGGCGCAACGTACGTAAGCCCGCAGCAGATCAAACACAAACGCGTGGCGAATTTCGACGCGGCCTTCGGCAGCACGACACTGGATGATCTGAAGCTCGAGAGCCCCCAGACCGTCGGCCTCGGTGTCTCCGTCGAGCCGACACCCGGCAAACTGCTGATCGAAACAAACGTCAAGTGGGTCAACTGGGCGGATGCGACCGGGTACAAGGATTTCGGCTGGAAGAACCAGTGGGTCTGGGCCCTCGGCGTACAGTACCGTCCTGACCCGAAGATCGCCCTGCGGGCCGGCGTGAATTACGCCAACAACCCGGTGAAGATCAACGCCCTCGATGCATCGACGCCGCCGGTTGATGTGCAGGGCAAGCTCGTCCCGCCGTTTCAGTACGAGGTGCTGAGGGTAGCCGGCTTCCCGGCTGTCGTCCAGACCCACGCAACCGTCGGACTCGGGTATCAGCTCACCAGGAGCGTCTCCCTTGACCTGGGCTTCACCCATGCCTTCAAGAAGACGGTCAGAGAAACAGGGACAGCGGCCTTCCCCGACGGCAAGGGCGGCTTTGCAGCGGTCCCCGTCTCCATCGAGGCGGACCTGCAGGAAAACAGCATCGATTTCGGGATCACCTGGAGATTCTAGGTATTTCGGTTGCAAGGCAACAAAGAGGGGCGCACATTGTGCGCCCCTCTTTGTTTGCTACGCGACCGTGATCGGAACCGGCGTGAAGGTGAGGATGAAGATGATGAGACTCACCCAGCCTATCTTCCGACGGAGCGGATCGAGGGGGATCTCGGGATAGAAGATGGGCGGGTGCCTCAGTCCGAGGAGAACGAGCAGCACCGCCCAGACGATCCAGCCCTCCCAGACAAAAAGCCCCATCGCAGCCATCACTCCGGCCAGGATCTTCGACAGGAAGGCATGCCGCTCGCCCAAAAGGGCATACGCTATATGACCGCCGTCCAGTTGGCCGATCGGCAGGAGGTTGATCGAAGTGACAAAGAATCCGATCCACCCCGCCAGGGCAACGGGATGGAGAAATACATCATGGTTCTGGGGAATGTTCCCCAGGATCACCCACGACAATCCCCTGAAGAGCAGTGAATCCCCGAGGGTGATCATGCCTTCCGTCGGCTGCACCTGGACGACCTTCGAGAAGAAGAGCCCGGCGGCCGTAGCTGCAACCGAAAGCACGAAACCGGCGATAGGCCCTGAGGCTCCGATATCCATGAGAGCGTTGCGGGTCTCTATGGGGGACTTCATCTTGATAAACGCCCCGAGTGTGCCGAAGAGTGTCGGCGCGGGGATGAAGTAGGGAAGCGTCGCCTCGACCCGGTGCCTTCTCGACAGCAGGTAGTGGGACAACTCATGCGACAGGAGGATACAAAGCAGCGTCACCGAGAAGGGAAGTCCCCTGTATAAGCCAAAAGGGTCTTTGAAGATGTCGACTCCATCGTGAAGCGCTCCCACCACCAGGGTCGAAAAGAAGGTGAGGACAAAGAGGACGATGTGCACCACCGGGACCTTCTTCATCCTTCCACTACCCCCTTCAGATCGTAATCATACGCACCCGTGATGCGCACGTTGACGAATTCGCCCTTCATGACATCCCTCGTCTCGATAAAGACGACGCCGTCGATCTCCGGGGCCTGGGAATAGAGCCGGGCTATCGCAACATCCTCGACCTCATCCACGATCGACCGCAGGGTCTTCCCGAGCAGGGCCTCATTCTTTCGGAGGGAGATTGCGGACTGCGCCTCCATCATGCGGTCGCGCCGGTTCTCCTTCATCCGCTTCGGGACCTGCCCCTTCAATCGATACGCGGCGGACCCCTCCTCGCGGGAATACGTGAAGGCGCCGAGCCGTTCAAACTGCATCTCTCCGATAAATGCCAGCATCGCGCTGAATTCCTCCTCCGTCTCCTGCGGAAAACCCGTAATAAACGTCGTACGTATCGCAACAGCAGGGACGATCTCCCTGATGCGCCTGATCAGTCTTCTGAAGACGCCGGAGTTTCCGCCCCTTCCCATGAGTTTCAGTATCCTTCCCTCGGTGTGCTGCAGGGGCATGTCTATGTAGTTGCAGATCTTCTCCTGCGCGGCAATCGTCTCGAGGAGCTGATCGTCGATCGCAGCGGGGTACAGGTAGAGAAGGCGTATCCAGAAATCGCCTTCAAGGGACGCCATTTCCCCCAGGAGGCGGGACAGCGGATAGCCGCCGAGGTCCCTGCCGTAGGAGGTGATGTCCTGCGCGACGAGGATGAGTTCCTTCCTGCCGGACCTGACGAGAGCCTCCGCCTCTGCAAGCACCTCTTCCGGGCTTCTGCTCTTATATGTTCCCCGGATGCCGGGAATAACGCAATAGGAACAGGCGCGGTCGCATCCCTCGGCGACCTTCAGGTAAGCATACGGCGTCTCGACAAACCGGTCGCAGCCGGATTCGGCCGACGCCTCGACCTGCCTGCTGCAGAACCGGAGGATGGCATCTTCGTCTCCGACTCCCCAGATAGCATCGATCTCCGGGATCTCCTTCTTCAGCTCTGCCCCGGACCGCTTGGCGAGACAGCCGAAGACGACGAGCTTCTTGCGGCGTCCCTTCTTCTTCAGTGCAGCCGCCTTCAGTATCTCCCCGATCGATTCTCTCTTCGCCTCCTCGATGAAGCCGCAGGTGTTCACGAGGATAATATCCGATTCCTCGGGGTTGGACGAGTAATGGATACCCTCTTCGCTCATCCTCTTGAGGAGCTTTTCCGAGTCAACGAGGTTCTTGGGGCAGCCGAGGCTGAGGAGGTGCGCCTTACCCACGGGCCTTCTTCACCGAATGGTAGATAAGGGCGTAACCGGCAATCGCCGAAATCGTGCCGACAAAGGTCGTTCCGACGACAAAGGGCATGAGAAGGTGGCGGAAATCATTGATAAAACCCATGAAGGTAAGGTGAGACCAGTCGATGTCCGGCAGCAGATGACGAACGCCCAGGAGTTTGGCCCCCAGCCACGTACCAAAGGTGTAGATGGGGATGATCGTCCAGGGGTTCGTCACGTAAACGCCGACGAGGGTGACGAGCTTGTTGAGCCTGAACTGCCAGGCGACCGCGATGCCCAGGAGGGTGTGTATGCCCAGGAGCGGCGACATGCCGATGAAGATGCCGACGCTGAATGCGAGCGCGATGCGATGCGGCGATTCCCTGATCGAAAGTATCTGACTGATCTTATCCCTGAATGCCAAAGTGCCGGTAACCCCTTGCGGAAATCTTTCTCACCCTGCCCTGCCTGTCCTTCATCATCAACCCCCGTTCCGTGATCTCGCCGACGCAGAAGGCGCCGGCAACTCCGCGACGGGGCGATGTAAAGAGCAGTTCATAATCCTCGCCGCCCGCGGCCGCAAATTCAAGGGGGTCCCTGCGAAGATATGCCGAGGCCGCCCGCAGCTCATCGGAGACAGGGATGCCCTCCTCATACACCACCGCGCCGACGCCGCTTTCCCTGCACAGCCGGGAAAGGTCGATGAGGAGTCCGTCGCTGATGTCCATCATCGCCGATGCCGCGGCAACATATCTTCCCGGCCTGACCGCGGTCGGCAGGAGATGCCTCGCGACAAGCGGCCTGATCACACTCCAGGGAAGGCGGGGCAACAGCATCTTCTTTCCTCTTTCGATTTCAATCGGTCTCTTCATCTTCTTCAGCAGCGCGTGTCCACATGCGGAATCGCCGAGATGCCCGGTCACGTAGATGCGGTCTCCCGCACGTGCTCCGGACCGGCGCAGGACCTTTTCTCCGCGCCCGACAACCGTTGCCGACAGGACGAGTTCTCCGGCCGACGAGATGTCTCCTCCCACCAGCGAAACTCCGTAGAGCCTCATCGCATCCTCGACCCCGTCGAAGAGGCGGGTGAAGGACTTCATCTCCATCGTCCCGGGTGCTCCGAAGTCAAGGAGCAGGTACTGCGGGGTCCCGCCCATCGCATAGATATCGCTCACATTGACGGTCACCAGCTTGAACCCGACCTGGTACGGCGTTGTGTAGGAGAGGTCGAAATGCACCCCCCCCACCATCATGTCCGTGGTAAGCAGGAGGGGCAGGGCCGAAGGCCGTATCGCTGCAGCGTCATCACCGATGCCCAGGAGGATGCCGGCCTTGTTCCGGGAAAAGCGGTCCCTCAGTTTCTCCAGCAGAGGGAGTTCCCCGATGCCGGCGAGCTTCATGGGCGTATGCGGGGAGCTACACCCATGGTCACCGCTTCTTCGTCTTCTTTTCAGCCTTCTTGGGGTTCTTGAGGGCGACCTTCAGCACCTGGTCCATCGTTTCCGCATACACGAATTCCATGTCCTTCTTGATATACTTCGGTATCTCCTCGAGGTCCTTCTTGTTCCGTTTGGGGATGATCACCTTCCGGATGCCCATCCTCTTGGCGGCGAGGGTCTTTTCCTTGAGCCCGCCGATCGGCAGGACCCTTCCGCGGAGGGTCACTTCCCCGGTCATCGCGATGTTCTTGTTCACCGGCATGCCGGTCAGCACGGACGCCAGGGCAGTCGCTATGGTTATGCCCGCAGAGGGCCCGTCCTTGGGGATCGCCCCGGCCGGTACATGCACGTGGATGTCGAGTTTCGAGAAGACGTCCTCCTTGATCCCCAGCTCCGTCGCCTTGGACCGCACATAGCTGAGGGCGGCCTGGGCCGATTCCTTCATGACGTCTCCCAGCTGGCCGGTAAGGGTGAGACTGCCCTTCCCCATCATCGTCGTAGCCTCGATGTAGATGATGTCGCCTCCGGACTCCGTCCAGGCGAGCCCGGTGGATACCCCCACCTCGTCATATTCCATCTCCTCCTCAGGGAGGAACTTCGGGACCCCGAGAAAACTCTGGAGGTTCTTTACCTCTATCTTGAACTCCTTGTCCTTGCCCTCCGCTATCCTCCGGGCGACTTTGCGGCAGAGGTTCGCGATCTCCCTCTCGAGGTTCCTGACGCCCGCCTCCCTCGTGTACTGGGATATCAGCAGTTCCAGCGCCTCGTCGGTGGTTTCGAGTATCTTGCTCGTCAGGCCGTGCTCCTCGAGCTGTTTCGGCAGGAGATACTTCCTGGCGATGCCGAGTTTCTCCTCCGTGGTATATCCCGAAAGATAGATGATCTCCATCCTATCCCTCAGGGGGCTGGGGATGGTGTCGGCGAGGTTGCCGGTGGTGATGAACATGACGTTCGTCAGGTCAAAGGGCACCGCCAGGTAGTGGTCCGCAAAGGAGAAATTCTGCTCAGGGTCGAGCACCTCGAGCAGAGCCGACGAGGGGTCGCCCCTGAAGTCCATGCCGATCTTGTCGATCTCGTCCAGCATGAAGACCGGGTTGTTCGTGCCGGCCTGCTTGATGCCCTGGATGATCCTCCCCGGCAGCGCACCGACATACGTCCTGCGGTGTCCCCTGATCTCCGCCTCGTCGCGGACTCCCCCGAGGGACATGCGCACAAACTCCCTGCCGAGTGAGCGGGCTATCGAGCGGCCCAGCGACGTCTTGCCGACGCCGGGCGGTCCGATGAAACAGAGGATCGGCCCCTTCATCTTCTCCTTCAGCTTCCTGACGCTCAGGTATTCGAGGATGCGCTCCTTCACCTTTTCGAGGTCATAATGGTCATCGTTGAGCACCTTCTTGGCCAGCTTGATGTCGAGGTTGTCCTTCGTGCTCTTCGACCACGGCAGTTCCACGAGCCAGTCGAGGTATGTCCTGATCGTAGCGGCCTCGGCGCTGTCCGGGTGCATCTTCTCGATCCGCTTGAGCTGCTTTTCAGCCTCCTTCAGGACCTTTTCCGGCATCTTCGCCTCGTCGATCTTCTTCCTGAATTCCCTGACCTCCTCGGCGCGCTCGTCGATATCGCCCAGCTCTTTCTGGATCGCCTTGAGCTGTTCCCTGAGGAAATATTCCCGCTGGGTCTTGTCGATCTCGCCCCGGGCCTCTGTCTGGATCTTCTGCTGCACGATGAGCAGTTCGATCTCCCGGTTCAGGATATCGCTCACCTTCTTGAGCCGCTCCACCGGGTCGCCTATCTCGATGATCTCCTGAGCCTGCTCGGCCTTCAGCCCGAGGTTCGAGGCGACGAGGTCCGCGAGGCGGCCGGGGTCATCCATATTCTCGATCACCACCATGATGTCCGGGAGGATCGTCTTCCCGTAGGAGACCGCCTTGTCCAGCTGCTCCTTGACCGTCCTGATCTGCGCCTCCTCCTCGATCGACAGGGTATGGGGCTTAATCTCCTCGATCCTCTCGATATCGGCCGAGAAGAACTCGTCCGGTTTGCCGAACTTCTTCACCCGCGCCTTGGCGAGTCCCTGCACCAGGATCTTCACCCTCCCGTCCGGGAGTTTCAGCATACGCATGACCATGCCGACGGTGCCGACCCGGTAGAGATCGTCGGTCGTCGGGTTTTCGATACTCAGGTCCTTCTGGGTCAGGAGGAGGATCATCCTGTTGCCGCTCAGCGCGTAATCTATAGCCTTTATCGAGACCTCCCTGCCGACAAACAGGGGGATGATCATGTAGGGAAAAACGACAATGTCCCGCACGGGCAATATCGGCAGATTGTCCGGGATCTGAACTTCCTTCTCTTCAGCGTTTTTTTCCGCCTCAGCCATTACGTCTCCTTTGTACGGATGTGATCAGTACGTACATTCTACTCAAATTTAAGCACACTTTGCAGGTGAAGGCAACAACCGGGAAAGGCGATTACTTCTTCAGTCTCCGCGACACGCCGACGATGTAGGAACGGAAGGCCGCGGAAAGTTCGGGGTTCTTGAGGGCGAAGTCAACCGTGGCCTTGAGGTACCCCAGCTTGTCTCCGGCATCGTACCGCCTTCCCCTGAAGAGGTAGCCGTAGACAGGCCGCTTCCTGAGGAGTTCGGCGATCGCATCGGTCAGCTGAATCTCTCCGCCCCTGCCGGGCTTCGACCGGGAGAGGATGGTGAAGATATCAGGGGTGAGGATGTATCTTCCGATGATCGCAAGGTTCGAAGGGGCCTCGCCCGGCGCCGGCTTCTCGACCAGTCCGTTAATACGGAATACACCCCCACCTTCGGATTTGCCGTCGATGACCCCGTACCGGTGCGTATCGGCAGCCGGTACCCGCTCCAGGGCGAGGATAGGCGCCTTCAGTTTCCTGTACAGATGCACCATGTCCTTCAGCAGGGTATCTTTCGGATCGATAATATCGTCGCTCAGGATGACCGCAAAGGGCTCGTTGTTCACAAAGGGCTCTGCGCAGGATATCGCGTGGCCGAGCCCGAGGGCATAGCCCTGCCGTATATAGGCGATCTTGATCCTGCTCAGCCTGTTGATCTCCTCGATCAGCTTCTTCTTTCCGCTCTTCTTCAGCTTCTCCTCGAGCTCAAAGGCGTAATCGAAGTGGTCCTCGATAGTGCGTTTGTGCTTGCCGGTGACGATGACGATCTCCTTGATGTTGCAGGAAATCGCCTCCTCGACCCCATACTGGATCATCGGCTTGTCGACAATCGGAAGCATCTCCTTGGGCGAGGCCTTTGTTGCAGGCAGGAACCTCGTCCCGAGGCCGGCTGCCGGGAATATCGCCTTCTTTATCGTGTCAGACATTACGCCCTCCCGGAAAAATCATCACCAATTATACCATAAAAACAACAGAATACCGTCCGGCTCATCCCTCGTGCCGGGCCGGCGTATCGATGATAAACGTGACCGGACCGGCGTTAACCAGCCGCACGCTCATCGAGGCGCCGAACCGGCCGGTGCGCGTCGTGATGCCCAGCTTCCTCAGGTCCTCCACGACCTTCAGATACATCGTCTCCGCGTGTTCCGGAGACTCGGACCTGTCAAAGGAAGGCCGGTTGCCCTTTCTGCAGTCAGCTGAAAGGGTGAACTGCGACACCACCAGGATCTCACCGCCGACGTCCTTCACCGAGAGGTTCATCTTTCCGTCAGCATCCCCGAATATCCTGAGATTCGCCATCTTCCTGACGAGGTACTGCCGCTCCGCCTCCCCATCCCCTTTCTCCATGCCGAGGAGGACGAGAATTCCCTGCCCGATACGGCTGATCACCTCATCCCCCACCGCAACCTCAGCCTCCGAAACCCGCTGCACCACCGCCCTCATGATGCCCCTTCCCCCTCCTTATGCGCAAGTCTCCCGACCCTCACCCCAATAAGCCTCACCTTGTCCGTCAGCTCAAAGCGGCCGAGACACTGAAAGGCCGCCCGCCGTATCTCTTCGAGAGTATCGGTAAAATCCGGAAGCGTCGTAGCCCTCGTCTGCGTCTTAAAGTCGCTGAACCGCACCTTCACCGTGACATTCCTGCCCCTCTGTCCCGCCTTCCGCATGTCCTGCACAACATCGCGGGTGAGGTCGGCAAGGTTCCTGGCTATCTCCTGCCATCTGTCCGTATCTCTCTGAAAGGTCGTCTCCCTGCTCACCGACTTCGGCTCCCAGTGCGTGACCAGCGGGCTTTTGTCCCTGCCGTGAGAGGCCTCGAAGAGATATGCTCCGTAAGAATTCCCGAAGAGTTCGGCCAGCCGATCAGCAGGTTGGGCAGCGAGTTCCCCGATCGTGCTTATCCCGATGTCGCTGAGGTGGGCCTCAGTCTTCGGTCCGACCCCCCAGAGCTTTCTGACCGCCAGAGGCCAGATGCATGATTCCACATCCCCTTCGCCGATGACCGTCAGACCGTCCGGCTTCTGCATGTCAGAGGCGATCTTGGCGAGGAGCTTGTTCGGGGCGATACCGATGGAACAGGTAAGCCCGGTCTGTTCCCTGATCTTCTTCTTTATCTCAGCAGATATCTCCTCCGGTCCGCGATCAACAGCCGATATGTCCAGAAATGCCTCATCGATCCCCACGTCCTCCATGACCGGCGAGAACTCCCGCAATATGGTCTTTATCTGCAGGGACATCCTCGAGTATTCAGCGTAATCCACCGGGAGAAAGACCGCATCAGGGCAGAGCTTATAGGCAGTCCTGAGGGGCATCGCGGAATGGATGCCGAACTTCCGCGCCTCGTAGGAGGCGGTCGAGACGACTCCCCTCTGGCCGGGATCGCCGCTGCCGCCTATCACGACAGGCCTTCCGGCAAGCTCCGGCCGCCTCTTCTGCTCCACCGCAGCGAAGAATGCGTCCATGTCCAGATGAAGGATACGTCTCACGGCTGAAGGAACCTATTTCTTAAACAGGTCTGCGATAGACTGCTGTCGGTCTATTTCAAGGCAGGACGCGATGTCTTTCAGAAGACCTGCTGTTCCGGGTTGTAGAGGGGCCTGGCGAGGGTTCGTACTGATTTCTTTTTCCACCCATTCTCCTTCCGCAACACGTCAATTATCATAGCATTATCGCAGTATAATTTCGCCCGTTCACGCGCACCCTTCCGCAATTCCTATCTCCTCCTCCGTCAGCCCGTACAACTCATCAACCAGCTTGTCGATCCTGCGGTCGGGTGGCAACGATCTGCCGCCGGAGGGCGGTCTTTTCGTGATCGGTGTTTACGGATGCAGTCTATTTTTGGGAGAAAGCGCTGCCAGGATGATGCAGCCGATACGGGTGGAAAAAAAGGGCCCCCGAAGGGGCCCAGGGGACAACTCAGTAATTCGTCTCAGGCCACTGGCCGAGTTTCTTCAGGAGCAGGGGGGCAAAGAGAAATTTCGTAGCCTCTTCTTCCTTCACCCTCCTGTAAAACTCGCATTTCGAGCACTCCCCGAACTTCTGGCCGTAGGTGCCCTGTACCCGGTCGGCACAGAGCGTTGCAGCAGGGACCCAGCAACTCCGTCCGGCGTTCTTTCCGCCGTGTACGCCGTCGAGCCTCGTCTCGACGGAAGCGGGGCAGACGCCGAGCGCAACGCTGTTCACCCCATTCGGCTCCCTGCCGCATTGTTTGTACTCCCAACAGTTAAGCTTACTCATTACCTCCACCTCAGCTGCTTTTTTATAAACTACTGTACTAATGTAGCCAAACAGGCAAGGCCTTGTCACCATGGTAATTTTATTTATCAGGCAGGCTAAAGTCGGGCGGAGCGATGCCGCATGAGACGGGATTACTTCTTCTTCGCCTCTTCCCAGAGCGCATCCATCTCCGCAAGCGACATATCCGAAAGATTCCGCCCCGCATCAGCGGCGGCCATCTCGATGTAGCGGAAACGGGAAATGAACTTACTGATCGTCTTCCTGAGGGCATCTTCAGGGTTAACCTTCACGAAGCGCGATATATTGACCAGGACAAAGAAGATATCACCCAGCTCGTCCTCGATCTCGTCCTTCTCCCTGCGTGCAAACGCAGCCCTGAACTCGTCCACCTCCTCATCGAGCTTCTTCAGCACATCATCCACCGCGTCCCAGTCAAACCCGACGCGTGAGGCGCGGTCCTGCAGGCGGTGGGCCCGGAGCAGCGACGGCAGGGTAGAGGGGACGCCGTCGAGGATCGAATCACGATGCTTCCCCTCCCTCTTCTTCTGCGCCTCCCAGTGGACAAGGACCTCGGCAGAGGTCTTGTAATCAGCGTCGCCAAAGACGTGGGGGTGCCTGCCGATCATCTTCGTTGCTATCTTGTCGATCACGTCAGACATGTCGAATTCACCCCGTTCCTTTGCTATCTGGCTCTGGAAGATTATCTGGAAAAGGAGATCGCCCAGCTCTTCCTTCACCGCCTCGGGGTTCTTTTCGTCGATCGCCTCGAGGACCTCATATGCCTCTTCGACAATGAACGGCTTGAGGGACTCGGGCGTCTGTTCCTTGTCCCAGGGGCAGCCCTTCTCACTCCGCAGGGCTGCCATTATCTCAATAAGTTTCTCGATTCCCATACGAGTTTTATCTTAGGGATACGATCCGGCTGATGTCAACTTATGGCCGGAATTCCTTTACAATAAGAGATGCCTGGATATCTCTACATCCATATTCCCTTCTGCGTCAGAAAGTGCCTGTATTGCGACTTCCTCTCGATCCCCTTTGATGAGGCCCTGGCGGAAAGATATCTAAGCGCCCTCTGCAGGGAACTGGCGATGAGAAAGGATTCGGCAGCCACGCTCAGGACGATCTATATCGGCGGAGGCACGCCATCCATCCTCGCTGAAGATGCTTTTACGCGGCTCTTTTCCTGCCTCAGGGACGCCTTTGCCGTTTCATCAACAGCCGAGATCACGGTCGAGGCGAACCCCGGCATGATCAGCGGCTCAGCGGTCCGGCATATGGCATCCCTGGGCGTAAACCGGATCAGCATGGGTGTGCAGTCACTTAATGATGATGAGCTGAGGACCCTGGGGAGGATCCATTCAGCACAGGAGGCGGTAGTGTCGGCGGGACTGATCAGGGAATCCGGCATCGAAAACGTTTCCCTTGACCTAATGTACGGGATACCTGG
Source organism: Nitrospirota bacterium (assembly GCA_021825365.1). GTDB lineage: Bacteria > Nitrospirota > Thermodesulfovibrionia > Thermodesulfovibrionales > UBA6898 > JAKAGF01. The sequence goes on along the minus strand of JAKAHR010000011.1, from coordinate 63,269 downwards.
CCAGACGATGGCGACGTGGACAACGACGTTGTTGCAGGCTGTCAGCCTCGGGCCGAAGCATATTTCCGCCTATGAACTCACGCCCGAGCCGGGGACGCGCCTGTCTGAACTCATCGGGAGCGGCCGGCTGGTCATGCCTGATGAGGAGTCCCTTGTGGGCATGTTCGATGCCGGCCGGGAGCGTCTTTCCTCTTGCGGCTACGAACACTACGAGATCTCAAATCATGCGTTGCCCGGATATCGCTGCAAGCACAATCTCAACTACTGGGAAAGGGGTGAATACCTCGGCCTGGGGGCGGGCGCCCATTCCTTTATGAATGAGACCCGGTCACAAAATGTCGGCGATGTCGTCGGATACGTGGAATGCCTTGAGCGCTCCGAACTCCCCCTTGAAAAGGCGACCCCCCTCACGGCTGAAGAGGCGATGCGCGAGACGATATTCCTCGGCCTGAGGAAGACAGAGGGCGTTGCCCTGCGCAGGTTGGCCGCCTTCGGACTCGACATCCCCGGCCGTTGCGCTAATCTCCTGGATGAAGGCTATCTCATGATCGAAGGAGATTCCCTCCGGTTCACGAAAAGGGGCATGATCATTTCAAATGAACTGCTCGTACGGATCTTCAGCCGACTCGGCCTCTGAGGCACGGAAGCTCAGCCCCGCCGCTTCTTCCTCCTGTCGAGCGCCTCGGCAAGCAGGGGCAGCAGGAGAGTCCCTCCCGGCAGGAGAAAGATGATCAGCACCGGCACATAGACGGCGAGGTGTCTCAGGTTCTCCCGGAGCTGCGCCTTTTCCTCCCTCGTCCATCTCTCATCGGAATTCCGGGGCTTCATCAGCAATTGCATGAAGCCGCTCAGGTATGACGCCTCCCGGTAGATGAGCTCCTTATTCCGGGCGATGGCTCTTCCGAGGAAGAAACGGACCACTTTCCACGTCTATCCGTAGAGCTTCCTGATGAGCCATGCCATATTCTGCCCCAATTCCCTGAAGGTGGTCATGCCCTCTTCGTCCTTGAGGATCTCCCCCGGGTTCCTGCCGTAGCCGAGGTTCCAGTAGCTCGATCCCGGCATGATCATATGACTGATCCCAAAAAAGAAATTGATGCTCGAGTAGACATGGGTCGCACCCGCGCGGCGCGCAGCGACCACGGCGGCCCCGACCTTTCTCTTGAAGAGATGGTTATTCGCGCGGGCCACGAGGCCCGCCCGGTCGATAAATGCCTTCACCTCGGTCGAAACATTACTGAAATAGGTGGGAGAACCGATGATCACCCCTTCGGCCTCGACCATCTTCTGGACACAGGAATTCAGGATATCCTTCTGGATACACTTCATGTCCTTGTTCTCAAAACACTTGTAGCAGGCCCTGCACCCCCTGATGTCCGACCCTCCCAGCTGCACCAGCTCCGTCCCGATCCCCTCCTTGCCGATCTCATCGAGACACGTCTTCAGCGCGATCGAGGTATTGCCTTCCTTCCTCGGACTGCCGTTAAAAGCCACGACCTTCATCGCACACCTCCTTGAAGCAGTATGTTCAAACCGACCGCATCGCTTCCCTGCATTCTCAGGCGCTGCCCGCTCCGCCGACGTAGCGCGTAAAATCCACGCCTATGGACCGCCCCACCATCCGCCACCTGTCGGCAACCGGCGCGGAGAAGATCACCCCAAGATCAGGGGGGGCGACGAGCCAGCTGTCTTCCATCAGCTCCGCCTCAAGCTGGTTTGCCATCCACCCCGAAAACCCGAGGGTGAAGATAAACCGGGACGGACCCTTGCCCCTGACAATGTCGAGCAGCGCCTCCCTCGATGCGGTTACACCCAGGGCATCATTGATCCTGATCGCACTGTACCGCTCTTCAAAAGGAGAGAAGAGCAGGTATCCCTGGTCGGCCTTGACCGGCCCTCCGTAATATACCGGGAAATCCACGACCGGACCCTCAAGCTCCAACGCCTCGGTCAGGGGCTTGATGCTGTTCATCAGGACCCTGTTGACGACAAGGCCGAAGGCGCCCTCTCCCGCGTGCTCGCATACAAGCACCACCGAATGCCGGAAGTTCGGATCATCGAGGCCGGGGACTGCGACCAGAAATTTCCCGGTGACATTGAGAAGGTCCATCAGCCGATGCCCCTCACCTGCCCGTCCTCCGGTCCGCCTTGCAGCAACTCCCGGCAAAGCCCTTGGCATAGCGCTTCATCTCTGCCGCCACCTCCGTCATCTCGCCATAGTGCGTAAATCTGCGCCACCGGTTCGTGACGATTCCAATGGATACGGACAGGATGGGGAACGTCCTCCGCGAGCCGTCCCGGTCCACGGACTCGATAGACCTCGTCGCCTTGCTTTCATTGTCGTAAAAGGTCGGGACGATCTTGTCAAAATGGCCCGTGATCTCCTCTGCGGTCTCTTCGATAAGATCTGGGTCCATGATAAAGATAAAGTCATCCCCCCCGATATGCCCCGCAAATCCGTCGCGGGCCTGCCTCGACCGGACCACATTGGTGATGAGCCGCCCGGTCATCTTCAGCACCTCGTCCCCCCGGCTGAAACCATACCGGTCGTTAAAGGGCTTGAAGTGATCCAGGTCGGCGTAGGCGAGGCCGAAGAAACGGCAGTCGTCCAGGTTCCGCTGGATCAGCCTGATGATGGCGTTGTTTCCCGGAAGCCTCGTCAGGGGATTGATCTCGACTATGTGCTCCGTCCTGCTGAGGCAGAGGTGCACCCTCATCAGAAGGTCGGATTCGAGCTGGGAGGTCCTGATGCAATCGTCGCAGGGAAGGTCTTCCCATCCGTTTGCGGGACCATCGCCGATGACGCCCAGCACCGGCATCTGGCCAAAGACCGGATCTGCCTTGAGTTCGCGCAGCAGCCCGGCCTGGCGTGAATCATCGCAGGAAGTCCCGCCGATGATGAGATCAGGGGGAGAATTGTAGATGTAATCGAGAGAGGACTGTATGGAGGGGAACGTCCTGACCGGATACTGTTCCTGCAGGCACCGGATGATCTTGTCCTCGAGCCCGGCGTCGCCGGCGATCAGCACGACCGTCTTTTGCCTACTCATCGAACTGCAGGAAATCTTCGGCACGGACGAGTCCCTCGTCGATCTCGCCGAGAATGGACTTCATCTCCTCATCAGAGAGGTTGAGGAGTTCCCAGGCAGCAGGCTGCACCGGCGGGACAAAACGATCTCCCGCAAAGCCGAAGCCCCTCGCCCTGATTATGATGTCGGAAAGGTGGACAATCGCCGTCTGGACCGGCACGTTCCGCGCCAGCTGCGGCTGGTGATGGTACCCGATCATCTCGACGAGGTTCTTTGGAAAATTCCACTTTTCGGCGATCCACGCACCCGGCCGGGCATGGTGCACGGAAAAATGCCTCTCCTCGGCCACGGTGATGAAGAGCTCCTCAGCCTCCGCACGGGCAAGGACCTCCGCGTACTCTTCCGGGAACTTCAGGTGGAGCGCCACCTTGCCGATGTCATGGAGGAGGGCGGCAACCGAGACCTCTTCCGGCTCCTCCACGCCCTTCTTCTGCGCTATGATGCGGGCGGTCACCGCACAGCCGAGGGAATGAGCCCAGAGACCCTCCATGGACTTCTCCATCACCTCGAAGACCGAGACGCCGAAGAGCATGCCCCGCACCACATTGAGGCCGAGCAGCAGAAGCGCCTGGTTGACGGATGCGATGCGTCCCGAAAACCCGTATATCGGAGAATTGACCACCTTCAGCACCCGTGACGCCAGCACGGGGTCGCTCGAGATGAAACTGCCTATCTCCTTCAGGGATATCTTCGGGTCCTCAATCACCCGCAGGATGGTTCTGAGGACGGAAGGGATCGTCGGCAGGGTCGCGATGCCCTCAATCTGACTGCGCAGCGCCCGGGTTTCCATTATTGTTGAATGATTCATCTATGTGCTCGACGAATATCTTCTTCAGCCTCTTCATATACACGCTGTCCAGAGATTTTCTGAACCGCTCGTCCAGCTCCGCCAGCATCTCCTCGCGCGTCTTGTCCGGTCGGCGTTCAAGCTCCACCTGCACGCTCTCGATATCCATCGTCCGGAGACGGTTGATATGGGCCTCTGTCAGTTCCGTGCCTTCGCCGATCAAGACCATGCCGCTGTCCGTATGGACAGCCCTCGACAGTCTCATCCCCGGGGTAAGATCAGCTACGGGAAACCTCGCCACGCCACGCTCCTTTATATTGTCTGACCCTATTGTAGCAAAAAAGAGTATTCGCCGCACGAGGGATATGAACCGGGCAGCTTGAAAAGTGCAAACCCTTTACAGTAATATCCTTTTATCATGCAGAAGATAACGCGTGGACTTGTCCAGAATAATGCCACCAGGATCGTACTCGTCGTGCTCGACGGCCTCGGCGGCCTGCCGGTCAACGGGAAAAGCGAGCTCGAGACGGCGCATACGCCGAACCTCGACGCCCTCGCACGGACGGCAGCATGCGGGCTCCATGTACCCGTGGCCCTGGGCATCACGCCGGGAAGCGGGCCGGGGCATCTCTCCCTTTTCGGCTATGATCCCGTCGAGTTTCAGATCGGCAGGGGCATTCTCGAGGCGCTCGGTCTGGGCATGGAGATCAGGAAGACGGACGTGGCCCTCCGGTGCAACTATGCGACGATCGAAAACGGGATCATCAGGGACCGCCGCGCGGGCAGGATACCCTCTGACCAGAGCAGGCTCCTGACCGGAAGACTCCAGGCAGCCATCTCCCGTATCGGGGACGCGGAAGTCTCCTTTGCCCCCGGGATGGAGCATCGGTTCGCGGTCAGGTTCAGGTTCCCCGACAGCCTGCCGCCTGATGCCGCCCTGATTAACGACACGGATCCCCAGAAGGAGGGGCTGAAGCCGCTGCCTCCCGTCGGGGAGACGGCGTCTGCCCGGCGTACTGCGCAGGTGGCCGAGGCCCTCATCAGCCAGGTCAGCGGCGTGCTGAAGGACGAGAAGAAGGCGAACTACGCCCTCCTGCGGGGATTCTCGGTCATGCCTCACCTGCTCACCTTTACGGAGGCGAACGGACTGAGGGCCCTCGCCGTTGCGGTCTATCCGATGTACCGGGGGATCGCCAGGCTCATCGGGATGGAGGCGCCGGAGGTCGGCGGCGATGTTGCCGACGAGATAGCTTTTATGAAGACCCGGTTCAACGACTACGACTTCTTCTTCCTGCATGTGAAAAAGGTCGATTCATACGGCGAGGACGGCAACTTCGAGGAAAAGAAAAAGAGGATCGAGGAGTTCGACGTCCTCCTCCCGCGCATCCTGGAACTGGGGCCTGATGTGCTGATAATCACCGGCGACCACTCCACGCCCGCCCTTATGAAAGGCCACAGCTGGCATCCGGTGCCGGTGCTGCTCAAATCCCCCTACGTCTTCGGCGGGCTCTGCGGCGGATTCTCCGAGCGGGAATGCTTTCGCGGAGAACTGGGCATATTTCCGACAACGAGCCTTATGCCCCTGGCCCTTGCCAATGCCGGCAGGCTCAAGAAGTTCGGCGCATAGAGATCAGCCGCAGGTCATGATGCCTTCCCAAAACCAGACAAAGACATGCAGGTCCGTCTCCCGATGAATACCCCTGCGCCGGACCAGGACAACCTTTCGCCGGTTTCCGGCCACGTACCCGTATCCCTGATCGACACCCATTGCCACCTTGACATGAAGGAGTTTGATGAGGACCGGGACGAGGTCATCCGGAGGGCGCGCGAAAGCGGGTTCGAGGCGCTCATCACGGTCGGCTCCGATCTCGCGGGATCGATAAAAGGCATGGAACTTGCCGGGCGTCACGATTTTGTCTTCTCAGCCATCGGCATCCATCCCCATGATGCGAAGGATTTCACCGAAGACACCTATGCCCGGCTGAAGACATGGAGCAAAAACGGCAAGGTTGTCGCGATAGGAGAGACCGGGCTTGACTATCACTATGATCATTCCCCGCGTGATACGCAAAGGGCGGTATTCAGACGGCACCTGGAACTCGGACGAGAAACGGGGCTTCCGGTCATCATCCATAGCAGGGAGGCCGGCCCTGACACCCTGGAGATCCTGACGGACTCAGGAGTGACCAGCGGCGTGCTGCACTGCTTCTCCGGGGACCAGTCGATGGCCGAACAGGCGATGTCGATGGGTTTTTACCTGTCGATTGCCGGACCGGTCACCTTCAGGAAGTCGGCGCAGCTCAGGGACATCGTAAGGGGCATTCCCGATGATTATCTCCTCGTCGAGACGGACGCACCCTACCTGACCCCCGAACCCTGGCGGGGCAAAAGGAATGAACCGTCCTTCATGGTCAACACCGTGGCCGAAATCGCGAGACTGAGGAAGGTCTCTCCTGAAGACATGGCGAGGATCACTACTCTCAATGCCCGCCGCCTCTTCGGGATCGGGACGATCCCGGAGAAGGCGGCGATAGCCTATCAGATACGGGACAGCCTGTACCTCAATATCACCAACCGGTGCACAAACGCCTGCTCCTTCTGCATCAGGTTCAGGTCGGACTTTGTCAAAGGTCATAACCTGAGACTCGGCCACGAACCCTCCGGCGGCGAGGTGAAGGCCGCGATAGGCGACCCCTCGCCCTACCGGGAGATCGTCTTCTGCGGCTACGGCGAGCCGCTGCAGCGCCTCGACCTGGTAAAGGAAGTGGCCGGCTGGGTAAAGGAGCGCAAAGGGCGGGTGCGGATCAACACAAACGGCCATGCAAACCTGATCCACGGCCGCAATGTTCTTCCCGAACTGGCCGGACTCGTCGACAGCATCTCCATCAGTCTCGACGCCCACGATGAGGCGACGTACAACAGGATCTGCAAGCCTGTCTTCACAAACGCCTTCAGCGAGGTGGTCCTCTTTATCCGGGAGGCGAAAAAATATATCCCCGACGTACGGGTTACCGTGGTGGAACTGGAAGGGGTGGATGTTGAAAAGAGCAGGCAGATCGCAGAGAGCCTCGGCGCTGCCTTCAGGGTCAGGAAACTCGATGCGGTGGGTTGAATCCGTCCACCCACTTCAGGAACGCCTCCACCACCGTGGGGTCGAACTGCGTCCCCGTGCAGCGCACGATCTCGTCCACAGCCTCTTTCTTTGACTTCATCCGGCGGTACGGTCTGTCTGAGGTAAGGGCGTCGAAGGCGTCCGCAACAGCCAGTATCCGCGCCATGAGGGGGATATCCTTTTCCTTCAGCCCGTAGATCCCCTTGACGCCGTCCCAATGCTCGTGGTGGTACTTCACGCTCTGGATGATCTCCTTGAACTGTTTCAACTCCACCAGGATCTCTGCGCCCAGGCCGGGATGCCGTTTTATCTCGCTCCATTCGTGCGCCTCAAGCCCGCTCTCCTTGTTTAGTATCTCCTTCGGCGTGGCGATCTTGCCGATGTCGTGCAGGAGGGCGCTGATCTTCAGTTTCTCGATCATCTCGGCCTCGAGCTCCATCACCCTGCCGATCGATACCGCGTACTCGGTGACGCGCTCCGTGTGGCCGGCGGTCCAGTGGGACGACGCCTCCAGCGCCTTCACCAGCGACCGGATGGCGCCCACCAGCAGGGATTCGAGCTCACCGTACAGGAAGGCGTTTTCGATCGCAAGACCCGCCTGTGCCGTGATCGCGCAGAGGAGTTTGGAGTCGTTCGAGAAGAACTCTTCGTTGTTGTCCTTGTCGGCCACGACGAGTGCGCCGATCACCTTGGCCTTGCCGACGAGAGGACATACCATAAGGGAGCCGAGTTCGGGAAAGCTCTGCTGATGCCCCGACTCGGAGAGGTTGCAGAAGGCCGCGGGTCTCTTTGCGTCAATCGAACGCCACAGGACACCCCCATCGCGGTGAATGACGCTCTCCGAGCTCCACTTTCCCCGGCACGTCTTGGTCACGAGAATCTCGCCTTTTTCATCGAGAAAAAGGACGGCAGCGGTCTTTACGCCGATCGTATTGATCGCCTCGGAGGTGATGCGGGAACAGATCTCATCGATACTGAGAAACGAAAAGACCTCTGATATCCGGTACAGCAGGGAAAGTTCCTCGTAGGCGTTGCTCAGTTCCTGGACGGTGAGGGAAAGATCGTCCGGAGGGGTCATTTCGTCAGGATCTCCTGCACCATCTCAAGGAGCGCCTTGGGGCTGAACGGCTTGGTAATGTACCGGCTGACTCCGCTGCGGAGTCCCAGCTGCTCATCCGCGTCCTGCCCTTTGGCGGTGAGCATAAAGACCGGTATGTCCTTCAGCCCGGGGTCGTTCTTGATCGTCCTGCAGAGTTCGATGCCGCTCACCTCCGGCATCATCCAGTCGAGGATCACCAGGTCGGGCCGCTCCCGCTTGATCGTCTCGACCGCAACCCTGCTGTCGCGAAGGGTGATGACATCAATCCTCGCCTTCCTGAGTTTGTCCTCTATCATCATCAGAATGAACGGCTCGTCGTCCACCACGATGACCTTGCTCATATGGACTCCTTATAGGGCAGGCTCAGGAGAACGGTGGTGCCCACGCCGACGGCGCTCTCGATGCGCATCGTCCCTCCGTGCATTCGGATGATGTCACTGCAGAGGGCAAGCCCCAGCCCGGTCCCTTTCACCTTGTCTTTGTGACTGCCGCGAAAAAAACGCTCGGTAAGATGCGGAATGTCAGCCTCGTCTATGCCCCAGCCGTTATCAGCCAGGGCGATCTCGAGAATATCATCGCGCCTCTTCACCGTAATTTCTACAATACAACCTTCGTCTGAAAAGGTCAAAGCGTTGTCCATGAGGTTCATGAGAACCTGCGTCAGCTTCTCTTCATCGCCCACGAAATTGCGAACGGCGTCAACGTCGTACCCCACCCTCGCCCCCTTTTGTTTGATGGAGGCAGAGAAGGAACCGGTCAGATGACCGAGGAAGGCGTTGACATCGATGACGTCCCGGCGCAGGGTCTCCTTGCCGCTTTCGATGCGGGCGATGCTGAGGAGGTCGGACACCATATTGGAGAGCCTGACCCCCTCGCTCAGTATGGTATGCAGGTATTTCCGCAGACGGGCGTCGTCGACATCCCCTTCGAGGATCATCTCGGTCATCCCGACGATCGCCGACAGGGGAGTCCTGAACTCATGGGAAACGGACCGGATAAGATCCGTCTTCATCCTGTCCATCTCCTTCTCCTTGCTGATGTCGCGGAGGAGATTCACGACTCCGGTCACCGTGCCGGCCGAGTCGAGCACCGGAGAACTGCTGATCAGGACGGGGATGACATACCCCGAGGCGCTCACCATGTCGGCCTCCATGCTCGCCCGCCGTCCCTCCAGGGCGCCCTCCATGCATTCCCCGAGCGCCAGACGGAAGTCCATGTTCTCGACGGAATACCGGAAGACATCGCAGACCGGCAGGCCGAACGCCTCGGGGGCAGGCATGCCGGTCATCCGCTCGAACGCCTTGTTGACGGCGATGATCCTGCTGCTCCTATCCACGGTCATAATGCCGTCGGCAACACTCTGCAGGATGGTATCGGAGAGTCCTTTTTCGACAATCGCGCGGACATAGTAGTCGGCGCGTTCGATTGATACGGCCAGGATGTTGACGATGATCCTGAGGAAGTGGAGCTCCTCTTCCCTGAATTCCCGAAGGCCGACATAATACAGGGCGAAGGCGCCCACCGTCTTGTCTCCGATGTGCATCGGCACCGCGATCACCGATTGGGCGGCAAGGTGAGACAATACGGGGGAGACAAAGAACTTCGTCTCCGCGCGGATGTCCGCTATGACGGTGGGGGCCTTGCGGTCGACGGCATACCCTTCGATGGAGCTCACCCCCCGCGGATAGATAACCTCGTTCCCCCCCCCCGTCGGAAAGGCGGCGGACTTCAGGACGAGGTTCCCCTCCGCATCGCTGAGGAGGAGCCAGGCGAAGTCTGCGTTGAAGATCGTGCGGATAACGTCGAGCACGCTCCCCAGGACATCCTTCAGCTCCAGGGCAGACCCGAGCTTCGTCGAGATCGAGAGGATCTGGGACTGCTCCTCCTCGCGCCGCCTCCGCTGCTGCTCATACAGCTCGCGCATCTTTTCGTAGAGCCGGACATTCTCCAGGGCAACGCCCGTCATCTCCCCGAGGGAATTGAGGATATTCACCTCCTCTGTCGAGAAGACATGCACCCGGAAGCTGAAGAGGCAGAAGACCCCGATGATCCGCTCCTTCCCCCTGATCGGGATGCAGCAGTACCCCTTGATGCCCGAGTGCTTGATGATGGACCGTTCGATGCGATGGTCCTTCGAGAGGTCGGAGGTCGTCAGTACCTGTCCGCTTACCGCGACCCGCCCCGGGATGTCCTCTCCGAGCCTGATCCTGCCCATCGTCTTGATAAACTCGTCCGATATGCCCCGGTGGTACTGACAGGTCATCTCCCGCTTCATCTCGTCGATGAAGAAAATGCCGCCGCCGTCCATGCGGATCATCTCGATCATCTTGTCGAGGACCTTCGAAAATATCTCTTCAGGCCTCAGCGACTTGTTCAGCAGGCTGGCGACGCTGTTGAGAGCGATGAGCTCCCTGTTCTTATTGAATATTTCCTCTTCATGCTTCATCCGCTCGGTAACGTCCCTGATAAGCTCGATGACATGCAGAACGTTCCCCGCTGCGTCCTTGATGGGGCTCGCAACTATCTCGTGAAAGCGCCTCTCGCCGGCCCTGCCGACATGTTCGTGGGTCGTCCGGTAATTCTGTCCGGTTATGAATACCATCTGGGCCGGGCATTCGCGCCCTTCCGTCCAGCAGGGCCGGCCCCGCTCATGGGCCGCGATGTGGCAGAACTCTCCGATCACCTGCCCGCGGGACTCCAGCACCGCGCGCCTGTTCGCCCGCACGATGCGGTAGTCCTTGTCGATGACGATCAGCTGGTCCTCGATGCTGTCCATGACCGTCTCGGCGTATTCCTTCGAATGCTGCAGTTCGTTCCGCAACTCCTTCTGGTCACGAAAGTCCTTGAGGATGCCGATCCTGCCGACGATCCTGTCTCCGGACAGAATGGGCGACCCGCTGACCAGCACGGGGATGGTCGAGCCGTCCCTCCCCATGAGGCTCAGTTCATAGATGGACGACATGCCCCTGTCGCGCCGTTGTTCCATCTGGCCCCGTATGATGGCGGCATTGCGTTCGTCGCAGAAATCATAGATCGACGATCCGACCACCTGTTCCCTCGAATAGCCGAAGAGCCGGGTGAAGGCGGGGTTGATATCCTGTATCGTGTTTTCCTCGTCCACGACCCACAGAGGGTCGAGCATCGCGTTGACATAGACATCCTTCTGCTTGAGTTCGGCCGTCTTCGCATTTAGCGCCGCGACCATCTCATTGAATGCCCGCGTCACGTCTCCCAGCTCGTCATCGGACGTCACCTCAAGCTGGATATCGAGATTGCCGTCCTTCATCGCCTGGGACCCCCTCTGGAGGCCCTTGAGAGAGATAAGCATCCGTCGCGAAAAAAATATGGACAGCATCAGCGCCATGACGAGGATATAGAAGACAAAGGGGGCGATCTGGTCGAGGAGCTTCGAGGAAAATTCCCGGTGGGCAGTGCCCTCCGCCTGCTGTGGGGACATCTCACGCTCCTCCTGGAGGATCATCATGTTCACCTGCTTGACGATGGTAAAGGTCAGGGGCACCACGATCAGGGCCGCAAAGACGAGAAAGATCAGTATCTGCCGGTATATGATCCGCGTCTTTGCCATCAGAAGAGATTTCTCACGAGATACATCATCAGGATGATCATGGACCATGAAAAGAGGATGACCCCCAGCGGGGCGACGCCTTCCTCGACAATGGCGTCGAAATCCACCGACGTGCCGATGGCGGCAAGCGCGGCTGAAAGGAGAAAGGTCGAGCCGTTCTTCAGATACTCCATGAGCGGGGCGAGGAGGCGGGTGAAATTCGAGACCAGCGCCAGGACGATGAAGACCACGACGAACCAGGGCACGCTGACACGCCTCTCCTCCTTGCCCGACAGGAAGACGGCGATCGTCGCCCAGAAGACCAACAGGGAGACCCTCACCAGTTTTATCTTCAGCGCCTCGCCGACACATTCCGGACAGACGCTGCCGGCTGCGACCCGCACCTGTCCCAGCATGGGGAGCGTGGAACCGGCGAGAAAGTTGAACTCCTCCCGGGAGAGCGAGAGGATATCATACAGCATCGGGAAAAAGATCATCCCCGTCAGGCCGAGCATCATCACCGAGATGACCGAGATCGAGGTGTCCTCCTTCCGGGCCCCGATCAGGGGCGAGATGACGGCGATGGCGGAGGCTCCGCAGACGGCAACGCCCGTTGCGAGGAGTATGGAGAGTTTCTGGTTCAGATTGAAGACACGCGACAGGAGGAGCGTCAGCCCGAAAAGCCCTCCCGCGGCGCACAGGATGCCCACGAGGATGCCGGGCCGCAATTCGCTGAACACGAGCTGGGTCCCGTACAGGGCGATGCCGGCCGGGAGGAGCAGCTTGATCGCCGTCTCCACTCCCGCTCCCGTCAGCTCGCGGACCTCGGAGATATTGCCGACAAACATGCCGATGATGATCGATATCACCAGGGGATCGAACGACGCATTCAACGTTGCAATATAGACCGAAACAAGGGCTACGAACAGTGATAGAACCAGGGCCGGGACTGTGCGGTGGATTCTCATAAGTCCCTATAAGTTTACCATAAAGGGTCCGGACGGAGAAACATCAGCAGGACCCAAGAGATCAGGAGGAAAGACTGTCTCCGCGGAGCCTGACAGCGGACTCGGCCGCATCGGACAACGCCACCTCGCCCTGGGAAGAATCGGCCAGCCTCTTCCACCGGACGATGCCTGACCGCAGTTCCTCCTCGCCGATGATAAAGACATGCCGCGCCGCAATCCTGTCCGCACGCCTCATCTGGCTCTTGAGCGACGCTGCCGGGTCTCCCCGCTCAGCCCAAAGCCCCCTGTCCCTGATCTGCTGGGCCAGGAGAAAACTCTGCTTCCCCGCCTCCCCGCCCATCGAGGCGATGAAGATGTCAGGCGCAGGCACAACGGCTCCTGCTGACTGGTGAAGCAGTTCGACGATCCGCTCCATGCCGATGGCAAATCCGACCGCAGGCGTTTCAGGACCGCCGAATTCCCTGACGAGCCTGTCGTACCTGCCCCCTGCCGCGACGGCGTTCTGGGCGCCGAGCGAACCGCTGGTCACCTCAAAGGTCGTGCGCGTGTAGTAATCGAGCCCCCGCACCATGTCGGGGTTGACCGCATACGACAGCCCGAGGAGATCGAGGAGCCTCTGCAGGCCTTCAAAGTGGCTCCTGCAGTCCGCGCACAGGTGGTCGGTGATCTTTGGCGCGCCCTGCCGGAGTTCAACGCAGCCCGGGACCTTGCAATCGAGTATCCGCAGCGGGTTCTGCCGGTAGCGTCTGGCGCAGTCGGCACAGAGCCCCTCCAGCCTGTTGCCGAAGAAGGCGAGCAGCTTTTCCTTATATCCCGGCCTGCAGTTCTCGCAGCCGATCGAATTCACCTGGAAGACAAGCTCGGGCAGTCCGATGCTGCCCAACAGCCGGCCCAGCATCGCGATCACCTCGGCGTCCATCTCCGGCTGAGGCGAGCCGAAGGCCTCGACGCCGGTCTGGTAGAACTGCCGGTATCTTCCGGATTGCGGTCGCTCATACCGGAACATGGGGCCCATATAGTAGAATTTCTGGGGTGACGGGAGATTAAAGAGACGGTTCTCGACAAAAGAACGCACGACAGAGGCGGTGCCTTCAGGCCTCAGGGAAAGGCTCCTCCCGGCCTTGTCTTCAAAGGTGTACATCTCCTTTTCGACGATGTCCGTCGTCTCTCCGATGCTCCTGACGAAGATGTCCGTTGATTCAGCCACCGGCGTGCGGATCTCCTGAAACCCGTACGCACCGAAGACTTCCCTGAAGGCGGTCTCGATCTTCTGCCAGAGGTGTATGTCCGGGGGAAGGACGTCCTTCATCCCCTTGAGTGCCCGGTACCGCGCTTCAGCGCTCATTCCGCCGGCTCGCCCCTTCTCTCGCCTTCCCTGAGGGTGTCGTTTTCGAGCATGAGCACGTGGCTGTCGATAAGCCTCTTGAGCTCCTCCTTGAAATGGCGCCGAATGCCCTTCAGGTCCACAATGTCCTCATGAATCTTGATCACCTTTTCCTGCGCCTCCCTGATCATGCTGTCAGACCTGAGCTCCGCCTCTTTCAGGAGAAGTTCCGCCTCCTTGCGCGCGTTGACCTTGTAGTCTTCAACCATCTGCTGGGCGGTCATGAGCGTCTCCCGAAGGGTGGTCTCCATGTCCTTGTACTCCTTGATGTGAGTCTCGGACCGCTGCACCTGTTCCCGCAGGGACGCGTTCTCCCGGAGCAGTTCCTCCATCTCCTCCCGCACAACCTCGAGAAAGGCGTACACCTCCTCGACGTCGAACCCCCGGAACTTCATGGGGAACTGCTTCTGCTGGATATCAAGCGGCGTGATTCTCATCCTATCCTCCTCCGAAAGTTATGCCGAGTTTAATTAGGGACCTGACCATAAAGGACTGCAGGAATATAATAACAAGAATGACTACCAGGGGAGAAACATCGACAGGGCCGAGGCGGTAACCGATCAGCCTGCGGATCGGTCTCAGCACCGGCTCGGTCACGGAATAGAGGAACCGCACGATGGGATTGTAAGGATCGGGACTCACCCAGCTGATCAGGGCGGCGATGATCACGACCCATTTGTAGATTTCGAGCAGCGTATCGAGAATCCTGGCAACCGCGACCAGCAGATCACCGAAGACGAACATTACTTGCTCCTCCCCAGCTCTTCAGCCCGTCTGCAGGCAGCCCGGAGGACCTCATCGACGATGCCCCTGAGGTCTCTTTCCTCAAAGACCTTCAGCCCCGCCTCGGTCGTTCCGCCGGGAGACGTCACCATCTGCCTCAGCCTCTCCGGCGGCATGCCGGTCTCCAGCAGCCTTGCCGTACCGATCATCGTCTGAACAGCGAGTTCACGGGCATTGTCCGCGTCGAGGCCGAGTTTCTCTCCTCCAGCGGCCATCGCCTCGACAAGGAGCGCGAAAAAGGCAGGCCCGCTTCCTGATACCGCCGTCACCGCATTCATCATCTTCTCCGGAAGGGTAATCACCCTCCCTATCGACATGAGAATGCTGCGCACCCGGTTGATCTCCTCACCCGAAAAACATTCGCAGAGGGACATGACCGACATGCCCTCCTGGACAAGGGCGGGGGTATTGGGCATCACCCGGACAATCTTTTCGGTCCTGAGCCGCGCTGCCAGGTAGGAGATGGTGATGCCTGCTGCGATCGATACCACCGTCTTCCCGGAGGTAATCCGACCGGTTATCCCTGCCAAAACGCTTTCCATGTTCTGGGGTTTGACAGCGAGGATGATGATGTCAGCGGCGGCCGCGACCTCCTCGTTCGAGCCGGAGGTCTTCACGCCATACAGACGTTCGAGCTCCTGCCGCCTTTCCTCCCTCGGCTCAGAGACGAATATTTCCTTCATGCCCTGCGAGGTCATCCCCTTGATGAGCGCCTCAGCCATATTGCCGCCCCCGATAAAACCGATCATCGCTACTTCCTCCTCTCGCCGAATATGGCGGTCCCTATCCTGACCATCGTCGCACCTTCCTCGATCGCGACAGTGAAATCGTTCGACATGCCCATCGAAAGCTCCTTCATGTCATGCCCGGCAGAGACAGCCTCGTCCCGGACCTCCCTCAGCTCCCTGAAATAGGGCCTCGCCTTTTCCGGGTCTTCAAAAAAGGGGGGAATAGTCATCAGACCTTCGACACGGAGGTTCTGCATGCCAAAAACCTCCGCAAGTACACTACGTATCTTATTCTTTAATATTCCATACTTACTTTCTTCATCTGAAAGTTTTACCTGAAGTAAAATCCTCTGCCTTTTTCCCACCTCTCCGGCATGCCGGTTCAGGCTCCTTGCGAGTTCGAGCGAGTCGACCGAGTGGATAATATCAAAGAGTTTGACAGCCGCCTTTGCCTTGTTCGTCTGGAGGTGTCCAATAAGGTGCCAGACGATCCTTGCGCGCGGATCGAGGGACCTCACCTCCGGAATCTTTTCCCTCGCAGCCTGAATCCGGCTTTCGCCGAACTCCCGGAGGCCGATATGCACCGCCTGGTGGATCAGCTCAGACCCTACCTCCTTGGTGACCGCAATGAGCTTCACGTCCTGGGGTTCCCTCCCCGACCTCATGGCGGCATGGGCCATCCTTTTATAGATATCCTTTATGTTTTCGAAGGGCATACGGCGTTTTGGTGCAACACAACGTCTTATTTCCGGAACTGGGATATAGTAGTATCTATTGACACAAAATTCAAATGAACGGCTGATACCGGGACCGCCTATGCGCCTGAAATAAACCAGCCGCCGAAGAAGATCAGAAAGACCCCGCAGGCATACAGAAGAAACCGGTATCCCCTGTCTCCCATGACGTTCCTTCCCTTCGAGACGGCAAAAGAGATGATGCTGTACCAGCCGAGGTCAGCGGCGATGTGACCCGCGAAAAAGGCGGCAACGCCGGGGACCCCGAATTTCAGAGAACTCACCAGGTAGCCAAGACCGATCGTCGCCCACCAGATCACCCAGTAGGGGTTCGATGCGCTGCCGATGATCCCTGAAAGAACAGGGTGCATGCCCGAGGGCTTCCCCCCTGCCGATAGGTCGAGTCTCGTCCCTGCAGCCCCCCTGATCATCGCCCCTCCCATGAGCACGAGCATCATGCCTCCGACGAGACTGATGATGAATCTTGCCCGCCCCCCAGAAAGAAAAGGCGTTATGTTGAAGATCAGCAGAAAGACGATCGCCAGCTCCAGAATGGCGTGGCCGAGTATGATCAGGGGCCCTGCCCTGAAACCCCGTTTCACGGATTCGCTGACCGTAATGGTAAAAAGGGGCCCCGGAACGAGCGCCCCTGAAAGGGCTATCACGAATAATGAAGACGCGATGAGCAGGAGGTTCATATGCCCAGCGCTTCCGCATATTCCTGCCAGAGTCTCTCCTTCGGCAC
The DNA here is from genome assembly GCA_021825365.1 of Nitrospirota bacterium. Taxonomy (GTDB): domain Bacteria; phylum Nitrospirota; class Thermodesulfovibrionia; order Thermodesulfovibrionales; family UBA6898; genus JAKAGF01. The sequence continues at coordinate 46,275 of JAKAHR010000011.1, read as the reverse complement.
ACCGGCATCGATGAAATCCCAGGGGAGGATCTCGTCATGGCCCCTCGGCCTGAAGGTGTAGAAGTCCCTGTCCGGAATGGATGGAGTCCCTGTCGTGACAGAACCGTATGCCAATTCCTCGACCACGGTCGAGACGCGCCTGTCTCCCCGCGCGAGGAGTCCCTGGAGGTAGGCGTATTTCGGCACGTCGTGGAAGACACGCACGCCCTTCACCTGACCCAATCCCTTCCTGATTATTTTGAGCCTTTCCTTCACCTCCCTGATCGACTCCATGGGGTGCCACTGAAAAGGGGTAAAGGGCTTGGGCACAAAGGTACTGAGGCTCAGGGTCAGGAAACCCCTGCGGGAGAGCTCCCTGATCTTTTTCACCAGATCCACGATGCCGGTAATATCATCCCGTGTTTCGGTCGGCAGGCCGACCATGAAATACAGCCTCAGCGTCTCGATGCCGCCCGTCAGGATCATCTTTGATGTTTCGAGGATGTCCTCTTCAGTGATCTTTTTGTTGATGACCCGCCGGAGACGCTCTGTGCCGGCTTCAGGGGCGATCGAGACGCTCTTATGACCCTGCATGAGTCCGACAATCCGGCCTGTCCGCGGGCTTGCCCTGAGAGAGGTGATCGAAAAATCCACCCCTGCTATCGCAAGCGCCTCCTCCACGTGGGGATAATCCGATAGCGACGGGCCGATGAGCCCCACCTTCCCGGCGCCCTGAAGGGCCTGCGCGATCTCTGCTTTAAGGGCGTCGAAACCCTTCCGCCTGGCGGGCTTATAAATGTGTCCTGCAACGCAGAACCTGCACGACCAGACGCAGCCCCGCATCGTCTCAAGGAGGTACATGTCCGAGAACTCCGCCTCAGGTGTAATGATCACCGGCCTTATGACAGACGACGAGATGTCCGCAACCGTCTGCTTCCTGATCACCCCTGATGCGCCTTCCGTTGCTGTTCTGCGGATGATCAGGCCCGTGCCGGCGTCGTAGGCGACTTCATACAAGCGGGGCACGTACAGCCCTTCCATAGCCGCTGCCTGCTGAAAGAGGTCGGCCCTCGTCCGTGCACTCCTGCATATGTCGAGGAACCGGGGCAGCATCTCCTCGGACTCTCCGATAAAACAGACATCAAGGAATTCAGCCAGGGGCTCGGGGTTATAGAACGCGCAGACCCCGCCCATGATGACAAGCGGATGGCCTTCGCCCCTGTCAGCAGACCTGGCAGGGATGTGGGCGAGCCTCAGTATCTTCAGGATATGGGGATAGTCGTTTTCGAATGAGACGGAAAAGGCGATGATATCGAACCGGGCGAGTGTGCGTCTGGATTCGAGGGCAAAGGGCTCGTATCCCTTCTCTTCCTGTTCTTCAAGGTCCATTTCGTCGGGGAGGAAGACCCTTTCGCATACAACGTCGCTATGCCGGTTGAGCAGGCCGTAGATGCCCTGGAAGCCGAGGTTCGACATGCCGACGGAATAGGTGTTGGGATAGACGAGGGCGATGCTGATCTTGCCGCCCGGGTCCTTATAGATCGTCCCCCTTTCCCTGGCAAGGAGTTGATCCGCCTTTTCCATCATCCTCTGGCTTATCATCAGTCTATTATACGCGTTCAACGGCCGGACAATCGGGGTCGGCTGATGATATGGTAAAATGCACCATGCAAATAGTCGCCCAGAACCGGAAGGCATTCCACGATTATTCGATTGAAGAGACGATAGAGGCGGGTATCGTTCTGATGGGAACCGAAGTCAAGTCCCTGAGGGACGGAAAGGCCAACCTGAAGGACAGCTACGTCATCATCAAAGAGTCAGAGGCATATCTCTTTAACTGCCATATCAGCCCATACACCCATGGGAACATCATGAATCACGACCCCCTGCGGACGAGGAAGCTCCTCCTGCACGGCAGGGAGATAACGAGACTCCAGGCCAAGATGGCGCAGAAGGGGTACTCCCTCATCCCCCTGAAGCTCTATTTTAAAGGCTCCCGGGTGAAGGTTGAGATCGGCCTTGCAAAAGGCAAGAAGATGTATGAAAAACGGGAGTCAATCAAGAAGCGTGAGGCTGACCGGGAGATAGAACGTGCGATGAAGAGCCGGTAGCCTCCCGGCTGGCTCTTATCCTGTCTTTTGGCCGCATTCAGGACAGAATTTCGCGGTTGCAGACACCTCGGCCCCGCAGCCGGAACATTTCCCCTTGACCGCCATCTGGAAGCCGCATTCAGGACAGAACTTCGCCCCATGGGTTTCTGTCTTGCACTTGGGGCATACGAGCTGACGGTCCCGCTTCACATCCATCTTCTTTCCCCGTTGAATGCCTTCGAGCGCCGCCTTCTCGCCTGCTGCGTAGACCTCTCCTTGGGACCGCGCCGCCTCTATTTCGACCTCCGCATCAGGCGCGCAATTAAGACAGAGCCCCTTATCGCCGTTCCAGCAGGTCTCGCAGACGTACTGAAAACACTTGGCGCAGCGGCGGAAATGCTCCTTTGCCTGATCCACCGCCGTCCTGAATGCGTCATCACGTGCGCTGCCCCATCCGGACTGCGCAAGCCCCTCGGCCGCCTCTCCTACACCCCCCAGGACCCCGCCGAACATGCCAGCAGCCTTGCCCAGCCATCCTGATGCCTGGCCGCTCCTGAAGGGAACAAAATCCGTCCGCCAGGTGTCGTTGCAGCGCTCGCAGTTGAACTCGAACTGAAACCCTGCATTGACTCCGTGCTGTATGCTAAGGTCGTTGTAGTTGTCGCTGAACTTCAGGTCGCCCATATCGCCTCCGTGATGTTTGGGAATCTATGCCCTCGTATTGTATCCCAAGCACTGCTCTTTTTTCACTGAGCAGCGGACGGCCGGACCGAAAGCGGGGATGCCGGCTGAAGCAACTCCGTGAGGGCGCGGGAACCGTGCCCGGCGACGCGAAACGGCAACAACTCCGGGTGTCTGAACACGAGGTGTGAGTTCCGGCGGGGGAACCGAGCAAGTCGTTGCACGGTCACGCAGACGCGCTGGGGCGAATGCCGGTATCTCTGCCTCCATCGCGTTCGCTTACGTGCAGGGAATTATCGAACTAAACTGACTCCCCCTGTGCTAAAATATAGGTAGGAAAGGGGGCGAATGGGCTCGACGGGGGTTATGAGGCTCATGTGGCATGTCGTGGCTCCATCACCACGTAAAAAGATGGAAACAAACACAAACGCCAACAACGAACTGGCACTCGCTGCTTAACTAAGTAGCGCGCCTCTTCGGGACCGCCTGCGGCCCGGGGACGGCGTCAATCAGCAGGCTGGTCAAAGGGTGCGCTCCCGGCCCTGAGACGAGACTAAGGGAGATGGGATTCCGGGATGCCTGGCTGGCGGCGGCCCGGAGTCCGACACAGAAGTAGACAGCCTACACATGTAGAAGCATGGGAGTAGTGCCTTCGGACCGGGGTTCGATTCCCCGCGCCTCCACCAATAACTTTGTTTGTCTGAAATGGTTATGACTCCGAAGAAGCCCTTTTTTATAAAGGGCTCATAGCCTATCGTAACAGCTCCAGTCTGGAAAACGGCTGTTCTCGCAGAAATCGTTTTTTTTCTCTGGCTGTGAGCGCCGGTTTCAAGGACAGACGCCAGATCGGCCTCATTGCACAGGAGGTGGAGAAGGTCCTGCCCGTGTTGGTGGGCGGTCATCCGGAGCGAGATTGCTCTCCTTATAAGCAGAAGTAGACGTTGACAGCCTGCCTCCCCCGGAATCACTATAGACGATGCTGAATTTGCCATTTGCACGGCTAAATCGCCGGTGCAAGAGGAGGGATCCATGTCAGGGAATAGATCGTTTTTATTCTCATGTCTTTTGATGTTACTGGTTGTAGTGCCGGCATATGCTGCGCCGGGTGTTGAGATGAACGGGGATCTGAATCTATCAGGAACCGGAACAATCAGTTTTCCGGATAGTTTAATACAGATAACGGCAGCATGTCGGTATGAAGATAACGGAGACGGGACAGTCACGGACTGCCAAACCGGCCTTATATGGCTGAAGAATGCAAACTGTGCAGGCGTTACTATGATATGGGGCAATGCCGGAATATGGGCTGCCGCACTCGCCAGCGGCGCTTGCGGCCTGACCGACGGTTCCATTGCCGGAGAATGGCGGCTGCCGACACGGCTGGAATGGATGGCGATGGTTGCCAGCGCCAGGAGGCAGGGATTCATGAATCCGGCACTGACGAACATATCTGGCACGGGGAAGTGGGTTGAGTCGGAAGCATTCAGTTTCGATAATGTGCAGTCCCTCCGCTACTGGTCGGATACTACCTACGTGGGCAACACGGCCCTCGCGTGGAGCGTCAATATGTCGGATGGTTACCTGGGCAACAGCAGTAAGACGGCTAACAGCTTCTACGTCTGGCCGGTTCGCGGCGGACAGTAGGTTGTTGTGCGGTGCTTCACGGTTATGATGTTACATCGAGGGGAGGAACTTATGACAGCATGGAAAACGGTTTTATTTACATGTCTTTTGATGACAGCTGTTACGGTGCCGGCATATGCTGCGCCAGGCGTTGAGGTGAACGGGGATCTGAATTTATCAGGCACAGGGACAATCAGTTTCCCGGATGGCTCAAAACAGATAACAGCAGCATGCCGGTACGAAGATAACGGAGACGGGACGGTGACGGACTGCCGCAGTGGCCTTATATGGCTAAAGAATGCAAACTGTGCTGGTCAGAAGTCATGGGCCGAGGCTGTAGCATGGGCTGCCGCACTTGCTACCAGCGCCTGCGGCCTGACCGATGGTTCCATTGCCGGCGAATGGCGCCTGCCGACGCGGCTGGAGTGGATGGCGATGACTGCGACTGCGCAGAAGCGCTACTACTATAGTCCTACCTTGACAAATGCTGCAGGAACGGCGCAGTGGACTGAAGGTAATCCTTTTTCAAATGTCCAGTCGTGGGCCTATTGGTCGTCTACTACCGACGCGAGCGATGCAAGCGGCGCGTGGTTCTACGATATGATCTTAAGCACCATATCAGGCGCCTATAAAACGGCATCTGCCTTTGTCTGGCCGGTGCGCCGCGTACCGTAGGCTGTCCGGTTATTGTAGTTTTTCACAATTGAAGTGTCAGGCCTACAGACAGTCAACCCCCAGGCCTGAATAACTGGCATCGCTATACGTTGAGAAACACTTCATTGTCCCGCCGCCTCCACCAATTTTTTGCCCTCTCGTGGCGACGATCCTCTTTTTTTCTCCCGGCGTTCGCGCCGCAAGAATTCTGTTATACTTTATTCATATGCCACGAACAGTTATGCAGACCCATACGCCCAGGACAAAGAAACCGATAACGAGGGAACAGCTCGAAAAGAGGCTCGCCGGCGCACAGGTGCGCATCACGCGGCTTGAATCCCTGAAAAAGGAGCGGGCCGAGGCCAAGAAGAGGACAGACGCCCTCAACAGGAGGCTGCGGAAACTGGCGGAACTCAGCATGACCCTCTCGGGCGACCCCCTGAACGTCTTCAACAAGATCGCCCGTATGATCGCCGACCTCCTCTCCGTCCCGGTGGTATGCCTTTCGGAGGTAAGGGGCAACGAGCTCTACTTCCTCAGCGTGTATGTCAGGGGGAAGATTGTTTCAAGCGCCGGCAAATGCCCCCTGGACGTAACCCCTTGCGCAACAGTCGAAAAATCCAAAGACTTTAAGGTCTACGACTTCGTTGCCGAAAGATTTCCGAAGGCCGCCTTCCTGAAAAAGCATCGGGCCTTTTCCTATTGCGGCTTCCCCGCGCTCGACAGTTCAGGAAAGGTCGTAGCCGTTACCTGCCTCCTGGATGACACGGCGCACGACTTCTCGGAGGAGGACCGGGACCTGCTGCAGATCTTCGCCCAGCGCATCGGATTCGAGATAGAGCGCCAGAAGAATATGACCGAACAGAAACGCGCGGAAGAAGCCCTCACCAGCAGCAAGGAGAAGTACCGCGCGCTCGTCGAGTCGACGGACGACTCGATCTACCTCGTTGACAATAAGTACCGGTACCTTTTCGTCAACACGAAACACCTCGGCAGGATGGGACTCTCCGAGGAACAGGTCCTCGGCCGGCCGTATGGCGACTTTCATTCCCAGCAGGAGACCCGCGAATTCATCCGGAAGGCGGACAGGGTATTGAAGACAGGCACGTCCGTGCACTATGAACACGTGAGCCACAGGGATAAGGGCTGTTTTTTGAGGACCCTGAGCCCGGTGAGAGACTCACAGGGAAAGATACTGGCGATAACAATCGTGTCCAAGCATATCACGAAACTCAAGGCCCTTGAGGAGCGCCTTCGTACGCTCTCCCTGACGGACGAACTGACCGGACTCTACAATCGCAGGGGGTTCATGGCCCTTGCGGCGCAGCAGCTGAAGCTGGCGAACCGCCTGAAGAGGGGCATGCTCTTCCTCTCAGCGGACCTCGACGGCCTGAAGCAGATCAACGACACCTTCGGCCACAAGGAGGGAGACAGGGCCCTTTCCGATATCGCCGAAATCCTCCGGCAGACCTTCAGGGACGCGGACATCATCGCGCGCATCGGCGGAGATGAGTTTGTCGTCATGCTCGTTGAAAATTCCAGCGCTGATACCGCCGCTCTCGTGGAGCGGCTCAATGAGAACCTCAGGATCCACAGTGCCCGGAAGGACAAGAAATACCGCCTCTCTCTGAGTTACGGCATAGCCCACTGCCGTCCCGAATGCCCCTACTCCCTCGATGAGCTGATGGTCCAGTCCGACCGGCTGATGTACGATCACAAGACCCGAAAGAAACCCGAGGGGGACAGGTAGAGGTGGACCTGCCGGAAATCCGCGTCCCGTCCGATAAGGCAGGGGCGCGGATAGATGTCGTCGCCTCCGAACTCTCGGGGCTTACCCGCTCCCGGATCCAGCGACTCATTGAAGAAGGCCTGCTGAAGGTCAATGGAAGTGAGGTGCGCCACAACTACCGGACCAGACCGGACGACGCCATCGTCATCTCCTGCCCTGAGCAGACCGATACCCTCGCCCCTGAAGACATCCCGATCGAGGTCATGTACCAGGACGACATGCTCATCGTTGTTAATAAACCGGCCGGCCTCGTCGTGCATCCTGCAGCAGGACACCGCGGCGGCACGCTCATGAATGCAATCGCTCGGCGCGTTTCCAAAATGGCGGCTGCCGGGGCCCCCCTGCGGCCCGGCGTCGTGCACAGACTGGACAAGGACACCTCCGGGGTGATCGTGGTCGCCCTCGAGGACAGCGTCTACTATGATCTCGTGGAGCAGTTCAGGAAGAGGACGATCACGAGAAGGTACCAGGCGCTGGTATACGGCGCACTCCGGGCGGAGACAGGAGAGATATCATCGAGGATCGGCAGGTCGGCGTCCGACAGGAAGAAGATGTCCACAAAGACAAGACGGGGGAAGGAGGCTGTCACCACGTGGCGGGTGCGAGAGCGATACTCCTCTGCGACCCTGGTCGAGGCGGTGCTCGGCACCGGCCGCACCCACCAGATACGGGTGCACTTCGCCTCGATCGGCCACCCTGTTCTCGGGGATGAAACCTATGGCAGAAAGATGACGGTGGAGGTCAGAACAGGAAAGGTCCGCTTTCCCCGCCAGATGCTCCACGCCGAGGTATTGGGTTTCGTGCACCCCTCGACAGGCAAATACATGGAATTCAACTCCCCACCGCCCGCTGACATGGAAGAGGCGATAAAAGGCCTTCGAGACAGTGCAGGAGGAAAGCAGGGTCTACCATAGCAGGCCCGTGTCCGGGTCCTGGAGGTCCTTCAGCCGGTCGACGTCCCGCAGGCTCGGGACAGCGCCATAACACAAATCCATGGCGACGATGGCGCTGATCGTCTCCCTGAAGACGTCCTCAGAGCCCCACGGCATCTCCCGGAAGAGTTCAGGATAGAATGACTTCATCCCGATAAGGTAGTATCCTCCGTCAGCCGCGGGTCCGATGGCGACATCGCGGCCGTCAAGCTCATGGAAGGCCATGCGGATGATATCCCGCGTCAGGCCGGGTATGTCGACGCCGGTGATGACCGCGCGCTCGGCTCCCCGGTTCAGCAGATCTCGTACCGCATTTCCCATAATGTCGCCCAGGTCCTTCCCCTTCTGCTGGAGGAGATGCTCACCCGGAAGCCAGTCCTCGAATTCTCTGCGCATCCCCTCAGGGGAGTAAAAGACGACCCGCTCATAGCAGTCACCGGCCGGGGCTGTCGAACTGAGGACCCGCTCGGCGAGTAGCCGGTAGAGGCAGGCCGCCTTGCCGTAGCCGATCTCCCTGCCAAGGCGCGTCTTGACTTCACCGGGGCTCGGGTACTTCACCAGCTGTCCGAGGATCTGCCTATGTCTTCCCATAATATATCCTTGCAAGCTTATGGGGATCAACGCCCATGCGGTAGAGAAACATCATCGTCCGGTTTGCGATTGACGTCCTGACAACGCCCTTTGTACGCCACCTGCGGGCATCCGTCTTCGCCCGCTTCGGGAGGATACCTATCCTTCCGAGACCCTTCATCCGTTCAATCATGTCGACGTCCTCCATGAGAGGGATCTCCCTGAATCCGCCGAGCCGGCGAAAGGTCTGCCGCGCCATGAAGATGCCCTGATCGCCGTAGGGCAGACTGAAAATGCTGCAGCGCAGAGCCACCCCCGCCTCCACAAAACGGTACCGGAGCCCCGGGGCATTGATTATGAAACGAAAGGCCCCCCCGACGAACAGACCGCTGTGGAGCGCATCCCTCATCGCGCCGCTCCATCCCCTCTCGAGCGTCGCGTCAGCATGCAGGAACAGCAGCATGTCGCCTCCTGCGACCGACGCTCCGGCGTTCATCTGACAACCCCGGCACCGCTCCGCGGTTACCACAAGCGAACCATATCGTCTCGCCGTCTCGACGGTAGAATCCGTGCTGCCGCCGTCTGCCACGATGACCTCCACGTGCCCGTCTTCCGACTGGAGGGACTCGATGCACCGGCCTATGTTCCCCTCCTCGTTGAGGGTCGGTATGATTACGGATATCATCGGACCACCCTGGAGAAGGGCATCGCCAGGAGCCTGCCGAGAGTCAGCCCCTCGGACCTCCGGTATGCGCCGATGCCGATATGTATGCCACCCTGTTCTACCTTCGTGAGCAGCGTGCCGAGCGCCCTGTCCCAGAGCGACAGTATAGTCCCGTAGTTGGTGTTGCGCTGGCGTATCACGACGGAATGATGTATGCGGTGCATCGAGGGAGGGACAAACAATATCCAGAAGAAACGCTCGAAACGGCCCGGCACCCGCAGACAACTGTGATGAAACTGGGCGGAAAGGACAAGAAGGCTTTCGAAAATAACGATGCCGGCCATGTCCGCCCCGATGAAATAGATGACGCCAAGCTTGACCATGCCTCCTCCAGCCAGCTCACCCGGGTGAAAACGCGAGGCGGTCGATACGTCCATGTTCAGATCGCTGTGATGCACCCGGTGAAACCGCCACAAGAGCGGAGCCTCGTGGTTTAAGAGATGCCAGACGTAGATAGCGAAATCCATGAACACGACGGTGAGGAATATCTTCATACCGGCCGACAGGCCGCTGACATTCAAAAGTCCTGCGTTTCGTTCCGACACAAGCGAGGTCACGCTCAGCATCACGGACCACAGGGCGATGTTCAGGACAAGGCCGTTGCCGATGGCGAGGGACATATTCGTAACCAGCCTCCTGAACTTCGGCGCCGAGGCGGGCCGATAGGGAAAGAGGATTTCAAGGAAGAGAAAAAGGCAAAAGCCGGACCAGAAGAGAGCCGATCTCAGCATCAGTAGTCCTTCCTGCGGCATCAGGCACCGCCTCCTAAAGGGGCCGCCACTGACGGCCGTCGCGGTTGATCAGCAGATCCGCCGCTGCAGGGCCGGAAGACCCGGCAGCGTAATCGGGAAAAGAGCCCTGACCGGCCGGTTGCCCGATGCGCTCAAGCAGAGGGGTCAGGAGCGACCACGTTATCTCAACCGCGTCCTCCCGGACAAAGAGCATCTGGTCCCCCTCCATGCAGTCCAGGAGTATCCTCTCATAGGCGTCCAGATTAACCGTCTTCTGATAGGTGAAGTTCATCTCAACCGGGTCGAGGCAGACGCGCGAGCCCTGTTTCTTTGCCTGAAAGAAAATGCTGACACCCTCCTCCGGCTGGATCCTCAGCACAAGCGCATTGGGACTGATAGCCTCGGTGATATGCGGCATGAACATCAGGTGGGGCACGGGTCTGAACTGGATGGCTATCTCCGCTTTTCTAGCTGCAAGCCTCTTGCCTGACCTGAGGTAAAAGGGCACACCATGCCATCTCCAATTGTCTATGCAGACCTTCATCGCCGCGTAGGTAGGGACAACGGAATCAGGCGGAATCCCCGGCTCTTCCCGGTAGCCGACAACGGGGTTTCCCCCGACCGTCCCGCCGGCGTATTGGCCGAGTACGACTGTCGCTTCGAGTGCATCCGGTGAAAGCGGGCGGACGGATCGGAAGACCTTCGACTTTTCGTCTCTGACGCGCTCCGCCTCGAATGCGGCCGGGGGCTCCATGGCGGTAAGGGCGAGGAGCTGAAACAGGTGGTTCTGGAACATGTCCCTGATCACGCCAGCCCTCTCGTAATAGCCTGCCCGGTGCTCTACGCCGACCGTCTCGGATACGGTAATCTGGACGTGGTCGATATACCGCCGGTCCCACAGGGGTTCGAAGATGCTGTTGGCGAAGCGGAACATCAGGACATTCTGGACCGTCTCCTTGGCAAGGTAATGGTCCATGCGGTAGACCTGTCTTTCGCGGAAGACGCTGCGCAGCACCCCGTTCAGTCCCTGCGCTGAGGCAAGATCGCGTCCGATCGGCTTTTCAATCACAACATGGGCATAGCCTTCATCCTCTCCTGAAAGGCCCGCCGGACCAAGATGGGCTATGACGGTCTCATACGCATCAGGCGGGATCGCCAGATACAGGATACGGTTGCCCGCTGTGCGATGAACCTTCTCAAGGGAGGCGATCCGATCTTTCAGCGATACAAAAGAGGAAAAGCTGCTGTAATCCGCTTGTATGTAGTAGAGCTTCTCAGCGAGTCGCTCCCACAGACCCTCGTCAATCGTTCCAGGGAACGCTGCCGCAACAGCTTCCTTCATAAGGCCGCGGAACTGCCGGTCTGTCAGGGGCGTCCTTGCCGAGCCGAGGATGAAGAACTCGGGGGGGAGCAGGCGGTTATACATCAGACGGTAGAGGGAAGGGAGGATCTTCCGCTGCGCAAGATCGCCCGATGCCCCGAAGAGGATAAGACAGCAGGGGCCGGGGACCTTGATCTCACAGTTCTCGATCGTCCGGTAATCCGGGATTGCGATCTCCTCATTTTCATCGTCCATCTGCATATCCGCCTCTCCTGAGGCTAATTGTAGCAGATATCATGGTGATGTAAATGGCCATGTCATTCGGCGAAAGACAGCCTGAGGGAGGCTGCCGGCAGTGAAAATCAACCAAAAAAAAAAGCCGCAGGCGATAAAGCCTGCGGCCTTCTGTCGAACTAGTGTAAACAGCCTACACGGCCACGGTCTTTTCTATCTCCCTGAGCCACAACAGCCGCGAGCCGTTGATGGTGGATCTGTTGATCTCCCCGGTGAACTGCTCCGGGTCTACGTCCATATCCTTTGATTTCTTAAACGGGCTGAAGGAGGCCTTCGCCTTGCCCTTGAGCGCCTTCTTCACCTCGGTATCCTTCGGCTTCTTGAGTGATACGCCCATCGCTCCGGCAACCGTAATGAAGATATCCGCATGCGACTTCGCCTCACCCGCCGGATCGACCGCCTTCTTCACTTCCTTGAGTCGTCCCAGGTAATCGATGATCGTCCCCTCTGATTCCAGCGGAGCAACTGAAGGCAGCACTACATCAGCCTGGCCGGCAAGTTCCGTCATATGGGAAGACTGCACGATGAGGAATTCGGTATCCGGACGCCTTGAAACCGGGACCTCTCCGACCACATACAGAGCCTTCGTAGCCGAGGAGACGATCTCCCGGAACTTCTTCCCGTCCGTCGTGAGACCCATGAGCACAACTCCCCTGGCGTTCGCCTCCAGCGGCACGGAGACCACGTCTTCCTTGAAAAGGGAAAGGTTTGCAGCCGCCCGGTACAGTGACGGGGCCGCCAGGATCACCGGTGACTTGGCCTCCGCAAAGATGTCGGCCGCGTTCATCGCCTCATCCGAGGGATTGACGGCAGCGAGCGCCTCGACCATCTCCTTCGGAGCCTTTATTCCCTTCGAGATGAGGGCCTGGCAGACCTCTTCGATCTTCTTTATCTCATCGCCCTTCAGGCTGATCGTGGCGGCAGAGGCTATCCTCGGCTCCCCGGCGTTGATCACGATAAGCTTCGCACCCGCATTGTTCATCCTCCTGCGGATGATCGCATCGAGGGCAGGGAGCACCCGTGCCCACTGATCAGGCGCGGTGCCGGCAACGACAAAAAGATCGGCTGTCTCGAGGTCGGCGGTGCCGGTCCGGAGGCTATCATAATCAGCATACAGTGTTACGGACGAATCGCAGTCCTTTGTCTTGACGGAGTCTGATGCGAACCTCTTGAGCACGATGGCGTCCTCGTTGAGGATGTTGCCGCTCGAGACGACCGCAGCACCGGAGCCGGCTGCCGTAAGTCCGGCGGCAACCGCCCTCACCGCGTCGTCCCATGTCGCCTCTCTCAACTCCCCGTTGACCCTCATCATCGGGGTCGTGAGGCGCGCCTCGCTCCTGAGGCTGTCGAATCCGAACCTCCCGATCGCGCAGAGGTAGCGTTCCGCCGCACCGTCGGGCGCCCCGGAGTTGATCTTCACCACCTCGCCCTCGCGGGTGCTGACCGAGATGCTGCAGCCGTTTCCGCAGGAGAGGCAGACAGAGTCGGTCTTGCTGTACTCCCACTCCCTGCCCTTTCTCCAGCGGTCCGCCTCGAGTATGGAGTTGACCGGGCAGACGTCGATGCAGCTGCCGCAGAAGGTGCAGGAGGATTCCTGCAGGGGCTTGTCGTTGGCGGTCACCACCCGGGAGCCCACGCCCCTGCCGTTGAAGTCCAGGACAGAGGTGCCCTGGCTCTTGCAGATCCTCACGCACCGGCCGCACAGGACGCAGTAGTCGGGGTCGCGCTTGACGAAGGGGTTGCCCTCGTCCAGGGGATAGCCGAACTTCTTCCGCGTAAAGGTGGACTCCTTCAGCCCGAAGTCGTAGGCATACTTCTGCAGATTGCAGACACCCGCCTTGGTGCAGGTCATGCAGTCCAGGGGATGCATCGAAAGGATGAGGTCGATGACAAACTTCCTCACCTCCTGTACCTTTTCGGTCTTTGTGCTGATGACCATTCCCTCCCTGACCCGGGTGGTACAGCCGATCATCGGCGCCTTCATACCTTCTACCTCGACAAGGCAGAGCCTGCAGGCCCCGATGCCCTTCATGCCCTTCATATAGCAGAGGTTGGGGATGTGAACACCCGCTGTCGCCGCAGCGTCGATGAGGTTCATTCCCTCAGGGACCTGGACCTTCCGGTTATCTATCGTAAGATTGACTGTCTTTGCCATGAAAACCTCCGTGTAGTAAATAAGCTTGATGACTATACATGGACTGCCGTCTTCGCCGCAGCGGCGGTACGGATTATCGCCTGCGTCGGACACACCTTGATGCACTCGCCGCACTTGGTGCATTTCTTCTGGCGGATCTCGAACGGATGATACCCGCTCCTGAAGGGTTTGCGTTTCTCGCCGTGAATCGCGGAATAAGCGCAGACATCCTTGCAGTCTCCGCAAGAGGTGCATGCCTCAGGGATGATGCGGTACTCGATAAGACCGGTACAGGACATGTCCGGGCAGGTGCCGGCCGCGTGCGAAGCGAATACGTCTGTGGCCATCCAGTCGAGAATGAATTTCGCCGTGTCCTTCCCCTTCTTGCAGAAGGACGCCTCGGCCATGTCCTCCGCTATTCTCCTCAGGGCCGCGACGTCCGCATCGGATCCCTTGCCATCTACCAGGTGCTGAAGGCGTATGCGCGCCTCATAGCTGCCCATGGCGCAGGGGAAGCACCTCCCGCACATGGGACCGGAAAGAAACTCCGTCACGAAGTAGAGGGCCTGCTGCATCGGACAGCCGCGCTCTCCTGCGGCCGCCTTTATGTCTTCGACTTTCAGTTCCTTGATCTGTTCCGTTGTCATGGGTTACCTCAATATATGTCCTCAGCCATATAAATGACCTCGGGCAGGAGATAGGAAACAAGATCCCGGTACGAGATCATGCCGATTACCTTTTCGTTTTCCGTGACCGGCAGATGCCTGATCTTCTTTTCGGACATGAGCTGCACCGCCACGCTGATGTCGACAGAAGAGTCGAGGGTTATCGGCTTTCCGGTCATGACATTCCCCATCACCTCTTCGTTCATGGCAACCTTCTTTGCAAAGCAGTGCATGATATCCCTCTCGGTAAAGATACCGATCAGCTGTTCCGTTTCATCAAGAATAAGGATCGAGCCGATATTGTTGCCGTCCATCATGGTCACGGCATCGGCCAGCTTGCAATCCTTCTTGCAGGTCACTATCTTCATGGGCTTTGACTGTACAACATCCTTCAGCAGCATTCTCGCCCTCCTTTCAAGGACTTCTATTTTCTCGGAAGGAATACCGAACTGTTCCTCGAGCCTCACGACGCTCATCTTGCGTATCTTCACCGCGCCCACGGGGCAGGCGTTATAACAGGCCTTGCACTTGGTGCAGTACTGCCGGTCGATCATGTAGATGTCCTTCGTCTCGACCACCGCCTCGAAGGCGCAGGCCTTCTTGCAGAGGCCGCACCGGATACACTCCGCCTGGTTGATGAGGAAGACACCCATGCCGCCGCAGACCTTTGCCCTGCAGTAGTTGTCATAGATGTGCTCTTCGTATTCATGCCTGAAATACTTGATCGTGCTGAGCACCGGGTTGGGCGCGCTCTGGCCGAGACCACAGAGAGACCCCTTCTGGATCAGCTTGCCCAGCTCGATGAGGCGCTGGATATCGCCGTGCTCCCCCTTGCCCTCGGTGATGCGCTGCAGGATCTGGAGCATCTGGTACGTCCCGACCCTGCACGGAGGGCATTTGCCGCAGGACTCCGCCTGGGTAAAGGACAGAAAGTACTTGGCAACATCGACCATGCAGGTGTCTTCGTCGAGCACGACCATGCCGCCCGAGCCCATCATCGAGCCGACCCTGGTGAGGGAGTCGAAGTCAACCGGCAGGTCCAGCTGGCTTGCGGGTATGCACCCGCCCGAGGGTCCGCCGGTCTGGATCGCCTTGAACTCCTTGTCCCCGAGGATTCCGCCTCCGATGTCGTAGATGATCTCCCGCAGCGGCGTGCCCATCGGGACCTCCACGAGCCCGGTATTCTTCACCTTGCCGGTCAGCGCAAAGACCTTTGTTCCCGGCGAGGTAGGCGTGCCGATGCCCAGGAACCAGTCAGCGCCCTTGTCTATGATCGGCGGTACACAGGCATAGGTCTCGATGTTGTTGAGGTTGCTTGGATAGCCCCACAGACCGCCTCCCGCCTCGGAAAGCCTCGGGGGCCGCGGCCTGGGGTAACCCCTGTCACCCTCTATGGAGGCCACCAGGGCCGTGGACTCCCCGCAGACGAAGGCGCCGGCGCCCTCGCGCACGTCGACGATGAAATCAAAACCGGAGCCGAGTATGTTTTCTCCCAGCAGGCCCAGTTCCTCTGCCTGCCTTATGGCGGTCTTGAGGTTCTGCACAGCCAGGGGATATTCGTGCCTGACGTAGATGAAGCCGTAGTGTGCCTTCAGCGCATAGGCGCTCACGAGCATGCCCTCCAGCAGGCTGTGGGGGTCGCCCTCCATGATCGCCCTGTCCATGAAGGCACCGGGATCGCCCTCGTCTCCGTTGGCGATGATAAAACGCGTCTTCTCAGGCGACCTGTTCGAGTGGGCCCACTTCTTTCCGGCAGGGAAACCGGCGCCGCCCCTTCCCCTGAGGTTGGCCTTGTCTATCTCCTTCATCACCTGATCGGAAGTCATGCCCGAAAGCATCTTCTCAGCGGCAGCATAGCCGCCGACGGCGATATAATGCCGGATATCATTGGGATCTATCCTGCCGTTGTTCCTCAGGGCTATCCTGAGCTGTTTTTTGTAGAACGGGACATTCTCGACCTTTTCGATCGGATCGGACATGAAGGATTCCCTGTACAGAAGAGACCTCACCGATGTGCCCGCTGAGAAGGTATGGGCGATAAGGTCCCGGGCGTCGCCTCCCCCGACCTTCTGGTAGAAATATCCGTGCGGCTCGACCTTCATCACCGGGCCCTTTTGGCACAGCCCCTGGCAGCCGGTCTTGACGATCTCGAGGTCCATCCCGCGCCGCGACGACTCTTCCTCCAGTTCCTTTACCACCTTCTTCGACCCGGAGGCGACGCAGGCGGTCCCGCAGCAGACGCGCACCCTGTTCCTGTCCGGCCTGAAAGACTCCTCCGTCAGGCGGCCTCTCAGCTTCTTCAGTTCATCTACGCTGTTCAATCTGCTCATGGCTCTCTTCCTCTTTTATGGACGTAATCAGATCATTCAGCTTCTTCTTGCCTATGTCACCCACCACGTCTTCATTGACAGTCGCAACAGGTGCCAGGCCGCAGCAGCCGACGCAGCCGACGGTCTCAAGGGTCATCGCAAGGTCAGGCGTGGTTTCGCCGTCCTTTATCCCGAACTCATTTTCGATGGCAGTCAGCACCTGTTTCGCTCCCCTGACGTGGCAGGCTGTCCCCATGCATACCCGCACGACCTTCTTGCCCCGGGGAGAAAAATGGAACTGTTTGTAAAAACTGGCAACACTGTATATTTCAGCCAGGGGCAAAGAAAGTTTTTTGGCAAGCTGACTCAGGACGTCCTCGGGCAGGTACCCGTGGTCTGCCTGTATCTTCTGGAAGGTGTGAATGAGGATCCCCTTTTTTCTGTCATGCTCGCAGAGGATCCTGCCGACCCTTCCTATGACCTCATCCACCTGTATATCGTCTACCTTCATACAACCTCCTTCTTTGTCGACTCTGAGCTGCGCGCCGGAGAGGCGCCTTTTACGTCCGTTTCATACCGCCGTGGAGAGATCACTGAGGGTGATATGCGCAACAACGATATGTCGTAACTTTTGAGTCTTAGAATTTACCATAAAAATTCCGGCAAGGGTTATTGTATTATTTTATTGACTTATTAGGCCGCATTCCGCCTGTCCGGGAAGGACCAACGGGTGTTTGCAAATGAGGCGGGAACTATTGAGTCAGGTCTTCCTGCAGCATCACCAGGGAGGTGAGCACCGCCAGAGACCAGATGATGTCCGAAAGGGAGATCTGCATGTCGATCGTGGAATCAAACAGCAGGTCAACGCGCGCGGGGAACTCCTCATCCTCGATCCAGAGGATAAGCGTTATCGGAACCCGCGGCAGCGGATACAACCGTATCGATGCATCACCGAAGCCGAGCACCTCAGCCCCGAGCTCCCGGCCCCTCTTCAGAAACAGCTGCCTGTCCCTTCCATACGTCTGGGCAAGCCGGTCCAGGGGCAAAACATGAGTCCCGCTGAAGAAGCGCTGTCCGCCCTTGACATCGATGGGACGGATAAGCCTTCCGGTGGGAGGAATATCCTTTGCGCTCGTAAGGTACCACAGGAGGGGAAGTGTAAAAAAATCCTTGAACTTCAACAGGAAGAGCGGACTGAGAGGGGAATCGCCGGTTATCGTGTCTTTCTCCATGGAGGCGATGAAGTCGATGCCGAAAGAGGGCACGGTATAGGCCCGGAGACCTTTGTCATAGCGCACGGCCGCCCTTGCACAGACATCGGCAGGCAGGAGATCCGCTATGATGCCCCGGACCTTTGCCTCTCCATGCACCGTCTTGAGGGGAACGAGCTCTTCCATCTCAAATAATCCTTTCCCATCAGCCTGTTACAGGGGAATGGCCGATTGAAAAATAATCCTTGGCTTATGCCATATTTTTATGATAGTATAAATTATTTTAATAATTAAGTACAGCGCCTCGTGCAGATGGATTGACAGAAGTACTACAATAAAAGAAGAGTAATGCGGAGGAAAAGCATGTACACGATCGTCAGAAAAGAGGTACTCAGCGATGTCACGAAGCTGATGGATATCGAGGCCCCGCACGTTGCGCGAAAGGCACGCGCCGGCCAGTTCATCATCGTGCGAATCGATGAGCATGGAGAGAGGATCCCCCTGACCATCGCGGACTACAACCGCGATGCGGGGCTGATCACGATTATCTTCCAGGAAGTGGGCAAGTCAACAAAACAGTTGGGAAAGCTGGAGCCCGGCGACGCGGTGGCGTCCTTTGCCGGCCCCCTGGGACATCCCACTGATATCGAAAATTTCGGTACCGTCGTCTGCGTCGGCGGCGGCGTCGGCATCGCCCCCATCTATCCTATCGCCAAAGAGCTGAAGGCAGCGGGCAACACGGTGATATCGATTGTCGGGGCCAGAAACCGTGACCTCCTCTTCTGGGAAGAAAAGATGAAGGCAGTGTCGGACGAGCTCATCGTCTGCACTGACGACGGGTCCTACGGACGGAAGACGGTGGTGACCGAGCCTCTCAAGGAGATACTGGGCGATGCAAGAAGAAAGATCTCCCGGGTCTGGGCGATCGGCCCTGCCATCATGATGAAGTTTGTTGCAGCAGCGACAAGGCCCTTCCAGGTCCCCACAACAGTCAGCCTCAACACCATCATGATAGACGGCACGGGAATGTGCGGCGGCTGCCGCGTGCTCCTCGATGACGGTGCCCGTTTCGTCTGCGTAGACGGTCCGGAATTCGACGGCCACAAGGTAGACTGGGAGAATCTGCTCTCCAGGCTCCAGTTCTACCGTGAGGAAGAGCGGATCGCCATGCAGGCCTACGACCACAAATGCAAGCTTGAAGCCGCAGTCGAGGGAGGGAAATAATGGCCGAGTTGAACCAGAAGGAACGGATGAAGATTAAGCGCCACGACATGCCCAACCAGGACCAGGTCGTCCGGCGGGGCAATTTCGAAGAGGTCGCTCTCGGGTATACGGAAGAGACCGCCCGCATCGAGGCGGAGAGGTGCCTGCAGTGCAAGGAGCCCAAGTGCACCAGGGGCTGTCCCGTGGGCGTCATGATACCGCAGTTCATCAAGGCCCTCAGGGAGGGAGATATGGTGAAGGCGGTCGAGTGGATGAAGGTAAAGAACAACCTCCCTGCAATCTGCGGGAGGGTCTGCCCCCAGGAGGTGCAGTGCGAAGGCAGCTGCATCCTGACAAAGAAGGGAGAGGCGGTCGCCATCGGCAGACTTGAGCGGTTCGTGGGAGATTATGAACTGGCCAACCGCACCTGCCCCCTGGTGAAGGCGCCCAGGACCGGCAAGCGGGTCGCCGTCGTCGGTTCCGGGCCTGCGGGTCTCACCTGCGCCGTCGACCTCGGCCGCCAGGGCCACGAGATCACCATGTTCGAGTCACTCCATGGTCCCGGCGGCGTACTCGTGTACGGCATCCCCGAATTCAGGCTGCCCAAGGGCGTGGTCCACGGCGAGATCAGTTACGCGGTGGAATGCCTGGGCATCGATATAAAGACGGACCATATCATCGGCCGCAGTTTCACCCTGGAGGAACTTCTCGCTGATTACGATGCGGTGTTCCTCGGCACAGGCGCAGGCCTCCCCTCTTTCATGAGGATACCGGGGATAAACCTCAATGGCGTGATGTCTGCCAACGAGTTTCTCACGAGGGTCAACCTCATGAAGGCTTACAAATTCCCCGAGTTCGACACGCCGGTAAAGATCGGGAAGAAGGTAGCCGTGGTAGGCGGCGGCAATGTTGCGATGGATGCGGTCAGGTGCAGCCTGCGGCTCCAGGCGCTCCAGGCGAGACAGTCCGGAGGGGAGCCGGGCGAGGCCCATATCGTCTACCGCCGTTCAGCCGATGAGATCCCGGCCCGGACCGAGGAGTATCACCACGCCAGGGAGGAGGGTGTGATCTTCGACCTCCTGACGAACCCCATCGAGATCATCGGCGATGACAAGGGCCGCGTAAAGACCCTGCGCTGCGTAAAGATGGAACTGGGCGAGCCGGACGCCTCGGGCAGGAGAAAGCCGGTCACCATCCCCGGGTCCGAATTCGAGATGGAGATGGACACCGTGATTATGGCATTGGGCACGAGTCCCAACCCCCTGGTCTTCGTGGATGCGGACGGCCTCGAACGTACGAGGCACGGCACGGCGGTTGCGGACAATGAAACCGGACGCACGAAGAAACAGCGGGTCTGGGCCGGAGGCGACATCGTCACGGGCGCGGCAACGGTGATCAGCGCCATGGGCGCAGGCAAGCGCGCCGCCACGGACATGAACAACTTTCTGAAGGGCGAGGCCCCCTGGGCATAGAGCCGGCGACGCCTGATCCATATAACAAGGGAGCGTTTCATAAGCTGCAAGAGATGACCTTCCAGGTCGTCCGCTCATACGGAGTTTCAGCGGTGAGAGAGATGTTGCTTCTGTCGTCTCCCCTTTGGCTGCGTGAATCAGTGGTGCAGTAGTCTGCCGATGGCCGTTCTTCCGAAAGACAGCGCGATAGCCTTCTTTCCCCTTGAGAGCACCTTGTCAATGGCATCGACGGCTTCATCAATCTGCTCAGTAGTCACGATAAGGGGCGGCTCAAACCTGATCACGGTTGGGTTAAAGTCATAATAAGACGTTAGAATGCGATGCTTATGCAATAATTCGCCCATAATCATAACCGACAAATTATGCGCCATCGTTCCGCTGAAGAGGCCTGCGGTTTCAAGCTCGATTCCGAGCATTAATCCCTGGCCTCTGATCTCTTTGATCAACTCGTGTTTCCTTTTGAGGTCCTGCAGTCTGCCCTTCGCATAGTCTCCCAATGCCCGGGCACGTCCTGGGATGTCATCTCTTTGCATGATCTCAATAGTCTTGAGTGCAGCAGCACACGCTGCCGGGTTTCCCGCAAAGGTGGATATGGTAAGATCGAATCTGTCGCGTGAGCCAAAGGCTGCCATCCAAATCTTTTCGGTGGTGACCGAGGCGCTGACAGGCGATACTCCTGAGCCGAGGGACTTCGAAAGAGTGACGATGTCCGGGACCACTTCATCGTGCTCCATGGCGAACATCCTGCCGGTTCTTCCAAATCCTGTCTGGATTTCATCAAATACCAGTAACGTACCGAATTTCCTGCACAACTCGGCCGCACCCTTCAGATATCCCTTCGGCGGCACCACAGCCCCTCCCTCCCCCTGTACTGGTTCAACAAGAAAGGCGGCTACCTCCTTTCCCTGAAGCGCCTGTTCGAGCGCATTAAGATCACCGAAAGGGATCAACGCACAATGCTCAAGTAGCGGCGCAAGCGTCATTCGAAACCTTTCGGATCCGCAGACCGACAGCGCACCGAAGGAAAGGCCGTGGTATCCTCCTGCGCACGATACGAATTTCCTCCGGCCCGTGCTGGCGCGGGCAGTCTTCATTGCATTTTCGACCGCCTCGGCGCCGCCGCTCCCCACTATTGCGACTGAAAGCTCGCCGGGGAGGAGCGAAGCCAGCGTCTTCCCCAGGGCACCCATCAGCGGATTGTAGCCGACCAGCAGGACTGCCGGAAGTTTCTGCGATTCGTGAACAGCGTCGAGTACCTCCTTCGGATTATGGCCGAGGTTGAGTGCGCCATATCCGGCGGTGAGGTCCATATATCGCCGCCCCTCTTCATCATATAAATAGATTCCTTCTGCCCTCGAAAATCTCATGTCAGCGTTTCCCAGCCTGAGAAGACTCGCCAGCGGATGGTTGACATGCCTCCCGAACCACTCCGTAGACTCATTCCTCGAAAGGGTCATAGCACGATCAAAGGTTATGATCTGTTCTTTAGACTTCATGACTTCACCTCACCTGCTGCCCGTCCCCTGAACCCCCGGCCGACTATAGCCCTGTCCCTGAGCAGCATAGTCCAGGTGCAGGGTTGCGAGATCTTCGGCCTGAAGCAGCGGTGCAGATGTAGCGGAGAAGGTGGTGATGACTTTCAGGTATCCCCTGCATGCATCACACACCTCTACCCGCCACTGCTTCTTGTCGTCTTCAATATACAGGAACCTGAGCGACCGGTGGTCTTCAGTTCCGCAGAAGAAGCACTGTATTCTGCGGAACTGCCAGTCAGCCCCGCATCGGCCGCATCTGAGGTGCTTGACGAGGTTGTTGTCGCGAAGTTCTCCAAGGGTCGGCGGTGCGCCGCAGACATAACAGGTCCCCCGGGACCAGGAAACACCATCGCCCAAAGAGGACAACTGCCCGTGCCATGCCCGGAAGGCCGGCCGCAACGTGTTGTCTGCCAGGGTCTTCAGGAGTTTATGGTCGAGTCCCCGTTCTTCTGCCTTCAGCCTGATCGCGTCACTCTCCCCCCGGGCAGCCAGTGACAATAGGCCGGCTATATCAAGCCTCTCATCATGGATCGCCGAAACGATCAGCCGGATACGGTTATCCAGCAGGCAATCCTCAAGGGAAGAAGCGAGCCGGAGCATCAGTGCCCGCATTTCCTGCAGATCAAGTTCAAGGTCAAGGCCGTCGAGGAGGTGACGGCCGCACTCCATCTTCGCGCGGGCCTCTTCAGCCGTCAAAGACGGCGGAGGGACATGAAGGCCGGCATTGTAGAGCAACGGCAAAAGAGCCGCATACACCTGCGCAGCCTCCTTCAGGTCCGGCGACTCCTCAGCGATCGTGCGAAGCCGATGCACGACCTCATCGTTATGCCCGTTGTCCCCCGTCGCCTTCAGGAAATCACCCGTTGGTCTCACGGCGCTCCCCTTCAGGGACAGAGCCGGAGGCGCGCCGACGGAGGGTGACAAGCGCCCCTATGCCGGCCAGCAGCGTGGATATCTTCGTCCCCAGCGACGAGACTTGCCGGCGTTGCGGCACGACCGGATTCTCGGGGAGACCGTAGACCTCCGGCTTGTCCATCAACAGGTAAAACACCTTCAGCCCGCCGGCCTGGCTGTAACCATAGAGGTTCGCCTTCGCCTCTCCCAGAGACCGCAGCCTGGCAAGGCGCGCATCCGCCCTTGCCTTCAGGTCGGCCACCTCACCGAAGCTGATAGAACCGGTAGGGCAGGCCTTCGCGCATGCGGTGCCGAGGCCGTTATGGATGCGATCGTTGCAGAGCGTGCATTTATGAGAGGTGCGCGTCTTTTCGCTGAATTTGATGACGCCGTAGGGGCATGCCTTGTTGCAGAGTTTCGTGCCGACACACTTGTCCTGCCTCACGATCACGTTTCCCATGTCAGTATGCTCGATGGCGCTCACCGGGCAGACGTTGAGACATGCGGCGTCAGTGCAATGTTTACAGGAATCGCTCATGAAGAGCCAGCGCGACCCGACCCTGCGGTAATTGATCTGTTCAATGAAGAGCACATGCCTCCAGTCCGATGCGCTCAACTTGCCGGTGTTGTCATACGAGTTCCCCGTAAAATTGAAGGCAACGGGATAAGGCGTGCCGGGCACCTTTCTGAAGTGTTCCGGCTCAGGATCCAGACCATTCCATTCCTTGCATGCAACCTGGCAGGCCTTGCAGCCGGTGCAGATCGAGGTATCGACAAACATTCCCTTTGGCATGATTACGCGCCTCCCCTCTTTCCCGCCCTGACGTTGCAGGTGAAGACCTTGCCTTCATGGATCGTCACATTCGGGTCAGCCACCAGGGCGCTCAGGTTATTGACCACATCGCCATGGGCCGTGCCCTGCCATCCCCAGTGCCAGGGTAATCCCACCTCGTGCACGGTGCGGCCGTCGACGACAAAGGGTTTCATCCTGCGGGTCACCAGCGCCCTGGCCTGGATCTCTCCCCGGGCGGTCTCGATGGTCATATACTCGCCGTGGACAATACCCCTTTCATTCGCCAGCTCGGGCGATATCTCGCAGAAGAGCTCCGGCATCAGTTCCGCAAGCCAGGGCAGCCACCGGCTCATGGCGCCGCTCAGGTAGTGCTCGGTCAGGCGATAGGTCGAGACGACTACCGGGTACCTCGGGTCTGCGACCTTGTGGTAGGGATTCCCCTCCACGTTCCACACCTTTGCGAGCGGGTTCGCCTGCTGCCTGTAGAGCGGATTTTTCACCGGCGACTCATACGGTTCATAGTGCGTCGGCAGGGGTCCGTCTACGAGGCCGGCAGGCGCAAAGAGCCACGCCTTGCCGTCTGGCCTCATGATAAAGGGATCGTCGCCGCCGAGCCAGTCGAAGCCGATGCCGTCGTCCCTGCCCTTTGACCCCGGGGCCTTGGTCGGCATAAAGTCGATGCCCTCGCCCGCAGGTGAAATCCACTTGCCGGCTCCCTGGTCCCAGAAGACGAGTTTCTTCCTTTCAGACCATGGATTGCCCCTGAGATCGGAGGAGGCGCGGTTGTACATGATATGACGGTTTGCAGGCCAGGCGAATCCCCAGCGGGGGGATATCCAGTTGTCCCCCTGACGGGAGGCTGAGAGGTTCTTGCCCTCATCGGGTATGACGCCGGTATAGATCCATGCGCCGCAGACAGTGGAGCCGTCCTCCTTGAGGTTTGCAAAAGACGGGACCGGCTTCTTGTCGCTCCACGTATATCCGTTGATCTCCTTCAGCACCCTGTACGCAGACGGCTCGTCCTTTATCTTCCAGTTCGCGACCTCGGCTGAAGATGGCTCATAGTCCCAGGTGAGGTTCTTTATCGCCCAGTCCCTGCCGCTGGTTGAATTCTTATACAGCGCCCTCAGGCGTTTGCCGAGGTGGTAGGTGAACCAAAGGTTGCTGCGGCAATCGTCAGGCGGGTCGGCCGCCTTCTCGTGGTACTGCAGCAGACGCTGGGTGTTGGTGAACGACCCTTCCATCTCAGGGACTATGCCTGACGGAAGGAAGATGACCTCGGTCCTGATGTCAGCCGTCTTCAGCTCCCCTGACCTGACCTCAGGGGAGTTACGCCAGAAGGCGGCTGTCTCAGTCTCAAAAAAATCGCGCACAACCATCCAGTCGAGCTTGGCGAGGGCCTTGCGCTGGAAGCGGGCGTTCTGGCCGCCGACAGCAGGGTTCTGTCCAACGCAGAGAAAACCCCTTATCTTGCCCTCCATCATGTCGACGAACATCGGAAGATGCGAATGATCACCGGTAATCTTGGGGTGATACTCATATCCGTAGTCATTCTCCTTCGTGGCGGCGTCTCCGAACTGGGCCTTGAAGTAGGAGACAGCGAACTTCGGATAGTTCCCCCAGTAGCTCGTCGCAACCGGCGTCGCCTCCGTCAGGATGAAATCCTTCAGCGTGTCGTGATTCAGACGCGCGTCGGGCATGTTCAGATAACCCGGCAGGGAGTGATAGAGAGTAGCGATGTCCGTGGACCCCTGGATCGTCGAGTGACCGCGCAGGGCGAGGACACCTCCCCCCGGCCTTCCGATATTGCCGAGGAGCGCCTGAAGCATGCCCGCCGTCCTGATTATCTGTACGCCGACCGTATGCTGTGTCCAGCCGACGGCATACGTTATGTTCGAGGTCTTGTCCCGGCCGGAATTGTTCAGAAGCGTTTCCGCCACCGTGAGAAAGACCTCTTTTGGACAACCGCAGACCCGCTCTACCATCTCCGGCGTATAGCGGCTGTAGTGCCTCTTGACGATCTGAAATACTGTGAGAGGGTCATTCAGCGCGGGGTCGGTCTTCGGCCTGCCCGGGATCCGCTGCAGGAGAAAATCCGTAAAGGTCTTCGCCTCCGTCACTGAAGGCTTCGGAGCCGGATGGCGCTGGTAGGACCAGCTCTCCTTCGAGTAGACCTTGCCGTCTGCCGACATACCGGAGAAGAGGCCGTCGAGGTCCTCGGAGTCCCTGAAGTCAGGACTGACCAGCGTTGCGGCGTTTGTGTAGTTGACAACATACTCCCTGAAGAATGGGTCTGTGTTCCAGCGTTCGCTGTTGATGACATAGGATATCAGTCCGCCGAGGAAGGCGATGTCAGTGCCCGCCCTGATCTGGGCATGGATATTACAGAGGGCCGATGTCCGCGTAAAGCGCGGGTCAACGTGCATGAGGACTGCACCGTGGTCGGTCTTTGCCTTGAGCGGCCACCGGAAGGCGACCGGGTGGCACTCAGCCATATTCGAGCCCATGATCATGACCGCGTCTGAGTTGACGAGGTCACGAGGAAAGGTGGTGGAACCCCCACGACCGAAGCTTACCCCCAGACCGGGGACAGTGGAGGAGTGTCATATACGCGCCTGGTTTTCGACGTAGACGATCCCGAGGCCGTGCATCAGCTTCTGATGCGCATAGTTCCACTCGTTGTCGATCGTAGCGCCCCCGAGGGACGCGACCGCATAGGTATTCATGACGCGCTTCTTCTTCATGCCGCCCTTGCCGTCCGGCAGCTCCTGGAACTCGTTGAAGTGGGCGTCCCGTGTCTGCTTAACCAGTTCCGCCGTGCGGTTCATCGCCCATTCCAGAGACCTATCCTCCCAGTGATCGCTCCCCGGTGCCCGGTACTTCACCTTCGTCCAGCGCAGATCGTTCATGACGAGCTGGTACGTGGCAGCTCCCTTGGGACAAAGGGTCCCCTCGCTGAGGGGGGAGTCCGGATTGCCCTGGATGTCGATGATCCTTCCCGCATCGTTTGTCATGACAATCTGGGCGCATCCCACGGAACAATACGGGCAGAGGCTGGGAGTCTGCCTCCCCGTCTTCATGGGCACCTTCGCGGCCTGCTCCTGCGCCGCGCTCATGTCCACTCCCAGACCGGCGATATCCGCGGCCACAGCCGCACCGATCGCCCCTGCCGAAATCTTGATGAATTGACGTCGATCAACTTTCATGGCAACTCGTCACTCCTCTCCCTATCATGTCTGTTCAGTGATTTTCCGTCCCTGATCTGATGTCTTTCTTACGCATCGTGTTGCAGTGCTGCGCCTTTTCTAAAAGCCTACCATGACCGTGGATTCTGTCAAGACCGGTACCCTGCCGAGGGGTGCGCAGACAAAAAAAGCCCCTGCTCTTTCGAGCAGGGGCCTGTCATGCAGCCGTCGGCAGCGGCCGTTTCTTACAGTCCGATGTGCGGCCTTCCCGCCTTCTCTATCTCGCGGCGTGCGGCCATGTCCATGAGGACCTTCTCCGTGCCGAACTTGCCTGGCTCGTACTTCTTAAGCTTCAGGTTTGCACGGGCTTTGTCGATATAATCAAGGGCCATGGCAAGTATCTTCTCAGGATCAGGCTCGAACACGAGCGCACCCTTAAACCGCTCGAACCAGACATCAGTCATGATCCTGACCACTTCCTTGCTTGCCTTTACCGGCGACTCGCCGCCGAAGATACACGGCACACCGGATGCGGCAAAGTACATGCCGATGGCGATCGCCTTTTCGGTAATCCATTCAGGTGCGATACCCACGGCAGGCATGCCGCCGATCTCGTCTGAAAGACCGCCCTCCTTGGCCATCGCGCTGGCGATGGTGAGGATTCGGGAATTGTCGACACAGGCGCCGAGGTGCAAAATCGGCGGAATGCCGATCGCCTCGCAGACCTCACGCAGTCCCGGGCCGGCGTTCTCGAGCGCCATCTCAGGGGTCAGGTAGCCGGCTCCGCCGCAGGCGGCCGAACTGCAGCCCGTCGAGACGATGAGCACGTCGTTTTTGATCAGTTCCGTCGCAAGGTATTTGTGGATGCCGGTGGAAGGCCACCGGGGGTTATCGCAGCCGGCGAGGCCGACCACGCCGCGTACCCTGCCCGCCGCGATGGCGTCGTTGAGAGGCCTGAAGGACGCCCTCCACCTGCCGCCCTGCATGTACTCAATATACTCGTGGGAAAAACCGGCGATGACCGGGAACTTCTCGGTTACGTGGCTGCCCTTCTTGGTCCTGTTGGGGAAGTTGTCGATAGCGGCCTTGACGATCTGGCGTGCCTGTTCCTTGGCCTTACTCTCGTCAAAAGAGATATGGGTGGCGCCCGGTATCCTCACCTTGTCTGAGGTGGTGAAGACGATGGTATGGAACTGCTTGGCCACTTCGACAATAGCCGGTATGATGCACTGGACGTCAACCGTGAAGGCGTCGATAAGGCCGGTCATGATCGCCGGCTCCTGGTTCGTGAATCCGCCTGCAGTGGGAATGCCGTGCCTCATCAGCACCTCGTTGGCGGTGCAGCACATGCCGCCCAGGTTGATCCCTCTGGCGCCCTTGGTCTTGGCGTACGCGATCATCTCGGGTTCCTGCACCACATCCACGATCATCTCGGCGAGGGAAGGCTCGTGGCCGTGGACGACGATGTTCACATCTTCCTCGGTAAAGATGCCGAGACTCGCCTCCGCCTTGATCGGCATCGGCGTTCCGAAGAGGATGTCCGTGATGTCGGTGGAGATCATGCTGCCGCCCCAGCCGTTGGCAAGCGAACACCGCAAGGCCGCTGAGAGAATCGAATCTGCATCGGCATCCATACCCATCGTCGTCCTGTCCATGACCTCGACGACCTCTCTGTCCATGCCGCGAGGGACAATGCCGTACTTCTTCCAGCGCTCCTGGGTCTTCTTGGGCGCCCTGCTGAGGAGATTGACCTCTCCCCGCTGTCTGCTGAAGTCCTCGATAAGCTTTGTTGCCACGTCCCTGGCAACATCGTTGACCTGCCTGCCCTCGAATTCGATATTCAGATCGCCGGCAACCCGGTAGAGCTTCCGCACGTCCTTAACCTGGAAGTCTTTCGCATGTCCCTCGGCAACCGCCAGGAGGGTAAATGCCATGTCCCTGCCGTGGTCGCCATGTGCCGCTGTTCCGCCAGCGCACATCCTCGCCATATACCGTGCCGCGACAACGGGGAGGGTCGCGCCGCAGACACCCTTGGCAGTAGTCTCTGCGTCCTTGCCAACAAGTCTGCACGGCCCCATATAGCAGTGCTTGCAGCAAGCGCCCTCATGGCCTATGGGACAGGGCTTCATCTTGTCAGCCCGGTCGAAACAGGTCTCCTGATCGGGCATGCTCTCCATAATCTGGGCAGCCGACGGTTGCGCCGTCCGTATCTTTTTATCTTTTGCCATCTTCCTATACCTCCGTATTTAATTACGATATGATCGGATCCATCTCGAGCGCGGGATGACCCACGGCAGAGAGATGTTCGACCAGTTTTTCCGAATCCTCGCAGATCGACTCATCGGCAATCTTATCGAGCAGGTCGGCAACGCCCTCCTCCTCGCACCGCTTCTTGAAGTCCTCGCCGATGCGCTCCTTGAGGGACTTCGGCATCCAGACGATCCTCTTGATGCCGCCGTCACCGAACAGGAACTTCTTGCTCGTGACGAAGTTAACGCCCACGCCCATGAAACCCGGGGTCTGCGCGCCGCCTCCGACCGTGCCGGCGAGCGTTGAGAATTTCATCCCCATGGGGGTCATACCCGTATATCCGCGATGCACGAGCATGACGCCGTTGGCCTCGGGGATGATCGCGATGATGCATTCGAAACAGCCGCAGGAGGTCATGGGATTTTCCATGATCGTATACAGGTTCAGCGTCTCGACAGCCCCGCCCGTCGCCTTCTTCAGATATTCGTCTGCTCCTGTATAGCGGCCGTACTTCGGATCGAGACACTCTCCCTTGCCGATCGGCTGGTTGCCGCCGGTGGGATCGATCTCGTAAGCAGCCTTGCCGTCGAGCCAGTTGTATGCACCGCAGAGTCCGAGCCTCTCGGGAGTGATGACGCACACATGCGCGGGGGCGAAAGACTGGCAGAGCAGGCAGGAGTAGAAGGTATCCACCGCCTCGTCCGTAAGACTGCCGAGCCGGTGGTCGCGTTCCTTGTAGGCGGCCCGCGCCTCTTCCAGTTTGGCCTTGACGTCCCTTTCTTCGATAAAGAGGGTCACCTGCACCTTGTCCACGATGGACTTGAACCGGTGATGGGCCATGGCGGCGTTGAGGATGCCGAGGTGTTCGAGGGTGAAGCCCTCCTTCTTGGCATTGTTGCTGATCCTGACCCAGTTGATGTCCCTCTGGCCCATATGCCACACACCTTGGGCCTCGTTAATATTCGAATGGATCTTTCTTTCGATGACCGACTCGAAGTCCTTCTGCATCTTGCGGCCCGCAACCTCGATGAGAAGTCCGAGCGGAAGCTGACCTCCCTTTTCGAACCGCTCCTGCCAGTTGTCTCCGACGATGATGACCTTGTTGTCCTCGATCTCGTCCATCTCCCTCATCCGGACCCATTCGAAGGCAGCGGTCCGCTGTCCGCCGAACTCGATGAAGGTATCTTCCTTCCTGATCCTCTCCCCCTCAAAGGCGGGACCAAAGGCTACGGGTATGGGCGGCTTCTCGACGGTGATCTTCAGGCCGCGCATCTCGATGGCCCGCTGCACGATCTTGGCGTGATCGAATTCCTTGTCAACCTCTTCATAGGTACATACGCCCGTGGGATGGATGACAGGCACATCGGTGTCGCCGATGGCAGGGAAGCCCATGTTGATGGCGCCCGCACCCGTCGTCCACTTGATGTCGTCCAGGGGACCCAGCACGATGGCAAAGGCAAAGACTCTATCCTTCTGATATTTGAGATGCTCCTTGAAGTCACCCGGCTTCTTGCCGCCGAAGATGAGCGACGCCCTGATCGCCCAGTCAAGGGCATAGAGGGTGTGCATCGTGTCCGGGCCGAGGGGGACAATACGGGCGTCCCAGCCCAGTTCCACGCCCTTCCTCAGGAGCTGCTTGGTAACACTGTCGCCGTTGGACTCGCCCGACAGGAAGGTAAGGATGTTCTTTTCCTGAAGTTCCCGGCATATATTGACCGCGATATCATCGGTCGGGGCCGCACCGAGGATAGCCGCAAATCCCGGCATCGTGCCGTCAACGAGCTGGATGCCCAGGTTTCTCTGTATGGTGTCGGAAATGAAGCCGTTGTACACATAACCCGTGTCCGGGTCGGTGCAGGGCTCAAGTCCCTGGATGTATCTCAGGGCGAGGAGAACCTCCTCCGCAAAGAGAGTAGCCATCCCCGAATCAAGCGCCTCTCCGAGGTACGGTTTCCACAGATGTTCTTCCGGAACATCGTGGAGCAGCTCCTTGGCGAAACCAAGACCAACGGTCATGTCACCGAGGGTCTTGACCTGAAAACCCGTCATCGCATAAATCATGGGAAGATAGAACGCGGTGTCCGGGAATTCAAAGACAAAGTCCTTGCCCTTCTCCGCAATCGTCTTCTGGAGCAGCTCATCGGCCTGCTTGACAAGCGTCTGAGCCCCCCTAATGGCTGCTGTCGCAATTAACTTTGACATTTGACCTCCTTCTTTCGAATGGGGATTTCATGGATCGCACCTCCCCCAGACAAAGCCAATTATTTAATTTTTACATTATTTACTTTAAAAAGCAATCTCTACGCCCGGGTCTTCAGAAACGTGGGAATAGCATTCGCCTCGCGAGGTCCTACCGTTATCTTCCATCCCGGAAGCTTCTCCTCGATGGCACCGCTCAGGATGGCGACGTAACCGGGGATTATCAGTTCCTTGTTGGCAACTTCCTTTTCTATGCCGCTGTCAGTGATGAACTGCGCGATTTTAGAAGCAGTGAATTTGCCTGCCGCCCACGCGGTCAGAACGGAGAGTCCCTCTGAATCCATGACAGCAAGCCTGCTCGCCACCTTGCTGTTTTCGATCTCGCCCGATACGATGAAGTAGGTCAGCGAAAAATTCGTAGTGATGAACAGCGGCGCATCCGCCTTGGGCTCGCCGATGTTGTATATCTTCTGCTCCACCTGCATCGGGACCTGGGGATCGGTATAGATATTCTGACGCAGGGTAAACAGGGCGAGGTTCTTCCATTTATCTATGCTGCTGAGCACCACGATGGACGAGTACTTTGCGATTCCCACCGAGGCCACCAGCGCCTCGTGGAGTCCGCCGTCGCGCTGCGCGAAGCTGATCACGGGATAACCCAGGGGCTTGAAGTTCTTCTTGATGGCCGCCCTGCGGATGAGGGTGTTGGCCGCGATGATCTCCTTGGCCTTCCGGGCGCCCGGGTCGATCACCAGGTCTTCCACACCCAGGCCCTTCGCCTTTTCAGTCAGCACACACAGCTCATCGAGATCCTTTGCCGCGATGCCCAAAGTCGCCTTGTGACTCTTCGCGACCGCAGCCATGGCGTCGAGGTTTGATGCGTTGGCACCGTAGATGACCGGCTTTTTGCCATCAAAAGGCTTAACCGCGGCCTCCGCTGCCTGAGGATTGCCGGTATTGATAATGACAGCGACCGCCGGAGCCTTGGCTGCTACCGACTTTGCAGCTGCCTCAAGCTTTCCCGCGTCGCCCGAGGCGTTGGTGATCATGATCGCATCGATCCTGAGCTTCTGCCCGACACGATCTATCTCGGAATTCACCACCTGTTGGGCGATACCGGATATCTCGGAATCTGAAAGTGTATCTTTAACTTCTATAGCAAAAGCGCACGGATTTACAAACTTTTTATCGTGTCTAAAAAGAACGGTTTCTTCGCCCATTTTGACCGCCCTGTCCCCTGCGCCCATGGTAATCGGACGTACCGGCGGGGCGGACGCCTCGCCAAGGATCTTCTTTGCCTCCTCGGATACATCAGGACAGGAATCCAGGGTCGCCTGCCGCTGGGCCAGTTTCATCGCAAAGGCGAGACAGGTGGGCTGTCCGCATTTCTTGCAGTTCGTCTTGGGTAACAGCTTGAATATTTCAACGCCGGATAAAGCCATTGGTCATTCCTCCTTACACGAGTTCGTCTATTACTTTTTCTACCGCCTCTGCCGCCTTGGGGTGCCTCATGATAAGGACCTCGGCGCCTGAAACGAGCAGGGCCGTCGCGGTCTCAGCCTCCCAAAGGATGCCCCTCTCCTCGGCGGATCCCCACTGAGGCATGTCCGACTCCGGGGCCTGCGTCTCCTTGACCTTCCAGACGTACATGCCCACATCGCCCAGGAGCGGCTGCTGCATCGTCACGTCGTTTTGGGTCAGTGCGGCGAGCCTGATCCTCTCCATGACCGAATAGGTATATTCGAGGCCATAGCCGAGGGCCGAGCACATGGGGTCAGTAATGAGCTTTTCCTTGTCAAACCCCATCTGGGAGATGAGGATGTTCAATTGCTTCGACAGGTTGATGTCGAGTTCAGACATGGCGATGAGTTTGTGGTTGTTTGCCATGGCAGCCGCTGCGATCGTCTTATAGTTCGCCTCCTGGGCCTTGCCGATGACGCAGTTCCTGTCCTTGGCGGCCTCGGCAACGGCGACGAGGACTGCCGTGTCTTTTTCAGCGTGATTGCTCCCCAGGACAATAAGCGGCACCGAGATCGCCGCGAGGACATCCTTCACCGTCTTGACCGCATCTTCTGCAGAACGGTTTTCACGATCAGGATGCGTCCCGATAAGCCGCAGCGCAATCGCCCTCGCCTTCAGCACGTCCTGGCAGTGCTTCGCCCACTTCACGGGATCATCGGAGACACCCTCGTACGCCTTTCTCACATTTTCAGGCCAGTCGGCCGGCGGCACATCCTGGACCTCCATCGCGACCAGCGGCCTGTTGGGCGTCTCACCTTCAAACGAGTGAAACGGGAGCACATTCTCCCCGCCGACGGTCACCGCCTTGTCCCCCGTGCCCAGCGTTAACGCATATACCTTTCCTGCATATGATTCTTTTGATGGTGTAAAAGCCATAATTCCTCCTCTTTATCTTCCAGCTACATTTCCAGATATGAATGGGCGTACAGTGTCCTGCCCATGATCACATCCAGCGTCTTGCTGATCTCTTTCATCTTACCGGCGTCAGAGAGCGTCTTTCCGGCGAGCACATCAGCCACGAGGCTTCTCTCATTCAACGCCTCTGCCATTTCATGGGAATCGGCTATGGCGGAAGTCAACCCCGCTTCAGCCAGCAGTATGAAATAGTATTTATTCAGGATAGGCCGCAGTGTCTTGGGGCAGCCGTTGGAGATATTGCTCAGCCCCACAACAGTCTTCATGGGCGGATCGTTCATCTCCTGGAACATGCCAATGGCCTTTATAACGTGCCGCGCATGGTCCTGTGAGGTTGCGATCTGCAGGACCAGCGGATCGAGGTACAGGTCCTCCAGCGGCACGCCGTACTCCATGGCGCGGCCCATGATTTCAGCCGCGATGGCGCAACGCTCTTCAGCATCAGCGGGGAGGCCGCCCTTCCCGACGGTAAGGCCGATTACCTGTGAATTGTATTTGGCACCGAGTTCAAGAATGGGGAAACGTTCGGGATCGTTCGATGTAGAGTTGATCAACGGCCGTCCCCACTGGCTGTTGTGCACCTGGAGACCGGCCTCGATGGCCTTGAAATTTGTGGTGTCGAGACAGACCGGCAGTTGCACGACTTCCTGGATCGTCGTGACCATCCACTGCATCAGATCTTCTCCCCCATCTTCAGCGGGGCCGATATTCGCATCAATCATGCCGGCGCCTTCCTTCGCTTGCCGTAAAGCAATTTCCTGGATAGGCCCCTTGTCCTTCTTCATCATCGCTTCCCTCACCCTCTTCGCGATGATGCTTAACTTCTCACCGATTATCAGCATTGCAGGGAACTCCTTTCTTTGCTCCATCAAGATTATTTCGGATTTCCTCAGCCTGACAAATCTCGCTGTGTCAGACTATAACATAAATTTATAGGTCTATAATAATTAAATCTTTTTATCAATTCAATAATTATTTCTTATCGATCAGGCACGGATATCCCCCGCCTAAAGTTAAAAAAAATAACATATATTCTATACATAATAAAAGGTGACAGCCGATTGTAAAAACTTATTAGTTTATAAGCAGTAACAGGCGCCGATGCCCGGCTATGGGGCATGGAGGCAGCGCAATGACCCGGCGAGACAGGCCGTTGAGGCCGTCGGCTGCCGGCTGAAAGGAGGCCTGGCGGGGCAGGACCGTCCCAAAAGGCGCATACGTGAATCCCCTTTTTGACAGGAATAATCCCTGAATCCTCCGGACAGAAGACCTCACGTCTTTGATAATCCCATCGCTGCCCTCCTTCTTCGTCGTCTCGTTCCCTGAACAAAGAGGCGGGGCATACCCCGCCTCTTCCAACCACGTCTTCTACTTCGCCGCGGTCTTCATCGCAAGGGCATCATTGATGATCTTGATGCCCTTCATCGATTCGTCCACCGACCGGGTCAGCGATTCGCGCGCCATGTCCGGATTATGGAAGCCGTCGGAATTCTCTGCTGTCCAGTACTCCCACAGGATGTGGGCCTTCAGGTGCTGGTCCTGTGCCTGCCTGATCGCGTCCTCACCCAGTCCTGCCTTCTTGCCCTCCACAATCTTGTCTATCAGCGCCGTCAGGTGGAACTCAGCCTTCCTCATCTTGCCCTTGATATGGGCCTTCACCGAATCGATAGCATACCGGGCCATCTCCTCAGTCCACTTGGGATGGCACTTGAGGCAGGTTTCCTTCAACTGCACCCTCGGCGTCACCGCAAAATGCGACGTGAACATCTTGCCGGTCTTCGTGTCCTTTATCTTCGGGGTATGGCAGGAATCGCAGCCGGCTCCGGCCTTTGCATGCTTTGAGTTATAGTAGGTCTCTGACTCCGGGTGCTGGGCCTTCCAGAGGAGCCCGCCGGTCAGGCCGTGCTTGAAGTCGAGAAAACCGACCTGTTTGACGTAGTGGTCGTACAGACCGAATACGTCTTTATACGGGAAGTGGTTCGTCTTACGGTCGGCCATGGTCACGCTGTACTTGGACGTGTCGGGGTTCGTGGGAACATAGCCGGGATTGCAGTTGTATTCGACATGGCACTGGCCGCACTGGAGGCGCGTGTCATATTTGTCCAGGAGGGCGATCTTCCGTGGGAAGCCCCGGAGGCCCATGTCGATCACCTTGATGCCGGTCCGGTTGGGGTCCCTGTGCCAGAGGGTATCGCCGTCAGCGCGGGTGAGGGCGTCGATGAGACCGTCTCGTACGATCCGCGCCTTGGCGGCGTGGGGGTCGTGACAGGTGAAACAGTTCAGCCCGTGCTGCAGGTCTTTGACGAACTCGACCACATTCGACGTCCGGGACCATGTCGTCCCCTTCAGGGGGTCTCCCATATATGCCCATTTCAGTATCTGATCCTGGGATTTGCACTGGAGGCAGACGGGGTTCGCCGCAGGGGCGCTCTGCGGGATAAAGGCCTTGTGTTCCTTTGAATCCGGATATTTGTCAAAGAGCACATCCCATGCCCTTCCCTTGTCGAAGATGTACTGCCATCCGTCTTTCCCCTGGAACCTGCCGCCGTACGCCCGGTCAACGATCAGATGGTCGATCAGCATCCAGTTGTGGCTCCGGGTAAGGTTATGTTCCTTGGTAAAGCCGTGGCCTGCCATCAGCTTGTCCCAGAAGGGGTTCGGGGCACGGTTGGTGAGCTGGGACTTCTCGTCCCGCGCAGGCCGGTGGTAGGTCTCCTTCATGAAGCTTTCATACTGGGCCTTATGACACTGACCGCAGGCCTCCCAGGATGTATCGGTGAGTGGCCTGGTATCGGGTCCGGGATTCTCGAGATGTTTCTGTAGCCCGCTATGGCAGCTTGCGCAGTTGATCTTTGCGTGCCTGCCCATCTGGTGAAGGTCCTTTACCGGCCCATGACAGCCGTAGCAGGCATCCACCTTCACCTGTTTTTCCGCCCGTTCCCTTGATCCCTGCTCATCGGCTTTTTTGTACTCATCCTTTTTTTTGGCATCTGCCAGGGGCGCGCAATACATCCCCCCCGCCAGAAACAGCATCCCCACGATACAGGTCAGCACCACGAATCCCTTTTTCATCGATCTCCTCCTTCGAATTTATTAGCGCTCAAAACACCCGCGATTCGATTCGTGCCTTCGGAAAGGGACCTGTCCTCATACACCCCTTTCGTCGCTCGGTACGGGTCCTTGTCAGCACCTCCATACCTTACGGGGAATAAGGCGCCGGATATTATGATCAGGATCATATAACCGCGTGTTCTGTTGACAGTGCGGCCGACACCTAAAGTTATAAGTTTAGTCTAGTACCAACAGCGGGGATGTCAACATGCGGGGAGATGCCTGTCCAGGGACAGGCGCACCCTGAAGAGACGCCAAAAAAGAAGGCGCGACAGAAACCGCAGGCGAAATAGTACGCCTAAGAATTCCGGTTCAATTACGCGCGGGGATGGTGCTTCTTGAAGACCTTCCTGATCCGGTCGGTGGTGACCTTGGTATAAACCTGCGTGGTGGATATGTCTGAATGTCCGAGCATCTTCTGGACGGACCTGAGGTCAGCTCCCCCTTCCAGCAGATGGGTCGCAAAGCAATGGCGCAGGGTGTGGGGTGACAGCTCGACTCCCGCCTTTTTCCCGATCGCCTTGAGCGTCTGCCAGAAACGCTGTCGCGTCATCGCCCCGCCCCTCCTCGTCACAAACAGAAACGGCGACTGCCGTTTCTTCAGAATCGCCGGCCTCTCCTCCTCTATATACATCCTCACCTTTTCGATCGCGCGATGGTGCACCGGCACGACCCGCTCCTTTGAACCCTTCCCGACGACGCGGATGAAGCCGGCCTCAAAATGGATATCGCCAAGCCTGATGCCGACCAGTTCACTCACCCTGAGGCCGGAGGAATACAGGAGCTCGAGCATCGCCCCGTCCCGCAGGGCGGTCCTTCCCTCAAGGCCGGCGTTGAGCATCGCCATCACCTCGGAAATGCTCAGCGCCTTGGGAAGCCGCTCCCATTTCCGGGGACTCTGGATACCCTCGGTCGGATCGGCCTGTATTCTGTTTTCGATCAGGAGAAACCTGAAAAAGGCCTTGATGGATGAGACGTACCTGCAGATGCTCGGGACCGAATAGCCGCTGTTTCTCAGGGTCTCCATGAAATCGATGATATCAGGGGTCGCGGCGGCCTCCATTCCCCGGTGGCGTTCCTTCAAAAAGAGTCCGAACCTCTTCAGATCAGCAGCATACGAATCAACAGTATTCTTCGCCAGGCCTTTTTCAACGGAGAGATAGGTAAGAAACAGTTCAGGCAGTTCCACAAGAAAGGTATTCCCCGATCCCGGTTGAAAGCCGCAGCCTCTCATACAGCGTGGAGGCGATCCAGAGGAGGTTGACCGTATCTTCCCTGTTGTACTTGACGAGAAGCGCCCGGGCCTGATCAGACCCTTTTCTCGCATGCTCCCATAGCCGCACGGCATCGTACCCGTCGAGTCCCTTTACGTCGTCATCCCTCTGGATCCCCAATTCGACCTCAAGTCTTTTCAGTCCGCCGTGAAACCCGAGGCGCTTTGCGGCGAAGCAGAGGTCAAAATGAGGCATGTCGAAGGAGATGCCGCTGAACGAACGCAGAATGAAGGGGACGTCAAAGGCGGCGCCATAAAAAGTGACCAGGCATTTGTACCGCTGCAGTTCCCTCTCGAGGTTCTCGGGTGTCAGGTTCTCGCCCCGCACCAGGCTCTTATAGTCATACCCGTCGTAGAGGCCGATGACGGTAACGTACCCTCCCCTGTCCGGCTGATAGCCGTTGGTCTCGATGTCGAGGCAGACCGTTCCCTCCCTAAAGGCATCGTACAGCCTCCAGTGCTCCCGCCGTCTTATCCGCGATGCCAGGAAGGGGGCATTTCCGGCTGCAAGTTCCTCGCCCAAGACAGAGAGGGAGGCGTCAAAGATCCCCTTGCGCTCCGGCCCGAAGCTCAGCACCCGCTTCGCTGCGGTGAAGTCCTCCCAGGTGAGGATACCCTCTTTCCACAATTTCCGCTCGAGCTTCTCTCCGATGCCGTCGAGGATGCAAAACGAGTTGCGTATCATGGAAGCGCACCGCCTGTCACGGGTTCTTCCCCTTCGGCTCCTCAGCGATCACATCCGTCTTGATGTGCAGGTCCCGCAGCTGTTTGGGATCGACCGTGGAAGGCGCGCCGGACATCATGCAGAACGCCTTCTGGGTCTTGGGAAAGGCGATGACATCGCGGATCGAGGAAGCTCCTGCCAGCAGCATCACCAGCCTGTCGAGCCCCAGGGCGATGCCTCCGTGCGGGGGGGCGCCGAACTGCAGGGCATCGAGGAGGAAACCGAACTTCATCCCCGCCTCTTCCTCCGTGATATGCAATGCCTCAAACATCTTCCTCTGCACGTCCTGCCGGTGGATACGGATGCTGCCGCCGCCGATCTCGTATCCGTTGAGGACGATGTCATATGCCTTCGCCCTGAGAGATCCGAGCACAGACGTGTCGCTTGCGTCTCCCTCGAACATCTTCCGGATATCTTCGTCAGCAGGCGAGGTGAACGGATGATGCATCGCCTGAAAACGCCCCTCTTCATCGTCCCACTCAAGGAGGGGGAAGTCGAGCACCCAGACGAACTTGAAGCCTTCCTTCACCAGGCCAAGCCTCCTGCCCAGTTCGAGCCTCATCCGGCTCAGCACGTCATAGGTAGCCTTGGGGGCATCGGCGATAAAGAGCATGAGGTCTCCCTCGACCGCCTCCAGCCGCGCGGCCATCTCCCTGAGCACATCCTCGGGGAAGAACTTCGCGATGGGAGATTCAAATCCGTTCTTTACCTTTATCCAGGCGAGACCCTTGGCGCCGAAGGACTGCGCCTGTTCTGTCAGCAGGTCAATCTCTTTCCGTGAAAGGCCGGCCAGGCCCTTGCCGTTGATGGCCTTCACCATGCCGCCGGTGCCAAGCGCATCGAGAAAGACCTTGAAGGTGCCCCTCGAGGCGAGGTCAGCCATGTCCTTCAGTTCGAGTCCGAACCGCATGTCCGGCTTGTCGTTGCCGAACCGGTCCATCGACTCCCCATAACTCAGCCGCTCAAAGGGGGTCTCGATTTCTATGCCCATGACTTCCCTGAAGAGCCTCTGCATCAGCCCTTCCATGAGAAGAAGGATGTCTTCCCTGTCAATGAAGGACATCTCCAGGTCCACCTGGGTGAATTCAGGCTGACGGTCGGCCCGGAGGTCTTCGTCCCGGAAGCATTTGACGATCTGGAAGTATCGTTCGAGGCCGGCAACCATCAGTATCTGCTTGAAGAGCTGGGGCGACTGGGGGAGCGCATAGAAATGCCCCGGGTTGAGGCGGCTCGGCACCAGGTAGTCCCGCGCCCCCTCGGGGGTCGACTTGGTGAGCATCGGTGTCTCGATCTCGAGAAAGCCCTTTTCGTCCAGGAAGTCCCGGACGAGTTTCGAGACGCGGTGTCTCAGGATAAGATTTCGCTGCATCTCCGGCCGCCTGAGATCCAGGTAACGGTGTTTGAGCCGAAGCGCCTCTCCCGCCTCTGCCGCCTCTTCCATCGGAAAGGGCAACGCCGAGGCCTCATTCAGCACAACCAGCTCCTCCACATAGATCTCGACGAGTCCGGTGGGAAGATTCGGGTTCTCCGTCCCCTCCGGTCTCTTCCTCACCTGGCCGGTCACGGCGATCACATATTCAGCCCGGAGGGCGTGGGCCCTCGTATGGGCGTCTGCGGCCACGTCGGGGCTGAAGACCACCTGGCAGATGCCGCTCCTGTCCCGCAGGTCGATGAAGATGAGGCCGCCGTGGTCCCTTCTCCTGAATACCCATCCGGCCACCGCCATCTGCGAACCGATATCCGTATCCCTTATATCTCCGCACCCTTTATCCCGTTTCATGCTTCCTCCTCAGAAAATGCCTCCCTCTGTATCCTGTCCATCTCCCGCACAGTCAGCTTGCGGAGAGTCCCGGGCTCGATGACGCCCATCTCGATGCCGCCGATGCGTATCCTCATGAGGCGTATCACCGGATGGCCCAC
Source organism: Nitrospirota bacterium (assembly GCA_021825365.1). Taxonomy (GTDB): domain Bacteria; phylum Nitrospirota; class Thermodesulfovibrionia; order Thermodesulfovibrionales; family UBA6898; genus JAKAGF01. The sequence continues at coordinate 5,573 of JAKAHR010000011.1, read as the reverse complement.
CCGTTCGAGCATTCTCCGTATCTGTCTCTTCTTGCCTTCATAGATGGTCATCTCGATCCAGGAATTCGTCTCGATCTTCCGGTAACGCTTCACCTTGGCCGGGGCGGTAACCGACCGGTCGAGGCGAATGCCGCTCCTCAGCCGCTGCATGTCCTCCTCAAGGAGGACACCCTTCACCTTCACCAGGTAGGTCTTGGGTATCTTTTTTGACGGATGCAATACCGCATGGGCAAAGTCGCCGTCGTTGGTGAGGAGGAGCATGCCCTCTGAGTCGTAATCGAGCCTTCCCACCGGGAATACCTTCTCTTTGATCCTTCCGAGGAAATCCTTTACCGTCGGCCTTCCCTGCGGATCGCTCATCGAGGTGACGACCCCCCGGGGCTTGTTGAAGACATAATATACCCGCTGCTCGGGCCTGACCAGGAGCTTGCCGCTCACCTTGATGTGGTCCCGCACCGGATCGGCCTTCATGCCGATGACAGCCGCCTTGCCGTTGACCGTCACCTTGCCTTCGAGGATGAGTTCCTCGGCCTTTCTTCGGGAGGCGACCCCCATCTCAGCCAAAATCTTCTGAAGCCGTTGTTCCATAAGCTATAAATGATAACATAAAAGCAGCAGCCGACTCCTGTTTCCCTTTTCCCTGCCGGCCCTTTTTCGTGGCCTTTATGAGACATTTATGTATACTATAACGGAGCCGGGAAGGCGGAAATGACGGCCTCCCGGTGAACAGGGACAGCACGGTACGGGACATGAATACCCTCTGGGGCAATGTATTCAAGAACGGCAAGAAGGAACGGCAGGATGTCAGGGATATCCTGAAAGGCATCCCCGTGTTCGAAGAACTCGGCGCTAAGGAACTCTTCCAGATCGGCCGCATCCTTCACGAGCGTGAATTCCGGGCGGATGAGGCCGTCTTCCGGCAGGGAGACCCCGGCGTCGGCATGTACATCATCGCCGAGGGCGAGGTCCTGATACGCACCGATCCATCCGGCCAGGTCCTGGCGGAACTCGAGGCAGGCGAATTCTTCGGAGAGCTGTCCCTTCTGGGGGATGCGCCCCGGACCGCCTCCGCGATCGCCCGCACCCCCTGCAGGCTCCTCTGTTTCTTCCAGCCGGACCTCCTCGACCTCCTGGAACGTCATCCCCGCCTCGGCGTGAAGATACTCTTCCGCCTGGCAAAGACGATCGGTGAACGCCTCAGGAAGACGAATGAATGCCTGGCCGCGGCGGGGCAGTCTTCCGGAGACGAGGCGGACGCCGGCAAAGTCCCGTGATCCATGGAAAGGTCCTCGGATAACTGGGTTCGGGTCATCTTTCTCCTGCTCGTCCTCGCCCTCGTCTTCTTCTTCCTCCTGTCCATCGGCGAGCTGGTCAGGATCGTACTGATTTCCGCGCTTCTGGCATACATCATCGAGCCGGTGGCCGTGTATATCGAATCCCGCGGTTCGAGCCGCCTCGCGGCGACCACCATCATATTCCTTGCCGTCGTAACGACGGCGGCCGCCCTGCTCTTCCTCCTGCTGCCGCTCGTTGCGCGACAGATTGAATCCCTCCATGCTGCGATCACTTCCGGCCAGGCTGCTGCCGCGGTCAGGGCCTCCGAGGATCTGATCAGGCAGAAGTTGTCCTTCATGGGCGGCGGGAGCATGGACCTGGCGGGCCGCCTCGACGCGGCCTCCTCACGCATGGGAGAATGGCTCGTCAGCCACATCCTGGACGTGGTATCCATCATGACGAATCTCGTCATCATCCCGTTCATCGTATTCTTTCTGCTCAAGGACGGGAGGGAGATGAAACGGGAGTTCATCAGGATGGTGCCGAACCGCTATTTCGAATTCGCGCTCACCCTGTTGTACAAGATGGACCTTCAGCTCGGGAATTATCTCCGCGGACAGTTTCTCGATGCCCTGATCTTCGGCGCGATGTCGACCGTGGCGCTCTGGGCCCTCGGGGTCAAGTATTACCTGCTTATCGGGGCATTCGCCGGGCTGGCGAACCTCATCCCGTTTCTCGGCCCTGTCGCAGGGGCGGTCTCCGCGGTCGCGATGTCCGTCCTCGACACCGGCAGCTTCGAGACGTCACTGTACATCATCGCGGCCTTCGTCGTCATGAAGCTGATCGACGACATCGTCGTGCAGCCCCTTGTCGTGGCGCGCAGCGTTGAGATGCATCCCCTCCTCGTCCTCCTGGCGGTGCTGGCAGGGGGCAAGCTCTTCGGCATACTCGGCATGCTCCTTTCGGTGCCGGCAACCGGGTTTCTCAAGATCGTGGTATCGGAGAGCGTCGCAAACTTCAGGAGATATCACCTGACGTGAGAAGGCGGGGCAGTATCGCTGATATAGATCTTCTCCCCTTCTGACAGGCCGCCGTCGAGTCCCACCTCGTTTCCCCAGGCGTCCCGGGCCTTTCGTCCGGCGGCTGCCATGCGCAGCAGGCCGGCGGCGATCAGGGCATGTCGTACGGTCATGCCCGGAAGCAGGTCAAAAGGCCTATCGTTCACAAAGACCTTCACCTCCTGCCTTCCACGATCCTTCCCTCAGTCTGCGGGGCGACATCCTTCTTCTCCCTGATATAGGCGGCAACCACATCCCGGAGCCACCGCCCCGAGTCGGAGTACACAAGCCTTTCCCCCTTCATCATGCCGCCGACAACCTCGAAGTCGCGGGACGCCTTCACCGCATCGCCGAAGGCCTTATAGCCGTCTCCCCCTGCTGCCAAAAAGTCGTTGGTCGCCACGGTGTATTCCCTGTCGGCCTTCAACGGCTCCCCTCCGACGAACACCCCGTTTACCCGCTTGCCGGCGGGCGCGGAAGGATCGTAGCTGAAACGGAGCCCCGAGACCTGCGGAAACCGTCCCTCTCCGTTTTCGACAGCCGAGACGCCGTGTTCGAGCGCCTCCTGTATCTGCCGGCCCGTCAGTTTAACCGCTACGATGTAATTATCGAACGGGAGGACGGAATAGACGTCCTTCATCCGGATGTCGCCCTTTCTGATGCTCGTCCGTATGCCGCCTCCGTTGATGATCGCCGTATCGGCTCCCGAGGCCTCCCTCATGATGTCAGCGAGGAGGTCGCCGAGGTTCGTCTCCCTGAGCCTGACGTTCTCGCCGTCGAGGTCGACCCCGGCAGACCCGATCCGCTCATCCAGGACCGTATCCACCTTCTCCCTGTACCTCTTCACAACAACCGCAACATCCTCCCTCTCGCGGGGTTTGATCATTTCAAGATGGCCGGAAGCCTCAACGATCCTGCTGCCTTCGACCTTGATGTCGAGCACGCCGAGCGCCTTGGCGTGCTCCCACGCCTGGACGATGATCGTGTCTCCGACCCTTGCCGGCTGTTCCAGCTTTGTATGGGAATGGCCTCCCACGATGACGTCGATGCCCTTTACCTGCTCCGCGAGTGCCCTGTCGGCTGCGTAGCCGATGTGTGAAAGGACGATGACGATGTCAGCCTTGCCCCTGACCTCCGGCAGATACCGCCTCAGCGTATCAGCCGGGGAAGAAAACGTAAGTCCGACAACGTTCCGGGGATGGGTGGACACCGGCGTCTCGTCGGTCACGATCCCGATGACCGCCATCTTCACCCCGCCCACCTCCCTGATGATGTAGGGCTTGAAAGAAGGCCCGAATCCCCCGACATTCGCCGCGAGCACCGGGAACCGGGCCTCGCTGATCCTCTTTCGCAGGACGTCCTGTCCGAAGTCGAACTCGTGGTTCCCCGGGACCATCGCGTCAAAGGCCATGAGGTTCATCACCTCGATGACCGGCTCCCCCTGAAAGAGGTTCGCCCAATTATTGCCCTGGATCATGTCGCCGGCGGAAAGCAGAAGAGAGGGTTTCTCCCTGCTCAGTTCAGCGGCCCGCGCAGCGAGATAGGCGATGCCGCCGAGTCTTTCATCAGATCCAAGGGGCCGGTAGGGCTCGGCAAAACCATGGAAGTCATTCACATGGAGTATCCTGACTGTCCGTTGATCTGCGAAGACGACGGCCGTACAGGACAATAAAAGAACGAGGATAATGATCGACGATAATCTCTTCACGGGGCCTCCCTCTTTTCGGACAATATCGCTTCCATCGAATATGCAGCAGCGCCGGATGCGGCCTGCTGACGGCCTTTTCATTGTATCGCATCACAGGGCAAAAATGATGCCCTTCCGGACTGGAAATCCCGCGGAAATAATTATATAGTAAGAAGCCCATTTCATCCGGAGGTGTTGAACATGTTTTGGAGTCTGACGTTCCAGCTGCTCCCTGACGAGATCGTTGTAGATGATTCCTCCCAGAGGCCGCAGACCGGCATCAAGCCGGCGTATTCGGTATTCATCACGAACCGCAGGGTCATCTTCCGTTTTGACGGGCTCGGCAGTTCGATGAGCCAGTCCTTCTTCTTTGATGAGATCCTCGACGTCAAGCCGGCAAGGCGCCTCTTTTTTTCATACCTGCAGGTCACGACCGGCCAAAGACAGTTTCTGCTCAACACCACCGACGTGGACTACTGGACGAGCCGCATCCTGGAGATCAAGAAGTCCCGGCCGGCCGAAGGCCAGCCGATCGGCCCCCGCCAGGTGTCCCCGGAACGGAAGAAGAGGGAGCTGCTCGACATGCTCACCGTCCTGAGAAAACACTCGCTCCTGACCGACGAAGAGCTGGAAGAAAAAATCCACGCCCTGGATGCGATGAAGTTCTGACATCCAGCGCCTGTTTTTGTCTGTTTCACGCCCTCCTAAAGTTTGGCTCCGGCATGCCGATAATAGAAACAGGAACCGGAAATAACGAGAGGAATCCCTGGAATGGGGAGGGTGTCATGACGGTGAGAGAGACGGTAGAGATCATCAGGGAATCGGCATTGTGGGATACGCTTACCATCAAGGAAAAGACTGAGGCGCTCGCCTATGCGATGGAGTCCACGAGGTGCAGAATGGCCGGCGAGGATTCAGGCCAGGACGTCTCGGACCTCATCGGAGAGATATTCGCTTCCTGATACATATCTGCTGCCCGGCTTTCGTCCATATCCGGCTTTTAGCTAGATAACATTCCGGACACTACGTCCAACGTCCCCAAAGGCTCCTGCCATTTGCATCCATCTGCTAAATCACCCTTGCTATGCGAAGTTCGCTTTTGCCCGGTTTTTCCGATGCTATGCGAAATTTCAGTCAATAGGCTTATAAATTTGTGCCCTGATTTTAAAGCCTTTTTTATTGATCCTCGTTCAGACGGTGTGATATATTTTGGCCTAAAGGGGATGTTCTCATAGTAACTTGTTGGAAGCATAAATGATGCAAGACAATAAACTATTTACAAAGCTATCTATTCTGAATCCGGTTGTTTTGTTTATCTATATGGTAACTGTCTCGCTTGTGCGTCACTTCTATTCGAAAAAACTGAGTGCAGCGCTCTTACTTCCGGCGATTATCTTGTTTGCACGAGAAATTCATAGATTTAATAAAATGAACCCACTCCCCGGACTAAAGTCCGGGGTTTCGGGACCGCAGGCATAATCTGGCTTTCTCATGCCTGCTGGTCTCGAACATACTTACGTATGACTTCTTCATTCACGGTCCCAACTGTCTCG
>JAKAHR010000010.1 GCA_021825365.1 Nitrospirota bacterium | reverse complement strand
AAACTGAAAACAAAGAGTGCGCCTAAGAGTATCGCTAAAAGCTTCTTCAATTTGCTAACCCTCCTTCTCATGAAGTTAGAAGTTAGAATTAGGAGTTAAATGTGTTAACCGCTAATAACTAACTAAATATTCCATCCGCCAAGGGCGGATTTACCATACGAACTACCGTAATCGGTGCGCTTTGACCTCTGCTTTGTATCACCTCCCCATAAAAAGTTCCGCCTCCCATGGAGGCTGCGTGCAAATAACCCAGTTATATAAGACAAATCTGGCATGTTTTGGCTGCAAAATTTATATCATTCTCCCGGTCATTTTGTCAAGATTTTTCGTGCTGCCGCCGGGGATATGTCATACTGTACGCATATCTGAAGCAAAAAGAAGGCCAATACCCCCGTACTCATCATTTTACAGGCAGTTGATTCAATATATCTTTTAGTTACGGCGTGTTAGTTTTGACCCTTTTCCCTCATTCCACGCCATGAGACCAGCGTTTGTATCCAATTTTCAACAGTCCTTTGCAAATATGAGACAATCGGAAATCCCCATAAAGTTGCATATATCTATATACATAACAGGAGTATGTTACAATGTGTTTCATGTCAAAAATCATCCACAGGGCCATATTCAGGGAACTCGTTGTCGCCTTCTTCCTGACGCTGGCCTTCCTGAACTCAGTGCTCATGATGGAAAAGATGCTGAGGCTCAGTAAGCTCCTCTCGGGTATCGGGGCGACCGCCGCCGATCTGGCAAGGATTATCGTATATCTGCAGCCCCAGCTTCTGCTGCTTACCATCCCCATGTCCCTCCTGCTTGCTACGCTCATTGTATACGGGAGGATGAACCTCGACAGCGAAACCGTCATTCTCAGGGCGAGCGGCATGCATTTCGCCGGGATATCTTTCCCCGTGATGGCCCTGGGTGTCGCAGGGTTTCTGGCGAGCTGCTGCGTCAGCTTCTATGTGGGCCCCAAGAGCAGCATCAAGCTCAGGGATGAAATAACGAGGATCATCACAGCCCGCTCCGTCCTCGCCATTGAGGAGGGCACCTTCAACACCTCCTTCAAGGACATCGTCATCATCGCTAAAGGGAAGAAGTCTCCGGAAACTCTTGAGGAGCTCTTTATCTATGACAACCGCAGCAAAGGGGAACCCAAGGTGCTCATGGCCCGGGAAGGAACCATCGTTCCCCGGGACGGCTTCAGTATCGACCTCTACCTGACAAACGGCTATATCAATATAGCCAGGGACCAGACGACGACCGAACTTTTTTTTGACCGCTACAAACTCGCCCTTTCCCTTGACCTGCAGGCCGCGGCGCCAAAAAAGATCGAGTTCACGCCCCTTGAACTCCTCCGGCAGGCTGCACAGCCCCTCGGGGAGAAGGAAAAGGCAGGCCTTTATCTCGAATTCGACCGCCGGCTGTCACTGCCGGCGGTCTGCCTCATCCTCGTCTTCCTCGGTCCGCCGCTTTCGGTGATGTCGGGCAAGTCGGGGAGACTCGGAGGGCTGGCGATCGGTCTGCTGGTATTTACCGCCTACTACATGATCCTCATCTACGGGGAGAATCTTGTCATGGCATCCCATCTTCCCCATCTGGTCGGCGCATGGCTATCGACGGCTGTCCTTGGCCTCGCGGCCGCCTTCCTGTTCCGGAGGGAATGCATCCGATGAGAATCATGCAGCGCGCGTACATGAAAGATTTCCTGAAACTTCTGTTCCTTCTTGCCCTGGGCCTCTCTATCGTCTTCAGCCTCCTGGACCTCATAGACAAGATAGGCAGCTTCATGCCCGGCCGGCCGACGGCAATACATCTGGTGCTGTACGCTTTCTTTAACGTGCCAAAATTCTTCATGTACCTTCTTCCCATGTCGGTGCTGATCTGCAGCCTTTTCACCTTCAGCCAGGCATCGCGCAGGGGAGAAATAACCGCCATCAAGACCGCAGGCGGACGGGTACGCTCCCTCTTCGTCCCCTTTGTCGCAGCGGGAGCTCTGATCAGCGCCGTAGCGTTTATTACGGCAGAGGTCATCGCGCCGGACTTTTCAGGCCGGGCGATGCTCCTCCGGAATTATCTCGAAGGCAAGACAAAGCGCTTCGCCTCGGGCGACGGCGGCTTTTGGCTCAAGGCGAAGGACGGATCGCCCGTGAAGATCGACCTGTACGTCCCCGAACAGAAACTCGCAAAGGGAGTCACCATCTTTATCACCGGACCGGATTTCCTGAAGGAGGAAATCATCGCCGATTATGCGGCCTGGAATGGGAGCTCGTGGGTCCTGAGCGCGGTAAAACGCTATGATGTCGCAACCGGAAAGATGTCTTTCCTGAAGACGATGAACTATGCGGATATTGAATCACCTGATCTCTTCGGAGAGGAGCTTAAGGGAACCGACGAAATGGGAATCGCGGAGTTATACCGCTACATGCAGAGGCTCAAGAAGGCGGGGTTCAGGAACACGAAACTCGCGGTGAGCCTGAATTCAAAGATGTCATTCCCCCTGATCAATTTTTTCATGATGCTGTTGGGTCTTTCGCTTTCCGCCACGATCCGCATCGGCGGCGGCATCTTCAGCGCAGGGATCGGCCTGTTCATCAGCCTCCTGTACTGGCTCGGCTACACGGTCACCCTTTCACTCGGCTTTGCGGGGATACTCCCGCCGGCGGTGTCGGCATGGACCGTGCCGGTCGTCTTCAGCTCCCTTGCAACCTATCTCTACGCCAACATCCCCGAGTAGAGTCCGTTCCCGGAAGACTTACCGGCGGAAGGCCTCGACATACTTGACGACCTCTTCACGGTAGAGCCGGTGCAGAAACCGCGTCGCCTCTCCGACGACAAACGGCCGCTGATCGATCATGGAGACCGGCATGATCTCAGACGTGGTGTTGGTATAAAAAACCTCGGTCGCCTGCAGCAGGTCTTCCGGCAGGAAAAGTCCTTCCTCGACCCGAATCCCGTTGCGACGGGCAAGACTGATCACCAGGGCGCGGGTAATCCCGTCGAGGATGCCTGCATCAAGAGACGGCGTCCGGAGAATCCCTTCCTGCATGAAGAAGATGTTGCTGATAGTGCCTTCGGCGATATATCCGCCTTCATTCAGCATCACCGCCTCCAGCGCGCCGCGGTCCTTTGCCTCGATCTTGGCGAGAATATTATTGAGAAAGTTCAGTGACTTGATCCGCGGGTTGACCGCATCCACCGGATTTCGGCGCGTCCCGGCGAGGACCAGCCGCACCCCGTCCCTGTACCATGATTCGGGGTAGCGCCTAAACTCCTGGGCGAACACCACAAAGGTGGGCTCAGGGCAGAGGTCGGGATCGAGACCCAGGGGCCCCTTCCCCCGCGAGACCGTTATCCTGACGTAGGCATCAGTAAGACCATTGGCCGCCAAGGTCTGACGGACAGCCTCCGCGACGAAATCATCCGGCGGCACCTTCAGCCGGATGAAGGCCGCTGAACGGGACAGACGCTCCAGGTGCTGTTCACGCATAAACACCACCTGGTCATATGTCCTCATGGTTTCATAGACACCGTCGCCGTAGAGGAATCCGTGATCAAAGACGGAAATTCTGGCCTCTGAATCCGTCACCATCCTGTTATCGAGAAAAATATACGCCATTGTCTCCCCGCGTTCGATATGCTGCCTTACATTGTGCACTCCGGATTTTTTTTTTGCAATGGAAGCGTCCCTTGCCCCTGCCCTTCGCATAGGGTATCATGTCTCATGAACGCATGTCCTCCCAGAAAAGGAAAGGGCTTTGTCATGATCGTGCTCCACGCCCACCTGCCGTACGTGCGGTATCCCGGACACCGTCATCACCTGGAGGAACGATGGCTTTTCGAGGCGATTACCGAGACGTATCTTCCCCTCCTCCATAATTTCGAGCAGCTCCTCAATGACCGCGTCGACTTCCGGATCACCCTTTCACTTACGCCAACCCTCGTGGAGATGCTCAGGGACCGCCTGCTCATGGAGCGCTATCAGGGCTATCTTGAAGGGATCCTGGAACTCTCCGGCAAGGAGATCAGCAGAACGCGCGGGGACAGACGATACCATGACCTGGCGAAGATGTACAGGAAACAGTATTCCCTCGCGCAGCGGCTCTTTCAGGATGTCTACCGGAAAGATCTTGTCTCCGCCTTTGCGGCCCTTGCGCGGACAGGAAAGGTGGAGATCATCGCAAGCGCAGCGACACACGCCTTTCTTCCGGCGATATCCGCCGTCCCCCCGGCTGCGCGGGCGCAGGTCCTGCTGGGCGCTCACCATCATCGGACGATCTTCGGCAAAAAGGCCCGGGGGATGTGGCTTCCCGAATGCGGTTACGTGCCGGATCTTGAGCCGATGCTGCGTGAGGCGGGCATACGATTTTTCTTTCTCGAAGACCACGGACTCATGTGCGCCTCCCCCAGGCCGCGACAGGGAATCTACCTCCCGGTGAAAACGCCGCTCGGCATCTTCGCCTTTTCGCGGGATACGGCATCTTCCCGGCAGGTCTGGTCCGCCTCCGAGGGCTACCCCGGTGACTCCGAGTATCGCGATTTTTACCGTGACATCGGGTTTGATCTGGATTTCACGTATCTGCGGCCCCATCTCCCTGAGGGCGTGCGCACCTTCACCGGCCTGAAATACTTCCGGATCACCGGAGCAACGCCCTCAAAAAAGCCCTACGTCCCCGGGAAGGCCATGCGCAAGGCGCGCATCCATGCAGCAGACTTCACCCGGAAGAGAGCTGCACAGATCCAGGGCCTTGCCGATATGCTGAAGATCAGGCCGGTGGTTACCGCTGCCTATGATGCCGAACTCTTCGGCCACTGGTGGCATGAGGGCCCCGCATGGCTTAACTATTTCTTCAGGGCAACGGATGCCAGGGAGCAGCAGACCTTCACCCTGACAACGCCCTCCGAGTATATCGCAGCAGGCGGGCCAGCCGAGCCGGCCCGCCTGTCGATGTCCAGCTGGGGCAACAAGGGCTATAGTGCTACCTGGGTAGACGAATCAAACGGCTGGATATACCGCCACCTTGCGCGGGCATCCCGGCTCATGACGGCCCTCGCGTCCGGACGGAAACGTTGCAGCGGACTCATCAGGCGGGGACTCAACCAGGCAGGAAGGGAACTGCTGCTCGCCCAGTCCAGCGACTGGGCCTTCATGATGAATACTGATCACGCTTCTGCCTTTGCCAGAAACAAATTCATCGAACACATCAGTAACTTCCTGGAGTTGCACCGGCAGATCTCCGGGGGAGCGATCAACGGGGAATACCTCGCTCAACTCGAAGCGAAAAACAACCTCTTCGCTGACCTGGATTTCCGGATATTTGCCGATCCGAAAAAGACCTAGCTCAACAGCTTGTCGAACGGATACGACTTCAGGTATGTCAGAAACTCATCCACCGCATGGGAGGAGACGGAGTTCCTGTTGATGATCAGGGAAAACTCGCGAAGCATCTTTTCTTCCTTGATCCTGAGGAGGTGGAGACTGCCGTATTTGAGCTCCTTCCTCGCTGCCCAGCGGGAGATGATGGAGACGCCGAGACCATTTTCAACGGCCTCCTTGATAGCCTCGGTGCTGCCGAGGACCATGGATATCTTCATGTCCTGCGGTGTAATACCATGCCGGGCGAGGAACTTCTCGATCATCTGGCGCGTACCCGAGCCGCCCTCCCTGAAGATAAAGGGCTCCTTCGTCAACTCGCTGATCGAGATCTCCTTCTTCTTTGCCCAGGGATGGTGCGACGGGACGACGAGCAGGAGTTCATCCGGGATGAGTCTCTCAACGACCATCTTCTGGCGCGTCACTTCTCCCTCCACCAGGCCGAGATCGATATTTCCGGAGTTGAGCAACTCGATGACGCGCTTGGTGTTGCCGACGAGGAGATGGCACTTGATCTTCAGATGTGCCTTCTTGAAATCAGTGATGACTCCGGGGAGCAGGTAATTTCCGATCGTAGAACTCGCTCCGATGCTGATGCTTCCCTTCACGAGGCCGGTAATCTCGCCGATTACCTTTTCGGTGGCCGCATAGAGGGCGAGTATCTCTTTCGCATATTTATAGAGAATCTCCCCGGCGGGTGTCAGGGAAACCGTACTGCTCGAACGGTCGAAGAGCTTTGTCTCATAAATCTCCTCGAGGGCCTGGATCTGCAGGCTGACGGCAGGCTGCGTAAGATGGATAATCTCCGAAGTCTTTGAAAAACTCTTCGTCTCGGCGACGGTGCAGAATACCTTCAGTTTATGGTCTTCCATGCCTTCCTTCCCGGAATATCCGGCCACCCCTAAAAAAAAATTACAGCCGGAGCAGCCCATAAGCCGAGTTCTGTACTCCCCGAAGGGAGTCGTGGCCATTCATCTGTGTCCCTCCCTTCCGGAAGAGATCGTGCGGCCTAACCCGTTCCGCCTCCCCGCCGAGGCGAGGATTCGAAGGGGCACCTCTCAAGGCGGAACCTATTTGGCCTTGCTCCAGGCGGGGTTTTCCAAGCTGCCCGGTCACCCGAGGCACTGGTGAGCTTTTACCTTCCGCCGGTTTCCCGATGGAGCCGCCGAGGCGGCCACCTTTTCACCCGTTCCCCGAAATAGCGGGGTGGTTTCCCTTTCTGTGGCACTTTCCTTCCCGTTGCCGGGACTCCGCGTTACGGAGCGCCTTACCCTGTGGAGCTCGGACTTTCCTCCCGTCCCGTCTTTGCCGGGCCGGGCGGCCACCTGTGCTGCTCCGGCTATAAAAAATTTAAATCATTATATAATATTTCCTGAGTTTTGGGAAGGGGTCACTGTTCTTCAGAATAGAACAGAATGCGCCGGCACTGGGGGCACTGGATAAGTTCCTCGCCCTTCCTGAGTTCTACAAAGAGCTGGGGAGGAATATTCATGTTGCAGCCGGTGCAGATCTCATTCCTGGCGCTCGTCACGGCGACGCCGTTGCCGGTGGAGAGAAGAGTCATATACGCGTTATATACATCCCTGTCGACTGATGCGGCGAGGTCGCCCCGCTCCGCCTTAAGCCCCTCCAACTCCTTCTCGTACTGAGCAACCTCTTCCTCGAGTCCTTTTCGGAATACATTGAGGTTATCTTCCTCTGTCTTTACCCGGCCTGCTATCTGCTGCTGATTCTGCAGGGACTTCTCCATCTCCTCCATGATTACGAGTATCTGGTCCTCGATGGATCTGATTTCCCGTTCCGACGCCTCTATCTCCTTGAGGTGGGCCTGATATTCCTTATTGGTCTTGAGATCGGCGATGCGGCCTTTTGCCTTCTTGATCTTGTCGTTGATCTCCTCGAGGAGTTGCTCTTTTTCCTTCTTCTTCCTGGCGGAGGCTTCGTTCTTTTGCTTCACGCGTTCCAACTCCGCCTTGGCCGCCTTCAGCGGCTCGTCCACCTCATTGATACGGCCGGGGACCTTGTCGATAAACGCCCGTTTTTCGAGAATGCGCGTATCTATCTGCTGCAGCGAGACCAGACGTGTGATCAGATCCTTCACAACCCCTCCCGGAATATGGTGGGCCCACCAGGACTCGAACCTGGGACCAACCGGTTATGAGCCGGTAGCTCTACCAGCTGAGCTATGGGCCCCCGACATAGCGCGGGCATTGTGCGACGCGAAACCAACCCGTAACTTGTTACTATAATTGCCGTTGCCTCCCTAAGTCAAGGACCTTCGATGAACTCGCGAAGCCACTTGGAGCGTGACGGATGTCTCAATTTCCTGATCGCCTTGACTTCGATCTGGCGTACCCGCTCCCGGGTGACCTCGAATTCGAGACCCACCTCTTCAAGGGTGTGGGGGACATCATCTCCGAGCCCGAAACGCTTCATAATAATCGACCTCTCCCGGTCGGTCAGGGACGAGAGCGCCCTGTCGATAGACCGCTTCATGTCATCGCGCATGGCGAGGTCAAGGGGGGAGAGGGTGTTCTTGTCCTCGATGAAGTCGCGGATCTGGCTGTCCTCGTCTTCCCCAACAGGCGTCTCCAGGGAAACCGGCTCCCGTGAGAGCTTCAGCATGGCCCGCACCTTCTCCACCGGCAGCTTCATACGGTCCGCAATCTCTTCCGGGGACGGTTCCCGCCCCCTTTCCTGCACAAACTCCCGCACGTTCCTGGTCATACGATTGACCGCCTCGACCATATGGACCGGTATCCTTATTGTCCTTGACTGTTCCGCGATCGCCCGCGTAATCGCCTGCCGTATCCACCAGGTGGCATACGTGCTGAACTTGTAACCGCGCCGGTACTCAAACTTGTCCACCGCGCGCATCAGCCCCACGTTTCCCTCCTGAATCAGATCGGAAAAACTGAGGCCCCTGCCTATGTATTTCTTGACGACGCTGATAACCAGCCTCAGGTTCGCTTCGATCAGGGCATCTTTTGATTCCCTGATCGCCCTTTCCCCCTCCTCCAGCTCCTTCGAGACCCGGAGCAGTTCCTCCTGTCCGACGCCGTAATACTCTTCCTTCCTGAGGATTTCGTCACGATTTCCGCCGGCAGGAGGAACAGGTCCGCGGGTTTCCCCCGCTCGGCCGGCGAGCTGTTCTATCTCGGCCGCAGCCCTCTTGATCTCCTCGGAAAATGCGGTGACAACATCATCCTTGAGGTTAAGCTGGCGGATAAACTCTATGACGGCATCGAGGTTCTCCGCCAGGGGTTTCTCGGTCTTGACCCCTTTCCCGGCCAGAAGTTTGGCCAGCAGGGACTTCCTCTTATCGAGCAGCTTCTCCACCTGAACGGTGACGCGTGAGAACTTTTCGCGCTCGTAGACGAGGTCCACCTCAACCCCTTCATCCTCCCAGAGCTGGACTATCTCTTCCAGAGGGGCATCCCCCCTTTCCACCATCTCTCCCAGGGCCACGATCTTCTGGAGGGCAAAGGGAAGCGCAAAAACCGTCCTGACCACCTTTTCTTTTTCATGCTCTATCCGGCGGGCGATCTCCACTTCTCCCTCTTTGGTCAGCAGAGGTACGCCGCCCATCTCCTTCAGATAGATACGGATGGGGTCCTGTTCGCCTTCAAGCAGGAAGCCCCCCTGCGGTGCCTCCGCCTCTTCCCCGGCGTCGGAATCCTCCTCGGCAAACTCATCTGCCGGCTCTTTTTCAGGCTGCTCTTCGTAGTCGTCGAAATACTCTTCTTCGTCTCTTCTCATCCGGCTTCCTTCACAAAGCGACGCTTCTCATCAAGGTATTCATTTAGGTCGGCGGTATCGCCGGACTGCTGGGCCCGTTGATGCCGTTCTTCGAGCTTGCGCCTTTCGATCGTCCGCACACAGTCATCGATGATGCGCTCCACATTCTCCGTATCGAAACCCGGTTCAACGGAAAGTTTCGTCACCAGCGCCCGCTCCTCTTCAGACGCCTCTTCGAGGATCGGGGTCATATCACTGATAGTGCCGGCGACAGCGAAACGCCGGAGCAACGCCCCCACGATCTTGTCCCTGATGTCGGCCGCGTCAATACGCGAAAGCACGAAATCCGCCCTGTCGGGAAAGGCGACGATGGCGCTGAGGAGGAGCCTCTCCGCCCGCTGGATCATCACCAGATCCCTGCCCTGGACTGCTGCAGACGTTGCGGCAGCCGGCTTCTTCATCTTCAGGAATTCCCTGCGGATCGTCGTCTCATCGATCTTCGATCCCGCGGCCAGTTCACCCAGCAGTTCGTCGGCCAGAAGGGTGTCCTCCATAACGGCAAGTACTCCGAGTGCCTCTCTCACCGTTTCGGCCTTCCCGCCGCGAGACGTGTTGAGGATGAATCCCACCATCGACCCTGCTCCCTTCAGGAGCTCTGCAAAAGCATCCTTCCCCTGTTTCCTCAGAAAACTGTCAGGGTCCTCATCCGGGGGAAGCATCAGCACACGGGTACGGAAATTTCGCTCGCTGACCAGCGGGAGTACCCGCCGCGCAGCCGCCTTCCCCGCGTCGTCACCGTCAAAAACGAGGAGAGCGTTGCCGGTCATCGTCCTCAGCTTTCGGATTTGGCCTGCTGTCAGCGCGGTACCCAGCGGAGCGACGGCGTGAGAGAAGCCGTGCTGATGGCAGATGATGACATCCATGTAGCCCTCCACGATGACGACGCAGTCCTCGCGGCGGATTGTTTCCTTGGCCTCGTGGAGCCCAAAGAGGGTATCTGACTTCTTGAAAACCGTCGTCTCGGGTGAATTGATATACTTCGGCGTCGCATCGTCCATCGCTCTTCCGCCGAATGCCAGTACTGAACCGCCGGTTCCCTTAATGGGAAACATGATCCTGTTTCTGAACATATCATACAGTCCCTTTGTGCCGGCGACTGCAAGCCCTGCCTCCCGTATGATGTCGTCGCCGAATCCGGCCCTGCGCAGATGGCGCAGGAGATGATCCCACCCCTGCGGCGCATAGCCGATACCGAACTGCTCGAGTGATGAGACACTGACGCCACGCCGTTTCACATAATCCCGGGCTGTGTCCGAATCCTGGAGTTTTCTCGCATAGAATTCTGCCGCATGGCGCAGCGCGTCGCGTATCCTCTCCTGTTTTTCATATGCGCGCGACGCCTGTTTCCCCTGGTCGAGAGGAATTCCGGCCTTCTTTGCAAGAAGCGTCAGGGCCTCGTTAAAGGTGATATTTTCATACTTTGATGCGAAGGTGATGACATCACCGCCCGCGCTGCACCCGAAGCAGTGGAATATCTGTTTGGAGGGGCTGACCATAAACGACGGGGTCTTCTCCGAATGAAAAGGGCAGACGCCCTTCCAGTTCTGGCCGGCCTTCTTGAGGTGGACATAGGAGGAAATGAAATCCACAATGTCGACCCTTGATTTTATCTCTTCGAGAAGTCCGGATGTCCTCATCTATTCCCCGCAGAATTTGTTTATTCTACCATGAACTCCCGGGGAATGTGTGGAGGCAGGCTTGCGGCAGACGGGGCAAATGGATATGCAACAGCCTACACTCCGAAGAATAGATCCCCTGCCCCGAAAAGATCAGGACGGCTGCAGCAGTTCCCGGACGCGGTTGTTTACGATCTTCCCGTCGGCAACTCCTTTGATGCGAGGCGCGAGGATGCGCATGACCTTGCCCAGGTCAGCCTCTCCCGCGGCCCCCGATGCCTGTATGGCCTCACGGATCAGCCTGTCGATATCTTCGGGAGAGAGCTGATGCGGCATATACGCCTGAAGGACGGCCATCTCCTGCTGTTCCTGTTCAACAAGGTCGGCCCGGCCGCCCCGGGAGAACTGCTCGATGGATTCCCTCCGTTGCTTTATGAGGGTCGAGATGACGGCCAAGATCTCCTCATCGGAAAGTTCCTGTCCCTTTTCTATCTGCCTGTTCTTGATCGCCGCCTTGAGCAGGCGCAAGACGGACAGCTTCACTTTTTCAGAAGACTTTAAAGCTGCCTTTACGTCGGCTTCAATGATCGGCAACAGGGGCATGCTAGCGCGAAGACATCCGAACCCGCTTCATCGCCTTCTTGCGGGCGGCGATGGCCTTCTTCTTCTTTTTGACGCTCGGTTTGTCGTAATGCTCTCTCTTCTTTATCTCGGAAAGTATTCCTTCCTTTTCACACTGCTTCTTGAACTTCTTCAGAGCATTCTCAAACGAGTCATTTTCCCTTACCCTGATTGAGGGCATCCATCTATCACTCCTC
Source organism: Nitrospirota bacterium (assembly GCA_021825365.1). Classification (GTDB taxonomy): domain Bacteria; phylum Nitrospirota; class Thermodesulfovibrionia; order Thermodesulfovibrionales; family UBA6898; genus JAKAGF01. Next base: position 96,899 of record JAKAHR010000010.1, on the reverse strand, counting down.
CCTGTTTAAAAAGTATGACATTGTAGCAGGTAAAGCACCCCCCTGTCAACGCATGCCTTCTATAAAGCGGTTGATAATAAAGAAAAATAACGCCTCTTCCGGGAGCGTTTGCAAAATATGGATTTCTGTGATAGAGTTCTAATCGTTCACGGGGCGCCGCAGGACAGTGCAGTTATTCATCACCCTGTCTGTGGGATCACGGATGTATCTCTTGTTCTCAGAGGGCCTTGCATGGACATCCTCCGTACGCACATATCCCGGCATGATATCATTTGAGGCGATCATTAATAGTCTTGAAGAGGCGGTCATTCTCTTCGACAGGGAGGCGAAGGTCATCTTCCTCAACAAGACCGCCGAGGAAATCCTGGGGAGGGGATCAAAAAATGTCGTTGGAAAAAAAGCTTCGCAAGTGTTCAAAGGTGAAAAATCCTTCTCTCCCCTTATCAAGAAGACCCTTGCCGAGGGCAGGTCTTTCAGGGGCAGGTCGATGAGTCTCGACATCGGCCAGGGCGTTGATATTGATTTCAACCTCTCCCCGTTCTTCTCGGACAACAGGATAGAGGGCGCCGTCCTTTCCATATCAGAGAACATAAGTCTTGCCGAGAGGGGGGATTACGATTTCGACTCCGTCGTATATCTTATAGGCACGATCGCCCATGAGATAAAAAATCCCTTGGGAGGAATCAAGGGCGCTGCACAGCTCCTGCGGCATAAAACCCACAATGCGTCTATTGACGAATATACCGATCTGATCATCAGGGAGACCGACAGACTCAACGCCATCCTCCACGGGTACCTTACCATCTGCAAGAAGCCGTCCTTCAACCCCGTGAACATCCACGAGGTGATGGAAAAAGCGCTGGCAGTCATCGATATCTCCCTGAAGAAGGCGGGAATCAGCCTGAGCCGGCTCTATGACCCGAGTCTCCCCCAGGTAAGGGGAGATGAGGCCAAACTTTTACAGGTTTTTCTTAACATTACGAAGAATGCTGTGGAGTCCATGAAAAAGGGTGGGAAACTCGAAATCGCGACATATCCGTCTCACGAGTCAGTGAGGGCCGAGGGGAAGATGAAGCGTTGGGCGGTGATAGCAATCAGGGACACGGGGAAGGGGATCCCTGCCGGAGAACTCCCGAAGATCTTCATGCCCCTTTACACAAAGAAGAAACAGGGCACTGGCATAGGTCTTGCTTTTTCGAAGAAGATCATCAAAGATCACGGGGGGCTGATAAAGGTCAGAAGCGAGCCGGGCAAAGGTTCGACCTTTCTCGTCTACATTCCTTTCGAAACCAATGAGCAATAAAGTATTAGTCATCGATGATGACGAAAGCATCATCTGGGTCATCAAGAAGACGCTTGAGCCGCTGGGATACGGCATCACGTCGCGGACACGGCTGGCCTCCGGCCTGCGCGCCCTGGATAACCATCGGGTCGTGCTGCTCGACCTGATGCTGCCCGACGGCAACGGCCTGGACGGCCTCAGGGAAATACACTCGTCGAGCCCTGACACCATCGTCATCATGATCACCGCGCATGCACAGATGCAGAGCAGCATCACCGCCATGAAGGAAGGGGCGTACGATTACCTCGAGAAGCCCTTCGACATCGAAGAACTCAAGATCGTGGTCGAAAAGGCCTTCAGGGACCTCCTTATCAGGGAGGAGCTCAGGGAACTGAAGAAAACGGCCTTCGAGACGGAAAGCCCCCTCATTGTCGGCAAGAGTCCTGGTATGCTTAAGGTCTTTAAGGACATAGGACGGGTCGCACCCAAGGACATCACCGTGCTTATCACCGGTGAGAGCGGTACCGGGAAGGAACTTGTGGCAAAGGCGATTCACTATAACAGCCGCCGCTCCCTCGGTCCCTTCGTGGCGATAAATTCGGCATCCGTGCCCAAGGACCTTCTCGAGTCTGAACTCTTCGGCCACAAAAAGGGGGCCTTCACCGGAGCGGTCGAAGATAAACGGGGAAAGGTGGAGGCAGCAGGCGGAGGCACTTTGTTCCTCGACGAGATATCCGAGATGGAACCCGGACTGCAGGCCAAACTCCTTCGCTTCATCCAGGAGAAAGACTTCACCCCCCTCGGAAGCACGGAGCCGGTAAAGGCTGATGTACGCATCATCGGAGCGACAAACAAGAACCTCCGGGAGGCAGTGGCGAAGGGCACCTTCAGGGAAGACCTGTATTACCGATTCAACGTGGTTCAGATAAAACTCCCTCCGCTCCGGGAAAGAAAAGAAGACATTACCTTGCTGGTAAAGCATTTTCTCAAGGATGCCGCCGAGAAACTGGAGACCGGAGAGAAGGATCTCGCCAAGGAAGCCCGGGCCGCCATCATGAAATTCGATTGGCCGGGTAATGTCAGAGAACTGGAAAATGTCATCAAGAGGGCATGCGTCCTCTCTTCAGGATCGGTTATCGAAAAGAAAGATCTCCTCCTGGAAGATGACACCTCCGGATCGATCAAGGAGTTTCTCGAAGAAAAGCTGAAACGATATTTGAAGGACATGACCAAGGCGACAAACTGCAATCTGTATGACACCGTACTCTCCGAGGTGGAAAAGGCGCTCATCGCCATTGTCATGAAGGAGACGGGAGGCAATCAGCTCAAGAGCGCTAAGATCCTCGGCATCAACCGCAACACCCTCAGGACGAAGATCAAGGAATACAAGATTAAGTAGCCGTCTCTATCATCCTCCGGCAGTGTCACTTTCTGACCCGTCTACCCCTGTCATTTCGTCAGAGACGTGATCCCCTCTCCGGAGAGGTCTATTCCGCCGAAAGGACGCACACCGCTTTGTGTTTCGGGATACAGCCGCATTCTTATGACTATTCAGGGGGGACCGGAAAGCAGACCGCTACCTCATTGGAGGGAAGTCAGATGCCTGGAGATCGCAGGTGGCGCCTTGACAGGTTATATTGTATCGAATATACTTAACTTAAACTTACAACTTTAGACGGAGGTTTCTATGCGACACCGGAAGATTTCGTCTCTCTCCGTATCTCTTCTCGTAATGGTCATGCTGGTCGCCTCGGCCGGACAGGCTGCGGCAGCCAAGCCAACCGTAGGCGGCACATGCAAACAGTGTCATCAGCCCCAGGCAAATGTTATTCGGGGAACGCTCGTAGGAATTTCAAACCAGTTCAAGACCATCCAGGTGGCTGTGGGAAGCCTCGTCTGGGTCGTCAAGTTTGGTGACGGCATCGCGGTAACAGGCGCCGAGAAACTGGAGACCATACCCAAAGACAAGGAGATCGGCGTCACCTTTACGGGAGATGAAAAGAATCCGTATGCGGTCGGCGTCTCGGTAAAGCCGCCCGCAAAGATCGCCCCGGAAAAACTCGCCCGCGTCGAAGATGTCCAGAAGCTCGTAGCGGCCGGACCGGAAAAGGGTGATTTCGTGATCGTTGATTCACGGCCAAGGCCCCGGTATCTCGAAGGACACATTCCCTTTGCCGTATCCCTGCCGAACGACAAATTCGACCAGGCGAAAGACGCGGTCCTCCCCAAGGACAAGGGAAGATTGATCATCTTCTACTGTGCCGGAGTCACCTGAATGCTGAGCCCTGATTCCGCCCGGCGGGCGGAAGCGGCAGGCTATACCAACGTCAGGATATTCCATGAAGGCATGCCGGCATGGAAGAAGGCCGGGAACCTCGTCGTCTCGGAGCCGGAATCTCTCAAGGAGTTCATCGGAAAAGACATCTCCCACGTGCTGGTTGACCTGAGGCCCGCAAAGCAGGCAGCAGCGGGACATATCCAGGGCGCCTTTTCCGTGCCTGCCGAAAGTCTTGCATCTGCGAAGGAGAGGTTCCCTGCAGACAAGTCTGCGCCCATCATCCTGTATGGAGAGGGCATCCCCGCCGAAGCCTTCCGGACTGTCCGGGGATGGGGCTACAAGGACACGACGCTGCTCAATGGCGGCATCGCTTCGTGGCAGAAGATCGGGGGGCTCCTGCTGCAGGGCGAGATGCCGTCCTCGATCGTCTATGTCTGGAAGCCCAGGCCAGGAGAAGTCCTGATCGAGGACTTCAAGAACTATGTCGAAAAGAAGGACCCCGGAGTCCTGATCCTTGATGTCCGCGACAAAGATGAGGCGATGAACGGCATGCTGCGGGGTGCGATAAACATCCCGGCCTCTGAGATCCAGGACAGGGCGAAGGAACTTCCGAAAGATAAGTTGATCGTCACCCACTGCGTTACGGGCATAAGGGCTGAGTCAGCTTATGAAGATCTCAAGGAACTCGGCTTTAAGAATATCAAATTTCTCAATGCCGTCATCCAGATCGATAAAGACGGCAAGTACGAGATAACGAAGAAATAACCTGCTTGTCCATAAAGGGGGGACCAGAGGTCCCCCCTTTATATGTCCTCCATATTTTTGCATCAGTCGTCACCAGGGAGGGCACCGTCAGTTTCCTGCCCGTCGTCCAGAGCGCAGGCAACGACAGGACCGTCCGGAAGCAGGGCCGATAGTCTCTGCCTGATGACTTGCTTTGATATAACCACGGCAGATAAGTACAATAGTAGTGCCTTTCCTCACTTCTTCGTGCAGGAATCGCCCGTTGAAACGGACATTCTTTCAGGAGGTAACCGTGGTTCTTGATGTCATCGTCGGCAAGGATTCGACAACCGTGCAGATCCCTGATCCCTTTCGTCCCGATCTCGACGCCATCGTGAGTCAGATCGAGCTGTTCGCTTCCGCAAAGGGCACGTCCATAGCCGGTCTTGATGTGAAGGGACTTATTCCCGGAATGATAAGGGGCATCGCGGGATGTGAGAATGGCTGCCCGGCAAACGCAAAAGAACTGGTTTCACGTGGCTACAAAAACTTCTCTCTCCAGTATATCGAAGGGGGCATCCTGTCCGCAGATGCCAGGGCCGAAGGCGGTACCGTCCTCTGTCTTAAGATGTTTCCTGATTTCTGAAGAGAGACGGGCGGCCTCCCGTCAACGCGCCCCCCTCTCCATTATTTCCCGCAGTTCACGGGCAAACCCATCCGAGGGCGCGAGCATCAGGTAGTCGTCGAGCCAACGACGGGCCTCCCCGGTGTTTCCCAGGCCCTGGTGCGCAACCGCCAGGGAAAGCTTCCAGTTCGGCAGCATACGGGCGTGCCCCGTCGAGGCAGCCTCTGTCGCACATGCCAGTATGCTTTTATACGTGAGGGCCTTTGGCAGCGCATGTTGGGAGAGGAAAGAGGTATGAGCCGGCGTGTCCCGCATAAACAACAGCGTATTCGTGTCAGCATAAACCAGGGCCCATTCATAATCCTGCGCCAGAAATGGAGCCAGCCGTATCAGTGTGCCCGACACCTTGTCACACCCCGGTATCAGCACCAGATCAATATTGAAATCGTTCAACACCTTCCGGTACAGGGGCATGTTCCACCCCTTCAAGGGGGTGCCGGGTCCATCCAGCGTTGATCTGAATATCTCGAATGCCGTCCTATACAACCCCCTGCCGTCAACAAAGACCTTGATGCCGGGGGATAGATGCCAAATAAGAAATCCTCCGGAGTTATAGTCATTGAAAATATTACCACGAAGATGTTCCTGCTCCATGAATGAGACAACTCTCCCGTACTCACTCACGTACGGATTCTCAGAGACAAGCCCTGTTGTAACCATGCCGTCACGCACGTAGACTGCTGAGAGTACCGCTATTACTGCTATCGTCACGGTGAGAGGGACTTTCTTCCGGGCCACTCCCCTTGAAAGAAAATGGGTATCAATAAACAGCTTCAGGTTCGCGGCGGTGATATACGTGGCGACAGCCACAAAAAAAATGATGAATCTGATCGACCGGCCCCCCATAAGCAAGACCAGCAGGAATAGCAGCAGGTGGTCTTTCCTGACCTTGCGCAGAGCTCCGATGTTGATGGCATACGATGCGATCGACAGTATACCTATACCGGAAAAAAAGGGCAAAGACCGGACTATCCCCATCAGGCTGGCATGTTCGAAGATCGATTGCATTTCAACGACAGAGTCCATCATGCTCTTGAGCTGCTGCTGCGACAGCAGGTTAAGAGAGGTAAGCACGGGCCCCAGAAAGGGAGCGCTCACAAAGGCCGTAAAGCCGTTGGGATTAATACCGCTGGCCAGCAGGGCTGAGGCGGTGACCATATAGAAAGCCCGGTCCCCGGTCCGGAACAGCAGCGCCCCTGCCGCATATATCACGATTATTATGTCCCCGAGGATGTACCCTCCGTGCATGTTCGACCATACCATCATGAGTGCCGGGACGGCGAAAAAGGCCCATCTTCGTTTTTGTCTAAGCGTCTCAAGAAGATACAGGATGAGCACCGTAAAAAGACTCGACCACATCTGGGGTCTTGCCCCGATATAGCCGAATTCATCGACGATTGCCCCCCTCGCGAAAAAGATCAGGAGGACGGAGAGAAGGACCGGAACACCCGACATTCTCATGAGCCGGTAGAGAAAATAGAACATGAGGGTGAACACCGCTGCGCAGAATACGATTACACCGTGCAGTCCGCCCACCGTGAACACCAGATAAAAGAGAAGCTGTGCGACCCAATACTGCTTCAGAATGAAGTCCCTGCTCAGAGTAGGCTCGGGGAATTGGAAGGTTATGGAAAAGGGGTCAGCATGAAGCAGCGACCTGTTTTCAGCCATCCATCGTCCCGACGCAAGGTGCCACCAGAAGTCCGGATCCGATATCGGCACGGTAAGGCTGAACATTATTGAGCCGAACATCAGGAATATCGCGATCTTTGGGAGATATTCCTGTCTGTCCTCCGGAGAGACCAGGGACCTCCTGAGTCCTTCAAACAAACCGGCCAGCAGACCTTGCCGTCGGCTGTCGTCGCCGCAGTGACGATGAATATCAGTCATGCCATGTAATGTTCGGTTCTCTTCGTAAAGGCAGCCGGTGGTATATGTATTTCGGATACCCGATCATCATGGCGCCGCAGCATCTTCTTCCCTCGGGCAAATCGAGTGCCTGCTGCAGGGGTGGCCAGCAGGAGGCCGCTATCATGAAGAAGCCTGCCCAGCAGGTGCCGAGGCCGAATGAGGGGGCTGCAAGATCGAGGTAGGTAAGCGCGATCGTGCTGTCCACCTGTGCAGCAGCATATTCAGCAGGAGCATGGACTATCACCAGCCCCGCCGAGCCCCTGCAGATAAGGTCAAGCCCTCCCTCCCAGGCGCGTACGATACCCGCCATCCGGTATGCTCTTGCAAAAGGATTGTCTTCCTGTACCATATGCCGCATCCAGTCAATTGTCATCGCGGCCATGCTGCTGACCCCCTCTTTGGAGTCGATAACAAGCCATCCCACTTGCTGACTGTTGGTGCCGGTGGGGGCATATCGGGCAACCTCGATCAGCCGCTGGAGTTTCTCCCGCTCTATCCTCTTATCCTTGTATGTTCTGATCGATCTGCGCGATCTCAGAAAATACTCCGCCTGCCCGATACTGAGGGCGAGTTCTCTCCTGACGGGAGGGCAGTCCCCGGGTTTCATGTCACTATGGGAGAAGGCGCCGTGCGGACAAACGGAGACGCAATGGCCGCACCGAATGCACACCTGCTCCGCGCCTTCCACGGGGGTGGGAACAGGGGAGTCGCCCCTCAGCTCGATGATGCGCAGCGGGCATTCGGAAACGCAGATTCCATCCCGCTTGCATTTTTCCCTGTCAATGCTAAAAAGTCCCATCTCAAGACCTCCTGTTTTGGTGATCTTATGATACTACCAAAGGATAGAGGATTGCCAAGCAGGAAGGGACATCATGCTCAAGACGGTGGACGCGTGGGGCCGCCTCTCCACGTTCTCTAGGGCACCTTCTTTTTTTGTCTGGCATGCTGCTGTGCAGGCGTCTCAAAGGGAATAATCTCCAGGAGGTGCCCAATGCCCAGGGAATCGAATAAGGACTGAATTTCCGTACCGACCGAGCCCCACACCGCGCCGTGCGGATCATCAACCACCGACGTGACCACCAGTTTGCCATGATGTTTGAAACTGTCGCGCACCATCAGTTTGGCTATGCGCACGACGGTGGTCAGGGAAAATTCGTGGTCTTTGTCGAAAAAGATCAGGGATTTCTTGTCGAACAAGTCTCTCAGGTACGCCGGCAGATCAAAGACTTCTATCAGCTTGAGGCCGATCCTGCCGTGATGGATGTTGATGAAGTCATCGGTCATGATCCCGGCAACCGCATGATCATCGGCATGCTGTTGGCGGTAGACGAGGAAGGGTATTTTGCCGAACTCACTCACCATCCCGCAGAGCCTTGCCTTAGGCGCCATAGCCAGATCAAAGCCAAGGACATTATGCATGATAGCGATGGACAGGCCCGCCGTGGCAAGGGAGCGGTTCTTCAGGTCGCGAATGTCCCTGTTGGTCGCTGCCAGGCCAAAAAGCGCGCTCGTGAATATATAGGTCTTGATATTCTCCATGCCGAGGGCAAGAGCCACCTCCCAGAAGTCCGTCGCCTTTCGGATGTGGTCCCTCGTGTGAAGAGGCGAGTTGGCGATAAAGAACAGTTCATTTTTGATATCAACGGGGAGTTTTTCTTCGAGAGAGAGGATCCGGTGTTTGCTTGCAAGGTGGGGCTGGTCGAGCATCGCCTTGTCCTCGGCGCTCAGATCAAAACCGGTCTTCATGTCCCTGAGATGTTTCGACACTTCCAGGAGGATAGATTCGCCGGTCACTTCCATCTCCCACCCATGCCCAATTATAGCGGATAATACGGCCTGACGCTACGGCGCTGAAGAGGGAGCGGGCGCTGTTTGCCTTACGGACGCAGTCAACAGAAACGGCTGTCGTTCACGCCTGAGTCTTTTGTCTCGGACGCTTACTGGATTCGAGGATCTTTTTCCTGATCCTGATGGATCCCGGGGTCACTTCGACGAGTTCGTCCTCCCTGATAAACTCGATCGCCTGCTCAAGGTTCATAGCCCGGGGGGGGATGAGCTGAAGCGCCTCGTCAGCTCCCGAGGCGCGCATGTTCGTGAGCTTCTTTTCCTTGATCACATTCACATCAAGGTCATTGTCCCGTGAATTTTCTCCGATGACCATCCCCTCGTACACCGCCGTGTTCTCCCTGATGAAGAGAGTGCCCCTCGGCTGCAGATGATGTAACGCATATGTCGTAGTCCTGCCTGACCGGTCAGCGACGAGGGCGCCCGTGGAGCGTTTCGATATGGGCCCCTGCCACGGCTCATAGCCGTCGAAGAGGTGGTTGAGAAGACCCGTACCGCGGGTGTCCGTGAGGAACTGCGAACGAAAGCCGATAAGCCCCCGTGAGGGTATCCTGAATTCCAGGCGCACTCGTCCGTGTCCGTTGTTCTGCATCTTCTGCATCCTGCCCCGCCGCGTGCCAAGGGCCTGGGTGACGACGCCCACGAACTCCTCAGGCACATCGATGACCAGCAGTTCCATCGGCTCATGGACCGCTCCATCCACCTCTTTGGTGATGGTCTCGGGCATCGAGACCGACAGCTCGTAGCCTTCCCTCCTCATCATCTCGATCAGGATGGCCAGCTGTAGCTCGCCCCTTCCCATCACCCTGAAGGCGTCCGTCTGGCTGAAATCAACGCGGATCGAGACATTGTAGAGGAGCTCCTTTTCGAGCCGCTCCCTGAGGTTCCGGGATGTGACGAATTTGCCTTCTCTTCCGGCAAAGGGAGAGGTGTTCACCGAAAAGACCATAGAGATCGTCGGCTCGTCGACCGTGATCCTCGGGAGGGGCTGCGGGTTCTCCTGGTCGGTGATGGTATCACCTATATTGATGCCCTCGATGCCGGCCAGCGCCACGATGTCGCCTACCGAGGCCTCCCTGATATCGACCCTGCTCAGCCCCTGGAAACCGTAGAGGGAGGTGATCTTCGTCTTGAGCGCTTCGCCGGTGCCGTCGACCATCGCAACCCAGTCCCCCACCTTCACGGTTCCCGAAAATATTCTTCCTATGGCCAGCCTGCCGACATAGTCGTTGTAGTCGATATTGGTCACCAGGAGCTGAAGCACGTCGGAGGGATCGCCCTGGGGCTCAGGGATAGTAGTGACGATAAGGTCAAATAGGGGCCTGAGATCCGCAGCCTCTTCCTCCATGGACAGCTTGGCGATACCCATTTTGGCATTCGCATAAACTATGGGGAATTCGAGCTGGTCTTCGGTCGCATCGAGGTCGATAAAGAGGTCGTAGACTTCGTTGAGCACTTCCTGGATGCGCGCATCCGGCCGGTCGATCTTGTTGACCACGATGATGGGAGGCAGGTTCAGCTCAAGTGCCTTCTTCAGTACAAAACGCGTCTGGGGCAGCGGCCCCTCGGAGGCATCTACCAGGAGGAGCACGCCGTCGACCATCTTGAGCGTACGCTCCACCTCGCCGCCGAAATCGGCATGTCCGGGTGTGTCAACGATATTGATCTTCGTGCCCTTATATTCCACTGCCGTATTCTTGGCCATGATGGTAATGCCGCGCTCCCTCTCGAGGTCGATGTTGTCCATCACCCGCTCCTGGACCCGTTCATTGGAACGGAAGGTCCCTGCCTGACGGAGCAGTCCGTCAACCAGGGTGGTCTTGCCATGATCGACATGGGCGATAATGGCGATATTTCTCAAATCTTCACGCTTCACGATTACCTCTTTGTTGTAGTGATGGAATTGCTACGATACCTGAGAAGACGGCTGCCTTGTACTGCAGATCTGTGATATCGCGCGGAAAATCTACATGTATATATTACCGGGAGAGGGAGTGAAAAAGCAAACTCATCCCATTTCTCCTGCCGCATACCGTCTGCCGCACAGGTATATCTCCTCTACTCGGGGTGTCTCCAGAAAATCCTCCCCGACCAGCAGATAGCTCCCTTGTTTGGTCTCCTCTTCCTCCATGCAGGCGGCGGAAAGTATCTGCCCCAGCGACAGCCCCGCCTTCCTGAAGAGCCCGAGTTCCCCAACAAATGAACTGCCGTGCTCCACACCGGGTGACCCGCTGTCGGTGCCTGCGCGAAGACGGACACCGATGGAGGCGGCGTATGCGATAGACGCCAGATGTGCCTCGACGACGCGCTCTGCGTATTCCCTCTGCCAGCCGGAGAGCGCCGGGACGAGACGGGAAAGGGCATACACGGTCGGAACCCAGGCTGTCTTCGCCTCGACCATCATATGGAGCGTCTCCCTGGAGATGAAGAACCCGTGTTCAATGGATGCAACCCCCGCCCTGACGGCGTCTCGTATGGATGCATCTCCGTTTGCGTGGCATGCAACAGCCAGTCCCCCCTGCCGTGCCTCGCCGCAGATCACCGCGAGCTCATCAGAAGAGAACCCGCCTGCCGTCACTCCTCCGGCCCCGGTGATGTCCACGATCCCTGAACCGATGATCTTTATGAAGTCAGCGCCCGCATCCACGATTTCTCGTATCGCCGGGGCGATATCGTCCCTGTCCCGGATTCCCTGTCCCAGGAATGATCCGTATCCTCCCTTTTTGCGCAGGGCACAGACGGCTGTCCGCACCCGCAGACCGGCACCGGATAACAGGTCCCGTGCCCTCGGCCCGATGGCGCTCTGGTGACCCATATCATCGACGGTCGCAATACCGCTGTCCAGGTACGATCGGGCCACTGCAGGAAGATCATCTTCTGTCAGAACCTTACCCGCCCTGATGAAATGCATATGGCAGTCCCTGAAAGGAGAGATGCGGTAGAGGCCGCGGGATTCATCGAAGTAATGCTCCGTCATCTAGTCACCGATACGCCCCTGCCAACTCCCCTCACGATATATGCGTGAAAATAGTAAGGGCACCGCTGGAGATCGATGCCTTGCCCGAGGCTACGGGGAGCCGGCAAAAGGGAGCTATGGTCGGCTGCGGATCAGGGGAATGCGACGCGTGCCAGATAGACAACCTTGGCGGGAAACATGCCGATCGCCAACACCGCTACCGTCGTAATGGCAAGTGCCAGCCCCATGGAAGGAGAGGTGGTAAGCGTCACGGTCTCCTTCGGATCTTTCATATACATATACATGACAATGCGCAGATAGAAGTAGGCGGAGATCGCGCTAAAGATAACCGCGATGATAACCAGCCAGGTATATCCGGCGTTGATCGCGGCCATGAAGATATAGAATTTGCCCATAAACCCGGCGGTCGGAGGGATGCCGGTGAGAGAGAACATGAATACCAGCATCAGCGCTGCTGCAAGGGGATGGGTCTTCGACAGACCCTCATAATCCGAGATGGTGTCGCCCTTGAACCCCTCTGACCGCAGCATGATAATGACGGCAAAGGCACCCATGTTCATAAAGGCATAGATAAGCATGTAGTTCATCATGCTTGCCAATCCGTCAGGCGTCCCCGTGATAATGCCGAGAAGGGCATACCCCGCATGGGCGATGGATGAGTAGGCAAGCATTCGTTTGATGTTCGTCTGAGAGAGCGCGACGATATTTCCGACAGCCATAGTCAGGATGGCGATGGGGATAAATATCGTCACCCATTCGGCCCTGACCATCGGGAACGCCATCAGGAAGACCCTGCCGATGACCGCGAAGCCGGCTGCCTTGGGACCGACAGACATGAAGGCCGTGATGGATGTAGGCGCCCCTTCATAGGCATCCGGGGCCCACATATGGAAGGGGACGGCCGCAATCTTAAAGGAAAACGCAACAGCGATGAGGATCATGCTCATGGTGAGTGCCGGCTTGCCGGCGAGGCCTTGTTGTTCAATGGTCATGGCAATCCTGCCCAGGTCGGTTGTCCCGGTAAGTCCATAGGCAAGCGAAATACCATACAGGAGAAAGGCCGAGGCAAAGGAGCCCAGGAGAAAGTATTTAAGTGCCGCTTCATTGGACTTCATATCGTACCGAATAAAACCGGCAAGAACATACGTGCTCAGCGCCATGAGCTCAAGGCCGAGGTAGAGGACAATCAGATCGCCCGCAGAGGCCATGATCATCATCCCGAGGGTCGCAAAGAGGATCAGGGCATAGTATTCCCCGAAGTTCACCTTCTCGACATCAAGATATTTCACTGATATCAGCACGGTGAGGATGACGTTAAGTGCAAAGATGATCTTGAAGAACATGCTGTATCCATCGGATATGAACATGCCGCCGAAGGTGGTATTCAGGACCCCCGGGAGGGCAAAGGCAAAAGCCGTCACCGCCACTCCTAGGACGCTGAGCAGGGCAAGCGTCTCTTTCCGCCTGATGAAGACGTCGGCCACGAGGATGAAAAGGGCCAGGCACGTCATGACGATCTCGGGCGCAATCGGTCTCAGGTCAGGCATCACAAGCGGCATCTATACCCCCATGTCTTTCATTGCAGTATCTCGGTAACGGTTTTCGCGATCGCCGATGCTCCCGGCGCGCCCCCGGTATTCACCCGCTCGATGAGGTGGCGGACCGACTCGTGCATGAATCCGAGGAACGTATCGGGATATATGCCGATCCAGAAGACGAGGATAACCATGGGGAGCAGGGTGACCAGCTCACGCATATTGACATCGGCAAGGCCCGTCACCTTCGCGTTCGTCTCCATGAAGAAAACCCTCTGGTACAGCCAGAGCATGTAGCCCGCGCCTATGATAATGCCGGTGGCCGCGAGTACCCCTGCCAGCTGGTTTGCGGTGAACCCGCCCAGGAGAATCAGAAACTCTCCGATGAACCCGTTGGTCGACGGGAGCCCTATCGAGGCGAGAGTGAAGACAATGAAAAGAGACGAATAGACGGGCATCACGGATGCGACACCCCCATAGTCGGCGATCTGGCGTGTATGGGTACGGTCATAGATCACTCCCACACTCAGGAAGAGGGCGCCGGTAACGATACCGTGATTGATCATCTGGAGGATGCCGCCCTCCAGTCCCTGCGTATTCAGGGCAAAAATACCGAGCGTCACAAAACCCATATGGCTCACCGAGCTGTAGGCGATGAGCCGCTTCAGGTCGGTTTGGGCGAGACAGATCACCGCACCGTAAATGATCGCGATCACCGAAAGGGTGAGCATCACCGGGGTCATCGCCCTGGCTGCCTCCGGAAATAGGGGCATGGAAAAGCGAAGAAAACCGTAGGCCCCCATCTTGATGAGGACAGCGGCAAGGATCACGCTGCCTGCGGTCGGGGCCTCGGTGTGTGCGTCAGGAAGCCATGTATGCACCGGGAACATCGGTACCTTCACGGCGAAGGCCGCAAAGAATGCCCAGAAGAGCCAGAGCTGCATCTGGTAGGGGTAGGTGCGCGTTGCGAGGTCAAGGATGTCAAAGGTCCTTCCTGCATGGAAATAGAGCACGATGATGCCGACGAGCATAAGAACGCTTCCCACCAGAGTATAGAGGAAGAACTTGATGGCAGCATACACCCGGTTGGGTCCGCCCCAGACTCCGATGAGCAGGTACATGGGGATGAGCATTGCCTCCCAGAAGATATAGAAGAGGAAGAAGTCGAGGGCGCAGAAGACGCCGATCATTGCGCCTTCCAGGATGAGTATCGAGATATAAAATTCTTTAATCTTGTTCTTTATCGACTCCCAGGAGATGAGGATGCTGAGGATCGTCACCAGCGTCGAAAGGAGGACAAAGAGGATGCTGATTCCATCGAGCCCGAGAAAATAGGTGATGTTCCACGCCGGGATCCAGGCCTGTCGTTCGACGAACTGCATGGCGTGCGTGGCCTTGTTGAATGCCGTGAAAAGAGGGAGGGAGATGACGAAGGCGAGGATGCTCACGCAGAGCGCAACAGCCTTTATCAGCGCTTCCTTTGACCTCGGGATGAGAAGAAGCAGTACAGCCCCCGCAACGGGCAGGAAGATGAGGGTGCTCAGTATCGGGAAACCCATACCGTTCGTCTCCATCCTACCAGCTCCTCATCAGCATGAGTCCCATGATAATGAGGGCCCCCGCTGCCATGATAATCGCGTAGTGGTGCAGAAACCCGGTCTGGACCTTCCGCAGCTGCCTGCTGAACCCTCCTATCGCGGCGGGGACACCGTTGACTATCGCCTCTATGATCCGGGCATCAGTCACACCAATGAGTACGTTCTTGGCGATCCATATCGTCGGCCGCACGATAATAAGGCTGTAGAGTTCATCAACATAGTACTTGTTGAAAAGTATCTTATGGAACCCGCTGAACTGTTCAGCGAGTTTCACCGGGATATCGCGCCTCTTGACATACATGAACCAGGCGAGGCCGATGCCCGATAAACCGACAGCAACCGAGATCGCCATGACCATCCACTCCTCGGCGTGGGTGCCGTGGCCCTCCGGGTGCCCCAGAACCGGCTTCATGAACTCGGTGAAGTGAGCCCCGCCGTGGAGCAGGGGGGGGATGCCGACCCAGCCGGAGGCGATCGCTCCTATGCAGAGGAGCATGAGCGGAATGGTCATCGACTTGGGCGATTCGTGCAGATGGTGTTCCTGTTCATGGGTGCCGCGGAACGTGCCGTGGAAGGTGAGGAAGATAAGTCTGAAGGAGTAAAATGCCGTAAGGAAAGCCACAAATGTCCCTATAAGCCAGACGAACTTTCCCACCGGGCTCGGCCCGGAATACGCCAGCCAGAGGATCTCATCCTTGCTGAAGAATCCGGCAAGCCCCGGGACACCGGCTATACTGAATGAGGCGATAAGCATGGTGGCATAGGTTACCGGCATGTGCTTCTTCAATCCGCCCATCTTCTGGATGTCCAGTTCCCCTGACATGGCGTGCATGACACTGCCGGCGCAGAGGAAGAGGAGGGCCTTGAAGAAGGCGTGGGTGTATAAATGGAATACACCGGCAGTGTAGGCGCCGACGCCGCAGGCCAGAAACATGTAGCCCAGCTGGCTGACCGTCGAATAGGCGATAATCCTCTTGAGATCGTTTTGTACGAGACCGATCGTAGCCGCAAAGAGAGAGGTTATCGCACCGGTTAGGGCGACGACCATGAGCGCCGTTTCGGAGAGGGAGAAGATCGGGCTGCACCGGGCGACGAGAAAGACGCCGGCTGTAACCATGGTTGCCGCATGGATGAGGGCGCTGACCGGCGTAGGACCCTCCATGGCATCAGGCAGCCAGACATGCAACGGCATCTGCGCCGACTTGCCGATGGACCCGCAGAAAAGGAGCAGGGCGATGAGGGTCATCAGGTGTACGTCGTACCCAAGGAAGTTAACGGTCTTTGTCGCAAACGCACCAGCCTGGCTGAAGACAGGCTCATAGTAAATATTCCCGAAGGTCAGGAAGATCATGAAAATGCCGATCCCGAACCCGAAGTCGCCGAAGCGGTTGACGATGAATGCTTTCTTCCCTGCGTCAGACGCAGACTTCTTGTTGAAGTAGTAGCCGATAAGGAAATAGGAGCAGAGTCCCACACCCTCCCAGCCGAAATAGAGCTGGAGGAAGTTGTTGGCCATGACAAGCATCAGCATACAGAAGGTGAAGAGGCTAAGGTACGAGAAAAACCGGTAGTAGCCGTTATCACCGTGCATATAGCCCGTCGAATAGATGTGGATGAGAGTGCTGCACGTGGTGACAACGATGAGCATCACCGCGGTGAGTGGGTCTATGAGGAAGCCGACCGAGGCCTTGAAACCGCCGGAGGAAACCCAGGTGTAGAGGTCCTGGTTCAGCGTCTTGCCACCCGTCACGTCGATAAGGGTGGCGACCGATATGACCCATGAGCCGGCGACAGCGAGGATCGCCACCCAGTGGGCGTTTTCCTTCAGGAGGCTCTTCCCGAAGAGGATGTTAATCAGAAAAGCCGCGAGGGGCAAAAAGGGTATCAGCAGGTAGTAGTTCATCGTTGGCTCCTCATCCCTTCATCTCATTCATATCATCAACATGGGCCGTGGCCTTGTTCCTGAACAGGGCAATGATGATGGCGAGGCCTATGGCAGCCTCGGCGGCGGCGACAGTCACGATGAAAAAGACCAGCACCTGGCCCCGCAGATCCTGGAGGTAGTGGCTAAAGGCCACGAGGCTGATGTTCACCGCATTGAGCATGAGTTCCACGGACATAAACATGATGATGATGTTCCTCCGGGTGAGAAACCCGAAAACCCCGATCGAGAAGACCGCGGCGCTGAGCATCAGATACCAGTTCAACGGGACCATGTTAACTCCTCATCCTTTTCTTGGCGAGCACGATCGCCCCGATGATCGCGATTAACAGTATCAGGGAGGCGATCTCAAAGGGGAACAGAAAATCGGTATAGAGCAGCTGTCCCAGGGCCTTTGTGTGGGTCTCCCGGTTAATCACATCCACCGTATACTGCCCTGAAAAGTTCGGGACAAAGGCAACGACCGCGCTGAGAGTGCCGGCGAAGATCGCTCCCGCAAAGACCAGGCCGACCGGCCATGCGTTGATAAAGCGGTTCGCCAACAACTCCTCCCTGAGATTCAGCAGGAGGACGACAAAGAGGAAAAGCACGAGGATGGCTCCGGCGTATACGATCACCTGAATAGCGGCTATAAACTCCGCGTTCAGGAAGAGATACATGCTGGCGATCTGGAAGAAAAGCAGGAGCATCCACATGACGCTGTGCACCGGGTTTCGCCGCGTAATGACGAGCACGGAGAGGGCGATGATCGCAAAGGCGAACCATCCGAAGAAGAGCTTTGGCAGCATATCTATTCCTTCCCCTTTGCCCTGCCCCGGAACATCGCCTGCCCCTCGTAAGAGGCATAGGTCTTCGTCTGCGGCAGCCAGAAGTCTTTGAAGTATCGTTCCCCTTTGGGGCCCGCAAAATATTTGTCCCAGTTCTCCAGCAGCTTTTCCCGTGTCATGTAGAAGGCCTCGCGTGAGGCCTCCGAGTATTCATAATGTTCGCTCAGGGTGATGGCGCCGAAGGGGCAGGCCTCGACACAGAAGCCGCAGAAGATGCACCGCAGGACATCGATCTCGTACCGGTCAACGATCTTGGCATGGTCGTCCCCTTCAGAGGTGTAAATATGGATGCATTTGGAGGGGCAGTAGGCGCCGCAAAGGCCGCAGCCCACGCACTTCATCTTGCCCTCCGCATTCTTGGCGAGCGCATGCAGCCCCCTGAAGCCCGGCTGCGCGGGCACCTTCACCTTCGGATACCGGCGCGTGACCGGCGGCGTAAAGAGCGTCTTGAAGGTCAGGGCCAGGCCCTTGAGTATCTCGACGAAAAATACGGTCTTGAGTATCTTTCCTGATGTCATACCATTCCCTTTACCCATATTTTCACCAGACCGGTGATCACGATGTTGGCCAGCGCCAGGGGGATCAGCAGCTTCCATCCGATCGCCATGAGCTGGTCATACCGGTACCGCGGGAGGGTCGCCCTAACCCAATAGTAGAAGAACATAAAGGCATAGACCTTCGCCAGGAACCAGAAAAGGCCCAGGATCTTGGCAGCGACGATGGACACGTTCGCCGTGACGAATGACGGCAGTCCCCATCCGCCGAGGAAACAGAGGGATGCGATTGCGGACATGATCAGCATGCCCGTATATTCACCGAGGAAGAACAGGGCGAACCTGAAGCCACTGTATTCCGTAAAATAGCCCGCAACCAGTTCGCTCTCCGCCTCGGGGAGGTCGAAGGGCAGCCGGTTCGTCTCCGCAAAGGCGGCTACGACAAAGACGAAAAACCCCAGGAACTGCGGCACGGCGAAGAGTCCAAGAGGATAGTGCTGCTGTGCCCTGACGATATCGCTGAGGTTCAGGGAACCGGCCATCATCATGACGCCGACGAGACTGAGACCCATGGCTATCTCATAACTGATGACCTGTGAGGCTGACCGCAGCCCCCCGAGGAATGCAAACTTTGAGTTCGACGACCATCCGGAAAGGACGATGCCGTATGCCCCCAGGGAGGACATGGCAAAGAGGAAGAGCAGCCCCACATTAATATTCGCCACCGCAAAACCGTCGAAGAAGGGGAGAACGGACAGCGACGTAAGGGCGGATACGAAAAAGATGACCGGCGCGAGGTAAAAAAGCGGCTTGTCGGCATCAGCCGGGATAATATCCTCCTTGAAGAAGAGCTTGACGCCGTCCGCGAAAGGCTGCAGCAACCCCAGCGGCCCTACTTCCCGCGGGCCGAGCCGGACCTGCATGTGGCCGATGACCTTGCGCTCGAAATAGGTCGCATACGCGACATGGAGGAGGGCGACAGCCACCACTGCAGCTATTTTCAGTAGGATGATGACCAGCATGATAACGAGATTGATCATGTAATCAAGTGACCCTGGCGCCACGATGGATTCGAATAAACCGGTCATCTGCCCACCTTCTCGATAGTTACCGCCGTTTTGTCCGCAATAGGGGCGCGGAGAATCGGCTCAAGGACGAGTTCCATGAGGCTTAAGGCCCCCCTGCCTTCAAAGTTATTGGTGATCATTACCACGGCGTCTCTCACGGAGAGGTCTATGGCAACAGGAAGTTCGAGAGATCCAACCGCCGAGGAGACCCTCACCACGTCGCCTTCCTTAAGAGAACGGGCCGCTGCCGTCGCCGGACTGATCCTGGCCACAGCGGTCTCATAAATCTTGACGAGACCGGGTGCCCGCCTGCTGAGAGTTCCCGAATGGAAGAGAGGGCGCTCTACCCCCAGGAAAAGCCCGCCGCCGTCACCTGCAGTGGTCTTCTCTATCTTGATGTCGCCGGTGACCCCCCTGAGAGGCTCTCCCTTATAGGGATAGATGCCGGATTTTGCGATCTCCTCGTAGCTCAGGTCGCGATGGAGAGGAGAGACGCGTGTAATCTCCGCGAAGATATCTTCAGCACTGCTGAAATGCATCTTGACTCCCATGTTGCCGGAAATCTCAGCGACGATCCTCCAGTCCTCCATGCCCTCCCGGTTGACCGCCTTCCTCAGGATCTGCAGCCTCCGCTCCATGTTCGTGAATGTCCCTTCCCTCTCTGCCCAACTCAGGGCCGGGAAGACAACATCAGCCATCCGTGCCGTCTCGGTCATGAAGATATCCTGGACAACGAGGAGTTCGAGACCCCTCAGTGCAGCCTCGACCCCTTTTGCATTGGGGAGGTTAAATACAGGGTTTTCACCCATAACGTAGAGCGCGCGGAGTGACCCCGCCTTCGCGGCGTCGATCATGTCGAAGATGGTCATGCCCGGCTTTTCAGGGAGGGGAACCTTCCAGGCCGCTTCGTACCGGCGCCTGAATTCAACGTATGAAAGCGGCCGGCTGCCGGGCAGAAGGTCAGGCGCGCAGCCCATGTCAACAACCCCCTGTTCGTTGGCCCGCTCTGACAGAAGGTGGATTCGCGCGTTCACCAGATAGGAGATCGCGGACAGGAGAAGCAGATTGTAACTCCCTCCGGCGGACTGTATCACTTCCTTGCCAATGACTACCGCAGGCGTGCTCGCCGTCGAAAGGGCCTCCACAAACGAAGCCAGCGCCTTCTCCGTGACCCCGCAGGTCCGCGCGGTATCGTCAGCCGGCCTGTGTATCTCCTTGATCTTCGATTCAAGGGCCTGAATGGATCCCGGCAGGCCCTTCCTCTCCCTGAGGGCGGTAACGATTCCTTCAAGAAGTGCCGTCTCCGCATGGATGCCCGGCTTCAGCTCCGTGGGACTATAATGGCGGACACCCTTCACGTGTCCTATCGTGAGGATATTGCCGCCTTTTCTTGCGCAGGACCGTATCTGCAGGCCGAGGATCGGATTGACCGCGGTAGGGTCTCCCCCCGCGATGAGGACAGCGTCTGCATTGACAAGCCCGGGGATGAGATTGGCGGTTGCTCCCTGCCCGAATATGTTCTCAAGAAAGGCCTGGGCGCCGGCGTATCCCGTCCGGGCGGTACTGTCTATGTTGTTGGTCCCGAGGACGACACGCATGAACTTCTGGAATACATAATTGTCCTCATTGGTACACCGGGGCGATGCGATACCGGCAATCGCGTCACTGCCGAACTTGGACTTTATCTCTCCAAGCCTCCTGGCCACAAAGCCTATCGCCTCTTCCCAGGTTGACTGCTCAAGCACGCCGTTCTTTTTTATCAGCGGGGTTATCAGCCGCTCCTTTGATCCCACAAATTCGTACCCAAATCTTCCGCGGGAGCAAAGCAGGCCGTTGTTGACCGGGGTCCCGATGCGCGGCACCACCCTCTTGATAACATCATCACGCACCTGCGCAACGAGAGTGCACCCGACGCCGCAATAAGGGCAGATCGTCACAGTTTCGCTCACGAGCTGCCAGGGCCGGTAGCTGTGGCGGTGGAGTCTCGACATGATGGCGCCCACTGGACAGGCGGAGACACAGTTGCCGCAGTATTCGCAGTCAAACCGTCCGCCGGAGAAAGGCTCTATATGGGAATGACCGCCACGGTTGATAACCCCGATAGCAGCAGCTCCCTGGACTCCTTCGCACATCCGGACACACCGGGTACAGACGACGCACCGTTCCATGTTCCTGACGAGAACGGGGTCTTCCAGGCTCTCGGGCACCTTCCTCTTCTTCTCCTTGAACCGTCCGGTAGTCGGGCCGTATTTCTCGACCAGGTCCTGGAGTTCGCACTCACCGGCCTTGTCACAATAGGGGCAATCGAGGGGGTGGTTGATGAGCAGGAATTCGAGGACGCCCCGCCTGACATCAGCGATCGCCTCCGTCTCGGTCCTCACCACCATGCCGTCAGCCGCCATCAGGGTACAGGCGGTCTGGAGACGCGGCATCTTCTCGACCTCAACAAGACAGAGTCTGCAGCCGCCATATTTTTCGAGCTGCTCATGGTAGCAGAGTGTGGGGATCTTTATCCCGGCAGACCGCGCAGCCTCGAGCACGGTCACCGGCTTTTCCAGTCTGATTTCTTTACCGTTTATGGTGACTGTAATCATATGCTTGTTTGCCCGGCGCCGCAGCCCTTGTTCTTTATGTGCGCTTCGAATTCAGGCCTGAAATGCTTGATGAAGTTCTGCACCACCGAGGCGGCTCCATCTCCCAGGGGGCAGAAGGTCTTGCCGATGATGTTACCGGCAATAGCCAGGAGCAGATCCACATCTCCGTCCATCCCTTCGCCGCCTTCGATCCTTCCGAGGATTCTCCTGAGCCACCCCGTGCCCTCGCGGCAGGGAGTGCACTTTCCGCAGGACTCATGCTCGAAGAATTTCAAGGCCCGGTAGCAGACCTTCACCAGGCATACCGTCTCGTCCATGACGATAACGGCCCCTGAACCGAGCATGCTGCCGTGTTTGGGCATATTGACAAAGTCCATGGGACAGTCGATCTTGTCGGGAGGGAGGACAGGCGTCGATATCCCGCCGGGGATAACCGCCTTCAGCTTCTTTCCCCCTTTAATGCCGCCGCAATGCGTATAAATAATGTCCTTGAGGTTCGTTCCCATGGGCAGTTCATATACCCCGGTCCGCTCCACGTGGCCGCTCACACAATAGATCTTGGGACCAGGGCATTCGGGGCTGCCGATCCTGGCGTACGCCTCTCCACCTATACTGATGAGATAGGGAAGGTTGGCGAGAGTCTCGACGTTGTTCACCACCGTGGGCTTCGAGAATACGCCGACATTGACCGGGAACGGCGGCTTGATCCGCGGCTGGCCCTTGTCTCCCTCTAGTGACTCGATCAATGCGGTCTCTTCACCGCAGATATAGGCCCCTGCTCCCTGATGCACCGCGAGATGAAACTTGGTCTTCCTGCCCAGGACGCTGTCTCCCAGGTAACCGTTTTCATACGCCTGCCTGATCGCCTTGTTGAGGATACCCTTGGCTGCCGGATATTCGCCCCTCAGGTAGATGTAGCCGTATTCTGCTCCCAGGGCGTATCCGGAGATGATCATGCCTTCTATCAGCAGATGGGGATTCTTCTCCAGTATCGGACGGTCCTTGAAGGTGCCGGGTTCTCCCTCGTCGGCGTTACAAAGGAGGTACTTGGGGAATTTGGGATCGCCTGAGGCGAAGGTCCATTTCATCGCAACAGGGAAACCCGCCCCACCCCTTCCCCGGAGACCGGCCTTCTTCACCTCTTCGATGATATCCTTCGACGCCATGTCGAGAGCCTTCGACAGGCTCCGGTACCCTCCGGCCTTCTTATATTCGTCGATGTCGGCCGAACGGGGGTTTTCTATATTCTTGAGAAGGACTTTTTCCATATCTCTAGTCGTATTTGCCGAGAATATCCTCGATAGATTTTTCCGTCAGGTTCTCATAAAAATCGTCGTTCACCAGCATGGCGGGGGCGGTGCCGCAGGCGCCGATACACTCCATGATAACCAGGGAGAACCTGCCGTCAGGCGTCGTTCCACCGGGCTCAAGCCCGAACCTGCTTTTCAGAAAGTCCACAAGACGTTCTGCCCCGAGGATCATGCAGGAGACATTCGTGCAGAGTTGCACCACATGTCTTCCCATGGGCTTTTGCTTGTACATGGCGTAAAAAGTTCCGACTCCGCGCGCAATCGCCTTGGGTACGCCGAGCAGGTCGGAAACCGCCTCATAGGCTTCAGGAGTCAGCCAGCCGAATTCACGCTGTGCGACATAGATCGCCGGCAGGAGGGCAGCCCTCGCTGTGGGATATTTCGCCCGTATTTCCTGAATTTCCCTGACCGCAGCTTCGCTGAACATGTCTCCTCTTCTATACCCCGTTATCTGTCACATTCGCCGAGAACGATGTCGATCGTACCGATATTGGCGATAACGTCAGCAACGTATCCGCCTTCGCTCAGCCTCGGCAGCACCGAGGCATGCACATAAGAGGGCGCACGCACACGCATGCGATAGGGCTTTCCGGTCCCATCGCTCACAAAGTAGAAACCGAGTTCCCCCTTGGGGACTTCCGTGCCGACGTAAACCTCACCCTCTGCCACACTCGGACCCTTGGTGATCAGAACGAACTGGTGGATCAGGTGCTCCATGTCCTTCAGCACGAGGTCCTTCGGCGGCAGCGTGAACTTCGGGGCATCAGCCATCACCGGGCCGGCGGGTAGGTCTTCAACGCACTGCTTGATGATCCTGTTCGCCTGCCGCATCTCTTCCACACGCACCTTGTACCGGTCATAGCAATCGCCGGGGTCCCTGCCCACCGGGACCATGAAATCCACCTTGTCATAGGCGTCATACGGCACATATTTCCGCACATCGTAATCGATTCCCGAACCCCGGAGCATACCTCCGGTGAGTCCCCAGTTCACCGCCTCTTTCGCCGAGATGACACCAACACCCATAGTCCGGTCTTTCCAAATCCTGTTTTCCGTGACAAGGGTCTCGTAATCGTCGATACGATGCGGGAACTCAAGGACAAACTCGTACAGGGTGTCGAGGAATTCCTGGGAAATGTCGTTTCGGACGCCGCCCACCCTCGGGTAGCTGACCGTCAGCCGGGCACCGCAGAGCATCTCAAAGAGATCGAGGATGCGCTCCCTCTGGGCCATGGCCAGGAGGAAGGGCGTCGTGGCCCCAATGTCGATAACGTGGGTCCCGAGCCAGATAATGTGGCTCGAAAGCCTTCCCATCTCAGCCACCATCGTCCGGATGTATTTCGCCCTCTCCGGAGCCTCTATGCCGAAGAGTTTTTCGACGGCGTTCACATACCCGACGTTGTTGTTCATCGACGAGATGTAATCAAGCCTGTCGGAAAGGGGCAAGGCCGCAAGGTAGGTCCTGTTCTCGCCGAGCTTTTCAACGCCGCGGTGGAGGTATCCCACATAGGGGGTACACTTGACGACATTTTCCCCGTCAAGGTTGAGGACGAGCCGCAGGACGCCGTGGGTCGCAGGATGCTGCGGACCCATGCTGACCGTCAGTTCCTTCGTCTCGAAAGGCTTCTCTACGATAGGTTCAGAATGTTCCATCAGTCAGTCCACTCGAATTCTCTGTATCTCTTCGCCCTGTCAAGGACATCGAGGAACCCCGACCACTCCTTCTCGGGCCCCTGCAGGGGGTAGTCCTTCCTGAGGGGGAAACCCTCCCAGGTCTCGGGCAGTAAGATTCTTCTCAGATCAGGATGGCCCCTGAAGACGATCCCGAACATATCATATGCTTCACGCTCGTGCCAGTTTGCGCCAATCCACACGGGGACCACGGAATCTATTTTCATGTCCGATTCAGGAACCTCGGCCTTCAGGCGTATCGCATGCCGGAGGGGAATGGAGTAAAGGTGGTAGACCACCTCAAACCGTTTCTCCTTCTTTCCCAGGTAGTCGGCGCCGCAGAGGTCCACCAGATAATCGAGCGACAGGTCAGGATCGTCATGGAGGAAGCTACAGATCTCGACGATCCTCTCCTTCTTCAGGGTGACGGATACCTGCCCCCTGAATTCCTTCACATCCACCCAGGACTCGGGGAATTTTTCTTTTATCTTCTCTGCTATCTGAAGCGGTTCCATAATATCAGATCCGGATCCGAGGAGCCCCTCATCTCCAGCGGCTCCACCTGAACTCCTCGTGTTTTATCTTTTCCTGCAGCCGGATGATCCCTTCGATAAATGCCTCCGGACGCGGCGGGCACCCAGGGATGTAGACATCCACGGGCAGGAAGGTGTCACACCCCTGCACGGTGCTGTACGTATTGAATATGCCGCCGCTGTTGGCGCAACTTCCGACGGATATGACGTACCTCGGCTCGGGCATCTGGTCGTAGACGCGGCGAACGATCTCCGACATCTTCTTGGTGACTGTGCCTGCTATAAACATGAAGTCCGACTGCCTCGGTGACCCTCGGGGGATGATCCCCATGCGATCCAGATCGTTATGACTCGCATAGGTCGCCATCATCTCGATGGCGCAGCAGGCAAGGCCAAAGGTCATCGGCCACAGGGAGGAACGCCGCCCCCAGTTGATAAGCTTGTCAAAGGAGGTGATGATGATGTTCGGCGCCATCACCCTGGTACCCTCTTCCACTTCAACGAGAGAAACCGACTGCAGGCCGGTGATCAATCCCATACAAAGGCCTCCTTCTTCCAGGCGTAGATATAGCCGACGAGTAATACAATGATAAAGATTATCATCTCCACAAAGGCGTACAGGCCGATCCGGTCGAAGACCAGTGCCCACGGGTAGAGGAAGACTGCTTCAACATCGAAGACAACAAACAGCATGGCGATAATATAAAATTTGACCGAAAACCTGATGCGGGGCTCACCCACCGGGGCATTCCCTGATTCATACGGCATGAGTTTGTCTCGGTAGGGACGCCGGATTCTGAAGAGTTCGCCGATGACGAGTGCCCCTATCCCAAAGGCCGTTGCGACCATCAGGAAGATCAAAACGGGCAGATATGCGGTCGGCATAAAAGCTCCTGGCATAACGCTATATACTTTGCCCAATTCAAATCGACTTGTCAAGAGGAAATTTATATGTTCATAAAAGATATTTATTTATAGGTGGCTGATAGCAATTTCTATTAAATAATGTCAAGCCACGATTTGATGTCTCATAATTATATCTTGTCCTTGCATAAATTTTTGTAATCGGCTAAATTCATGTAAGCAATGCTCAACCGGAAATCTATACACTCATTGACCGGCAAGCTTATCATGGCCATCGGCACCCTGATGGTCGCCGGCAGCACCGTATTCTGGTACTTTCTCTTCAGCCACCAGGAACGGGAACTCATCCAGACCTCCATCAAGTACGGTCATTCCTTTGTTGATCTCGTAAAGAAATCGACGCGGTACGGTATGCTCACTTTTCAGGAACTCCTTATCCAGCAAACCATCGAGGCGATCGGCTCCGCAGAAGGGGTCATCCGGGTACGCATCTTCGACAGGAAAGGCAAGATAGCCCATTCGTCAGACAAGCAGGACATCGGCACCATCCTCGACATCAGGGCACCCTACTGCCAGAACTGCCACTCACCGGCCGAGGCATCCCGAAAGATCCCGACATGGACCATAACCAAGGACAGCAACGGCTACCGGGTCCTGAATATCGTCCAGCCTATCTATAATGAGGTTTCCTGTCATACATCGGCCTGTCATGCCCATTCGAGGGACCAGCGGGTCCTCGGCCTTGTGGAGGCAAACCTGTCGCTTTCCCTTCTCGACACGGGCATCAAGAAACAGGGGATAGCGATAACCGTCTATGTGGCGATATTTCTCTGCGTCATTTCCGTCGTTCTCTGCACTATCCTCTGGAACTTCGTGACTACTCCGGTGAATATGCTCACGAAGGGCATGGAGCGGGTCGCCGGCGGCGACCTCGACTATCATCTTGATATTGATACCCGTGATGAGATCGGTCAACTGGCCCAGGCGTTCAACGCCATGACCTCTGACCTGAAGAAGGCGAAGAACGAGCTGGTGGAATGGGGCAACACTCTCGAAAAGAAGGTGCAGGAAAAGACCGAGGCGATCCAGCGTGCCCAGGCACAGCTTATCCATTCCGAAAAGCTCGCCTCCCTCGGCAGGATGGCCGCTGGCGTAGCCCATGAGATCAACAGCCCCCTTACCGGTATCGTCACCTTCGGCCACCTCCTCCTGAAGCGCTTCCCCCCGGGAACCGAGGAACACGACGACATCCAGGTGATTATCGAACAGGCCAACCGCTGTTCCACCATCATCCGAGGTCTCCTCGGGTTCGCCCGGGCGTCTGCCGCGGACAAGGCGCACACCGATATCAATGATGTCATCAACCACGCCCTAAACATCGTCAAGAACAAGGCCGACTTCTTCAATATCAAACTGATTACCGACTTCGATCCGGTGCTCGCCCGCGTTAAGGCCGATCCTTCTCAATTGCAGCAGGTATTCCTGAACCTCATCATGAATGCCGCCGATGCCGTCGAAGGAAAAGGCACCATAACGATCGCCACGCGGACGCTGCGGGATGATACTGCCGATTTTGTAGAGGTTGAAGTAAGAGACACGGGCCCTGGAATTACCGATGAAAACCTCGAGAAGATCTTCGAACCCTTCTTTACCACGAAACCGGTGGGCAAGGGCACGGGTCTGGGGCTGGCCGTTACCCACGGGATCATTCAGGATCACGGGGGAAAGATATTCATCAAAACAAAACTCGGCGAGGGGACCAGCTTCTTTGTCCGGCTCCCCGCCTTCAGGGAAGGATGACATGGTCAAAGGCAAGGTGCTTGTCATTGATGACGAAGAAATTGTACGAATAAGTTGCAGCCGCGCGCTCCGTCCCGAGGGCTTTGATGTGCAGCTTGCCCGCAACGGCGTCGAGGGGCTGGGGATGCTCGGCAAGGACCGGTTCGATGTGGTGCTGACAGACCTGAAGATGCCGGATATGGACGGCATCGAGGTCCTCAAGCAGGTAAAGGAAGGGTGGCCTGAGGCTGAGGTGATCGTAATAACCGGGTACCAGACGGTGGATACGGCGGTGAAATCCATCAAACTGGGCGCCTTCGATTATGTGGAAAAGCCCTTCACCCCCGACAAGATCCTCGCAGCCGTCACCGCTGCCATGGAGCATAAAAAGAAGTAGGCCCATGGGGAGGGGGATGGTCCTCATCATTGACGATGAAGAGATCGTGAGGACGAGCTGCCGCCGCATCCTCGAACCGGAAGGATACACCATTACAGCAGCCGCATCGGGCAGCGAGGGCCTTGAAATTCTTTCCCGCCATCCGGTCGATCTCGTGCTGACCGATCTGAAGATGCCGGACATGGACGGCATCGATGTCCTTATCAGGATCAAGGAAGACTGGCCCGATACCGACGTCGTGATCATGACCGGATACGGCACGGTGAAGTCCGCTGTGCGCGCCATGAAGAGCGGTGTCTTTGATTACATCGAAAAACCTTTCAGCCCCGAAGACCTCGGCGCCCTTGTTGCGCGGGCATTGGGGAGAAAGGATCTTCCCTCGGAAGAGACCGGCCGCCGGGAACTTCTGCCCTCCCATTATGAGCTGGACAATATAGTCGGCGTCTCACCTGCCATGCAGAAGGTCTTTCAGCTTATCGCCAACGTTGCAAATACCGGGAGCACCGTGCTCATCACCGGGGAAAGCGGCACCGGCAAGGAACTGGCGGCAAAGGCGATTCACTTCAACAGCCCGCGCAAGGATATGCCCTTCATCACCGTTGACTGTGTCAGCATTCCCGATACTCTCATCGAATCGGAGCTTTTCGGCCACGCCAGGGGGGCCTTCACCGGGGCCGTCGAAAAGAAAAAAGGCCTCCTGGAGATGGCAAACGGGGGCACTATCTTCTTTGACGAGATCGGCAATATCGGCACGTCCACCCAGGCCAAGCTCCTGCGGGTGCTGCAGGAAAGAGAGTTCAGGCCCCTGGGAGAAAAGAAGACGATCCACGCTGACATACGTTTCATCGCCGCAACGAACAAGGACCTTGCGGCGATGATTAAGGAAGGCACCTTCAGGGAGGACCTCTTTTATCGCCTCGACATCTTCCCTATCCAGATCCCTCCCCTGAGGGAAAGGAAGGAGGATATCCCCCACCTCGCCCAGCACTTCCTCCAGAAGTACAGCGCTGAACTGAACAGGGGCGTCACCCACATCTCCGCAGAGGCGATGAGGCTTCTGGTCCTATACCCCTGGCCGGGAAATGTCCGGCAGCTCGAAAATACGATACAGCGGGCGGTCATCATATGCCAGGGCAGGACCCTTAAGCCGGAGCATCTCACCTCACTCGACCTGCCCGCTGAAGACACGGTGCCCAGGACTGTTGAAGAACTCAAGGAAAAGAAGAAGGATCTGCGTCTGAAGTCAGTCGAAGGCATTGAACGAGCCTTCATCATGGAGGCCCTCAAGAGGAACAACTGGAACATATCCAGGGCATCCTCCGATGTGGGCATGCAGAGGACAAACTTTCATACGCTCATGAAGAAATACAATATCTCCGCACGGTCCGCGGGGATACAATAGAAACCGTTTCCCCGCCTGTCCGCCCTTCCCGTATTTTCACCGTGTTTTCACCGTTGGCAAGAGCGTGTTCGCAACGTATAATGGGTGAGTGCTATTGCCGTGGCGTGATATGAAAATTCCTGCCGCATCTATACTGGAGGGGAACATGAAGCAGATCGCAGCATTATGTGCCTTGTTTATCGCCCTGTTGTTCGCTCCGCAAGTCCGCGCCGAAGACGGCCGGGTAGAGATATTTTCTCCGCAGGGGGAAATAAAGAACGTCAGGCAGGTGACGGCCTGTTTTTCTGATCAGATGGTGCCCTTCGGCGACCCGCGTCTTATCGATCCCTTTGACGTCTCGTGCCCTGAAAAGGGGCGCGGCAGATGGGCTGACGGGAAGAACTGGGTCTTTGATTTTGACAGGGACCTTCCGGCCGGCGTCATCTGTGAATTCAGGATAAAGAAGGACGTGAGGACCCTCTCGGGGAAGGCCCTGGCCGGGCAGCAGAGTTTTTCCTTTTCGACAGGAGGACCCGCGATCAGGGAGTCATTTCCCCGTGAAGGTTCCCAGGAAATCGATGAAAACCAGATATTCATCCTCAGGCTCGATGCAGAGGCTGTCGAAGAATCTGTTGTCTCCCATGTCTCGTGCTCCGTCGAGGGCATAAACGAGCGCGTCGGGGTCTCTCTTGTCAAGGGTGCGGACAACGGAAAAGTCCTGGGGCAATACAGAAGCCTTGCGAATAAGCCGGTCCTGCTTCTTCAGTGCAGACGGGCATTCCCAAACGGGGCCACCGTCCGCCTGGTGTGGGGAAAGGGAGTCTCCTCACAGAGCGGTGTCGCAACGTCAGGGGATCAGGTACTCCCCTTTAAGGTGCGGGGGCCATTCCGGGCCCGCTTCAGCTGCGACAGGGAAAACAAACAGGCCGCATGCATCCCGATCCTGCCGATGCATCTGGGCTTCTCCTCCCCGGTCTCCTGGGAGTATGCAAGGCAGATCACCCTCAAGGGAGGCGGCAGGGTCTACAAACCGGAAAGGGCATCCGGCCGCGGATATGAAGATGCCGAAGAAGAAGGTGAGGCCGAGACCTCCTCAGGACCCGATGAGGCCTTCGTAAGCGGCGTTTCATTCAGGGGTCCTTTCCCGGAAAAGACATCATTTAGTATCGAACTTCCTCCCGGGTTCAAGGACGATGCAGGCCGTCCCCTTTCCAACAGGGACCTATTTCCGCTGAATGTCAGGACCGACGGTTATCCCCCTCTTGCAAAGTTTGCCTCCCGTTTCGGCATCATTGAACTCAAAGGGGACGCCGCTCTTCCGGTGACCCTCAGAAACCTCGAGCCGGAGGTCAAAACGAGGATGCTGAAGCTCGGGAAGGACCGGGACGGCATGATGTCAAAGGCGAGGGAGGGGCTGCTCGATCAGGCGGTAAAGCTGGGCGAATCCGTAGGCACGATACTGCCTGACGCCCTGAAACAGAAGAACCAGGAGGTCGTTGCAGGGCTGAAAGGCAGGCTTCACCGGATCAGGATGGACAAGGAGGAGAAGGTCATCGATTGGCTCCGGAAAGTCGCCTCGGCGCGGCGTGATAGTGCGATCCTGAAGGGAGAGGCTGATGTGAAGGAGTTCACCGTGCCGAAACCCGGCGGGTCCAGGGCCTTTGAGGTTGTCGGCATCCCCCTGCGGAAGCCGGGGGTCTATGTTGTCGAGATGGAAAGCAGCATGCTCGGGACTTCCCTTCTGGGGACACAGCAGCCGATGTTTGTGCCGACGATGGCGCTTGTAACGAACCTTTCCGCCCATTTCAAGTGGGGACGGGAATCTTCGCTGGTCTGGGTCACTACCCTCGATAAGGCTGAACCGGCGCGGGATGTGGCAGTATCCATACGGGACTGTAAAGGCAAGGTGATCTGGAAGGGAAAGACCGACGCCCGCGGCATCGCCATGATACACAAACAGCT
The DNA here is from genome assembly GCA_021825365.1 of Nitrospirota bacterium. Lineage (GTDB taxonomy): Bacteria > Nitrospirota > Thermodesulfovibrionia > Thermodesulfovibrionales > UBA6898 > JAKAGF01. The sequence goes on along the minus strand of JAKAHR010000010.1, from coordinate 65,244 downwards.
GCCCCGGGAAAGGGATCTCCCCCGCTGCTCCTATCTTTCCCAGGAGTCATCGCCGGCGCTCAGCGGTCTGGGCGGAGGCTTGTTCGCATTCGCAAAGACGGACAGCGACATGACCTTTGTGCATTCCAGCTGGGAAGAGGGCATAGAGCCCTGGAGATATAACCTGCCGTATGAAGACTACCGCGGCCCGGTCATCAGCCATACGGTATTCGACAGGAGTCTCCTGCGGGCAGGAGAGACCGTCCATATGAAGCATATAATCCGTAAACACATCATGTCGGGTTTCGCGGTGCCGGAGGCATCATCGCTGCCGGCATCTGTCGTGATCGAGCATCGGGGCAGCGAACAAAGATACGAATTCCCGCTGAAGTGGGACAAGAAGGGGGTAGCCCTGACGGACTGGGCGATCCCCAGGGAGGCGAAGCTCGGGTACTATAGCGTCTTCCTCTCACAGAAGAAAGTGACCGGCGCAAAGGAGAGGAAGTCCGTGGGGAGCTATGAACAGGGAGATGAAGAGCATTATGCTGCCGAAGGATGGGAATCAGGCAGCTTCCGGGTGGAGGAATTCAGGGTGCCCCTGATGAAAGCCCTGTTACAGCCGCCGAAGGACCCTCTGGTGAATGCCCGGCAGGCCTACGTCGATCTTCTCGTTACCTACCTCTCCGGCGGGGGCGCGGGTGATGCTGAGGTAAAGCTGAGGAGTCAGGCGCAGCCCCGCTATGTCCATTTCGACGATTACGAGGATTTCACCTTCGCCAATGGCGGGGTCAGGGAAGAGGTGATCCGGAGGTCCCCGGATGAATCCTCTGAGGCGGAGATCAGGCCCTCCCGGGCAAAAGTCAGCACTCTTCAGCTGAAGCTGGACAAGAACGGGAGCCTCAGGCCTACCATAGAGGATCTTCCCTCTATTTCGCAACCGACCGACCTGCTGGTCGAACTTGAGTTCAGGGACCCCAGCGGCGAAATCCAGACAGTCTCCCGGCGGGTCCCCCTCTGGCCGGCCGGCCTCCTGGTCGGGATAAAACCGGATTCATGGGCAGCGTCCAAGGACAATTTCAAGTTTCATGTCGTCGTACTGGACCTGTCGGGAAGACCGCTGAAAGACCGGGCCGTAAAGACCGAGCTCTTCCAGCGAAAGTCCTATTCCCACCGGAAACGGCTCGTGGGCGGATATTATTCCTACGAACATGTCATGGAGACAAAGAAGATAGGGCCGCTTTGTGAGGGCAGGACGGATAACAGGGGGCTGCTGGTCTGCGAGGTGAAGGCCCCGGTTTCAGGGAATGTAATCCTGCAGGCAGCTGCGGCCGATGATGCGGGAAACTTCTCGACCGCCAACCGCGATGTGTGGATAATGGGCAAGGGAGATTGGTGGTTCGATGCCGCCGATCACGACAGGATCGACCTGCTGCCGGAGAAGAAGAGGTACGAACCCGGGGATGTCGCAAAGCTCCAGGTTCGCATGCCCTTTCGGGAGGCGACCGCGCTCATTACCGTAGAACGTGAGGGAGTCATCGAATCCTTTGTCAGGAAGATATCGGGCAAGTCGCCGGTCGTTGAAGTACCTGTACGGAACAACTATGCGCCCAATGTCTTCATCTCCGCGCTCGTGGTGCGGGGAAGGGCTTCGGGTGTGCAGCCGACGGCGCTGGTAGACCTCGGGAAGCCCGCCTTCAAGCTGGGCATCGCGGAGATTGTCGTGGGATGGCAGCCCTATGAATTGAAGGTCAGGGTCTCGGCTTCGCAGGAGGCCTACAGGGTACGCGAGAAGGCCAGGGTAAAGGTGATGGTCAGCAGGATCAACGGGAAACTCCCTCCAAAGGGCAGCGAGGTGATCATCGCAGCCGTAGACGAAGGGCTTCTCGAACTCATGCCTAACCGGAGCTGGAAACTCCTCGATGCGATGATGGGCAGACGCGGCTATGAGGTACTGACCGCTACAGCACAGATGCAGGTGGTTGGAAAGAGGCACTACGGCCTCAAGGCCCTTCCCCACGGCGGGGGCGGCGGACGCCAGACAACGCGGGAGCTCTTCGACACACTTCTCCTCTGGAAGGCCCGCGTGCCCCTGAACAGCAGGGGAGAGGCCGAGGTAGACATACCCCTCAATGATTCCCTGACCGGTTTCAGGGTCGTCGCGATCGCCAGCGGGGGGACCGGGATGTTCGGCACGGGCCAGACGAGCATACGCACAACCCAGGATCTGATGCTCCTTTCGGGTCTGCCGCCCGTGGTGCGGGAGGGTGACAGATTCCGTGCCGGATTCACCCTGAGGAACGCGTCCGGAAGAAAGATGGAGGTCGAGGTCAAGGCCGCACTCTCCGCCCAGGATAGAAGAGACCTTGAGATAATAACCGAATCACTCGCAGCCGGCGAGGCCAGGGAGATCGGATGGGATATAAAGGCGCCGCTTGGCCTCGACAAAATGGACTATGAGGTGACGGCAACCGAGAAGAACGGAAAAGGCTTCGACAGCATAAAGGTGAAGCAAAAGGTCGTCGAGGCGGTCCCGCTAAGGGTCTTTCAGGCGACCCTCAGCCAGGTGGGCAACCAGTTCGGCATGGCCGTCGATAAACCCCATGACGCATTACCGGGGAAAGGGGGGATACAGGTCTCCCTGCGGCCCAAACTCTCCCATGGTCTCGGCGGAGTGACCTGGTTCATGAAGAACTATCCCTACACCTGTATGGAACAGAAGGTATCGCGCGCGGTCGCCTTGCGGGATGGATCTCTCTGGCAGCGCACGGTTGCAGAACTGCCCGCCCACCTGGACGCGGACGGCCTGGTGAAATATTTTCCCTCGATGCTGTATGGGAGTGATGTGCTCACCGCCTACATCGCCTCGATAGCCCACGAGGCGGGATGGGAGATCCCCGCCGACGTACGGGACAGGATGGAGGAAGGACTGAAGGGCTTTATCGAAGGCAGGGTGGTCAGGTACTCGACCCTGCCGACTGCCGACCTCTCGATCAGGAAGATCGCTGCACTCGAAACGCTCTCCCGCTCGGGCAAGGCGGAGGCCCGGCTCCTCGGATCAATAGCCCTTGAGCCGAACCTCTGGCCCACTTCCGCCGTCATCGACTGGACGAACCTGCTCCTGAGGCTGAAAGAGATCCCTGACCGCGACAAACGCCTCAAAGAGGCCGAGCAGATACTGATGGCCAGGATGAATTTTCAGGGCACGACCATGGGCTTTTCAACGGAGGGCTCTGACCGCCTCTGGTGGCTCATGGTCTCGACTGATGTCAATGCGGTCAAGAGCATCCTGGCCCTTATGCAGTTCGACTCATGGAGACAGGATATGCCCAGGGTTGTCAGGGGCGCCCTCGGACGACAGCATAAAGGAGCATGGAACCTGACAACGGCCAATGCCTGGGGAGTATTGGCGATGGAGAAGTTCTCAAAGCAGTTCGAGTCCGTCCCGGTCTCCGGCGCCACATCGGCGAGTGTCGCGGGGAAGACTATGACGCTTGAGTGGTCCGGCACGCCGGGGGGGAGTTCCCTGCAGTTCAGCTGGCCGAAGGGCAAAGATCAACTGGCAATTTCCCATCAGGGCGGCGGCAAGCCCTGGGCGACCGTCCAGGGTCTTGCTGCAATCCCCCTTAAGGAGCTTTTTTCGAGCGGATACAGGATCAGAAAGACAGCAACGCCTGTTGAACAAAGAACTTCCGGGAAATGGTCAAAAGGGGACGTTGTCAGAATGCGTCTCGATCTCGAGGCCCAGACGGACATGACCTGGGTGGTGGTGAACGATCCCATCCCCGCCGGATCGAACATCCTCGGCACGGGACTGGGAAGAGATTCCCGGATCATGACCGAGGGCGAGAAGAAGGAGGGGTGGGTCTGGCCGGCCTTCGAAGAACGCTCCCTCGAGGCCTTCAGGGCCTATTACGAATTCGTCCCAAAGGGCAGCTGGACTGTTGAATATACCATCAGGCTGAACAACAGCGGGACCTTCCAGCTCCCCCCTACCCGCGTTGAGGCGCTCTATGCACCGGAGATGCTGGGGGAACTGCCCAACAAAAAGATAGAGGTTGCGCAATAACTGACTACGTATCATCAGGTCAGCCGGACAGGTATGCTGAAGTATTTTTTATATAAAGACATGGTCCCCTTTGTCCCTGTCGGGATGTCTGCTGACAGCCGTGCTTTCTCCTCCCCCCCTCTTGCATCGCTAAGAGGACGGAGCGGAAAGGCAACCATTTGGATGCTGGCGGCGATCCTTCTCTTCATGGCGTCTCCTGCCCAGGCGCTCCCCTCTTTTGAAGAGGTGCGAAAGAGCCACCGGATTTCGGATGCCCTGCTGCTTGACAGACATGGCGCCGTGATCCACGAACTCCGGGTGGACCGGCAGGGACGCAGGCTCGATTGGACGAGTCTCAGGGATGTCCCGCAATTCTTTATACTGGCAGTCATTTTTTCCGAGGACAAGAGGTTCTATGAACACGGGGGGGTTGACTGGAAGGCAGCAGGCTCCGCTGCCCTGAGGAACCTCTTTCATCAGGACAGGAGGGGTGCAAGCACCATAACCATGCAGGTCGCGGCCCTTCTGGACAAGGACCTCAGACCGAAGAAGGGAAAGAGGACTATAGGGCAGAAATGGGACCAGATGAAGGCTGCGCGGGAACTCGAGAAGGCGTGGACAAAGGACCAGATACTCGAGGTCTACCTGAACCTGATACCCTTCAGGGGAGAACTCCTTGGCATCTCTGCCGCAAGCCGCGGGCTCTTCGATAAGCAGCCCCAGGGCCTCGATGATGCGGAGTCTCTTCTGCTGGCGTCCCTGATCAGATCTCCGAATGCACCGCCAAAGGCGGTGGCGCAAAGAGGATGCCGCCTGTCAGACTCCGTAAAGGCGCGGGCAGGATGCGAAGAGATCTGCAGCCTGGCTGAAAAGATGCTGACCGGCTCCTACCGGGTCAGGCAGACAGCGGCCTTCGCACCCCACGCTGCCCGCATGCTCCTGAAGAATCCCGGAGAACGTGTGGTATCGACCCTGGATGGTCCTCTGCAGCGGTTTGCCTCTGACACGCTGAGACATCACGTGGGAGTTCTCAGGAACCAGAATGTGCATGACGGCGCGGTCATCGTTGTCGAAAATAAAAGCGGCGATATCCTCGCCTATGCCGGCGGTGCAGGCCCTGGATCGGACGCCCGGTTTGTTGACGGCATAAAGGCAAAGAGACAGGCCGGCTCCACCTTAAAACCGTTTCTCTATGCCCTGGCCTTCGAAAAAAGGATACTAACGCCGGCATCGCTGCTGAGCGACAGCCCCATCGACGTGGCGACCAGCAGGGGCATCTACAAGCCGGGGAACTACGAGAACGATTTTAAAGGCATGGTGTCGGTCCGCACCGCCCTCGCCTCCTCGCTGAATGTCCCCGCTGTCCGGGTGATCGGGCTGACCGGCGTCGAACCCTTCGTTCAAAGGCTGAGGGCCTCGGGGTTCAGCGGGCTGGAGTCTGAGGACTATTACGGCCCTTCCCTGGCGTTAGGATCAGCTGATGTCAGTCTCTATGAATTGGTCAACGCTTACCGCACCCTCGCAAACGGGGGCCTCTGGTCCAGCCTGAGGCTGATTCGGGGAAAGGCGATGAAGGGTCGCCGCGTCTATTCTGAAGAGGCTGCCTTTCTCATATCAGACATTCTTTCTGACAGAGGGGCGAGGAGCGCCACCTTCGGACTGGAGAACAGTCTGTCCACAAGGTTCTGGACGGCGGTGAAGACGGGAACAAGCAAAGACATGCGTGACAACTGGTGCATCGGATATTCGCAGGAATACACGGTAGGGGTGTGGGTGGGAAACTACTCGGGCAGCCCGATGTGGAATATCAGCGGCATAACAGGAGCAGCCCCGGTCTGGCTCGATATGATGAACCGGCTCCACAGCGACACACCCGGAAGGCAGCCCCGCAGACCCGGAGACGTCATGACCGCAGAGGTGGTCTTCGCCGGGAACCTCGAGGCACCGCGGTCAGAAGTATTCACCAGGGGGACGGAAGAGGCGGCCGTTATCCTGGAGGCAGGTCATGACACTCCCCTCATATCGTATCCGGCCGACGGGACGATCTTCGCCCTGGACCCGGATATCCCGGAGGGGAATCAGCGCATCTTTTTCGAGGCCCGGGGAACTGACTCAGGTCATCGTTGGGCACTGGACGACAAGGCCATCGGTGATGCGAATACGACAGTCGCCTGGGAACCCAGGGGGGGCAGCCATCTTCTGGCCATCGTTGACAGAAGAAACAATGTCGTCGCTTCAGTCAGGTTCGAGGTGAGAGGAAGCCGGACATCCACTTTCGTTGACCGCTGACGCGTATGCTGTCAGCGCCAGGGTCACTTCGCAGGGTGAGGAAGCGACCCTTTATAAAATACCTGGCAGGAACCTCCGCTGAGCAGATCAACCGGCTTCTCAGCCAGGGAGATAAAGGGGCTCAGGAGAGACTTCAGCATGCTCGGCTTATCAACGCGAGGGTTCTTGAAAGTGCCGTTTATCTTCTGGCTGAAGACGGCACAGCCTCTGGCGTTGAGCACCGCTACGGTCACATCCTCAAACCTCTCGTGGACAAGGTCGAGGCCCCCCCTGAGGGCCATGCGGTTCTTCCTGGTCGCGAAGGCTACATCTTCGGCGCGGGCGACACCGCCCGCTATCTTCCAGTCGGAGACAAGCCTCTGTATCGTGGTTTCACCGCCTACGGATGCCTTGTAAAGGCCGCCGAAATCATACCCCTTCGTCACCGCCGTACTCAGAGGGCCGGCCAGGACGAATGCCCCCACATCCACCAGGTTGATACTTTGACTTTTCTCGTATTTTTCCAGCACGCGGTCGATATCGATATCGCGGAGGACAAGGTTCTGTCCGCGGAGAGAAACCTCTCCTTGCGCTGTCTTTGACAGTTCCGCCCCGCTCTTGCCCCGGGCGGCAAGATGCGCCTTCAGGTCCATCGGTCCCCGGATATTCTTTGTCTTTCCGACCGCTTCTTCCAGGCGGAATCCGGCGATGGACAGATCAACGGAATACTCGGGGTGTTCATGCAGCATGCTGCCCTTGAACGAGCCTTTTCCGTCACCTCCAAAGACCTTCATCGTGAGGGGGCTCGCCTGAAGCGTGCCACCCCCTGCCTTGAGAACCGCCTTCATCTCCGTGACCCTGAGTCCCTTTACTTTCACCTCCCGGCAGGATATGGCGCCGTTGAGGGAAAGCGTGCCCACGAGACTGCTCCCTGATGCGGAGAGGTCTCTGATCGTCAGGCCGCACCCGTTTGCCTCCACCTTCTCACCGGATCTTTCGTCACGATACACGAGACGTCCGTCCGAGACGGAGATCTTTCCCACCTCAAGGGCCGGCAGAGGACCTTCCCCGGCAGCGGTCTTCTTCACCGGTCCCTCGTAATTGAACCGGCCCTCTTTGTCTTTGGTAATGAATATCTCAGGGCCGGTCAGCCCGACCTGCTGGATGAGGATCTCCTTTCTCAGAAGAGGCAGCAGTCTCACCGCTACCTCCGCCTTCTGCAGCGTCGCTACGTCCTCGCCGCCCCTTTGCAGGGAAATCTTTTCAACCCACGCCCCGGCCTGGGGGAAGAGCATGAGTCTCATCATGCCGTTGATGCGCACCTCCATCCCCAGGGCATCGGAAAGGGCGGTCTCGATGCGCGGCCTGTATGAATTGATATCAAAGGTGCGCTCGATGATGACCGCCGCAACAAGAAGTCCGGCAAGCCCCGCTCCCAGAACAAGGAGCAATCTTTTCATCCGGGTGTTCACGGATAGGCTTCCTATGCTGAATCTCCGGGGGCGCCCATTGCCATCACCTCGCGAACCTTCCTTGCCAGATCAGTCACCTCAAACGGCTTTTTCAGAACGCCCTTGAATCCATAGCGCCGGTAATCAGCCATCACCCGATCATCCGAATAGCCGCTGTTGACGATCGCCTTCACCGCAGGGTCGATTTCCAGGAGCCGCCTGATAGTCTCCAGGCCACCCATTCCCCCGGGTACCGTAAGGTCCAGGATGACAACATCAAAGGGTTCGCCGGCAGCCAGGGCATTTTGATACGCAGCAACCGCCCTTCCCCCTTCTTCCGTAACCGTTACCGTGTGTCCGTCCTCGCGGAGCATCTCGTGCGCCACGTCCCGTATCGCCTCTTCGTCATCCATCAGGAGGACCCGGCAGCCTGATGTGCCATGGTATTCCTTCCCCGCGCCGGGCAGTTCCGTCTTCTCCGAGGCGGGAAGATAGACATGGAAACGGGAGCCCCTTCCCCCCTCCGATTCCGCGGCGATATGGCCGTTATGCCGCCGGGCGATCGAGTAGACCGAGGCGAGGCCGAGACCGCTCCCCTTTTCCTTTGTCGTGAAATAGGGATCAAAGATCTTGTTCAGGTTCTCCTTCGGTATCCCGACGCCCTGGTCCTCCACCGTTATCTTTACGTGCCTTCCGGGAAGAAGCGGGAGCATATCGTCCGGCCTTATATGCACATTCTCGCAGCGTATCGTTATGCTCCCGCCCTCCGGCATCGCCTGTTCGGCGTTGACGAGGAGATTATGGAAAAGCTGACAGATCTGTCCCTCGTCCACCTCGGCAGGCCATAACCCGTCGGGCACGAGGAATGCGGCGGCAGCTGCGGTACCCTTCAGCGCCACATAGGCGGTCTCCCGCACCAGCGTTTCAATAGACACCATCTTCTTGACCGGTTCCCCGCCCCGCGAAAAGGTGAGCAACTGGCGGCTGAGGTCCTTTGCCCTCAGGGAGGCCTCCTCCGCCCTCATCAGACGATGGAATGTCTTGTCCGTCGGGTTGACCTGCATTTTTGCAAGGGTAATGTTCCCCATGATAGCTGTCAGCAGATTATTGAAATCGTGGGCGATACCCCCGGCGAGGACCCCGAGGGATTCGAGCTTCTGGGCGCGGAGGAGTTCCTGTTCCATCTTCCTCCTCTCGGTGATATCCCGGGAGTTGACGATAACGGTCACCTCTCCGGCATCGTCCGCAATACCTTTGCCGATAACCTCAAACACGCGCCACGAGCCGTCACGGTGGCGAACCCTGGTGACAAGTGAATCGACGCTGCCGGGATTTTGTACGACCCTGGCCAGTGCGTCAGCCGCTTCCTGCCGCTCGTCTTCGTGGATGATATCAAACGCCACCGTCCCGTGCAATTCTTCCGGCGCATACCCCATCAACCGCTCTGTCGAGGGACTTTCATACAGGATCCTGCCGTTGGCGTCGATGACCATGATGACGTCGAGACTATGTTCGATGAGGGAGCGGAAATACTCTTCGCTCCGGGCAAGCGCCCTTTCCGCCCTGAGCCGCTCCGCGATCTCGTTTTTCAGCCGGTCATTCGTTCTCATCAGTTCTGCGGAGCGCTCCCCGACGAGTTCCTCCAGATGGTCCTGGTGGCGTTGCAGTTCTTCCTCGGTCTCCTTTCGGATCTCAATTTCCCGGGAGAGATCACGGGCAAGTTCCTCAGCGCCTTCCTTTGCCAGCTCAAGATGCGCAATGAGGTTCTTGTTCTCAAAGCGGGCCGCAAGCGATTCCGTGTTCATCTTGTGGATGTGCACGGCCATGCCGCAAGTCAGGATCACAAAGAGCAGAGCCATAACGCCCATCCCGACATGCACCGTATCACCCATGACAAGAAAACGGATGACGATCGGGAGAGAGCCGGGGATGCTAAAGGCAAAGAAGGACTTCCTGACGGAGGCGTAGGCGACCGCAGCGCCTATCAGCATTCCGCCGTGGACAAAGGCGAGCACCATTTGATGGCCCAGCGAGTCGGCGGGGAATATCAGGACGGCCGACAGGCCCCACGCGATACCGGAGAGCCCGGCGCCCACGGTAAACCGTCGTGCGCCGCGGTCGGCAAGCAGCGGGTCGGACTCAAAACGGAGATAACGGAAGACGTCCGCATATCGAATGAGCGTAACGAGCACGATCCCCGCCATCCACGCGATCAGGGATGTCCGGTCGACAATGTTCCAAAAGACGAATGCAACGACAGGAGGATTTACAAGACTGGCGATCATCGAAACAGAGGCGTTCTTGTACAGGAGTCGCACCTGTTCCGCAATGATCAGGTTATTTTCAACAGTCGTGTCGTCTACGTCGGCAAAGCCGTGTGTCATCCCCGTGGCTGCTCCTGAGTCCCCGTTTCATGGACTGCAGCATTATATCATGCAATAGGCGCGCGATCAAAGCCTTCTCACGGGAGGAATGTGTCGCTCCCGAGGGGCGGTTCGGAATCCATGGGGAAACCCCGGGAAGAGGGGTATACTTAATCCATGAAACAGCGCACGGTGATAATCATATGCTCAAGGGCGGAATTGTGGTAAAATCCCGGCAGGCGGCTGCACCCTGAACTGTCGGCATTATTATGGAAGGAGAACGCACATGCCCTTTGTAAATATCAAAATAACAAAAGACGGAGCAACGGCAGATCAGAAGGCCCGGCTCATCAGCGGGGTAACGGGCCTGCTCAGAGATATCCTCGGGAAAAACCCGCAGACGACAGTCGTGGTGATCGATGAGGTGGATACGGATAACTGGGGGATCGGAGGGGAGACGGTGACAGAGAGGAGAAGACAGGGGAAATAACATTCGTAGAAGCCCATCCGACGTCCTTCCAGCCCGATCTCCGGCCGCGTTGTCCTTTCCGATAACTCAATCTCTTATAGCAAAAATATACATGCGTCGATCGTTGCGCCTGTAAGGGTTCGGCGGGCGGAGGGCGATCAAAAGTATTATTAATCTATACAGTTCGGTATCCCCGGGCAGGCACCTTTCATTTTTTCATTGCTTTTCCTATTGATTTTTATGATAATTCCCCCGTGGCATCTTACTTGCTTTTATTCAAATCAGAACTTTAGAAAGGAGGTCGGCCATGGGAAACAAGGGTAAAATACTCGTACTCGATGATGATCCTGTTGTGACTCTGAGCTGCAAGAGGATACTCGGAGCCGAGGGATTCAGCATCATCACCGCCGACAAGGGCGACGACGCCATCAAGAAGATTTCATCTGAGGAGTTTGACCTCCTCATCTCGGACATCCGGCTTCCCGACATCAGCGGCATCAACGTGCTCCGGGAGTCGAGGACCATCCAGCCCAAGATGGATGTGGTGATCATCACCGGCTACCCGACCCTGGAAGACGCAAAGGAGTCGGTGCGGCTCGGCGCCTTCGAGTTCATCGAAAAGCCTTTCACCCCCGACTTCATGATCAATGTGGCGACCAAGGTCTTTGACAACAGGGGATGGATCCTGAGGAAGGCCTTTATCGATGAGTTCAGGAATGAGATCGTCAACCTGCGGGACAATGAAAACCCCGTCATCTTCTATAAGGAAGGAACCTGGGCGAGGCCGATCCAGGAGGGCATGTGGGAAATCGGCTGCGACATCCGGTACCTGCTCCTCAGCGGCCAGCTCATGTATATCGACCTGGCTGAAAAGCTCGAGGCGGTGATGGCCGGCGAATGCTTTGCCAAGATCCTGTCGGGCGGCGGACAGACCGTGGAACTCCTTTCGCCGATGACCGGAAGGGTGGTGCAGCTCAACCAGCAGGCGAATACCGCCATGGCCGCACTCATCCGGGACAACCTCAGCGAGGGATGGCTCCTCTGGCTTGCCCGGGTCAAGCCTCTGACGGTTTAAAATATCTACAGGAGGATTCTATGTTAGGAGAACCGAAGATTCTGGTTGTCGACGACGAACTGGTCGTCATAAAGAGCGCGGAACGGGTGCTCAAGTCCGAAGGGTACCAGGTAGAAGGAGCGCTCGGCGGGAGAGAGGCGATCATGAAGCTGGGCCAGGACAACTTCGACCTCGTCTTCACTGACCTGAAGATGCCCGAGGTGGACGGCATCACCCTGATACGCTGGATCAAGAAGACAAAACCCTCCGTGGGGATCGTCATCATCACCGGCTATCCTTCCCAGGACACCATCAAGGAGGCTCTCGAACTCGGCATCATCGATTACGTGCCCAAGCCGTTTACGCCGTCCGTCCTGCTCGACGTCACCGAGCGCGCCGTCGAGTGGATCAAGGGCAAGGCGCCTGAAGAGAAAAAGGTCCAGGAGGAATTCCCTCCGGCGATGGAGGCTGAACTGGAACGGGTGATCCGTGAATTTCGCCAAAAACCCGGCTCCCTCATCCCGGTCCTCCAGCGCGCCCAGGAGATCGTCGGCTACCTGCCCCCGATCGTGCAGAAGAAGATATCCCAGGGGCTCAATATCCCGGTCGCCGAGGTGCACAGCGTCGTATCGTTCTACTCTTTCTTCACGATGAAGCCCCGGGGAGACCACAATATCAGGGTCTGTCTGGGCACCGCCTGTTATGTCAAGGGCATCGAGGGCGTAGTGAGCAAGATACGCGATACCCTCAAGATCGACGTGGGCGAAACAACGGAAAACAGAAAATTCTCACTTGAAGGGGTCCGCTGCCTCGGCGCCTGCGGACTTGCGCCGGTCATGGTGATCGACCAGGAAACCTTCGGTGCGATGACGCCGAAGAAGGCGCTCGAGATCATCGGCCGATATGACGCCGCGTATGTCTCGTCCGCCTCTGCGGAGCAGGCCGGGGAACTTGCGGAGAAGGAGGGATAACATGCCGAGACTGACGATAGCGGATCTCCAGAAGATCAAGGACCAGCACAAGGCGGAATTCACCCTGAGAGAGGGCGGGTACCGCGCCAAGGTGACTGTCCATATGGGTACGTGCGGAATCGCCGCCGGCGCGAGGGGCGTCATGACCGCCCTGATGGACGAAATATCAAAGGCGAACGTGACGGATGTCATCGTCACCACCTCCGGATGCGCCGGCCTCTGCGCCAAGGAGCCGCTGGCGACTGTCGAGATCATGAATCAGCCTCCCGTGAAGTACTGCGACCTCAACGACGAGAAGATACGGGAGATATTCAAAGAGCACATCATGGGCGGCAAGCCTGTCGAAAAATATGCCCTGGTCGTCGGCAGTGAGACAACCTACTGATCAATACGCAATAATCGGAACTGAGAACGAACAAATGAGAGATTCGCGGAGGATATAGATGGAAAAGTTTCGAGCGAATGTAATGTTGTGCGCAGGCACCGGCTGCGTTGCCAGCGGGACCGGCAAGGTCAGAGAGGCACTCCAGGCGGAACTCGTCAAGCGCGGGCTGCAGGACGAGATCAAGATAGTCCTGACAGGCTGCAACGGCTATTGCGCCGAAGGACCGGTTCTTTCTGTCTTCCCTGACGAGATCTTCTACCAGAAAGTAACAGTCGAAGAGGTACCCAAGCTCGTTGAAGAGCATTTCCTCAAGGGCAGACCATACGAAAAGCTGATGTTCAGGGAGCCTGAGAAGAAGACCGCCATCCCGCTGATGAAGGATATTCCCTTTTTCAAGCACCAGGTGCTGAGGGTCCTGAGAAACAAGGGCCTCATTGATCCGGAAAAGATCGAGGAGTATATCGTACGGGACGGATACCAGGCGATGGCAAAGGCCCTCACCCAGATGACCCAGCAGGATATCATCAAGGTCGTCAAGGACTCCGGGTTGCGCGGCAGGGGCGGGGCAGGATTTCCAACAGGCCTCAAATGGGAATTCGCATCAAAGGTCCAGTCCGACATAAAATACATGCTCTGCAACGGCGACGAGGGAGACCCCGGCGCCTTCATGGACCGGTCCGTCATGGAGGCTGACCCCCATTCGGTGATCGAAGGCATGATCATCGGCGCAAAGGCGATCGGTGCTCATCACGGGTTCATCTACGTCAGGGCTGAATATCCGCTTGCCGTAAAGAGACTGCAGTTGGCGATAAACCAGGCGACGGAAATGGGCCTGCTCGGAAAGAACATACTCGACACCGGCTTTGACTTCCATCTCGAGATATACCTTGGCGCGGGCGCATTTGTCTGCGGCGAGGAGACGGCTCTCATGCGCTCCCTCGAAGGTAAACGGGGCATGCCGCGGCCGCGGCCGCCCTTCCCCGCCCATAAGGGTCTCTGGGACAAGCCGTCGGTCCTCAACAACGTCGAGACGCTGGCGCAGATAGCACCGATCATCCTCCACGGCTCGGAGTGGTACCGCAGCCTCGGCACCGAAAAGAGCTCGGGGACAAAGGTCTTTGCCCTGACCGGCGCGGTCAACAACGTCGGTCTCGTCGAGGTGCCGATGGGCATCCCGCTCCGGACGATTATTTACGACATCGGCGGCGGCATCAGGAAGGGGAGAAAGTACAAGGCGGTGCAGCTGGGCGGTCCCTCCGGAGGCTGCATACCGGAACACCTGCTCGACACTCCCGTCACGTATGAGGATATTGTCGCAACGGGCGCGATCGTCGGGTCAGGCGGCATGGTCGTCATGGACGATAATACCTGCATGGTCGGCACAGCGAGGTTCTTTCTTGAGTTCACTGCCGACGAATCCTGCGGAAAGTGTACCCCCTGCCGCGTGGGCACCAAGATCCTGCTCGACATGCTGACGGACATTACCGAAGGGAAGGGCAAGGAAGAGGACATCGAGACCCTCCAGGACCTCGGCAGAGATATCATCGCCTCATCCCTGTGCGGCCTCGGCCAGACCGCCCCGAATCCGGTCCTCACCACGATACGGTATTTCAAGGAAGAGTACGAGTCTCATATCCGGGACAAGTGGTGCAAGGCCGGCGTATGCCGGAAACTGACCACCTTCTGGATCGACGAGAAGATGTGCAAGGGCTGCGGGGCCTGTCTGCGGGCCTGCCCCTCGAAGGCGATCATCGGGGAAAAGAAGAAGCCCCACAAGATTATCCAGGAGGTCTGTGTGCACTGCAGGACATGTTATGAGGCATGCAAATTCAAATCAATAGACATACTGCCGGCTGGTGCTGATGAAAATACCGCCGCAGCCTTTGCCGCGGGTAAAGGCACCAAAGAGAAGGGGGATGCATAAATGGTTGAACTGACGATAAACGGCAAGCAGATCTCCGTTGAAGACGGCACGACCATCCTCAAGGCAGCCCAGAAAAACGGGATCCAGATACCCAACATGTGTTATGACAAGAGGCTCAGGCCCTACGGAGGCTGCAGGCTCTGCGTCGTCGAGGCCGAAGGCTCGCCTCGTCTGCTCGCCTCGTGCTCGACCCCGGTGGCCCCGGGGATGATCATCAAGACGGACACGCCGAAACTCCGGAAGGTCCGTCAGACCGTGCTTGAGCTCCTCCTGATACACCACCCGCTCGACTGCCCCATCTGCGACAAGGCGGGGGAATGCGATCTCCAGGATGTTGCCTACGAATACGGCAAGCCCGAGGGGCGCTTTATACGCCACCGGAAGGCGATGCCGCCGGATGTCCGGGGCCCGCTTGTCGAACTCACCGCAAACCGCTGCATCCTCTGCGGGAAATGCGTGAGGATATGCGCGGAGCATCAGGGCCGCGGCGCTCTCGGGCTCATCGGCAGGGGTTTCCCCACCGTGGTGCAGCCCGCCTTCGGCGAGGTCCTGGAATGCGACTACTGCGGCCAGTGCATCGACATCTGTCCCACCGGAGCTCTCCTGGGCAAGCCCGCCAAGTTCCAGGCCCGCGCCTGGTTTCTCGATGAGAAGGACACCGTCTGTCCGTTCTGCGGCTGCGGCTGCACGCTTACCCTCGGCCTTCGCGAAGGGAAGATACTGCGTTCCCGGGGCAAGGAGGACAACGGCCGGAGTGAGGGCAATCTCTGCGGCAGGGGCAGGTTCGGCTTCGATTATATTTACAGTGAGAGCCGCCTGAAGACCCCCCTCATCAGGAAGGAGGGGGTGCTCGTGCCCGCGACCTGGGAGGAGGCGCTCGCGTTTATCAGCGAAAGCCTGAAGACGATCATCGCCTCGTACGGTGAGTCATCGGTGGGCGCCGTCGGCTCGCACCGGTGCACCAACGAAGACAACTACATGCTCAGGAAGTTCATGACCCAGGCGGTCGGATCCGCCAATATCGATTCCTCGGCGGCCTTCGGTTACGGCCGGGTACAAAAGGCACTTGAGGCTGCCTTTGGTCTGAAAAGCCATCCCATAGACATGCAGGCGCCCCTCGGCAAGGGTGCCATCCTGATCGTCGAATCGGACATCAGCATCTCGCATCCGGTCTTCGGACTGAACATCCTCCGGGCAAAGAGGGAAGGCTCCCAGCTTATCGTTGCGGACAGCCGTGATACCAAACTCACCCGCCACAGCACCTCTCACCTGCGGATAAAGCCCGGCACGTCTGTCGCCTTCCTCAACGGTCTCATGAAGATCATCGTCGACCGCGGTCTCTTCAAGAGGGACCTGGTCTCGAACATGCCAGGGTTCGCGGCATTCGAAAAGGGCCTGGCTGACTATGCGCCGAACAGGGTCTCTGCGCTGACCGGGGTCCCTGAGGCTGATCTCGCCGCTGCTGCGGAGGCCTTTGCGGCTGCGGACAGCAGGATGATATCCCTCACCGTCGGACAGGGCGAGAATACGAAGGGCCGGGAGACAGTGCTCGCCGCTGCCAGCCTCGCCGCCCTCCTGGGTGATGATGCGAGCGCCCTGCAGATCCCGGCTGAATACTGCAATACCTTCGGCATGTACCGGGTCGGGATACGGCCGGACGCGGGACCTCAGCCAGGCAAGGACATCTTCGAGATGCTTTACAACGTCGGCTCCCTCCACGCGCTCTTTATCATGGGCGAAGACCCGGTGTCCGCCTTCCCGAACGGTTCCCGGATCATGGCGACTCTCAAGTCGATCGAGCTGCTGGTAGTGCAGGACATCGCCCTGACGGAGACGGCGAAGTTTGCGCATGTCGTGCTGCCGGCTGCCGCCTGGTCTGAAAAGGACGGCACCTTCGCAAATGCAGAGGGTATCATCCAACGGCTGAGCAAGATCGTCGAGGCCCCGGGCCAGGCCCTTCCGGACTGGCAGATACTCAGGAACATCGCGCTTTCGATGGGAACCGATATCGCCCTCCGGAGTCTTGAAGACGTGACCGCAGACATGAAGATGTCCGTGCGGGAGCAGCCTTCAGTGCCGGCCAGGCCGGTCTTCATCCCCGTTGCTCATACCCCGGGCGAGGCCCAGGACGCCGAGCATACGCTTTCACTCGTCACGCGGGACATCCTGCAGCATTCCGCAACGATGTCCACAAGGTCCAAGGCGCTTGACCTGGTGGTATCCGAGGCCTTCCTCGAGATCAGCGGGCAGGATGCCGACAAGCTGGGGATATCCGACAACAGCCATGTCCGTGTCTCCTCTGGCCGGGGGACGGTCTATCTGAAGGCACGGGTTTCTGATGCCGTTCCTTCGGGCTCCGTCTTCACCTCGGTTCATTTCCCCCACGGCAGGGTGAACGCACTGACCGCCCTGCCTGAAAGCGGGTCAGCAGGGACAGACGCCGTCAGGATAGAACCGGTAAAGGGGTAACGCACAATGACCGGGTGCACGGGGCAGAGCCCCTGCTCATGACTCTGGAGGACATTCAGACCATATTGAATGCCGCTGTCCTGGCGCGGCGTGCAGACCTGGGCGTCTCGATCGACCGGGCCTACTGCGCCGACCTGATGAGTGACGTGCTCGCCTTTTCCGTGACGAATTCCCTTCTGATCACCGGCCTTACGAATGCGCAGGTCATCAGGACCGCGGAGATCGCCGATATCCGGGCGATCGTCTTTGTCCAGAGCAAGAGGCCCGACATGGAGACAATCGCCCTTGCTGAAGGAAGGAAAATCCCCCTTCTGGCTACCCAGCTGTCGATGTTCGACACCTGCGGAAAACTCTATGCAAACGGCCTCAGAAGCCAGTCAGTGGACCCTGCATGACGGGCGGAGCTGATGAGGGAGTCTACTTCATCACCGGCAAGGACTTTACCAACGCCGGCGCCGCCTCAAGCAGCCTGAAGAAACTCCTTGAAGACAGGGGCGTGCCGGCCGACATTGTGCGGCGTTTTTCAATCGCCGCATTCGAGGCCGAGATGAACGCGATCATCTATGCGGTCGCCGGCATGATGCGCTACTCGATCACCAGGGATATGGTGAAGGTGACCCTGCAGGACATGGGACCCGGGATTCCGGACATCAGTCTGGCGATGACAGAGGGCTACTCGACGGCTCCGGATTACATCAGGGAGATGGGGTTCGGTTCGGGCATGGGGCTGCCGAACATAAAGAAGAACGTTGACCACATGACCATCACGTCGGTTGTCGGCGAAGGGACGACTCTTGAATTCGATATCGCCCTGTCGCCTTCACCCTGAAGGAGGTGCGGCATGAAACTGAAGGACATCATCGACACCCTTGAGCTTCAGGTGATGACACCCGGCCTGAACCTCGATACCGAGGTGACCGGGGGGTATGCCAGTGACCTGCTGTCCGACGTCATCGGCCATGCGAAAGAGGGTTTTGTCTGGATTACCTTTCAGGTGCATCTGAATATCATCGCCGTCGCGTCGCTTAAGGGTCTGGCTGCGATTATCCTCGTGAACAGCCGGGCGCTGGATGAAGCGACTCTGAAACGGGCCATCGCCGAGGGCATCCCGATCATCACTTCTCCACTCCCGGCCTTCGAGGTCGTCGGCAGGCTTTATACCCTCGGCCTGAGATGCCCGTAGAGTTCATCGCCGACCTCCATATCCATACCTGCCTTTCCCCCTGCGCCGAACTGGCGATGACGCCCCGGGCGATCGTCGAGCGCGCCTCTTCCCTCGGCATCAACATCATAGCCGTCTGCGACCACAACTCAATCGAAAATGCCGCCGTTACGCAGGACCTGGCGAGGAGGAAGGGGATCAACGCCCTTGCCGGCATCGAGGTTAATTCTGCCGAAGAGGTGCATATCCTCGGCCTGTTCGGCGATATGGATGCCGCCCTGCAGATGCAGACAGTCGTGTATGAACATCTGCAGCCAGGGGAAAACGATGAAGACACCTTCGGCATGCAGGTCGTAGTCAACGAGGCGGACGAGGTGATGGACTTCAACAAGCGGCTCCTTATCGGCTCGACTGACCTGTCCGTCAACGCCCTGGTCGCCCTGATCCACGGCTGCGGCGGAGTTGCCATAGCAAGCCACATCGACCGTGAGGGTTTCGGGATCATCGGGCAGCTGGGGTTTATTCCCGCAGGCATCTCCTTCGATGCGCTCGAGATCTCCTGTATGACTCCCCTGGCGGAAGCCCGGACGAGGTACAGGCAATATGCCCGCGTCCCGTGGATCACCTCGTCCGATGCGCACCGGCCGGAGGATATAGGCCGGAGGACGACAAGACTGATGCTCTTTCACTCCACCTTTGAAGAGATACGCCTTGCCCTGCAGGGGGTCGATGGCCGGGGGGTCATACTCTAAGCCGTGAACGACCTGTCGCTGCACATCCTCGATGTGGCCGAGAACTCCATCAATGCGGGCGCTACCCTGATCAGGATAACCGTGGTGGAGGACATCTTCAGGGACCTGCTGCAGATCGAGATAGAGGACAACGGCAAGGGGATGACCGGCGAGGTCGCCGCACGGGTGACAGACCCTTTTTACACAACACGCACGACGCGGAAGGTGGGGCTTGGGTTGTCCCTTCTGGAGCAAGCCGCTCAGGATGCGGGGGGCGGGCTGACGGTCGGGTCGCGGGAGAATGAGGGCACGACCGTGTCTGCGACATTCAGACACAGCCATATCGACAGGAAACCCCTGGGCAATCTTGCCGATACGATGACCGTCCTTATCGTGGGGAAACCTGACATCGATTTTGTCTTCACCTATAGAAAGAACGACAGGTCCTACGCCCTTGATACACGGACGGTCCGAAGAGAGCTCGAGGGCATTCCCCTGAATACACCCTCCGTGGCTGCGGCCATCAAAGGCGAGCTCGAGGCCGCGATGGAGGAACTCCGCGACGCGTGAATGCCTCTTTGCGGACGTGCTGGGCCGGGCAAGCCGTCCCCCTTCTGATCTCTTCCCTGAGAAGACCCCTTCCTGGAGGAAGAAGATCCACGAAGCATGAATTACGGAGACGCTGACGACATGCCTTAGGCGGGATGGGCGGGAAGGATATGCCCCATCCCGTCCGGAGCATGCGGTCTGCTACGGAGTGGCTTGGTCGGGCTGCGTGTCGGTTTCGATAAATCTCGTGCAGAAGAAACAAAGTGTTGCCGCGATGAAGACTGCGACCGGCGTTACCAATAGCGCCGGTCGCAGTCCCCAGAGGTCTGAAAACCAGCCCAGCAGTGTGGGTGATACCGCATCGCCCAGGGCATGGATAAAGAAGATATTGACAGCAAAGGCCATGGCACGGACAGAAGGACTGACTACATTGACGATAGTCGTATTGAGCGGTCCGGTGTTGAAGAAGAGGAAAAATTCGGCGAAGAAGATCGCTGTCAGGCAGGCAGGGAGAGAGGGGGTCATCAGCGCATAGGCGGTAATCGGTCCGCCCAGGAAAAAGCCCCAGCCCGAGACCGTCAGATATCCCCTCCCGCTCTTCCCCGCATATCTGTCGCCCAGCCAGCCGCCTGCCAGGGTGCCGGTTATGCCGGATACCACCGTTATCCCTCCGAACAGCATATTCGCACCCGCCACCCCCTGGCCGTGAACGCGGCATAAAAACGTCGGGACCCACTGGGCGAGCCCCCCGAGGGCAAAGGTCATGGCAGCCATCGCCAGGGTAACGGTAACAAACGAGCGGTTTCTGAACAGTCCCGCATAGTCGGCGGATCCGGGCCTCGACTCCTGTCGTCCGCCCCCGCTCACTCCCCGGTCCGGCTCGCGTACGAAGAGAGTAGGGACGACCAGAAGCAGTCCGGGCACCGCGGCGACGAGGAAGGCGGCGTGCCAGCCGAACCTCTGTCCGAGGACGCCCCCGAGAATATACCCGATGGCGCTGCCGACAGGGATCGCAAGATAAAAAAGAGACAGGACGCGTCCCCTCTGTTCTTTTGAGAAGAAGTCTGATATCAGGCCCGGAGACACGGTGCCGAAGCTGGCCTCGCCGATGCCGACCGTTGCCCGGCTCATCAGGAGCGTAGCATAGCTGCCCGCAAGCCCCGAGGTCGCGGTCGCGATACTCCAGACGGACAGGCCCCAGCCGGCGAGTCTCACCCTCCTGATGCGGTCTCCTATCCATCCCAGGAACGGCGCGGAAACCATATAGGAGATCATGAAGGCGCTGCCGAGAAAACCCAGGGATGTATCAGAGAGCCCCAGGTCGGCCTTTACGAGGGGGAAGACCGCAAAGAGGATCTGCCGGTCTATGTAATTGAGAAGATTGACCGCGAAGAGCAGACCCAAGGCGTAGTGGCTGTATGTCAGCACGTCAGATGGAAGGCGCCGATGACATTCCTCTTGCCTGCAAGGCTGTTGAATATCTCGGCCGCCTGCGCACTCTTCTCCACATGGACTTCGATGCCCCTTGACAACAGGAACCGCACCGTCTCTTCCGGCACCTTCATCACGCCGAGATTGCCGGTCCCCACCACGAGCACTTCAGGGTGCGCCTCCACAATCTCCCTGAGATCGGCCTTGTCCAGGTAGTGACCCTCCTTCCGCCACCAGGGGGAGTCAACATGATCGCTATAGATGATAACGTCAGAGGTGTACATCTCTCCATTAATGACAATCTTGCCGAATACGTAGGAATCGATATGCATGGTCATTCACCCCCTAAAAAAGCCTCGGATGCTCCTCCTTTTTCGCGTGAATCAACTTCAGCAGACTATCGTAGGATATCGTCTTCACCCCCAGGCCCTTCGCCTTCGCGAGTTTTGAACCAGGGTCTTCACCCGCCACCAGGTAGTCGGTACTTCCCGAAACAGCGGAGGATACATGGCCGCCGCTCTCCTCGATCAGCTCTTCCACCTCCTTGCGCGGCCTCGGCATTGAGCCGGTGATCACAAAGGTGAGGCCGCGAAGCGGGCCCTTCTCCCCTTTCTTTTGTGCATAGTCAGGGTTCTCGATCCGCAGGCCAAGTTCCCTGACCATCACATCAAGGAGATCCAGGTTCTTCTTGTCATTGAAAAAAGTAGTGAGGGAAGAGGCGATCTTTTCGCCCATCTGCCTTATATTCATGAGGACTTCGGGCGAGACATGATAGAGCCTCTTCAGATTCTCGAAGTTCCTCGCGAGGAGCCTGGCGGCGAATTCCCCGACGTGGATTATCCCCAGCGCAAACAGGAAGCGCGCAAGCGTCGTATGCTTTGACCTTTCTATGGCACTGATAAGGTTTTGCGCTGATTTATCCGCAAACCTCGGCAACTCAAGCAGTTGCTCCTTCCGCAGCCGGTAGATGTCTTCAAAGTGTTTGATCAGGCCCCGTAAGTAAAGCAGCTCGACATTCTTCTCCCCGAGTCCCTCGATATCCATCCCGCCCCGCGAGGCAAAATGGATGATCTTCTCGACTACCTGGGCAGGGCAATGGAGCGAGACGCACCGCGCGGCGACCTCTCCTTCCTCGCGGACCACCCGCGAGCCGCAGGCAGGGCATTTGTCCGGCATGACGACCTTGGCGGAACCTCCGGGCCGTCGACTCTGGTCAACCGATATGACATGCGGTATGACATCTCCGGCACGTTCGACGACTACCGTATCGCCTTTCCTGATATCCTTCCTCTCAATCTCGTCCCAGTTATGCAACGTCGAACGGGATACCGTCACGCCGCCTATCCTGACAGGCTCGAACACCGCAAAGGGCGTTATAACACCGGTCCTCCCGACGCTGCCCTGGATGTCGAGGACCCGCGTCACCCCCTGGTGTGCCCGGAACTTGTACGCGATCGCCCAGCGCGGCTCCCGTGTCTTTACGCCGAGCCTCTGCTGCAGGCCGAAGTCATTCACCTTCACCACCGCTCCGTCGGTCTCAAAGGTATAGGAACCCCTCTTCTCCGCGATATCCGTAATCGCGCTGATGACCTTCTCGATACCGCTGACTGCCGAAAACGTGGCGGGTGTCGGGAACCGTGCCTCGGCAAGCCAGGCGACGAGTTCTTCCTGCGAGCGAAAGGAGATACCTTTTACCGAGCCGATGCCATAGCAGGCGAGGTAGAGTCTCCTGGATGCCGTGACAGCAGGATCAAGCTGCCGCACCGATCCTGCGGCAGCGTTGCGCGGGTTGGCAAAGGGCTGCTCTCCGGCCTCTGTCCGCTGTTTGTTGAGCCTCTCAAAATCATCCAGGTCGATGTATACTTCGCCCCTGATATCGATCTCCTCCGGCACGCGTTCCCCCTCGATCTTCAAGGGCACGGCCTTCACCGTCCGTATGTTATGCGTAACATCTTCCCCTTCGGCGCCGTCCCCTCTCGTGGAGGCCCTCAACAGGAGCCCCTTACGATAGGTAATCTCCATCGCCAGGCCGTCGTACTTGGGTTCCACGGTGTACTCGACATCTTTCCCGGAACCCAGGAGCTTTTTCACCCGCTTATCGAATTCCCGCAGTTCATCGAAGGAGAAGGCGTTGTCAAGGGAGAGCATCGGCTCCGCGTGCCGGACCTTCCGGAACTTCTCGAGGGGAGGGGCGCCGACGCGTTGGGTGGGAGAATCGGGCAGGATATGATTGTATTTCTCTTCAAGCTCCTTCAGGCTGCGGTACATCCGGTCGTATTCGGCGTCTGAAATGGCCGGCTCGTCGAGGACATAGTACCGGTAATTGTGATAGTTCAGCTCCTGTACGAGCTTCTCCATCTCGGTCTTGATATCCTGAGGGATCTTATCGGTCATGAACTATTTCTCTGTCGTACTGAATTATAGTCCGCACGCTCTGCAAATCATTCCCCCTCGGTTAACAGATTGCGCAGCCGTGCAAGGGCCGCCTCAACTGTACGCCCGTGACCAGCGATGGACTCAATAATCTCGTCCGGCGTGCGAGTATCACGTTCAACCCTCGCGCGGGGGTTTACGGCCTTGAGATCATACACCGCCGCGTCTATGGCATCGGCTTTTGCCTGCGAATCCCGCGCAGCCTTCTCTGCCACTGCAATTGATTCGCGGCATGCTGTCAACTTCTCCTCGGCTGCGCCGGATTTTCGAAGTGCAGACAATTTATCTTTAAGGCTGACGACCTCGGCCTTTTGCTTTTCGACTTCAGCCAAATGCGGCGCCATATCCTCACGGGCCTTCGTCTCCTGTGCGTCCAGGATGCGCAGGAAGAGAATCCAGGTCAGCTCCGAACATACTGCAATGCGCTCGCGCAATTGGATCGGCGCATGATGTCACATATGGACTTCACAAAGGCCGACAACGACTGCGTTGATGCGATGGTTTTCGGTGTTTTCCCTTTTGATGTTTTCCTGTTTTGTTGCGCCATTTCCTATTCCGCAGTCAATAGATTGATTATCAAACGTATGAGCAGGTCCTTGTTTGCCGGCGCGCTCTCCGCTATCAGCAAGGCCAACGCCGTGAGCGCAGTCTCGTTCATCTGCGATGTCATGCCCTCCTGTTCCATATACAACAGAAACAGAAACGACCCGATGCGTTTGTTCCCGTCGCTGAAGGGATGGTCCTTGATCACGAAATACAGCAAGTGCGCGGCCTTCTCTTCCCTGCTCTTGTATAGGGGTTCTCCGAACATCGTCTGCTCGATACTGCCGAGGATGCCGTCCATGGCCTCGCCCCTCTCACTGCCGAAGAGCGGCGTTGCCTCTCCGCGGGTGATGAGGTCGGTCTTAAGCGTCTCAATTGCGGGCCTTGCCCTTTCGTATGCGAGCACGCCCTGTGCAGGCTTGCACCCCGGCGGAAGGGAAAGCGTCTGCTCGTCGTATTGCAGCAGCAGCCGCCATGTCTTTGCATAGCCGGCGATCAAGTCTAACACTTCTTTGCCGGTATCATTCACCAGGGCATTGGAGTGGAGAGTGCGGGAGAGCAGTTCCAGTGCCTGCTGCGCCTCATTGATCCCGAGTTCGGCCAGGCGGGACTGATTGAGCGTGTACCCCTGCAAAATATGCCTCCGCAATACGCCGGTGGCCCATTGGCGAAAACGGACGCCGCGCTTCGACTTTACGCGGTAGCCCACAGAGATGATGACATCAAGGTTATAATGAGAAGATTCGTAGGTTTTCCCGTCACTTGCAGTTATCCGGAATTTCCGGATAACTGATTTTTCCTCAAGCTCAGACTCTTTAAAGATGTTGCGAATATGTTCATTAACGGTTCTCACATCCTTGCCAAAAAGCTCTGCCATCTGCTTTTGCGTCAGCCAGACCGTCTCACCCTCCAGCAGGACCTGAACTGTGCCAAGTCCGTCGGCATCTTCGTAGATAATTAATTCACTCATGGCCGATTTCTCCGAAGGCCTGGGCCAGAAGGCGGGCAGGAAGGCATTCGATGTCTGTCAGGCCAGCCATTGTGCTTGCTCGCAGTTGACTTACAGCTTCAAGTTGCTTATTCAAATGCTTAATGATTTTCTCCTGCTCGCGTCTTTCCGGCATGCAGATATGACCGGCTCGTCGAGGACATAGTACCGGTAATTGTGATAGTTCAGCTCCTGTACGAGCTTCTCCATCTCTTTATTGATGGCCGGTGAAATCTTATCGGTCATTATGTGCCGCACCTTGTGTAATCTTATCGAGCAGATCGGCGACAACCCCTTCAATATTCTGCAGTACCTCTTCGTTGCTATATCTAACAACCGTGAGGCCCAAGGCATTCAGCATTTGAGTGCGTGCTGCGTCGTACTCGATCACATCAGCGTGGCTGCTCCCGTCTATTTCAATCACCAGACGGAGCTCAGAGGAGAAGAAATCTACTATATAGCCAGCAAGGGGCTTCTGCCGCAAAAACTTAGAGTTCGAAAACTGTCGCATCCGGAGAACTTCATTCCACATTTTCCATTCTGCCTTCGTGGGATTCTTGCGATTTTTACGCGATAGCGCAGTAAGGTTCTTATCATAAGGGAGAAAGGCCACCTTCATATCATTGCCCGGCAACCCTGCAATATTCGCTGAACAGCCAACCCCTCCCGACCTCCCCTTGTCATGGGAGGCGCCCTCCTGCCCCTTCAATCGCATCTCAGACGAGAGAGAGTCGAGCTTCTGCTTCCCCCCTGATAAGGGGGGATCAAGGGGGGTTGACTTTGGTCGTCTCTCTTTATTCTTCATTGCTATTCTGCATAACTACTCGTAAGGGTTTGGATGCTACTTTAGCTTCTCGTTAAGTAAGTCCCAATTCTTACCTTTGATCATCAGAAATCGGCAGCGTCCGCCCGACAGTTCTTCCCACAATCCGCCGATGAGTCGATCATCCTCGGCGTCTCCCCAGCGGTCGGCCCCCTTATATTCGACGGCGAGAATCACACCGTGCGGAAGCCTGCAGAGAAAATCAGGATAAAAGCGGCCGTCTGCTTTTTGCAGGAAGAACGAGCAACCTTCTTTTCTCACCAGATTGCGCACCCAATAACTGATGCGGCCCTGTTGTGCCAGCTTATCTAATTCGACCGCACATTCGAATTCCTCTTTGCTGTCAAAATCGCCCATGCGGCCATAATAGTGTTTACGGAACTCGAAATAGCCGAACCGCCTGTCGTAATCGCGCGACGGGGCATACGCCTGGGGATGAAATTCGAAGGTGTATGTATCATTCACAGCTAAACGCGATTCCCGGCCCTCTCCAAAGAGTGTTTGCTGGTAGGCCTTCCTAATGGCGTCCGCTCTCAACTCTTTAATGCGGCCGGCGATCAGATTCCTGATCAGAAACTTCTGCAGATTTGCACGGCCAAGATCGCAGCCGGGTTTGCCAAGAAAGTCCTGCAGCCAACCCGCTACGAAGGCCCTCTTGCTCTCGTGGGTAGCCGTTTGTTCCGGCAGATTGAGGCAGAGCCACTTGGCCAGCTGAACCTTGTCCCAGTTCTCAGGTATATAAGCAAGACCAAGGTCTCGCTGTAAATCCGGAAGAAAGCGATGAACCACCCTGCCGGATGATTCATCCACATCGATTTCCCCGCCCTCGGCAACCTTCATCCCCGCGCCCAGGGTCGTTAAGTCAAAATCGGTCAGCCGGGCATCATAGAGTGAGAGCTCCCATGGGTATTCGAGTATTTCAGGATCATCGAATAGGGCAAGTTCTCCCTGCACCATTAAGACAAGCTGCGGCACAACAAACCGCTCGCCCATCTCGGCGGGAGTCTGAAAGAACTCTATTGCCGTGGTTCGGCTAATCTCAGCCGCCTCTTCAATCGCACGGCGGGACTCTTCGGTCGCAACCGTCTGCTTAAGTTCAGCCGCCTCATCGACAGTTATAGGTTTAGAGATGGTAAGCGTTCTCTCCTTTTCATCCCACGACACCTTCTCGCGGATATGTTTTGCAATGCCCTTGAGATTCGGCCTTTCAGGAAGCGGGACTGCAACCGGCCGAACCACCATGCGGCCCGGATGCCCTTCAAGATCCAGACGCCCCTGTTCGGCCTTTGCGGCTGCCACAAATTCGGCCACCTCCTTCTTCTCAAAGCCCGCGCCCTGAACAAGGCTGTCGCGCAATGCCCCCGCCGTCTCCGCAAAATTCCTCGATACGACAAAGGCGTATGATTGATTAAGCGCATGGGCAGCCCGCCACCGCGCCTCAGGCTGGCGGAGCACGCGACCCAGCAGCTGTTCGACTGCCGTAGCTGAATGCAGAGATGCCATGCTCACCAAAATGTATGCGAACGGACAATCCCACCCCTCAGCCAGGGCCTTTTGGGTAATCACAAATTTTATCGAACAATCTTCATCGGCTATGCCGCGCCGGAAGTCCTTATCGATCTTTTCGAGCCCCTTCTCTTCGCCTGTGGCAACGATAATCTCCGCTGCCGGAATGCGATGATTATCTATAAGCTCCTGCCTCACCCGGTCAAAATCAAGCGTATGGATACCCTGCCGTCTCGGCTCGGACTGGATCAACACAATCGGCCGCAGGTAGGCCGTTCCAAGACGGCGTTCTTCATCAGCCAGTTTATGCAGTTCGTCGCGCCTGGCGATGGCATCGGCCAGACATTGTTGCCAATTTGGCTCTGTTTCGAGCACAATCGGCAGCTTGATCATTTCTTCAGCCTTTAACTCAGCTGCAGATACGCTGTGCAGAACGTTGCTGGGGGTCTTTTCGGTATCAGGCGTCGCGGTCAGCTCCATGATACCGGACGGGCGGAAACGGGCCAGTGTGTCAAAGGCAAGCTCAGTGCGACTGTTATGCGCCTCGTCAACAATCACAAATGGACGTCTAAGGCGGAGCACATTTGCAAGAGAGTACGGGATAGTTTCTCCGTCACGAAGCAATTCGTCACGCTGCATCGGCAACAGATTGTCGAAGTGATGCATCAGCGCACCGCTGGACTCATAAACCTTGCGGCTTTCTTCGTTCTCCACCTGAAATGCCTGACGTGTCGCAACGATAACAACTGTCGATGTCTCAATCGTGGCCCTTGTGATATTCTTTGCTTCTTCAAGGTCAAGGACTGTAACCGCGCCTGCGTCGCGGAGGGCGGCTGCATATGGATGATTGCGGTCGCGTAAGGCTTTCAATGTCTGTTCCCGAATCGGCTTGGAGGGCGTTAGCCAAAGAATCACGCTATGCTCGTTACGCAGAAGGTGAGTATTGATCAGCGCCACGCTCTTAGCGGCGAGCCACGTCTTTCCGCCGCCAGTAGGCACGCGCAGACAGAAATATGGCATGTCCTTCTCGAAACCGTCAAGCGATCTATAAGTAAGGCCCTGCCCCCATAATTTCTCGGTCACTGCATTGAAAGCAATCGACGGGCTCGGCAGTTCGTGACATGCCCGGAAATAGGTCTCTATGCTTTCTAGAACCTGTTGCTGATATTTCTTGGGCTGAAAGGTCAGCATGATCTATATGTCCAGCGCATACGGCGTCTGCTTGAATGTAATGCCTTCACGCGCCAGCCGGGTTGCGCCAAGACGGCATGCCGCCGCATAAATAACTTTTGGCCCGTCAAAACGCGGGAGCGATTCGTAAACCGGCCATGTCAGCACATTGCCGCCGGCTACCGACCTGTCTTTCAAAATGCCGTTATAAAGCAAATAGACAGCGCGTCCTTCATGAACACCGATTAGTGGAGACAAACTCTCCCTCGCCCCTTGGGGGAGAGGGTTTGGGTGAGGGGTAAAGCCGGTTCCCGTCTCGATAAACCAGACAAACTCGGCTAATTGAGCGAACGTAACATCAGCGCGAACCTGGCCTTCAGGAGTAAACAAGGGCTCGTCAGAGAGTTTGCAGAACTGAAACCCGCCGCCTAAACTTTCGACTTCCTCGCCTTTGATTCTCTTGTACCCTTCCACCGCACGTCGCACGCGTTCAGCAGTAACTTCATGTGCAATCTTCTGGTCCATCTCGACGAGAATGAAACGGCGCGGCTGTTGGTCCTTCGCAGCGCGATTAAGTTTCAACACCGCATGTCCAGTTGTTCCCGAGCCTGCGAACGAGTCAAGAATGAGATCGCCTGGGTTAGTTGCGATTTGTAGTAACCGCTCCAGAAGACGCGTGGGCTTCGGCGTGTCAAATGCTGTCTGAGTATCAAACAACCCTTGAATTTCCTTCCGCGCTTCATCGGTGTGCCCAACTTCTTCATGTGGCCACCAAGTCCACGGAACAAAACCACTTACCTCGTCGAGGTAACGAATGATGCTGGGCTGGGCTTTCCCATCCTTCCCAAAATATATGCGGCCGGCATCCAATAATTTCTGAAACTCTGGTTCGATAAGCGACCAGCAGCGACCTTCAGGCGGGCGATGCACTACGCCAGCGGGGGTGGTGATTTCATACATCTGATTGGGCCGCCACCCCTGTGCCGTCATTGGTATGCCGCGCCATCGACCTTTTGGATCATCGTTTAAATTCTTATAGATCTTCGCTTGTGTCTCTGTAAGAGGCACCCGGTTTCTTGTCTCTTTAAATCGCTCTGGCTCCATGGCATAGACAAGTAAGTATTCATGAACATCGCCAATTGCTTCCCTATTTTCTCGCGAATAGCGTTTCTGCCAGACATTGCAGGCAACGAACCGGTTATGTCCGAAAATCTCATCCATCAACCCACGGAGCAATGCGATTTCTGAATCATCCATGGAAATCCAAATTGATCCGTCTGGACTGAGAAGGCGTTTCAGTAACACCAGCCTCGGATACATCATGCAGAGCCAGCGGTCATGGCGATCAAGGGTCTCGCCTTCTTTGCCGACGACCTGACCCAGCCACTTGCGAATCTCCAGGCTGTTGACGTTGTCGTTATACACCCAGTTTTCATTGCCGGTATTGTAAGGAGGGTCAATATAGATGCACTTCACCTGCCCGGCATAGCGCGGCAGCAGTGCCTTGAGCGCATGGAGGTTATCGCCCTGAACAATGAGATTGCCGCTGTCTGGGGCACCGTACGATAGCTCCGCCACCGGCTCAAGCAGCCGATACGGAACATCCTTGTGGTGCTTGACGACCGCTTCTTTTCCTATCCAGTTCAGCGTTGGCATGGGTTATCTATTTCCATGTTTGTTTCGTTCTGGAAGGAATGATAACACGATTTCCTTATTCGCGACGTAACCGTCACCCTCGCGTCTGATAAGGTTGTCGGCTATGAGGACGGCGACATCGCGACTGACGGTCTTGGGCGTCTTGGTCGAGTACAACACCGCAACGCGCGGGCTGATCTCATGAAGCTTTGAGAGCGGCACGGGCTCCTTGCTCGCCGAAAGGTCTAAAACCAACTTCCGTAGCCGCTCGTTTATTTTCCCCGACTTGTCACGGAAATGCTCGTAGACATAGTCTCTCCATGCAACTAATAGCTGCTGTTGTTGGATGACGGCAAGCTGCGATCGCAGCCCATCCACAAACCCCTCAACCGCATATCGTATGAACGGGATTATGTCCCCCTTTGATTTGCTCGCATGATCAAGCTGCCGATAGTATTCAGTCCTGGTAAGATTATAGTGATTACTCAGGAGATGCGCTGCCGGCGTCGGCACTCCGGAGGCAAGGAGTATCTTGAACTCAAGCAACCTGGCAGTTCTCCCATTGCCGTCGCCGAAGGGGTGTATCCAGGCAATATAAAGATGGGCAACAATTGCCCTGAGGATACCATACGCTATTACATGGTCCTGCGACTTAAATTCCTTTTCATTCAACCATTCACACATGCGCTGAAGAAGATAACTGCAATCTTCCGCAGGTGCACCCCTGTAGCCAGCCACCCCTACGGAATGCCTTCTGATTTCGCCGGGCACTACATCCTTTTCAAGCTCAAGCCCATCCAGCACAAGCTTATTTAAAGCCTTGATTTCATCCATAGACAGGTCAGCGGGGCCGCCCTGTAGCAGTTGCCTCTTAATATCATTACAGCCTTTTACTATATTATCGACTTCTTTACCTAGATATTCCCGGGATGGAGGCAATGCAAGCTTTCCTTCAATGCGCTCAAGTATCTCCTCCTCCGTGAGGGTGTTCCCCTCGATTGCCGTGGTGGCCCAAACACCCTTGGCAAGATATAGCATGTGGAGCTTTTCGGCAGTGGCGGGTTGTAGCGGAACCCCGGCTATATGTCCGCACTTCGACTCAGCCTCTCCCATCGCCAGCCAGAGCTTATAATCGGTCCGCCTCAGGTCAAGCTGAAATGTTATCCAGGGATGTGTCGTTTCAAATGTCCTCATTAATGTCCTTACAAATTGCGTTACAACATATTGACTTTACATATAATATTTACATCAAACATGAATAAATGTCAACAATAGTGTCCAGATAATTGTCAGGCTTCCTGCCCATAGATTTCACATCACTTCGGTATCCAGAGCTTCCCTTTTTCGATGATATGCTCCACGGTCCATCCCCTTTTATGGAGCTCAAGGGATATCCACTTGCGGTGGCACTTCCACGGGAAATGCTCGGCGCAGGCGATCACGGAGGTCCTTTCCATGGCTATGGATTCAACCAGCGAGACGCCCCTTGAAAACTCCTCGGTGATGAGGTAGGCGGTATAGCCCCCCTTCCTCAGTCCGCCCAGTTCCTTCCCCAGGAAGTAGTACCGGATGCCGTTTGCATCCAGCAGGTCGGAGAGTTCCCCCCGGTTGAAGTGCTGCATCTTGGACCTCGGGAAGCTTCTCACGTCAAGCAGGGCCTTTATCCCGTAGGATAGGAGAATCTCGGCAAAATCCTCGCTGGACCTCAGCCCCGTGCCTATGGTATAGATTATCTTTTCCGCCACGCCGCTCCCAGCATTATACCAGCCTTTTCATCAGGAATTCAGGCCTTTGGCAGGAAACTTCCCGCTTGGCGAGAGATTTATGAAATATTCTTCATGTGCTTGATATATAAGTCTTTTCAGGGAGATCAGCACGGCGAATGCGTCATTTCCCCCTTGACAAATGAGTGTGATTCCGTAAAAATTAAGGCGTATGAAAAAATACGGCATGGTCCTGTTTCAGATCCTGCTGGTAATTGCTCTGCCGTTCACAGCCCTTGCCAGTGACAGTCCGGCAAATGAAGAGCCCCAGAAGACGGAGACAGCAGCAGAACAAGCCCCCTCCATTAAAGATTCGCCCCTGATCGCCGGATATGACTCGCGGGCGGTCGCATCCAGGGCTGTTGAAAAGAATCTCGGCCTTTTCAGCAACAGGATCAAGGAAAAGTTTTCCCTGTGGTTGAGCAGATCCGGCCTGTACCTGGACCTGATGAAGGACATCCTGAGGAAGAAGGAAATCCCGGAGGACATGGTGTTCCTCTCCCTCATCGAAAGCGGCTTTAACCCAAATGCCTACTCCATCGCCCGGGCTGCAGGCCCCTGGCAGTTCATAGCCGGAACCGCCCGTCGTTACGGACTCGAGATCACCTGGTGGAAGGATGAGCGCAGGGACCCCGTAAAGTCCACGGCAGCTGCCGCCGATTACCTCAAGGACCTCTATTCCATGTTCGGCTCATGGAACCTCGCCATGGCCGCCTATAATGCGGGTGAAGGAAAAATATCAAAGGCCCTGAAAAGAAGCAATGCCGACGACTATTGGGACCTTCTCCACACGCGTCACATCAGGAACGAGACAAAGGACTACGTCCCTAAGTTCATCGCAGCAAGTCTCATCGCAACGAACCCCAAGGATTTCGGCTTCGACGACATCGAGTACCACGAACCCCTGATTTATGATGAGGTGGCTGTCACCGCCCCCATCGATCTGGCAGTCGCTGCCGAATGCGCGGGAACAGACCTTGAGACCATAAAGAAACTGAACCCCGAGCTGAGGAGATGGTGTACGCCTCCTGACGCACCTTCCTACACCTTGCGGATCCCGGAGGGCACGAAGGATGCCTTTGTCGAAAAACTGGCAGCGGTGCCGGAGGACGAGCGATTCACGATAGAGCGTTACACGGTGCAGAAAGGTGATACCCTCAAGAAGATCGCCAAGAGGACGGGCGTCCCTGAATCCGCGATCCTTTCCCTGAACGCCATGGAAAAGATCATGCCGATGAAGGTCGGCAGCAGGATATACCTGCCGCCCAAGGGCCTCATCAGCATGGATGCGGAAGACAGGGGCCTGCTCAAGAAGGCATCATTGAAGCGGAAGAATCATCACAGCAGAAAGAAGGTAAAGAAGTCCGCAAAAAAGAGGGTGTAGGCGTCGCGGCCGAAACACCCGATCGTCTGTTATTTTTCCTTCTTCTCCCCGCCCAGTTTGGCCTTTGCCTCTTCAACAAACGGTGAGTCCTTGAATTTTTCCGCGAGTTCCCTGTATTTGGCCGCAGCCTCGTCCTTCTTGCCGTCTGCCTCGAGGGTCCTCCCCTCTGTTATCAGCGCATAATCCTTATAGATGGAGACATCTGCCTTGTACAGGGAATCCAGGGCCTTGAGCGCCTCGGCCTTGTTTCCCTTCTTCAGCTGGATCTCGGCGGTCTTCATGTAGGCAAGGGGGAGCACGTCCTTGTCTGCGGGGAAGGACTTCACGAGATCATTCAGGCTCGCCAGGGCCTCGTCGGGCCTGTTGAGGCCGAACTGCGCGCTGGCGATATAGAGGAGCACGCGTGCGGACTTCCTGCTGTTGTATGCCTGCTTGAAGAGGTCGAGGGCCTTCTGGTACCGCTCGGCATCGGCAACGGGCGCCTTCTGGTATTCGTTATAGTAGACCTTATACGCGTCGTATTCGAGCTTCCGCGCCTTTTCGTCCGTCGTATTCTTGTAGACATAGGCGAAGCCGGCGACCAGAACGAGCACCACCACCGCCACCGTAGCGATCATGGCGGTCCGCTGCCGCTCCTTGATCTTATGTTTGATCTCGGTAAGCCTGTCCTTTACATCGACCTCGGAGCCGGCCTCTTTCTTCTTTACCTTTTTCTTTATTACCCGTGGCATTAAGCCCTCCTTAGAGCCTTTTCTATAATCTGTCGAGAGTTTTCGAATACAGCGGCGATCCTGTTCTCATCTATGCCTGCTGCCAGCAGGATCTGTTTCGCCCGTTCCGCGGTGATCAGGTCGGAAGGACTGTGGCTGTCGGTATTGATGCAGAGCCGCACGCCGAAGCGCAGCGCCTCCTTCGCGACATAGCCGTTGGAAAGGGAGTGCCCCTTCCGGGCCGTGATCTCGAGGACAACGTTCTTCTCCTTTGCAAAGAGGAGATCCTCTTCGGAAATCAGCCCCGGATGGGAAAGGATGTCGGCTCCCGCCTTGATCGCGGCCTTGTTGGTGCCCGGTGCGACCGGCTCGGCGATCGTCTCTCCGTGGACGACAACGACCTTTGCGCCGAGACTCCGGGCCTCTTTGACAAGATCGGGAATGAGCGCAGGCGGCGCGTGCGTTATCTCGGCTCCGGGAAGGACCTCGATCGGGGTGTGCGGCTTGATCTTCTCCAGCGCCTTGACGATCCGCGGGATGATAAGGTCGATGTTCGACGCATCCATGTGGTCGGTGATCGCCATGGCCGTATATCCCATGGCCTCTGCCCTGCGTATGAGTTCAAAGGGGATCAGCTCACCGTCGCTGAAGATGGTGTGCATATGCAAATCGATCATCTTAAAAAGATACAAGAATCAGCGGGGAAATGTAAAGGGAAGTGCCCTTGCGAAGCCCTCCGCGCCCCGTTATCGCCGTCTCAGATGTTCCACACTCCTGATCGCGTCGTTAATCTTGTACCTGCACCGCCTGCAAAAATCAAGGTCAATCCCGCCGGGCGCGTTGAAGCGTTCGCGGACCGAGCGGGCCTTCCTGCCCCGCCATACCCCCTTGAAGGACGCTGAAAAGACATTGCCGAGGGCATGGTCCATCGCATGGTCACACTCGCAGGCCAGCAAAGTGCCATCATAACGAAGCGTAGGCCAGCTCCATGGTTTTGTGCAGCGGAACACCATGTCGCGGTATTCGTCCGCCTCGGCCCTGCCCCGATACTGAAAGGACCGGTACGCCGCGTTGGCGGGCAAATAGGGACTGGCGGGGTCGGGGTCGCCGTAAAGACTCACGCTCTTTATTGAAAAGAAATCAGCACCCGCACCGCGCGCAAAATCCCTCACCGCCCCGACCTCGGCCTCGGTACCGCTGGTGACGATGATCCGCACATTCACCAGCGGGTTATCCAGGCCCAGCCCGCGCTTGACCTCGACCGCCTCTTCGATAAACCGCCGCACGAGGCCCACGTCACCTCCGCTGCGGAACGAATCATACGCCTTCTGACGCACGCCGTCCAGGGAGACAATAAGCAGGTCAAGGCCGGCTGAGAAGAGCTCCTTCAGACCAAGCCGGGCATCGTCAAACTGGCCGTTGGTGCTGATCATGGTAAAAATGCCGTACTGCTTGGCGAGCGCCACCATATCGGCCATGCGAGGATGCAGCAGGGGCTCGCCCCACTGCCATAAGGCAACCGCAATGAGATAGGGCCCAATCTCCCGCATCAGTGCTTCATACCTGGTCCAGTCCATGTGCCCGGGCCTTGCGGAGATGGTCCGCGGCCGAGGACAGTGGACGCAGGTGAGCTGGCAGTGGGTTGTCGGTTCCAGCTGGAGAAAGGCCGGATAGGATCGGGGCATCCCGACGCGCAGGCTCGATTCGGCGATGTTGAGGAGAAGATTACCGGC
Organism: Nitrospirota bacterium; assembly: GCA_021825365.1. Lineage (GTDB taxonomy): Bacteria > Nitrospirota > Thermodesulfovibrionia > Thermodesulfovibrionales > UBA6898 > JAKAGF01. The sequence goes on along the minus strand of JAKAHR010000010.1, from coordinate 29,305 downwards.
CTGCCTTTTCCCGATGTTCGACAGCGGAAAGACGGTATGGTCATACGTGAAATCAAAACGCCCCCCCAGCAACCTCAACAGTCTTTGCAAACGGCCGTCACGCACGGTTGATCAGTCTCCCCAGGTATCTCAGATCTTCTCTGACAGTCTCCCACGACTCTTTCCGATAATCAGCCTCGATGATGAGGGGGATATGCTCCAGGAGACCCAGCCATTTCGTCAGGGGCCGGAAATCGACCTTCCCCCTCCGGAGGGGCCTGTGACCGCAGGTCCCGTCATGATTATGGATATGGACGCACCGTGTCCGGGCGCTGAGAGCGGCCAGAACGCCTCCCCAGTCGTTAAAAGACGAAAACGGGAGCCCCTTCTTCCATGAGAAAGGAGACGGCGAAAGACGGTCGTTGAGGTAGAGGAGCCGTCGCCCCCAGGGAGAAGAAGAATACGATCTCTCAAACAGATGCCCGATGTCGAGACAGAGCCCGGCCCCCTTCACCTCTTCAAGTATCCCGGAGATCGCAGCCGGATCTTTCAGGTCGTCGGCATTTTCGAGGCAAAAGATGAGCCCGTATTCCCCGGCCCTCCCGGCCAATGCGGCGATAACGTCAGCCCAGCAGCTGAGATCCCGGTGTCCGGAACCCGTGGGTTGACGGGTCCCCCGGGCATGGAAGACAACGTAGTCCGCACGGGCACGGGCAGCAAAGGAAAGGGATTCCTCAAGGACCGACCTGCCTGCCGCACTGATGCGGGGGCTGTCGGAGAGGAGATTGATATCCATGAAGGGGAGATGGACCCCCAGAGCGGAGACCCTGCCGCGCAGGGAGGCGAGGAGGTCGGCGTCTTCCTCCTTTCCCTGACGGCATGAGGACTCGTACAGTGACGTTTCCAGATGGACTTCGCAGGACTGAAGCCGAAATTCATCCTGGAGTTCACAAAATAGTCTTACCGCCTTTTCAAAAGGCTCGGGCCTTAACAGACCGAGCTGAATTCCTTCAAGCGCCAACCGCCACCTCTCACGGGTGTTTAGATTTCTTCGTAGAATATCATATCAATTATCGAAATACCGTCTCAAAGACGGTCCCTCGGGCAAAGAAGATGCCGATCCCCGGTCTGATCCTACGGACTTCCCGCCCTCGCCAGCGTCAGGACAACGACATCGGCGGCGCCGGCCTTGAGCAACTGTCGAGCGCAGGCGGCCGCGGTCGCTCCGGTTGTCATCACATCATCCACCAGCACCACCCTCTCCCCCCTGAAATCCCGTGCAGCCCTGAAGGCGCCCCTGAGATTGGCAGCGCGCTCCTTTGCGGAAAGCCCGATCTGCGGGTGGGTATCGCGCACCTTGACGAGGCCGTCCATCTCCAGGGCAACTCCCGTCTTCTTCGATACATGATGCGCGAGGAGAAGAGACTGGTTGAAGCCGCGCTGTCGCAGCCCTTCGATGCTCAGCGGAACAGGGACCAGGGCATCAGCCCCTCCCGGATACAGGGAAAGCAGAAGGTCCCCCAACGGCCGATGCAGTCTCCTGATGCCTTTGAACTTGAAGGCATGGATGGCGTCGGCAAGCGACGACTCGTAGAGTCCGTAACTCAGCGTCTTTGAAAAGGGGGGCGGATGGAGGATGCAGGCTGAACAGATACGGGCATCCGTCGAGGTGAAGGGGACTCCGCAGACCGTGCACGACGGCCCTGCATATCGACTGATGCTGCCCCAGCAGCCCCTGCAGAGAGGGGCATACCGGATGCTGTCCGTGGCGCCTTCGCACGAAGGGCAGCGGGAAGGGAATATCTGATTGAGGAGCCGGGCGATCAGGCCGAAGGCTTCAGGGGGGCGCCGCATTTCCCGCACTTGGGGCCCTGCCCGGCCTTCGCACTGCGGATCTTGTTCTTGACTCCGCACGAAGGACAGGCGATGATGATGAATTCCAGTTCTCCCGCTGGTTCCGGTCTTGCCTGGGCGGTGCCCTGCTCCCGTACGGCTTCCGATCCGGTCAGTTCAGCCTCTGCCTGCCTTTCGCACTCGGCATGGAAGGTCGTCATGAAATGCGTATACGCAGAGTCCCTGCTGATGATCTCGATACCCATGCCGTTTTTGAGGGAGACGACCGGGGTCTTGATCGCCCTTCTCACCCTGCCGGTAATCTTCGATGTGTTCCCTTCCGGCAGATGGATGACGATGTCGAGGAGAGTGCCTGGCGTGAAGGCGTGGTTCGTCCTGATAAACAGTCCGCCGCAGGAGAAGTCGCTCGATATGGCTCGGTAGTCTTTGCCGTCAGCTGAAAATTCAGTCTCGAGTCGCCGTACAAAACGCTCGTGTCGGCGGCGCGGTCTCAAAACTGCTTCCGGATCGTTATGAGTTCGTCCCTCTTCCGTCCGGTGGAAATGAAATCAGCCCTCACGCCGATCAATTCCTCGATCCGCCGTATGTAGGCACGCGCCTTGAGCGGGAGCTTGCTGAACTGCCGTATGCCGAGGGTACTGGCCGTCCATCCGTCCATCTCCTCATACACGGGCGTGCATTTCTCCAGGACCTCGATGTCCTTGGGAAAGTGATGATAGGTCTTCCCCCCGTGCTTATAGGCGGTGCATATCTTTATCTTCTTCAGCCCATCGAGGATGTCGAGCTTCGTCATGGCGACACCCGAGAGGCCATTGATCATGACAGCGTGTCTCAGGACAACGGTATCGAGCCATCCGCATCTGCGCGGCCTGCCGGTCGTGGCCCCGAACTCTCCGCCCCGCGCCCTGATGTCTTCGCCCACTGCGTCGAGGATTTCGGTCGGAAACGGACCGCTCCCCACCCTCGTCGTATATGCCTTAACAATGCCGAGCACACGGCTTATCCGGGTCGGCCCCATGCCGACCCCGGTGCAGGCGCCCCCTGCAACGGCGTTGGAAGAAGTGACGTAGGGATAGGTGCCGTGGTCGATATCGAGAAGCGTGCCCTGGGCGCCCTCCAGGAGAATGTTCTTCCCCGCGGCAGCCGCCTCGTTGAGGATCACGTCCGTATCGGCGATATGCTTCCTGAGTTTGCCGCCGTACTCCATGTACTCGTCGAATATCCTGCCGGCTGAAAAACCACGCGACTGGTACAGGTTCTTCATCAGAAGATTGATCTTTTTCACGTTCAGCGCCAGCTTCTCCCTGAACAGACCGGGATTCAGAAGGTCTCCCACCCGTATCCCGCAGCGGGCCATCTTGTCGATATAGGTCGGGCCGATCCCCCTGCCTGTCGTGCCGATGCATTTCTTGCCGAGCGCCTGTTCGTTCGCCAGGTCAAGGGCGAGATGGTAGGGCATGATGAGATGCGCGGACCGGCTGATGCGGAGATTGTCCGATATGCCGATCCCCTTGCGCCGAAGTCCCTCCATCTCCTCCAGGAGCGCCCGGGGCTCCACCACGACGCCGTTGCCGATGACGCAGACCGTGTTCTTATGGAGAACGCCTGATGGAATCAGATGGAGGACGAACTTCTCGTCCTTGATGACCACCGTGTGGCCGGCATTATGCCCGCCCTGGTATCGGGCGACAAAATCAGCCCTCTCGGTGAGAACATCGACGAGTTTACCCTTCCCTTCATCTCCCCACTGTGCGCCGACGACGATTACGATAGGCATTGCGCGACTCTCCTGTATCTCTGAATTCTGCCGGGATGACAGCCAGCCGTCAGGCCTCTAGAGTTTAATGTGTTTGAAAGATAGGACATTCGGAAGTGCCTTGATCTGTTCCAGTACTTCATCCGAAGGAGCAGTATCGACGCTAACAACGGAGATCGCCATGCCGCCTGCCGACTCCCTTCCGAAATGCATTCTGGCGATATTGATACCCTTGTCGCCGAGGAGGGTGCCGATGCCGCCGATTACCCCCGGCCGGTCGTTATTATAAATGAGGAGGAGCTCACCCTCCGGCACGATCTCGACCTTGAAACTGTCGATGAGGATGACCCGGGGATCCCTCTTGCTGAAGAGGGTACCGGCGACATAGCTCTCCTTGCTGCCGGCCCTGATCCTCAGTGCGATCATGCTCTGGTAGTCCCCGGCATCGGCGCTCTTCGTCTCCTTCACCTCTATGCCCCGCTCCTTTGCGATGACCGGGGCATTCACAAAATTCACGGTCTCCAGAAGGATGGGGGAGAGAAAGCCCTTGATCGCCGCTATGGTCACCGGAGCGGTGTTGATCTCAGCGGCGCTGCCGCGGTATTCCACCGTAATCTCCGTTGCGCCGCCCTCAAAGATCTGCGAGGCGAACCCGCCGAGTTTCTCCGCAAGGGTAATGTAGGGCTGCAGCCGCGGGACCTGATCGGTCGGGATCGAGGGGAAGTTCACCGCATGCCTGATGACGCCGCACATAAGATAATCCGCTATCTGTTCGGCAACGGCAAGGGCCACATTCTCCTGCGCCTCCTCGGTCGAGGCCCCGAGATGCGGGGTGCACACGACGTTGTCCAGGGTGAGGAGGGGATTGTTTTCAGGCGGCTCTTTTTCGAATACGTCCAGGGCCGCTCCCGCCACCTTGCCGGCCTTGAGCGCCTCGTAGAGGTCCTGCTCGTTGATGATACCGCCACGGGCGCAGTTGATGATCCTGACGCCGTCCTTCATCGTGGCGATGGTCTTGGCGTTGATGACGCCCTTGGTCTCCGCGGTCATCGGCGTATGGACCGTGATGAAGTCCGACTGGCTGAAAAGCTCCGCAAGGGAAACCTTCCGCACGCCCAGCGTCTTTGCGCGCTCCTCGTTCAAAAAGGGATCATAGGCGATGACGTGCATCTCGAGCCCCTGGGCGCGCTTCGCGACCTGGCTGCCGATGTTGCCGAGCCCGACGATGCCGAGGGTCTTGTTGTAGAGCTCCACGCCCATGAACTTCTTCTTTTCCCACTTGCCGGACTTCATCGATGCGGTCGCCTGGGGTATGAGACGGGCAACGGCAAAGAGCATGGCGATGGAATGTTCGGCCGTGGTGACCGTATTGCCGCCCGGCGTGTTCATTACGACAATGCCCTTCTTCGACGCAGCCGTCTTGTCGACGTTGTCGAGGCCCGACCCCGCCCTGCCGATCACCTTCAGCCGCCCCGCGGCCTCGATGATCTCGGCCGTCACCTTGGTGGCAGACCGGATCACCAGCCCGTCGTACTCGCCGATACAGGCCTTCAGCTCTTCAGGCTTCATCCCGGTCCTCACATCGACCGCGAGGCCGGCCTTCTTCAGTATCTCCACGCCCTTGGGCGAAATGCTGTCACTCACCAGTACCTTCAATGATCAATCCTCCTACACCATCAGTAATTCCTGGGCTACGGCGACACCCGTGCCGAGTTTGACCGGATATCCCATGCCCTTCAGCACCATCTCGAGGCCGGCTACGGCGGTAATGACGTCAAAGGTGCCGGCATAGCCGAGATGGGCGATGCGGAATATCTTACCCTTTGCCTGGCCCTGGCCGCCGGCAGCGGTTATGCCGTATTTCACCCTCAGATTCTTGTATATCTCCTGCCCGTCGATGCCCTTCGGAGCATTGATGGCGGTGACCGCAAAGCTGGGCGACTCCTTGGTGAACATATCGAGTCCCAGCGCCTTGACCGCCTCCCGCGTTGCATGGGAGAGACGCTCGTGCCGTCTGAATGCGTTTTCCAGCCCCTCCGCCTGCACGAGCTTGAGGCTTTCGTTCAGACCGATAATCAGGGTCACCGGCGAGGTGAAGCTCGTCTGGTTCTTGGAGAGCGATTCCCGCTCCTTCCTGAAGTTGAAATAGAACTTTGGGGAGGTCGCCTTGTCCGCGAATTTCCAGGCCTTCTCGCTGACGCCCACAAAGGCGAGACCGGGCGGAAGCATCAAGCCCTTCTGGGAGCCTCCGATCATGACGTCGATGCCCCACTCGTCCATCCTGAGGTCATGCGCCACCAGGGCGGAAATGGCGTCAACGATGAGGATGGTGTTGTCACATTTCTTCACGATGGAAGCGAGCGTTTTGATGTCATGATATACGCCGGTCGACGTCTCGGATGCCTGCACGAACACGCCCTTGATGGAAGGGTCCTTTTTGAGGGCCTTCTCAACGTCTTCAGGCTTTACCGCGTATCCCCAGTCGACCTTAATCTCCTCCACGGCAAGACCGTATGCCTTGCAGATCTTCGTCCAGCGCTCTCCGAAATTACCTCCGTTGATGACAAGCGCCTTGTCGCCGGGGCTGAAAAAATTATTGACGGATCCGACCATCCCTCCGGTGCCGGTAGCGCAGATGATCAGGACGTCGTTCTTCGTCTGGTAGAGCCATTGCAGGCCTTTCTTCGCCGCGTCGATCACCGGCAGGAAATCCGGCGAGCGGTGGTGTATAATCGGCATGGCCATCGCCAGGAGAGCTTCAGGCGGAACCGGCGTGGGGCCAGGGGCGAGCAGATAACGTTTCATCTATAACCTCCTTAAACCTTCAGGGAATGAGAATACGGCAAACATCCCTTCAGAGGGGAAAATCGCGGCAGCAGCCCCTTTCCCCCGCAGATGTTTGAGCTTTGAAAATTAGCATTAGAAACCACTCTTTGTCAAGGATAGCCACTTTACAAGGTCCTAAAAAGCTTATTATAATGAAATATCATGAAAAATAAAATAGTTATCATAATTTCGGTCCTCCTCATCGGCATCTTTCTCGGCGGTGTAAGTTTTTACCTTCTCGATGAGCTTACGGGCAGGAAGAAGGCATATGGCCCGTCCACACCGCCCAACGTCCCCCGTCAGATCGTCGAGACGAGCAAGGCGTTTACGGAAATCGCCGGCGCCGTATCACCGGCTGTCGTCAATATTTCGACGACAAAGGTGGTCAGACGCGACTCATCCCCGCTGTTCGATGACCCCTTCTTCGATTTCTTCAATCCCTTCCGCGACTTCAAGGCTCCGAAAAAATGGAAAGAGCAGAGTCTCGGCTCCGGGGTCATCGTGTCTCCCGACGGTTACATCATCACGAACAACCACGTGATCGAGCAGGCGGACGAGATCAGGGTCATCCTCTTTGACAAGCGGTCCTTCAAGGCCCGGATCATCGGGGCTGATCCGAAGACCGATGTCGCCCTGGTCAAGATAGACGCCGGCAGCCTGCCGACAGTTCGGTGGGGCGATTCGGACAAACTCCAGGTGGGTGAGTTCGTCCTCGCCATAGGCAATCCGTTCGGCCTCAGCCATACGGTCACCATGGGCATCATCAGCGCCGTCGGCCGGGCAAACGTCGGCATAGCGGATTACGAGGACTTCATCCAGACGGATGCTGCCATCAACCCGGGCAACTCCGGGGGCCCCCTGGTAAACATACGGGGGGAGCTCATCGGCATCAATACGGCCATATTCTCGAAGTCCGGCGGGTATCAGGGCATCGGTTTTGCCGTCCCCAGCAATATGGTCCGGCTCGTCATGGATCAACTGCAGCAGAAGGGCAAGGTGACGCGCGGATGGCTCGGTGTCACCATCCAGGAGCTGACTCCTGAGCTTGCCCAGAAGTTCGGCATCAGAAACGCCAAAGGCGCACTCGTGGGGGACATCTCAAAGGGAAGTCCGGCTGAAAGAGCGGGGCTCCGCAGGGGAGACGTTATTATCGAATTCAACGGCAAGAAGATAACAGACCCCGGACACCTGAGAAACATGGTCTCTCAGGCAAAGGCGGGCTCGCAAATCTCCCTCCTGGTCCTTCGGGGAGACAAGGAACTCCGGATACCCGTCGTGATTGCGGAGCTGCCCAAGGACATTGCCGAATCCGCGCCCGGGGTCTCCCCGGAAGAAGCCCCCTCCGAGGTGCTCTCCGGTCTCAGCGTAATGGAATTGACCAGGGAGATAGCCCGGCAGCTGGGTCTCCGCAAGGATGAAAAAGGCGTCGTTATCGCGCGCGTGGAGCCGGGGTCGGGCGCTGACGAGGCGGGTATCAGGAAGGGCGATATCATCCAGGAGATCGACAGGAAGAAGATCGAGGGGCTGACTGACTACACCCGGATCGTTTCGGGAATAAAGCCGGGTGACACCGTGCTGCTCTTCATCAATCGGGGCGGGAGAAAATTCTATGTCACCCTGCGGCCGTCGTAATAGGTCTGGTCTGGTGGGAGGGTGTCGCCCGCGGCAGCACTTGTTTTGCACGCAGGCCGCATCACGGGAGGTGGTACGATGCTGATAACAGTCAGACTTGCTGTTCTGTGTCTGTTCTCTTTGTCAGGATATCTTCTGGGTCTTAAATACGGCTATGAGATCGCCGGCGCCGCGGCCGGATTTTTCTTCGGCTCCGTCGCTGTTGCCGCCGACGTGCTGCTGAAGAAGGTGAATATGGGGACCGTTATCGGCGGTATCGTCGGAGCGGCTCTCGGCCTCCTCTTCGCCAACCTCATCCTTGCCCCCCTGCGGATGATCATGAAGGAAGAACTGGTGGAGGTCTCCTTCGCCCTCAAGGGTATGTTCGGATACGGCGGCATGATCATCGGCCTCGGCAGGGGAAAGGGGATCACCATCCCCGGCATCTTCAGACTCCTCAGCGGCAAGGGGATGGAGGAGAACCTCAAGATCCTCGATACGAGCGTCATCATCGACGGACGCATCGCGGACGTCTGCGAGGCAGGCTTTATCGAGGGGACCTTCATCGTGCCGCAGTTCATCCTCCAGGAGCTGCAGTATATCGCCGACGCCCAGGATTCCACCAAACGGGCCCGGGGCAGGCGCGGCCTCGATGTGCTGCACAAGATACAGAAGATGGCCAACATCAACGTCCGTATCATCGAGGAGGACTTCCCCAAGATCAAGGAGGTGGACTCCAAGCTGGTCGCCCTCGGGAAACTGATGAACGCCAAGATCATCACCAATGATTTCAACCTCAACAAGGTCGCCCAGCTCCAGGGGGTGTCCGTACTGAACATCAATGAACTCGCGAACTCCCTCAAGCCGGTCGTCCTGCCGGGCGAGATGATGCGGGTCTTCGTCCTCAAGGAGGGAAAGGAATATAACCAGGGGGTGGCCTACCTGGATGACGGCACCATGGTGGTGGTCGAAAACGGGAGGAAGTTCATGAGCAAGACGATCGATGTGACGGTCACGAGCGTGCTGCAGACGACAGCAGGCAGGATGATCTTTTCGAAGGCCCGCGAGGAATATGAGAAAGAGGAGGTGAGGGCGGCGCGGTAGCAGGCGCTGCATCCTGGTGATCGAAAACGTCATCGCTATCGTCCCTGCCGCAGGGATGGGCAGGCGCTTTGGAGAAGGGACCCACAAACCCTTCGCCACTCTCGGCAACAGGCCGCTGCTCGCCTGGACGCTCCTGAGTCTGGCCTCGGTGCCGGAGATCACGGAGATCATCCCGGTCCTCCGGGAACCTGACATGGCATACGGGGTCTCCGTGCTCGAGGAATATCGGATCCCCAGGGTCAGGAGGATCGCGCCCGGAGGAAGAGAGCGTCAGGACTCCGTCTTCAGCGGGCTGAAGCTCATCAGAGGCCATGGCAGCTCCGTCCTTATCCACGACGGGGTCAGGCCCCTCATTGAACCTGCTGTCATACGGAAAGCCCTCGGCGGCCTGGTCGATTGTGACGGGGTCGTGGTAGGCGTGCCCGTGAAGGACACCATCAAGGAGACGGCAGGGGATTTTGTTGAAAAGACATTGAGGCGGGAGGCACTCTGGGCCGTCCAGACACCCCAGGTCTTTCCGTATTCAACGATCTTCTCAGCCCATGAGAGGGCGATGCGGGAATCCTTCTGCGCGACGGATGACGCCAGTCTTGTCGAGCGGTACGGGGGAAAGGTCCGGATGGTCCTGGGCTCATACGCCAATATCAAGATCACCACCCCTGATGACCTGAAGATCGCGGAAGTGCTCCTTGAAAGGAGAGGGACAGCGGCATGAGGATCGGGTGCGGGTACGATTCCCACCGCCTCGCCGAGGGCAGGAGACTGATCATCGGAGGGGTGGAGATCCCCTTTCCAAGGGGGCTGGCAGGACATTCCGACGCTGATGTGCTTTGTCACGCGATCATGGACGCGGTCATCGGCGCCCTCGGCGTCGGTGACATCGGCACCCACTTCCCTGACACTGACCCCCGGTGGAAGAACGCCGTCAGCCTTGAGCTGCTGAAATACATCGTGGAGCTGGCGCGGATGAGCGGCTACAGGGTGGCATGGGTCGATTCCACCGTCCTGGCCGAACAGCCGCGGCTTGCCCCCCATATCGAGGGCATGAAGGTCGCCCTTTCCCAGACCGGCATCCCGGAGCAATGCATCAACATCAAGGCAAAGACAAACGAAGGCATGGGCTTTGTCGGACGCGGCGAAGGGATCGCAGCCTACGCCGTCTGTCTCCTCGATAAGATCTAGCCTGCCCGGTCCAAACGCCGGTCAGGAAAGCCGCACTACTCGTTTCTCCAGTTGTACTTCTTGATATCGATCCCGGCCTTCTGGGCGAGGACGAAGACGGGCTTATAGTCTTCGACCGTGGTTTCGATAAACTTGATGCCCCCGAATTTTTCGAGGACTACCTTCCCCTCGGGGTTCTTATCGATGGTGAGAAGCGCCTCCTTGAGCTTCTTCTGGAGCTGCGGATCAAGCCCCTTCCGGACGCAGAGGCCATTGGACGGCACCTTCACGGACTCTGCAAGGATCGTCATTTCCTTGTCAACCCGCGGTTCAACCTTGCGCACCCGGTCATAGATGCTGTGCTTGGCAGCCCCGATATCCGCCTTGCGGTCGAGGACGGCGTATACTGCGGCATCGTGGCTGCCGGTGAAATAGAACTCGTGGAAGAAACTCTTGATGTCCGTGACGCCGTTGTCCTTGAGATAGGCTACGGGGAACACGTACCCGGCTGTCGTGGCCTTCTCCACAAAGGCCATCTTCTTCCCTTTCATGCCGCCGACGTTGCGGATGCCGCTGTCCTTCCGCACGAAGATGTACCCCCAGTATTGCGTCGAGCCGTCAAGGTTCATCGGCCGCGCAATCGGCACAACCCCCAGCTTCTCGATCGCCAGAGCGCCGGTGAAGGACCCGAAGAAGGCGCCGTCCATCTTCTCCGAGGTGAAACGGTCGATGATGTTCCCGTACCGGCTGAGGATGGTGATGTTCACCTTCACCCCCGTCTTCTTCGAAAGGTAATCAGCAAGGGGCTTGAAACGTTCCCTCTGCTTGAAGACATTCATCTCGGGAATAAGGCCGATAAGTATCTCCTTCTGCTGAGCGGCAAGGGCCTCGGCAGAGAACACCGAAAAAGCCCATACAACAAGGATCGCAAGCACTATCCGTTTCATAACAACTCCTTTCTGTTGTATATATTTCCTCCTGTCATGCAGCATCGGGGGCTGCGCCTGCCTCAGGATGTCTCCTCCCCGAGCCATCCCAGGTAATCCCCCGCCCCTTCCACGATCGGAAGGGCGATCACTTCAGGCACGGTATAGCTGTGCAATTCCTTCACCCGGGCGGCGAGGGCGGCGACGAGGGACCGCCGGGTCTTTGCGATCATCAGCACCTCGGCCTCGTCCTCCACCTTCCCCTGCCACCGGTAGACAGAGCGAACATTCTTCACGATATTGACGCACGCAGCAAGCCGCCCGGTGACCAGGGCATGGGCGATCTTCCCCGCCTCTTCCTCAGCAGGGGCGGTAATCAGGACGACGACATGGTCCGTCATCCTGCCACCCCCTTCAGGGAGCCCTTGCTCATCAGTGTGTCCCTGCCGCCGTCACCGAAGATCAGCCGGACGGTGGGCCTGAAGAAGACAAAGTCCAGGTGAAAAGGGGTGCTGACCGTTCCTCCGAAGGTGCTGTTGTCACCGAGTGCGATATGGATGGTCCCCCGTATCTTCTCTGATTCGAGGATGCTGTCCGGTCTCTGTGCCATGCTGTTCGTGCCGACCCCGAACTCCGCGATGTTCCCGTTCTCGGAGCGCTCCGAAAGGCGTTGCCTCAACTGCGCGGCAAAGGGTTCGCTTCCTGACACCCGCTGCACCCGTCCGTCGCTCACCTCGAGGGTCACCGGGGAGGAAAGCTCCCGGGTCGGCGCCCACTCCAGGATGAGGGTGCCTTTTGCCGTGCCTTCCACCGGGGCGATGAAAGACTCGCCTGCCGGCAGATTGCCGAAGGCGCCGGGCCGTGTCAGGATCCCGGTATCGGAGACGGCCTTTCGCCCCTCCACGGAGAAGGCGATCTTCGAACCGTTCGCCGTCGAAATCTCGATGCGCTCCGCCTTGCTGATCCGGGCAGAGACGGACTTCGTCAGGCGGGCAAGGGCCTTCCAGTCGACGTTCATCGGGCCCTCTACCATCGAGATCTCAAAGAGCGGCATGCTCGCGTACCGGGCGCCGCAGGAATCAGTCAGCAGTCTTCTGAAAAGGGTGTGGCTCGTTGAATAGTAGGAGAGGGCGACGACGGCGTCCACGGCATCCTGCCGATAGCGGCTGACGATCTTTTCCGCAGCCTCCCGGACATCCCTGTCCGCCCTCTTGTTGAGGAGTTCGTTGAGGAGCCCCTTCTTCTGGAGGGCGATGACCGCCCGCGTGCCGAAGGCCGCCTCCCATAAGGCGGCGGGCGGTTCGGTTCCATGGCTGCCTGTTGCCGGATAATCGAGGAAGCGCACTTCTCCGGCAAGCCCCTTCCCCACCTCTGCGGCGAGGAAGCCGAGGCATCGCAGGGTCGTCCTGCGCTCCGTATCGGCCGGGCCTATCTCCTCCTGGGGGGAGGGCCTGTCGGTGAACACGATGCACCGCTCGGTCCGCTTCACCCCGAGGTTGACCCTGAAGATGTCCCTGAATACAGACGTTATCATATGCTCTCCGCGGTGCGTTCAGGGCATGGCATCGCAAGCCCTATCGAAAAAAGAATTCCAGCTGCTCCAGATGTTCTCCGGGGAAGCTGATCGGATAAACGTTATCGAAACAGGCGGTGCAGTAGTCTCCGGAATCAGGTACGATCCTCATCAGGCCTTCGATGTTGAGATAGGCGAGCGAATCGGCTGTCACGTATTTCCTGATCTCTTCGACATCGTGGCTCGCTGCGATCAGTTCCTGCCGCGTGGGGGTGTCGATCCCGTAAAAACAGGGCATGATCGTCGGAGGCGAGCTGATGCGCAAGTGCACTTCTTTGGCGCCGCCGTTTTCCCTGATCATCTTGACGATCTTCTTGCTCGTTGTGCCCCGGACGATCGAATCGTCGATAACCACGATACGTTTGCCTTCGATCAGCTTGCGCACCGGGTTGAGCTTTATCTTCACCCCGAAGTGGCGGATGCTCTGCTTCGGCTCGATAAACGTCCTGCCTACGTAATGGTTCCTGATGAGGCCGAAGTCAAAGGGGATGCCGCTCTCCTCGGAATACCCGATCGCAGCGGGAACGCCCGAGTCGGGGACCGGGATGACAAGGTCGGCCTCCACGCCGGATTCCCGCGCAAGCTGCCTGCCGAACTCCTTCCTGATGCCGTTTACGTTCTGGCCGCCGAAGATATAACTGTCGGGACGCGAGAAGTAAATGAACTCGAAGATGCAGAACGCCCGCCGCTGGCTCACGACGGCACGGTACGAGGTCATGCCGTGTTCGTTGATGACAACCATCTCGCCGGGTTCAATATCCCTGACGTACTTTGCGCTGATGAGGTCCAGTGCACAGGTCTCCGAGGCGACGACAAAGGCGCCGTCCACCTCGCCGAGGCAGAGGGGGCGGACACCATAGGGATCGCGGACCGCAACCAGTTCATTCGGCCTGAGAATGAGCAGACTATATGCCCCGCTCACCTCCTGGAGCGCCTGTACAATCCGCTCGTGGAACGTCTCGCCCTTGGAATGGGCGATGAGGTGTACGATCACCTCGCTGTCCGAGGTCGACTGGAATATGGCCCCCTCCTCTTCGAGGGAGACCCTCAGGTCATTGGCATTGACGAGATTGCCGTTATGCGCAAGGGCGAGGGAGCCGAGGGCAAAGTTGGCAACAATCGGCTGGACGTTCTTCAGGACGCTGCTGCCGGCTGTTGAATAGCGGTTGTGGCCGATCGCCGCAAAGCCGGGGAGCTTCTTCAGCCGCTTCTCGCTGAAGATATCCGCCACGAGCCCCATCGCCTTCTCTATATACATCTGCCTGCCGTCAGAAGAGCAGATCCCCGCGCCCTCCTGCCCCCGGTGCTGCAGGGCATAGAGTCCCAGGTAGGTGAGGTTTGCTGCCTCAGGGTGGTTATATACGCCGAAGACGCCGCATTCTTCACGGAATTTGTCAAAGGGAAAAAGGGAAGAAGATGAGCAACAGCGGGACTTCCGGCGGTCGCAACGCCGGATGGGGGAACAGAGGTTCTTTCTGCGTTTATTCACGTCTTGCGGTCATTTCTCCTGTAAGAAGTGAGAACATATTATTCTAACACAAACCTGTTGTCCAAGGGTGCAACCCGTGTATTGTAATATCCCGGCGGCTGTGATAGGATGATACAGGAATCAAAAGCCATGAAGGCTTCCGCGGGACCGCAGTCCCGGAAAGAAAGGTCTTCATGGCTTTTTTGTTTCTCTCGTCAGGGAGCCGGCCATGTCAGACAATCTTTCCGCAACCGATGTCGCGTTCCCCGCGGATACCATACCGGGTCTTTAGGAGGAAATACGATGCATATGGCTGACGCCCTGCTTTCACCGGCAGTCGGAGCGGCCTTTTGGGCAGGGACGGTGGGCACGATCTCCTATTGCTCAAAGAAGCTGACAGATACCATGGAAGAGAAGCTGATACCCCTCATGGGGGTGCTCGGCGCCTTCATCTTTGCTGCCCAGATGATCAATTTTACGATTCCGGGCACCGGCTCGAGCGGACATCTCGGCGGAGGGATGATCCTTGCCGTTATCCTCGGCCCCTACGCGGCCTTCATCGTAATGGCCTCCGTGCTGACCGTCCAGGCGCTCTTCTTTGCGGACGGAGGCCTGCTGGCGCTCGGCTGTAATATCTGGAACCTGGGATTATACCCCTGCTTCGTCGCCTATCCCCTTATCTTCAGGCCGCTGGCCGGTTCCGGCGGCTCGCGCAGGAGATTGACGATCGCTTCCTTGCTGGGCGGGGTCGTGGGGCTCCAGCTGGGGGCTATTTCCGTTGTTATCGAGACCCTGCTTTCAGGCCGGAGCGAGCTTCCCTTCAGTACGTTCGCACTTCTGATGCAGCCGATCCATCTTGCCATCGGCGTAGTCGAAGGGATCGTGACCGCAGGGGTGATCAATTTCATCCGGGCGGCACGTCCCGAGATACTGGAAGGCTCCCTGTCGGCCAGGCCGCTCTCAGCGCATCTTCCGATCAAGAAGGTCTTCATCGGGTTTCTGGTTGCGGCCGTACTGACGGGCGGGGTGATGTCGTGGTTTGCTTCGTCAAACCCCGATGGCCTGGAATGGTCGATACAGAAGGTCTTCGGAAGGCCTGACCTGCCTGGACAGACAAGCGGGATCGCCCATGCCCTGAAGTCGATACAGGAGAAGACAGCCCTCCTGCCTGACTACGGCTTCCGGAAGGCCGATGACGACAAGGGAAGGGCTTCCGCCACATCGGTTTCAGGACTCATCGGCTCCGCCCTGGTCCTGGCCGGGGTGCTTCTCATCGGATATATAATCAGGGCCTTGCGCAGGAAGTCGGCGTGAGGCGGGTTTGAACCGGTGTTCTTGTTTATGAAGACATCTCCCTGATTGGTACGATATTCCTATGTTTGACGAAGGATATTTCAACCTCGGATATCTCGACACCCTTTCCTATAAGAACACCTTTGTCCACCGCCTCGATCCCCGGGCAAAGCTGATCGCAACGGTCGCCTTCGTCGTGACGGTCGTCTCTTTTCCGAAATATGAGATAACCGGGCTGCTGCCCTTCTTTCTCTTCCCTGTGCTGCTCTTTTCCCTTGGTGACATCCCCGTGAAGTTCATCCTCAAGAAGGTCCTGCTCGTTTCTTCCTTCGCGCTCTTTATCGGCATCTTCAATCCCCTGCTCGACCGGCAGATTGTCTATTCGTGCTGGGGATTCCCCGTATCGCGGGGCTGGATATCCTTTTTTTCGATCATGCTGAAGTTCTTCCTCACGATCACGTCCGCCCTGCTGCTTATCGCCACGACCTCGTTTCCCGGCATATGCCATGCGCTGCGGAAACTCGGCGTTCCGGGCATCTTCATCTCCCAGCTCCTGTTCCTGTACCGCTACCTCTTCGTACTGGTGGAAGAGGCGATGAAGGCGGTGCGGGCGAGGGATATGCGCTCCTTCGGCAGGCAGGGCAAGGGGATGAAGACATTCGTCAGTCTGGTGGGGACCCTGTTCCTGAGGACCGTCGAGCGTGCGGAGCGTATCTACCAGGCGATGCTGTCCCGCGGTTTCAGCGGCAACCTTCACCTGATGAGACCGCACCGCGTCTCCGGGGCTGATATTGTCTTCCTTAGTTCAACCATGGTGCTCCTGTACCTCTTCAGGGTGCATGACGTCGTCGGGGCGATGGGCAGCCTTTCGATGGGGACATTCTGAGGACAGGATGAGCCACCATATCGTCGAATTTCAGGATGTCCGTTACCACTACCCCGACGGGACGGCGGCGCTCAATGGCCTGTCCCTGAGGATCACCCACGGAGAGGCGGTCGGGATCGTCGGGGCCAACGGCGCCGGCAAGTCCACCCTGCTGCTGCACATCAACGGCAGCATCCTGCCTGCCTCAGGGAGCATCATCATCGGGGATCTCCAGCTCACGGCGCAGACGAGGAAAGAGGTCAGGAAGAAGGTCGGGATGATCTTCCAGAACCCGGATGATCAGCTCTTCATGCCGACAGTATACGACGACGTTGCGTTCGGACCGCTGAACCTCGGGCTCGGACGGGAAAGGGCGGCCGAACGCGTCGAGGAGGCGCTTCGCATCGTCGGGTGCCAGGGACTGAGGGACCGGCCTCCCCATCATCTTTCGAGCGGGCAGAAGAGCTCGGTTGCGATCGCCTCGGTCATCGCGATGCAGCCGGAGATACTCGTGATGGACGAGCCGGCGTCGAGTCTCGATCCCCGGTCGAGGAGACAGCTGATCAACCTTCTCAATGCCTTTGACCACACGAAGATCGTTGCGTCCCACGATCTTGATTTTATCCTCGAAACCTGTGAACGATGCATCATCGTCAGGGACGGCAGGGTCATGGCTGACGGAGCCGCAGAAACCGTTCTGGCCGACAAGACCCTCCTGGAAGAAAACAACCTTGAGCTTCCCCTGTCATTGAAGAATAACCCCCTACCCCGTCACAAAGGAGCTGCCATGAATGATCTCGACAAGCTGAAACACCTCATCGAACACTGGAAGGAACACAACAAGGAGCATGCCCGCACGTACCGCGAGTGGGCCGGGAAGGCGGCGTCTCTCGGCAAGAACGACCTTGCGGGGGTGCTCGGGGAGATCGCCGCTGAGACGTCCCGCATCGACGAACTCTTCATCAAGGCGGACGGCCTCCTCGGCTGAGGACACGATGGGAGTCCTTGAAAAAAAGGTGATGTGGCAGGGCAGGTTCCTCAGGTCCGTCCTCCTCAGATATTCCGGCCGCGGCGCTGCGGGCGGCAGGGCGGAGGTGCGGGACTGGGAGTCGATAGAGCGGGTCGGCTGCGACGGTGTCGTCGGGATCGTGCCGATTACGGACAAGGCGGAAGTCGTCCTCATCCGCCAGTTCAGGCCGCCGGTTGATGCCTATGTCCTTGAGCTGCCTGCAGGTCTCTGCGATCCGGGAGAGTCGCTGGAAGATGCCGCGCGGCGCGAGCTGATAGAAGAGACCGGCTATGCTGCCAGGAGGATGGAGTTCCTCATCAGGGGGCCGATGTCATCGGGGGCCTCATCGGAGGTGCTGACCGTCTTCGTGGCGACAGGACTGAAGTTCGTCGGCATCGGAAATCGGGACGAGACGGAGGACATCGAGGTGATCCACGTGCCGATCGGGAGGCTTGAAGAAGGCCTTCAAGAGGTACGGCGGGACGGAGACTACATAGACCTGAAAGTCCACGGGCTTATCGGGCTTGCCGGAAAATTCATCGATCGGCCATGATACCGTAGAGACAGCGGAGGGGAACACTGTCTGAAGAATTTATTCAGGAAATATGGACAGGAGGCAGGCTAGTTCTTGATCTCGATCCTTCGCACGCCGCCCAGGCCTGTCAGGCGGCTGATAACGTCCTTCATCAGGGTGCCGTCCCGTGATGTAACAACAAAGACATACGTCTTTTCCTTCTCAGCAACCCGAACGTCGTAATCGGTCCGGACCACATCGAACCCCAAATCAGCAAATAGTTTCCTGATCGGCTCCTCCTCCCCTGACGCGTCGGTGACAAGGGTGATGTACTTGTAGACAAGGCGGGGCATGCGGGTCTCAAATATCCGGAGCAGCCACAGGGAAAAGAAGGTGATGACGAATCCGGTTATGGCGGCCACGTACTGCCCGGCGCCCACGGCAAGGCCGATCGCAGAGACGATCCAGATGCACGCGGCCGTGGTGAGCCCCTGGATCGAAAGGCCGGTCTTGAGGATCACGCCTGCGCCGAGAAAACCCACGCCTGTCATCGCGCCCGCTGCTATCCTCGTCGGGTCGACCCGCGTATATTGAGGGTTCATGGCTGTCTGGGCATAGTAGCCTTCAGAGATGATCATGATGAGGACGCAGGCGACGCAGACGAGCAGCTGAGTCCTGAAGCCGGCAGGGCGGCCGTGGGTCTGGCGCTCAAACCCGATGATGCCGCCCAGGAGGGTACCCAAGAGGAGTCTGAGGATTATCTCAGCAGGGGAAATCATGTAGCATTATACCCTAATCCCGCCGGCAGGGGGTACTGTCGGGAGCGATAGACAGTATCCCGCTGCACGACAATCGCCCGGACGGGATGAGGCAGGATACTATTGTGTAATGACAATCCTATAGAATTTGTTCTTGCCGACCTTTACGATATGCTCGCCTTGTGGAAGGGTGGTGGAAGGGTCGGTCACGACCGCGTCGTTGATCTTCACCCCCCCCTGTTTGATAAGCCGCATTGCCTCACTGGTTGACTTTGCAAGACCCGTATCCTTCATGATCTGGGGAAGCCAGCCCGGCCTTTCACCCGTAGCAAGACTGATTTCAAGAGAGGGGAGAGATTCAACAACGATACTCTTTTCCTCAAAGACCGCCGTATATCGTTCAAGGGCTTTTCCTGCCTCTTCCATACCGTGATACCTCGTCACCAGTTCCACGGCGAGGGACTTTTTTGCCTCCCGGGGATCGAGACTCCTGTCATTCAATCGCTCCCTCAGATCGCTGAACTCCTTCAGGGCGATACGGCTCAGAAGCTCATAATAGCGCTCAATGAGGTTGTCGGGGATGTTCATCACCTTCTTGAACATGCCGGTGAGTTCTCCGCCGGCGTATTCGACAGCAGGCTCGTTGATGCCGATATAATTGCCGAGGCTCTTTGACATCTTGTTGACGCCGTCGAGCCCTTCCAGGAGCGGCATCATGAGCACCACCTGTTCCTCCATGCCGGTCGCCTTCTGTATCGACCTGCCCATCAGGAGGTTGAATTTCTGGTCAGTGCCGCCCAGCTCAACGTCCGCCTTCAGGGCGATGGAGTCATACGCCTGAAACAGGGGGTAGTAGAACTCCAGGATGCTGATCGGCTGCTGGTTTCTGAAGCGTTTCTTGAAATCATCGCGCTCGAGCATCCGGGCAACGGTCTCGAAGGCGCCCAACTGGGCGACCTCGATGGCGGACATCTTCCCCAGCCATTCGCTGTTGAACCGGATGACCGTCTTTGCGGGATCGAGCACCTTATAGACCTGGGTCTTATACGTCTCGGCATTCTTCAGCACCTCTTCCCGGGTAAGGATCTTGCGGGTCTCGCTCTTGCCTGTCGGATCCCCGATCATGCCGGTGAAATCGCCGATGAGGAAGGTCACCTCGTGGCCCAGTTCCTGGAACTGCCGCATCTTCTCAAGGAGCACGGTGTGTCCGAGGTGGATGTCAGGGGCTGTGGGATCAAAGCCCGCCTTTATCCTGAGAGGACTATTGTCTTTACACGATCGCTCCAGTTTCTTAAGAAGATCCCCTTCGCTGATGATCTCAACAGTCCCGCGCTTGATGATCTCGAATTGTTTCTCCGGCGACAGCATGGAAGATATGTTAATCGCTTGTAACGACCGCAGTCAAATGGATAGTGAGGTCATAGACGCCGCTATCCGCCCTGTCCGCAAGCCGGCATTGCTAGGGCAGAATGCTGAGAACAGGGGCGTTGACACTATGGCGATGAGAAGAATAGGGAGGATGGCCGTCTCTTAGCCACGATGTGCCGGCAGGGGAGGAAGGGGCTTCCCCATAGCCGCGGGTTTCCCACTCCTTATGGTGTGACGGTGACCACAACGGTGTCAAAGAAGAGGTGGTCATAGGTCACCAGTCCGTCCACGACTGTGTCCATGGCAAAGTAGAAGGCATACGCGCCCGGCTCCAGGGTAAAGGCATTGAAGATAACGGTCTCGGGGACGGTGATCATGGGCCCCTGATACGTGACCGCCAGTGCCGGCTTCCACAGCCAGGGGGTCGTGGTGGATGACCAGTGGTAATAACCGGATACCGTCTGGACGGCGACCCACCAGTCGGCATTCGTCCCCGCGCTGCTGCCCGGATCAAGGCTGGCCGTTACCGTCAGCACGTCCGTAGACTTTATGGTCAAGGCCGTCCTGGTGTTGTTCGCCTTGATAATGGGGGTGATGGGAACCGGCGGCGGGGTTCCGCTGACCGTTATGCTGCCGACCATGTTGCTGGATGCACAGTGGAAGCTACAAAAATAGGGGAAGGTGCCCGCGGTCGCAAAGGTATGGGAGAAGGTCTGTCCGCCGGACATGGTGCCCGAATTCCAGTTGCCGTCAGACGTGCAGCCGGCGCCGCTGGTCGTTGTGTGCGCAACGACACCGGTGTTCGTCCACCGCACCGTATCGCCCACACTGATCGTCAGCGGGGTGGGAGAGAAGAAGAAATCCCCGATAGTCACATCCACTGTCGCAGCCCCGGCCGCTGCGCCCCACACTGCTATACCCAAGATCCCCAGAATTGTCAAAAACGTTGCCTTTTTCATGATCAGCCTCCTCGCTTCCATAAGATGTGTATCCCATGCTACCGCGACCTTTCCGGATGTCAAGAGCCGCCCGGCCAGTACGAGACGCTGCAAGCGAATGTCATGCGGAGCAGCGCTTTTCAGAATATGGGGGGCAGTCCCCCGCGGCTCGCCACTAAGAGCAGCGGGGTATATAATAGAGATACTTTCATGACACCGCATGACAAGAGGATGGCGATCTTCGCCGTAGGCGGAGGAAAGGGAGGCGTCGGCAAGAGCATCTTCGCCCTCACCCTCGGCATCGCCTTTGCCCGGCAGGGGAAGAGGGTGGTGCTGGCTGATCTCGACCTTGGCTCGGCGAATCTCCACACCTACCTGGGCATTACCGGCCGGACGCCCACCATCGCGGACTTCATCCTGAAGAGGGTCCCGTCGCTGGAACAGGTGCTCGTCGAGACCGGACAGAAGAACCTCCGGCTGATCAGCGGGGCTGAGTTCGTGCCGGGGATGGCGAATCCCGCTCACTGGGTGAAGCTCAAGATCATCAAGCACCTCCGGTCGCTTCCTGCTGACTGCCTCGTCGTCGACCTGGGCGCCGGAGTCCATTACAACACCCTTGACTTCTTCGGGATTGCGGATAAGGGCATCGTCATCACCGCCCCGGAGCCCGGCGCTGTCCTCAATGCATACGGTTTTATCAAGGGGGCGCTTTTCAGGAAGATCCAGCATGTCTTCAGGAACAACCATGCGATTGCCTCTCTCATCGAAAAGAACGACCTGACCGCGGATGAAATCTCTCTCGAATGGTTCTCCCGGAAGATACATGACATGGCCCCTGAGCTGCATCCCCTTATCGACGAGATCGAACGGACTTTTTCCCCCGCGCTCGTCATCAACCGAGTGCCTGAGGGCCAGACGAACATACTCGTGCAGAATCTGATAGGCCTGAGCGCGGAGAAACTGGGCATCAGCCTGGAGCATTTCGGCAACCTCCCCAATGTGCCGGAGATCACGTATTACCTGTTGGGCATCCCCCGTTTCATCGACACCAAAGAGGGCAAACTATACTTCAGCGCAGTACAGAAGATCGCCCGGCAGCTCGGCATGAGCCGTGGTCCGGAACAGACAGGGCCGAGGAAGATCAAGGCAGACTTTTCCGATGAAGAGGTGGAGGAGGTGATCCGCCTCATCGACGCCCTTGAGGACCGGGTCTTCATGGGGACCAGCAGGGACGTCTGGAAGATGAGGATGTACTTCAAGCCCTTCGAGGTGGCATATTTTCTGGCGAGCCGGGGGGTGAGTCATGAGGCCTTTTATCAAAACTAGTCTCGTATCGGCCGGACACGCGCCACGAAGAGTCTTGCATGAGAACATGATCCCGTCATTTGTCCGGATTTGCTTGGGAGGGGAAAGGCTGATCCCATGAAAAGCTATCGCAAGGAACTCTGGTTCCAGGCGCCGACGCGGAGGGCGTTTATCAACATCACGCCTCAGGTGGAGGAATGCCTCAGGGAGAGCGGCGTGGCGGAAGGGCTGGTGCTGGTCAACGCGATGCACATTACCGCGTCTGTCTTCATCAACGACGATGAAGCAGGGCTCCATCACGACTTCGAAAAATGGCTCGAAAGACTCGCCCCGCATGAGCCGGTCTCTCAGTACCGCCACAACAACGGAGAGGACAATGCCGACTCCCACCTGAAGCGTCAGGTCATGGGCAGGGAAGTGGTGGTCGCCGTCACGAAGGGCAGACTCGACTTCGGGCCATGGGAACAGATATTCTACGGCGAGTTCGACGGAAGGCGGAGGAAGCGCGTCCTCGTGAAGATCATCGGAGAATAAGACCGCATCCTGATATGAAAAAAATCGCCATAACCATGGGCGACCCCGGAGGGGTTGGGCCCGAGATCATCGTAAGGGCGCTCGACGCACCTGAAGTCAGGGAGTGCTGCCGGCCTATCGTCGTCGGCGACCGCAGGGTCATCCGC
The DNA here is from genome assembly GCA_021825365.1 of Nitrospirota bacterium. Lineage (GTDB taxonomy): Bacteria > Nitrospirota > Thermodesulfovibrionia > Thermodesulfovibrionales > UBA6898 > JAKAGF01. The sequence continues at coordinate 6,317 of JAKAHR010000010.1, read as the reverse complement.
GAGGCTGCCGAGGTGCTCGGGATGAAGATCGAGATCTCGGCGATCGCCTCACCTGAAGACTCCCTTCCCTCGCCGGGCGTCATCGAGATCATCGAAGCCGGCGAACCGGCTGCCTTTGAGAAGAATTTCCCCTCGGCAGAAGGTGGCAGGGCGTGCGCCTCTTACATAAAAAAGGCGGTAGACCTCGCCCTGGATAAGACAGTCGACGCGATCGTCACCGCGCCTGTCTCGAAGGAGGCCCTGAAGATGGGGGGAATGAAGTGGCCCGGCCATACCGAGATGCTGGCAGAGCTCACCGCAACGCGGGACTTTGCCATGATGCTCGCGGGCGGGCCCCTGCGGGTAATCCTCGTTACGATCCATACCGCTCTGAGCAGCGTTCCGAAGATGATAACCAGGGAGGCGGTGCTCCGGACGATCCGTCTTGCGAAAGGGGCATGTGACATGCTCGGCATCGGGGCGCCGAGGATCGGCGTGGCGGGATTGAATCCGCACGCCGGTGAGGCGGGGATGTTCGGCAGCGAGGAGATCGCCGAGATCATCCCTGCTGTTGAAGAGGCGAACAGGGAGGGCATCCCGGCATCAGGCCCCTTTCCTCCTGATACGATTTTTCACAGGGCCTTTTTTGGGGACTTCGACATCATCGTCTGTATGTACCATGACCAGGGGCTCATCCCCCTCAAGATGATCGCGTTTGATACCGGCGTGAATGTGACCGTCGGGCTGCCGATCATAAGGACATCGCCTGACCACGGCACCGCGTATGATATCGCCTGGAAAGGCATCGCCCGGCCGACGAGCATGATCGAGGCGATCAGGCTTGCCGCGGACCTCCGGCTGTGAGAACGAACAAGCGGCTTGGACAGCATTTCCTCTACGACCCCTCCCTCCTCGGCAGGATCGTCGACGCTGCCGCTCTTTCCCCTGATGACACGGTCGTTGAGATCGGCCCCGGTCCCGGCACGCTGACAAGGCTGCTTTCGGAAAGGGCGAAGAACGTCACCGCAATCGAGCTGGATGAGGCGCTGTACAGGAGATTGCGGGCCGATCTTGCCGGCTACCGGAATGTCGAGCTGGTCCATGACGATGCGCTGAAATTCCCCTTCGAAAAGATGGGGGAATTCAAGGTGGTCGCGAACATACCCTACTACATCACCACCCCGATCATCTTCCGTTTACTGGAGGCGGGTCAGCATCTTCGCTCCATGACCCTGACGATCCAGAAGGAGGTTGCCGAAAGGATCGTGGCGAGGCCCGGGGGAAAGGACTACGGCGTGCTGTCGATCATGGTCCAGTACCGGACGGAGCCGGAGATGATATGCATCATTCCCAAAGAGTCCTTCAGACCGATGCCGAAGGTGGATTCAGCGGTGGTACACATGAAGATCCGGCCGCAGCCGGCCGTGGCGGTGGATGACGAAGAACTCTTTTTCAGGATAATCCGGACCGCATTTTCGCAGCGCCGGAAGACGCTGGCCAACTCCCTGCGGGGCGTCTGCGGAGATATCAGGAACTGCCTGGCAGACGCAGGCATCGATCCGGTCAGGCGACCGGAGACGCTGAGCATCGGGGAATTCGCCCTGCTCGCCGGGCCGATAGGAATATCTCGCAGGGAAGGATAAACGCCCCTTCTCCCTCCTTCTCAAAAACAGGCCCTCAGTCGCGGCGCGGGTTTTTCAGGGGGTGTTATGATCAGCTCCGTCTGGAGGAGCTTCTGCAGGAAATAGTCGTCATTGCGGTAGTTGGGATACAGGTTCTGCCTGCTGATGATCTTGAAGAGGCAGCGAAAGCCTTCCGGGGAGCGGGTCTTTGCGCACAAAAAAGAGGCCGTGCCCCGAAAAGGGACACGGCCTCTTTGACCGGCGCGGCTTCCTACTTGTCGAGTGAAACCGTCTTGGTTATCGAGTGAATCGGATACTTCTGGGCCGGTGTGGTGAGTTCGTAGAAGAGGTTTACCGTAACATCAGCGGAACGCACGCCATCCGGCAGGACGAATTCCATGGACTCCTTCTTGGCCTGCAGCGGCTGGAGGCTGGTGTCACGGATATTCGCCACCTTCCACTGCGCGCCATACTTCATCTTCGTGTCGCGGCAATTGGTGGCCTGGGGATGATAATGTCTTTCTTCCTTCTTTTCGATCGCCTTACCGTCTTTGTCTTTGAATTTTGTGATCACTTCCAGGATCACTCTATTGTGGGACGGTCAGCCGTCTGGTATCCGGTGGCCGGCCGAGGTTGTTATCTTCGTGTTCACCACGACCTTCGGGATCAGCGTCCCGGCCTTTTGCAGCCACTCATATCCGAGGGTCTGGACATCAAGGGTAATCGCCTTTGCCAGGAGCTCAGAGGAGGCCTTGTCATCATTCCAGTTGGGGGCCAGCAGGTGATCGCCATTCTTCATATGGCAGTCCTGGCATGACTGCGTCCCGCCTCCGGATACGTAGTTATGGAGATAGCTTCCATACAGGTTTGCGCACTGGAAGGCCTGGTCGAATTCGAGATTCGGACCGAGGCCGTGGCACTGCCCGCAGAATACCGAATCCTTGAAGATGGCGCTCTTCTTTACCGTCTTGAAGGTGGAATCCATGTGGACAGGGATGTCCCTCTTGCCGTATAACACTCCTTTTTCAGGGGCGCCCAGTTCCCGCTTGTGGATAATCGCCTTGTCATGGTGGCAGACGATGCAGGTGATCTGGAGCTTGCCGACCTTTGCCGCGTCCTTTGCGAGCAGGGCCTCGGTCAGTTCAACGGCGACCGAGTCTTCGGCAGATGTCACGGCCTGGGGCAGGTGGCATTTGAAGCAGGGATAATTCTTGATCGTCATCTTGCCGGGGCTGTCTTCTGAAAAAGCGGTGCTGCCTTTTTCCCCCTTCTTCAGGGCAAGGGGAGTCAGCATCAGTCCGCCCTTGACGCCCATCAGCGGGCGCGCGTGATGGGATTTTTCCCACTGTGCGTAAATCTCTGCGTGGCAGGTCTTACAACGTGAAGCATCGTACATCTTTGCCAGCTCATCTATCGTCTTGGCCTTCTGGCCGTACGACAACAGAGGGACGGCAAGAAACGTAAGCACGAGAACAAGTCTAAGAAGCATCATAGACCCTCCTTGGTCGTTGAGGTTCGGATCAGACGATATCGCCTTTCGACGACTGACCCGCATTCCATCCCACCGGACTGCTTACCTCCCCGTGCTTATCGTGCTGCGGAAAATCTCCTGCATCACCCCCTTTCCGTTCTGAGATGGCTAGTTTACCAATATGATCCAGCGTCTTCAAGAACTTTTTTTGAGGGAAATGGATGCGAAACTCTGAAAGCATAAAGGGGGAAAGGGGCCTTCTTGAAGCAGGGGCAAAGGACAGTCCAGGCCGGGAGGCGGACTTGATGACCTGCTATTTTACTGCAACGATGCCGTCTATGGTGACTGTCCCGTGAACAATGGTGAGGCTTCCGATAATCATCGTTTCGGGTATGATCGCGTCATACGCACACGTATTGCCCCCGATGAGCGTTACCGTCTTGTCATCATCGAACAAGAGAGGCTGAGTGAGATCCACCGCCTGAACAGAGATGGTATCCGTGCCTCCGATGCCAATATCGTCGTATGCTGCCTGTATCAAAGTGCGATCAGGCCCGCCCCCCGCCCTTCTGACAGGGCTGTTGCCGCAGGCGTCGGCGACGATGTAGCCATTCTTCGTGACAGGGCTTGAACCGTTTATGTTGCTGGCAGTCAGCTGCACATCATAGGTCCCTGCTGTCTTATAGGTATGCACAGGGTTCTGGCTTGTGCTCGTCTTCGTGTCTCCAAAACTCCAGGCCCAGCCGGAAGCGTTGCTCGACAGATCGGTGAATGTGACCTGAAAAGGAGCAGCCACGCCGGAACGGGGACTGCCGGAAAAATCGGCTGTCGGAAGTACGCCGGTTTGAGTGATCATGAATGACTTGTCAGCGATGTTGATATTGCCACTCCTGGATGCAACGGCGCCGTTGGCAGCCACCGTATAGGTGACGGTCTTGCTTCCCGGACCGCTTCCGTTTAAGTCGATAGATACCCAGGCAGGGTAGCCGGATGCGGACCATGGGCAAACGCCGCTTGTGGTGACATCAAAGGTCAACGTGCCGCCGTTATAATCGAGGGACTGACTGCCGGGTGTGAGGGTATAGGAACAACCGGTCTGCGTGACAGTAAAGGTCTGGCCTGCGATGGTGATGGTACCTGTTCTGGTGCCGGTGCCGGTGTATTGATCGACAGAATATCCGACAGTCCCGTTACCCGTCCCCGGGGTTCCCGAGGTCACGTGCAGCCATCCTGCGTCGTTGCTCACCGCAGTCCAGCCGCATCCTGTTGAGGCTGTTACAGAAACCGATCCCGTGCCTCCGTTCAGGTCAAAGGAGTTGGATGAAGAACCAAGAGAATAAGTGCACCCCGAGTCTATCGACCAGCCGATATCCTTGAGAATACCGAGGGTGACAGGGCCAGGGTCGTGGACAGAACTATCGTACGACATTGCATAAACCATCAGCGCGTTAGGATTGGGCAGTTTGTATGTGTTATAGTCGAGATGGGCATAACTAGAACCATTTGACCACGTTGCCGGCGCATAGAGCTTGACGTTAGATCCGCCATTTGCAAAAACGGCATTGTCGCCTTTGAAATAGACGTTGCCCCCGGTTAGCTGTGAAAAGAGAGAGGCGGAAGGATTCGCAAAAATGCTGGTGTTGATAAGGCTCTGATCAATATTATTTACAGCGAAGCGATCATATGCTGCCGGAATGCTGGACCCCCATCCCCACCGTGCCTGTCCCGTACCGGGGACATTGCCCTGCATCGTCCCGGCAAAGCCAAGCCCATGTCCAATCTCATGCAGAACAACGCTCACAAAGTCCATAGTGTTTGGCAGCGGGTTGCCATCTGTGCCAAAATACCACGGGAAATTATCGCTGAATGCCACCGTGATGTCCGGAACACCAGTTGCGTCATATCCAAGGATAGCATCAGCCAACGCGAAGGGATAAAAAGTAGAAGGCGGTCCCAGTGCAGTATACGAGGCGCCACCATGTCCAAGAATCCCCGGACCTAGCGTCGTCCAGCATGCTTCAATCACGATAGGAACTGGCGAAACAAGATACCCTTGCCATATCGCCGCCGCATAGTCGAAGGCAGTTTGTGACCCTGCCGGCCACGAAATACAGCTATCCCCAAAAGAGTTGTTATTCCCATTCGGGACATAAGAAACCGTGATTGTTGATGTAACACCCATGGTTCGAATGCCCCGCTCTCGCACACCAACGCGGTACGGAAGATACTCTGGGTCCACGACCAACGGCACCGGATTTCCAGGCAATATCATGGGTACACTCTGTCCAAAAACGGATGGGTCCGGTGCAACAACTGCCGCGAGGCAGGCAAGGAGAACGAAGAGGATAATGCGCTTATGGGCATTTATTAACATACTAACTGCTTTAGCAATTATCATTCCCAGCCATACATATATGAAACCGTTTGATTTCACTTGGTCTTCTTTCCCTGAGATTAAATCACTGACAAAAAGAGGTATGCACAGCGCTGAAATGTGTTATAAGCCGCTTTGTCAGACAGGCAAAGGGTATGACAGCATTCCTTTCATCATGGTACGCTTGGGCCATAATACTCCCGCACAGGCCGGCAAGATAGACAAGGGTTGTCCCTCTCATGCCGCTTTCCGGAATTTCCCTCAGAAGCAGAGTATTCCTTATTTATTTTTAATCGGAATAAACGAGAAATTCTTTAACAAAAGCGATAGCTAAATAGGTCCTTCTACTTCATCGACACGGTCTTTGCCGGTCTCTCGAGATTGGTGAGCCTGGCTTCCATAATCTCCAAGGCATTCTCCAGTTTGCCGATGCGGCCGTCTTCCTCCCGCGCCAGTTCCTCATGATGCGTTATCATTGCTTGCTGTTCCTTGATCGCTTCGAGCAGGACAGGAACTACCTTGTCGTAGGCGACGGATTTGTAGCCCCTGCTGTCGGTGTGGACGATTTCCGGGAGAGTCTTTTCCACCTCCTGGGCTATGAGGCCGATCTCCTTGCTGCCGCCGAAACCCCGGCCTTCCTGCCGCAGTTCCTTCCACTCGTAGCTGACCCCGCGAAGCTGCAGCACCTTGCCAAGGGCCGACCGCAGTGGCTCGATATTCTTCTTCAAGCGTTCGTCGGAGGCAATGGTCAGCGAGCCGTTGATCTGCACAAGCCTGTTGTCGAATTCCCCGTAGATGAGCGGGCTGCTGGTGCTTGAAACATCAATGAAGAGTTTGTAGGATTCATTCTCGAGGTAACCGGCAGAGGAGC